>CAMFJD010000052.1 GCA_945956935.1 uncultured Bacillota bacterium | reverse complement strand
TTTGAAAAAATTTCTTTTTTTCTCCATAAACAGAAAAAGAGCTCGAAAGCTCTCTTTATCAACTGTTATATTTCATATCCATTTGGGTTGTTACTTTGCCACCGCCATGAATCTTCACACATTTCTTTGACTCCATATTTTGCAGTCCATCCCAATTCTTTATTTGCCAATGACGCATCCGCATAACACATAGCAATATCACCTGCACGTCTTGCAACAATTTGGTATGGGATTTCTTGTCCACTTGCTTCGCTGAACGCTTTAACTAAATCAAGTACACTTAATCCATTACCTGTTCCTAAATTATATGTTACTAGACCAGGTAATTCATCTAATTTTTGTAACGCTTTTACATGTCCATCAGCAAGATCAACAACGTGGATATAATCACGAACTCCTGTTCCATCATGAGTTGGATAATCATCTCCAAAAACATTTAGTCTTGATAATTTGCCAACAGCAACTTTTGTGATATATGGCATTAAATTATTTGGAATTCCATTTGGTTCTTCTCCAATTGTACCGCTTTTATGAGCTCCAACTGGGTTGAAATAACGTAAAATTGCAACATTAAACGTTGCGTCTGCTTTTGCAATATCACGTAGCATATCTTCAATCATTAATTTTGTACTTCCATATGGATTTGTTGTTGATAATGGGAAGTCTTCTGTTATTGGAC
Source organism: uncultured Bacillota bacterium (assembly GCA_945956935.1). Lineage (GTDB taxonomy): Bacteria > Bacillota_I > Bacilli_A > Culicoidibacterales > ZOR0006 > ZOR0006. The sequence goes on along the minus strand of CAMFJD010000052.1, from coordinate 2,201 downwards.
ACTTATGCGGATCTCCATAAACTGTTGCAGATGAACTGAAAACAAATTTATGAACACCATGTGCTTTCATAACACGTAATAATGTCAATGTATTCACAATATTATTTGTATAATATTCAAGTGGTTTTTCAACTGATTCACCAACTGCTTTATATGCCGCAAAATGAATAACTGATTCTATTTCGTTTTCTGAAAAAACCTGTGTTAATGCTGATTCATCCATTACATTTAATTCATAAAATTTTGGTCTTACACCAGTAATTGCTTCAATACGATTTAATACAACCACACTACTATTACTTAAATCATCGACAATAATTACTTCTTGTCCTGCTTCAATTAATGAAATCGTTGTATGGCTCCCAATATAACCCATACCACCTGTTACTAAAACTGCCATAATTCAGTCCCTCACTTTTTTGTTAAAAATTTACTTACCATTTAATTATACGATAGTTCGCACATATGTATCAAATTTTTTTTACACCTAGTATTCTTGAGGCGTATTTCTCATGATCTGTTTAATCAATTCTTCTTTTTGGCTTCTTGCTAGTTGCTTTACTTGGTGCTCAAACTTACAAGCTTCACTTTTGGTCAAAAAAGCTTTCGCATATACAAGCTTAACCGGTCGTCTTGTTTTTGTATATTTCGCTCCTTTTTTACTATAGTTATGCTCATGTATACGCCTTGACAACTCATTGGTATACCCACAATATAGCGTATTATCTTTACATTTAACTAAATACACATAATACATATACTCCCTCCTCACTATCTTCATATTAAACTGAAGTCAAAAAAAAGACTACAGGTTTTTCTGTAGTCCAGTTTATCTACTAAAAAAATAATCCAACAATCGCACCTGTCAGCAAAGTACTCAATGTAGCTGCTGTCAATGCTTTTACTCCTAATCTCGCCACATCTTCACGACGAGTTGGAGCTAACGCTGTAAAGCCTCCAAGCATAATTCCAATACTTGACAAATTTGCAAAATTACATAATGTTGTTGCTAAAATCGCAATTGTTCTTGGCGATAGTTCTGCTAAGTGTGTACTCATTTGATTAAAAGCAACAAATTCATTAATACTTAATTTCGTACCAATTAGCGAGGCAAATATTGTAACTTCCTCACTTGGAATATTAAATAACCATCCAAGAGGTGTAAAAATAAAACCAATAACTGAACTCAAATCTTGACCAAATATTCCAAGTATTCCATTCACTATGGCAATTAAACCAATGAAGGCGATTAAAGATGCACCAACATTCAATGCGAGTTGTAGTCCATTTGTCGTTCCTTGACCAATCGCATCAAAAATATTTTTCGCATCAGATTTTACAATTTCAACTGACTCTTCTTTTTCAAGATCTTCTTTTGATGCCGGCATCATAATCTTAGCAATAATAAGCGTTGAAAATGGTACTGTAAATAAAGCAATCAATAAATACTCCATCGGAATTCCTAACATTGCATACCCAACGAGAATTGATGCACTTGCTGACCCCATTCCAGAAACAAGCACAGCAAATAATTCTGACTGTGTCATTTTTTCTAAATATGGTTTAATCAATAGTGGACTCTCTGTTTGACCTAATACCGTACTTGCAACCGCATTGAACGTTTCTGGCTTTGATGTTCCAAGTAGTTTAGAAATCGCACCACCAATATGTTTAACCATAAACGGTACAACTCCTAAATAATAGAGTACTGAAATTAATGCACTCATAAAAATAATTAATGAAAGTACATTAATAGCGAAAACAAACATTGTTGAGGACAAATCACCAAAAACAAAGCTGACACCTTCAAGTCCATACTCAGCCACTTTATTAACCGCGAGAGCTATAACCTGCAAAATTTTTGCCCCTATTGTCGTTTTCAATACAAAGACTGTTACTACTACTTGCAATAATAATCCTATTCCAATTGTACGTACCACAATCGCTTTACGATTTGTCGAAAGTACGTATGCTACAACTAAAATAAGTATAATGCACACCAGCATAATAATACTATTTATCATGTTATCCATCCTTTCCAAACCTGCTGATTATACCATGTCAGTATTAGTGTTTTCATTAGTCAGTCGTGAGTGTGCTGTTAATTTTTCATTCAGAATGACAGCAATAAAATTTATTGATTATTTTTCCTAAATTGGAATAACAAATTGCACTATTTTCCAATACCATTTATTTGATTG
>CAMFJD010000051.1 GCA_945956935.1 uncultured Bacillota bacterium | reverse complement strand
ATAGGAGAGCTATTTTACAATCTTGACAACCTCATCGCCATTCATCAGCGTAAGTGAATTCTATGATTTGGAGGAAATATCATGTTAAACGATACTAAAAAGACTGATTTATTTCATAGTTATTATAAGAAATGGATTATTGTTTACAAAGAAGGGGCAATTCGTCCGGTGACAATGGCAAAATACAGAATGACTCACGCTTGGCTTGAGCGATTGGTGCCAGATTTGATGATTTGTGATCTTGATCGCATTACATACCAACAATTGTTGAATACCTATGCACTAGACCATGAACGTCAAACCACGATGGATTTTCATCATCAGTTAAAAGGAGCGATTGCCGATGCAGTTGACGAAGGATTGATTGATCGTGATCCAACTCGTAAAGCAATCATTAAAGGTAAGACTCCACGAATTAAGAAACCAAAGTATTTGAACCAATTTGAGCTTCACACTTTACTAACAACGTTAAATCTTCAAGATGAAGTAAGCTGGGATTGGCTCATTTTATTGATTGCTAAAACTGGATTACGTTTTTCAGAAGCATTAGCATTGACCCCTAGTGATTTTGACTTCGGACATCAAATCCTAACTGTCAATAAAACCTGGAATTATAAGGATAATAATGGCTTTTCACCAACAAAAAATCAATCGTCAATTCGTAAGATTCAATTAGACTGGCAAACGATTATTCAATTTTCGCAGCTCACAAAAGATCTGCATCCGAACAAACCAATCTTCGTGCGAGAGAATCAGAAAATCTACAATTCAACGGTGAATGATATTTTGGCTCGTCATTGCAAACAAGCGAACGTGCCAATTATTTCCATTCATGGCTTGCGGCATACCCACGCATCACTCTTACTCTTCGCTGGTGTTTCCATTGCAAGTGTGGCTCGACGGCTCGGACACGCAAGTATGACAACAACGCAAAAAATTTATTTGCACATTATCCAGGAACTAGAGAATGCCGATATCGACATCGTGATGCGTTCACTTTCAGGATTAAGTTAATAAAAAAAGGAAGTAATTAACCTTTACTTCCTTACTTCATATTAAATATGCTAGCTTTCATTCACTTACGCTGATTAATGGTGATTATACAACTATACTTTAAAACTACTCCCTTCATACAGATTGAGTAGTTTTTTGTATTAACCTCGAAAATTAGACAAATAATTGCTGCAACAGGCCTTTTTTCTACATGTTCAGTAGTTCTAATTTCCGTTGATGCAACGCAATTACGTGATCATATTCTTTGAAAAAAGCACCGATGCGAACTTGTTCGCTTAAACTCGGAATCAACAACCTTTGTTTCAGCAAGGCTTGTTCATCTAATAACTGGACCATCTCCCCTTTAGAGGTCGCGTTTTTTAAAATTGGACGCATAATCGAATCAGTATTCAGATATAATTTCATGAACTCACTATCTTGAGGCGTGATAAAACGATAAACCTGATAAATATGTGAGACAATCCCAGCTCTAAAGTCGTTGAAAACAAATCAACCATAGGGAAATTCCTGAATGGAATGCCCTTCAAAAGCAACATCACCCACATTTATTTTGAGATATGTTTTCAAATACTTGTCAGTTGATTTTCCGCTTGTTAATGCTTGCTTCATCTTCGCTATTGAGATAATTGCCTCACTTGTATATGCTAAATCTTGATTTTTTTCAGTGCTTTTAATCAAAATATCGCCTAACTTGACGGCTTGCCACAGATCAGTAAATTCAAAAAACCGTATTTTCGGAACATTTTCACCAACTTTTGGCAACAACTGTTGGAGTAACCCTTGCTTGTACTTCTGCAATACGGCTAGCTTACGTTGTTGTGCCTCAATTCGCTGATCAACACTGATAAAAAAGTCGACAATTTTTTGTTGTTCTTCCCGATTTGGTATCATCACTCCCATTTTTTTTAAATCAGCGGTATCTAATTTCGCAACACCAATTCCTGTTGTTGTCACTTGATTCAAGAGATATCCTTCTTTGGCCAATAAATAATAAAATAAATATTCAGGATTCATCTCAATTTTGGGTATGAGACATTTCATATCTTGATTGAAAGCCACGGGTCTTTTGACGATTCCTAACGGAATTTTCTTGAACAGCATGCCTCCACGAACGAGTACTAATAAGCTATTTTCAGTTGCTAATTTCGTCCCATGATTAATCGCTGCCTCAGTAACATTAATCATCGCCTCTGTATAATACTTGCCACGCATACTCGATGCAGTTAACCAAGGAATCGTCCCATTCCAATAGCCACTTTTGACTTTTGATGGCGTTCCACCAGTCATCATCGTTGTAATTTCTGCCAACTGTTTATGTTCCCAAACTTCAGAAAATTCAGGAAAACGCTGTTTCGGTATCGTTCTTGTTTTGATCACCTTTAAACCCTCCAATCATTCGGAAATTTAGAAGTAACTTGATAGATTTTTACATTTTCTCATATCTACTTTTCACTTGCGAGTCATTTGTAATCATGGTATACTCAAATAGAAAAGAACGAAGTGATTGCAACACTCCGTTCTAATACAGCCCATCGATATGGTGGCTAAGTTGGATAAACAAAAATAGTCATCACAAACTTTGCGGGTATGGATGGCTATTTTTGTTTTTTATGTTTTACAAGTTCAATGATTACCGAAATAGCTGTTAACATCACTGCTATTTCGGTAATCAAGTCTGCAATTGTACTAATCAGTAAAATTACATCTTGCATCAGGCGGCTCCTTTCATAAAGAAGGAGTCGCCTTTTGTCATAATTCACAAAAATAAGATGAGTGCTTGAGGACGTTGCTTTCACATTTATGAAAGCATCGAATCGATTTGCCAAATAAGCAAAACTCTAAATGAATTTTCAAAAGATTCATTGAAGTTTGTGTTTTGGCGAGATTCGAAGTACGAAACACGTTATCACTATTCATCGGCATCACTCCCCTTAAAGATCGAGTTTAGCCACCATCGTAACCGACTGCTTAGCTATTATAGCATGTTTTTAGTTGGTTTGACAATCAATGATAAGTTACTAGGATATTTACTTAAACAAACATTTGTTGTAGCAAACCTTTTTTCTGTTCTTGTAACGCTTCTAACTTACGCTGATGAATGGCGATGAGGTTGTCAAGATTGTAAAATAGCT
>CAMFJD010000050.1 GCA_945956935.1 uncultured Bacillota bacterium | reverse complement strand
GTTCTTCAGTAATTGAACAATCTTCATTAATTAAATTATAGAATGTTCCAATAAGCGTATATTCTGTAAATGATGATATTGGTGTAGAATTATCACCTGTGAAGTGAGATTGAGTTACAGCTTTTAATGAATATAGTCTGTTGTTCATTTTTTAAATCGACCATCCTTTAGCAATTTTTTTGCTTTTTTTGCTCGAGCATTTCCACGATTAGCCTCTTTTTCTATCTCTCCATATGTTTTTCCTAAATATTCTGTAGGAAATTCTCTGCGAATACTTCCTTTTTTTCTATTGCTTATAATATCACTATCATATTGTCTTCATTTGCGAAGAAATTTGCAACAGCATTAGCAGCCCAATGGCTAGCACTGATTGTAGCCCCACCAATTACAATTGCTCCTGTAGCGAGCAATGCTATTTTGCCAACACCAAGTATGAAATAAATACCAGCATACAGAGGTAATGCTAGTATTGGTTGTGGAAGCTCAATAGCAGTTTCTAGTAATTTTAAAAACTCATCTTCTGTATATGTAATTTCATTGAGTGTAATAGTTTGTTCCCCTAATTTTATGATACTTGTAATTGCTGAAGTTGAAGCTAAAACTGGAATTTGAGCAAATGTAATTAAAGCACTACATAAACATAGCATAATACGTTTGAATATTTTTTTGTCATAAAGTTCTCTTTTGTTGAATATATCAATCGTATCATGAGTGGATAAAAAACGAAAGGAATTCGTTGAATGTATATGAATAATTATAATATTTATTTGTATAATTCAATAAATGAACTAACGAATAGATATCTATTTATGAGGCATAGAAAAGTTACAAAATACGTATAGTCATGCTTGTTTTTTCACTTTTTTCTTTTCCTAGTTCAGATAGAAATTATTTCTTGCTGTTCGTTGATTAAGTTTAGTTTATTCTGAAATTTCTTCAAAAGAAATTCGTTCATTTTCTTACCTGTTTTTGATATCATTGACGTAGGGCATTGTCAGTATTTCCTTTCAAATCCTTCATGTTTTTGTTTCGCAATTCAACAGTTTGAAAATAATATGACAAATAGATTCCAACACATTCAAAAATGCCACTATCGCTTTCAGAAGCAGTGGCATTTTTCATTTTATTATCGAATATCACACTCCTCATATGAATCCACTCATGAATCAGTTGCATCCATCGATGAACCTGTTGGTGGAAAGTAGGCCCATCATTTGCACGTAAACCATCATCAATAAATACCCATATATATTGAATGTTTTTAAGCGACGATACTATTAAAATGATGATTGCAATGGTATAATTTTGATATGAAAAGCAGCCAGAAAAGCTACAAGGAGTGAAAACGATGAAACTATCAAAAGTGACTGTTCAAAATTATCGTTGTTTTACACAGGAAGAGATACTTTTAGATGAACAAGTAACCGTTATTATTGGTATTAATAGTGCTGGAAAGACAACTTTACTCGATGCGATTGCGATTACGCTCAATAATTATTTAAGTCAATTTCCGATTAAAACACCAACATTAATGAAACAAAGTGATGTCCGTAAAAGTTTTAGTGAAAATGGTAGTCAAATTAATGCCGAAAGCAATTTCCCTTTAATAATTCAAGCAGAAGGAACGGTATTCGAACAACCGGTTATTTGGAAGAGTCAGTTAAATGGTGAAAAAACTCGGCCAACGGTAAAAGATTTAGCAACACTCAAAAAAATTGTAACCGATAAGGTGAATCAAAAAAACGAAAAAATGCCCCTCGTTGCCTATTACGGTACGGGGAGATTGCATTTGAAATCAGCAATGAAAAAAACACTTCAAGTAAGTGGACGATTTAATTATTATGCGAATGCGTTACAAAGTAGTATTGATATGACTTATATGAATAATTGGTTTGAAAAGTTAACGTATATGCAATTACAAAAAGGGACGCCAATACCGGAACTACAAGTTGTTTTACGTGCCGTTGCCAAAATGTATGAGTTGTCAGATTCGCAAATTGAAGCCGTCAATGTTTATTTTGATGTCAAACAATCTCAATTAATGATTGAGATCCATCGCCAAGGAAACGTCCAGCAACTACCACTTCAGCAAATGAGTGACGGAGTCAAAACAACGCTCATGATGGTCGCAGATATTGCCTATCGGATGGCGAGCTTAAATGGTTTTCTGTTTGAAAAAGTATTAGAAGAAACATCGGGTGTTATCATTATTGACGAAATTGACTTGCACCTTCATCCACAGTGGCAAAAACGTATTTTAAATGATTTGCAGCACATCTTCCCGAAAATTCAATGGATTGTGACAACTCACGCACCAAGTATTTTGACAAATATTAAAACGAGCCAGTTACGAATTTTGAAGGACGGTGCAATTCAACAGCTTGAAAAGCAAATCTATGGAAAAAATATCGATGATATTACCCGTTTTGTTTTTGGGACTGATGTCAGACCAAAAGAAGTTATTGAACGATTTGAGAAGTTTAATCACGCAATTGAAAGTCAACAGTTTGATGTTGCCAAAGAATGGCTTGATGAATTAGAAGCAATGATTGATCAAAATGCTAGAGAATTAGTTGAGGCGCGGATTAATTATCAATTTGAAAAGGAATTTAGTGACGATGCTCTGGATTAAAAAAAGTCCAGCACCAAGTTCTTTTGTGCATTTTATCAAAACTTACAAAAATCAAAGTTTTGAGACGCTGCCGCCAGACATAAAAAGAGATTTAAAATTAAGTCTATTGAGAGAACAACATTACTTATGTGCCTATTGTATGCAGAAAATTACATATGAAAAAATGAAAGTCGAACATTTTTTGCCACAGTCAGTATATCCAGAAGAAATTTTAAAATACAAAAATTTATTTGCTGTTTGTTCAGGTAACGATTATAGCGAGCAAACGTGCGATACGAGTAAAGGTAAGCAAGAGATAAAGATAAATCCACGGTTTCGGGAGCATATTCAAACGTTAGCTTATAGTACCGATGGGACAATTAGTAGCAGCAAGCCGGATTATGATAATGACTTAGAAACGACTCTAAACTTAAATGATGAGCAATTAGTGATTACTAGGAAAATGATTCGTATGGCAACAATTATAAAATGTAAACAATTTGAGGATAGACAGCATTTTTTGCGAAAAATTGAAATGATACAAGCAGAATTACTAGCAGAACCCCATTATGAATCATATCTCGGTGTCAAATTAGCCATTTTTGATCGAATTTTATCGAAAGAGTAAACGCATATAAAAAAAGTGCTATATCAAAATAATGAAAAATTATCAATCTAATACTGATGCAAATTGACCATGAGATATATTACGACAAGTACGATTCAAAACAAAACTAAAGATAGTCGTGATTCTATATTCTGATTAGGGAAGTCAATATTACTCAAGTAAATTCATAGCTCTTTGCCAG
>CAMFJD010000049.1 GCA_945956935.1 uncultured Bacillota bacterium | reverse complement strand
TTTGGTGTTGGTTCCGGATTTGGTGTTGGTTCCGGATTTGGTGTTGGTTCCGGATCTGGTGTTGGTTCCGGATCTGGTGTTGGTTCTGGATCTGGTGTTGGCTCTGGATCTAGTGTATTTGCTGTATACGTTCCTGTTAACAGTCCTGTTTCTGTTACAACAACATCAACTAAAGTACCAATTTCTTCACCATCCACACTAACAATACCAGTTAATAAATCAACTGTTGCTACCGTTGTTCCTGTTCTTGCTTGTAACTGATTGATTGTTAATGTTGTATCTGTTAATACAAACTCATATTGAGTATTTGTAACAATTAATCCTGTTTCTGTATTTTGAAGTGTTCCTTCGCTTAATGTAATAACCTCACCTTTTGAAAATGCAAGTGCATCTGCTTCACTTAAAATTGGAAGTTGCATAATTACATCTCCTGTTGGAGCTGTAATCACTCCAGTAGTTAAATCGACAGTGTTATCCCCTACATTTGCTTCAGTACGAGGTGTAATTTTAATTTTTTGAACATATCGTCCGTTAATACCAAAATTATCAAACTCATCTGCTTCATAATTATAATTACCACTAAACATCATTCCAACATATTCTTGGTTTGGATATTCATAGTGTTTTTCTAGCAACTCATGATCCCATACAAAATTTCCATCAATAATTTCAACGCTTCCATCTTCTACCCAGTCATAGTTAAACTCTTGGTCTGAAAAAAGTGGAATTAGTAAATCCTCACCCTGTTGAACAATAATTGCATTCTCATTTCTGACTTCTTGACCTAACGCTTGAACTTGAACATTTTCTAATGAGTAGAGTGATGTTAAACTCGAAATATTATTGTAGTCTAGGTTTAATGTTGTAAGGTTTGGCAAAGATTTGAATACATCTAAATCAGATACAGTTAATCCATAATCGTTAATTTTTACATCCACTAGATTTGTTAATTGCCGTAAGACAGTTACGTCTAAGTGTTGAACGTTATAAATATCAAAATCACTTAAATGTAATGTTGTCAAATTTGTCGCAAATTCAATTCCAGATAGTGATGTGATTGTTTCAGTCGTTACAAGTTCTGTCAATTCTTTAATATTTTCAGTTGTCACAACATCGACTTCTAATGCTTTTTGAATCGCTTCTTTAAGTGTAGAATCTGCGAAATTAATTTCACCATCTGTATTTACTGTCGTTGCGTTCATAGTAATTGGTGTTTCTGATGCAAATACAGACATACTTGGAATCAAAGGTGTAGCAGCAAGTGTTGCTGCTAAAGTTAAAGTGGCTATATTTTTTGGTTTCAACATGATGTAATTCTCCTTTTTTCTTTCATTTACAATTAAAGATTAGCATACACTAATCTTCAATTCAAGTGTTTTTTGAACTTTTTGTGACAAAAGTGTATTTTTTGCGACATATTTACTGTGTTTTGATGATACTTAATGGGTCTATAGCAGTTGCAGCCGGTGTTTGAGTACTTTGACGATAATTAAATTCAGGGCTATGCAGCTCAAAATGCACATGCGCACCATTACTTGCACCTGTATTTCCTTGAATACCAATTGGTTGACCTTGAATAACGTTATCTCCAACCGATACCGATACACTTTGAAAATGACTGTAAACAGTCTGATATTGTTTTCCATCTACTGTATGAGTAATAATAACTTGATTTCCAAATCCATTACCACATGAACGATCACCAACACTACAGTGTGACACTACTTTTGTCACTCGACCATTGGCTGAAGCAAGAATTTTCGCTCCACTTTTTCCAGCCCAGTCAACAGCCTGATGGAATTTAATATTTCCATCGTCAAAAGGATCATATAATCCCCAACCTACTGTTACTCGTGGGTTTGCCGATTTTTCCATTGGAACAATAAATTTACCTTCCACAGTAAAATAACTGTACCAGAAGTTAGCATATTCTTTTCGCTTAGTAAAATATTCTTGGGACATTCCGCCACGTTCAAAGCGGTTATACCATTCTTCAGTAGCTGTATCAACATTAGAAATTGTATGATAGTTACCAAGCTGCTCTTTTTCATACGGATCAGTTGTTATTTCGTGATAAAGGTACTCTAATTGCAGATTAATATCATTCACTGGTTTATTTTTTTCCTTTGCATAGGCTTCAAGCTTTTCACGTCTACCACCAAGCCATTGAGCGAGTCCATACGCTTTTGATGATGGGTTTTCAGCCTCTGGATTTAAAGAAGATTCCAATTGAAAATTACCGAGAACACCAGCTACTGCTTCTTTTGTCCAACCTTTTCCTATTAGAAAATCCCAGATTTTTTTAGCATTTGCTGTTAATGAATCGTATGTTCCTGATGATTCACCATAATTTTCATCATGAAAAACAAGTCCACCAATTGTTTTTGTAAGCGTTAAAAAATACCCCATATTAGTGTCAGCTAATCGTGCCGGATCTGTTTTTTCTGGATCAAATAAGTTTGGGTGACGATTTCTAATGGCTGCTTCTTTTTCTTCCGCTGTTTTATTTAACCATACAGTAATTGTTTCTGTTTTAGTTTCGGTAACCTCATAGTATTCTGTTTCCGTTTTTGTAATTTCGCATTTTGATCCAATCAAAACTCCTTCACTACATCTATATTCATAAATAGGAGTATAGATAAGATCACTCCATTCATATTTACCAATCCACCAATCAGGTTTGCTTGGTTTTACGTCTTTTCTACATCTATATGTATCAGTAATCCAGTAGTATACTTTCTCTGCACCAGTCGGACAAGATTCGTTATACCCAACAATTTCATTTGTTGCATTAACTGTTGTTGTGGTCGTTATAGGACGTTCTTTTATGACTGTTTCTTCATATGTCACTGTTTGTTCTTCAGATTTAATCAACATATCTATATTTTTACGAATTTCAGATTTACTGATTTTAGAAAAATCATTATTGTAAACTATCATATCTAAAGCTATCGCATAATTGAGTGGCACAACAATTTCTTTTTCGTTGAGATATTCTAAAGCTACATCTTGATATACTGTGATAATTTTTTGATAAAATTCTGAATCAATTCCTTCCAATTTTGCAGATTCATTATCCCCCACAAAACTAGGTGTAATTGCAAATAATGCAACTATTGGAACAATTAACATAAATGAAATGATAAATAATTTCACTCCAACAACTGCTAATGAGAAACCATGCTTTTTAAATAAAAACGATAAAAGAATATCTTCTTTTTTCATACTCTTTTACTAGAAAAAGAAGCGCATCCCTACGCTTCTCCCCTAACTAGTATTCCTGACGTGGCGGAAGTTGTGGTGCATCCGTAAGCGTTGTTTCGTTCATTGTCTGCTGACCTACATTTACTTCCTTTTGAATTAATTTGATGATTTCTTCTTTTATCGTTGCATGTAATTGAACTGAATCCATTGGATTTCCACCATAGCGATATAGGCTCATATCTTGCGATGGTTTTAAATACAATTCATTTTGTTGATTAAGATGTACAGCTAGACGTTTAACTGTAACTCCTTCAAAGAGTACAACATGTACATACCATTTAGGCTCAAAAGCTGAATTATTCATATTGGGATTTTCAATAAGTTGTGCAATCCTTACAATTTGAATACCGTTTTGAACAGCAAATGAACATAATTTTGATAACTTATCATTCATACTGTTATCCCCCTGATTAAGCCATTAATCCATCAATATATTCACTATATGAAGCTGTGTCAATTGATCGTGAGTTTGGAATACCTGTATCTACGCTATCAATTGTATTTTGCATTTTATCATTGATTGCGCTCATCATATTTTCCATCATTGGTTTTGCAACTAAAATCATAACACCAAATAATACTAATCCAATTACTACGAGCCATAAGCTCCCCTTCTGTTCACCCATT
>CAMFJD010000048.1 GCA_945956935.1 uncultured Bacillota bacterium | reverse complement strand
GAAATTTTCAATATCATTCATAAATCAACATTTTCCAAAATAGAAATAGTTCAAATCACTAGCTTGAATTATTTTGCCGAAGGTGCATACCCTTACGTGATTAAAAAAGGTATAATATAAATTGAGTGAATAAAAGAAAATTTTTAAATTAAACACAGTAGTAATCAAACGGAGGAACAATAAATGTCAAGTGTAGCACAACGCGCAGAATTACAGTCACAAATTTGGAAAATAGCCAATGATGTTCGAGGATCAGTCGATGGATGGGACTTTAAACAATATGTTTTAGGAACACTGTTTTATCGTTTTATCAGTGAGAATTTCTCAACCTACATTGAAGGTGGCGATGAAAGTATCAATTATGCTGAACTTTCAGATTCAATTATTACGGATGAGATTAAAGAAGATGCAATTCGAACAAAAGGATACTTTATTTATCCAAGTCAATTATTTACAAATATTGCTAAAACAGCGAACACAAATGAAAGCTTAAATACTGATTTAGCAGCAATTTTTTCAGCAATTGAGAATTCTGCAAATGGTTATCCATCAGAGCAAGATATTAAAGGCTTATTTGCTGATTTTGATACAACAAGTAATCGTTTAGGAAATACAGTTTATGACAAAAATAGTCGTTTAGCAGCCGTTATTAAAGGTGTTGAGGGGATTAACTTTGGTAATTTTGAAGATAATCAAATTGATTTATTTGGTGATGCTTACGAGTTTCTAATTTCAAATTATGCAGCCAACGCTGGAAAATCGGGTGGTGAATTTTTCACTCCGCAAAGTGTGTCAAAACTGATTGCGAAACTAGCAACCCATAATCAAACAACGATTAATAAAATTTATGATCCAGCAGCAGGTTCGGGATCATTGCTTTTACAAGCGAAGAAGCAGTTTGATGAGCACATTATTGAAGATGGTTTCTATGGACAAGAAATTAACCATACAACATATAACTTAGCTCGAATGAATATGTTCTTACATAATGTCAACTATGATAAGTTTCAGATTGCACTTGGAAATACGTTAATCGATCCCCATTTTGGTGATGATAAGCCATTTGATGCCATTGTATCGAATCCACCATATTCAATTAAATGGATTGGAAAAGAAGATCCAACATTGATTAATGATGAACGATTTGCGCCTGCAGGTGTACTCGCACCGAATTCAAAAGCCGATTTTGCTTTCATCATGCATACGTTGAATTATCTTTCAAGTAAAGGGCGAGCAGCTATCGTTTGCTTCCCTGGAATTTTCTACCGTGGTGGTGCAGAACAAAAAATCAGAAAGTATTTAGTTGACAATAACTATGTTGAAACAGTTATTTCATTAGCACCAAACTTGTTTTTTGGAACATCTATTTCGGTTGATATTTTGGTGCTGTCAAAACATAAAGCTGATACGAACACACAATTTATCGATGCAAGTGGTGAAGAGTTTTATCAAAAAGCAACGAACAATAATATTTTAACTGATACACAAATTGAAGAAATTATCCGGATTTTTGATACAAAAGAAAATATTGATCATATCGCAAAAACGGTTGAATTTGAGCAAATTGTTAAAGAGAATTATAACTTATCGGTGAGTACCTATGTTGAGGCGAAAGATACGCGTGAAGTGATTGATATTAATATTTTGAATGATGATATCAAAAAAATCGTCACAAATATTGATCGTCTTCGTGGGGAAATTGATACAATTATTGCTGAAATTGAGGGTCGCTAAGATGAAAGAATTTAATTTTTTGATTTATAATACACCAGAAGAAGATGTAGCGATTCAAACAGTTGTAAAAGATGAAACAATCTGGTTGACGCAAAAAGCAATGGCAACATTATTTGATTGTTCTACGGATAATATTTCACTGCATTTGAAAAATATCTTTTCTGATGGTGAATTGAGTGAACAGGCAACTACCGAGGAAATCTCGGTAGTTCAAAAAGAAGGTAATAGAGAGGTTAGAAGAACAACGAAATTTTATAATCTTGATGCGATTATTTCTGTCGGTTATCGTGTGAACTCTCGTAAAGCGACTAATTTTAGAATTTGGGCAACAGGAATTTTGAAAGAATATATGGTCAAAGGGTTTGTCATGGATGATGAACGCTTGAAGCAAGGAAAAACAGCTTTTGGTACAGATTATTTCAAAGAACTCGTTGAACGTGTACGCTCAATTCGTGCAAGTGAGCGACGAATTTGGCAACAAATTACGGATATCTTTGAAGAGTGTAGTATTGACTATGATAAAGATTCCGAAATTACACAAGCATTTTTTGCGATGGTCCAAAATAAATTTCACTACGCAATTACAGGAAAAACAGCGGCTGAGATTATTCATACTTCAGCTGATAGCAATAAAGAAAACATGGGCTTAACGAATTGGAAGAATGCTCCGGATGGTCGAATTCTCAAGAGTGATGTTACAATTGGCAAAAACTATTTGGAAGAAAAACAAATTCGTCAACTTGAAAGAGCGATAACGGGGTATTTTGACTATATTGAGGATCTTATTGAACGCGAAAATACGTTTACAATGGAACAATTTGCCAATAGTATTAACGAGTTTTTAGCATTTAGAAAATATGAAATTCTCGAAGGCAAGGGACGAGTGAGTAAAAAACAAGCTGATGAAAAAGCAAAAGCTGAATACGATGAGTTTAATAAGAATCAAAAAATAAACTCTGATTTTGATAAACAAGTCCAAAAATTACTTGCGCAAGGTGGTGGAAACCGATGAGTAAATTAGAACAATTGATACAAGAATTATGCCCGAATGGGGTGGAGTATAAATCATTTGGTGACGTAGCAATAATACAAAGAGGAGCATCACCTAGACCTATTGCTAGTTTTATTACTGAGGATGATAATGGGATTCCTTGGATTAAAATAGGAGATACTACAACAAACTCTAAATATGTAAGTCAAACAAAACAAAAAATTACTGCTGAAGGTGCAGTGAAATCAAGGGTTTTAAAAAAAGGTGATTTTATCATGTCGAATTCAATGAGTTTTGGACGACCATATATTTTAAATATAGATGGAGCTATTCATGATGGCTGGTTATCTATTAGTAACTTTGGTGATAATCTAAATTCTGATTTTTTATATCACTATCTTTCTTCGGAGTTAGTGCAAAATTATTGGATTAGCAAAATTAATAGTGGGTCAGTAAGTAATTTAAATTCAGAGATTGTAAAAAATTTATCTATTCCCATCCCACCACTAGCAGTACAAGAGGAAATTGTCCGGATTTTGGATAATTTCACAGAGCTTACAGCAGAGCTAACAACAGAGCTAACAGCAAGAAAGCAGCAGTATGAATATTATAGAGATAGCTTACTGACTTTTGGAGATGATGTAGAGTGGAAAGCACTAGGTTCAACATGTCATATGAAATCTGGAAAAGCAATCAAAGCTATATTTATTAATGATGAACAAAGTAAAGAAAATAACTATGAGTGTTATGGTGGTAATGGTGTTAGAGGTTATGTTGCTGATTATAGTCATAGTGGGGAGTTTCCAATAATAGGTAGACAAGGTGCGTTGTGTGGCAATGTAAATTATGCCATAGGTGAATTCTATGCTACCGAGCATGCTGTAGTTGTTAGTGGAAATGACGTGGTCAAGTCTTTTGTACCACTAATGGATAGTAAAATTTAAAATTATGATGCAGATTGGATTCTTTGTTGTTTCACTTGTTGAATTGTTTGATATTCATGTCTTGAATGAAGTCGTTCTGTATTGTAATAACGACAATAAATTCGAACTTCGCGATCAAGTTGTACCAATGATTTGATTTCAATATGCTTCAATCGTTCAGTCTTCATTTTACCCATAAATGATTCCATTGTTGCATTATCAGTTGGTGTCCCAGCTCGTGACATGCTTTGGTGGATTCCTTTTTGTAAGCAAAGAGCCGTGAATTTCTTTGAGCGATATTGACTTCCTTGATCAGAATGTAGAATCACCGTTGTCTTTGGTTTTGTTTTTGATAGTGCTTGTCGTAATGTATCACACGCTAGATTTGCATCAATGTTTTTACTGACTTGCATGCCAATGACATCACCATCGCAACCATCAATAATAATGCAAATATAGTAAAAAACACTTCCAACTCGAACATAGGTAAAATCTGTATACCAAACTTGATTCGGTTCTTTCTGAACGAAATTACCTTCAACTAAATCAGGGAATGACTCGCAATATTCTCCGCTACAATGCTCTTTTTTACGCTTTTGTGTAATTGAACGGACACCTAGTCTTCTCATTGCGAGCAGGACTTGATGGGCATTCAATTCGTACTCTGTGAAAATTTCTGCTGTCAGTAAATACTGGTAAATCATGCGGTAGCCATCTGTGCCACTAATCTTATTTTTCGATGGTTTGTGGTATGCTTCGAAAACATGGAAATCTAACATTTCTTGTTTTAAACGTTTCGCATTTCGTGTGCGAATTCGACTGTAATATGTCGATTTTGAAATGCCAAATTTCATGCATAACCAGTTCAAACCAAACTCTTCTTTCCATTGTTCGATTGTATCGACAACTACCGCTTTTGAGAGCTCGCGAAATAAGATGCAGCTTTTTTTAGGAATTCATTTTCCTTTTTTAGTTCTTCAAGTTGCTTCAGTAAATCTTTGTTTGAAGCTGTTGTTCCTTTCACATCTGTTTCACTTTGTTTTTCGTACTCGTTCATCCAGTACTTCAAAGTTCCAGCTCCGAGCCCATATTCATCCGTAATACTTTTCATCGTTCGCCCTGATAACCGTAATTGAATACATTTTTCTCGTGTTTCTTTATCATATCGTGCCATTTTTTGTTCCTCCAGTGTGATTATTACCTTATTATACTAACTCTCCACTCCTGGTACAACTTAGTTTAGCACGTCA
>CAMFJD010000047.1 GCA_945956935.1 uncultured Bacillota bacterium | reverse complement strand
TTTCTCTTTTTTTTTCTCTTTTTTTTGTTTTTTTCCTTGACAAATAAACAACGCTCCCTTGTGTGTTGCCTTTTTCCACTCTTTTTTCCCCTTTCTTTGCTTTTGACACTCATTTTAATACGTCAATTATTTACATTTTTTTGATAGAAATTCAAAAAGAATATATTTTTCATATGCTAAATAAGAAAAATATATTCTTTTTGTTTATGATTATGTTGCTTTTGACACTCTTCGTTCTGCTTGACGGTCTGCAATCCCTTTAAAAATCAATTGTTTTGAACGGGCCACTAATTCTTTTGATGGCTCTTCGACATCTTCTAATGGATACTCCATTCCCATCATATCCCATTTATTTGCACCCATACGATGATACGGAAGAACTTCTAATACTTGTGCATAGTTTAAATCGCCAATAAATTTACCAAGCAAATATAAATCTTGCTCATCATCACTAAGACCAGGTACTAATACTTGGCGAATCCAAAATGGTACTCTGTGATTATCAACAAAACGAATAAAAGCTAACATTTCTTCATTAGGTTTTCCAGTTAATTTTAGACATTTATCTGAATCGATATGCTTAATATCAATTAAAAGTAAATCCGTCACTGCCAACAATGTTTCAAGTTTCTCTGCTTGACGTTGATTTCCGGGCTGAAAAACAATTCCACTTGTATCAATACAAGTATGAATTCCTTTTGCTTTCATTTTTGTAAATAATTCAATTAAAAAATCAATCTGAACAAGGGGTTCACCGCCACTTACTGTAATACCTCCTTTACGATAAAATGCTGCATTTTTTTCAAAACGCGTGATAACTTCATCAACAGTAATTATTTTTCCATCTTTCATTAACCATGTGTCTGCATTATGACAGTATAAACAGCGAAGGGGACATCCTTGTAAAAAAAGTACCATACGTGTTCCTGGCCCATCGACATTCCCAAATGATTCGATTGAGTGATAACGTCCTTCCATTTTTGCGCTTCCTTTCATTTTCACAATTATAATCAAAAAACCCCTAGACTGAGTAAGTCTAGAGGTTAAGGATCAACTTACATTGAACCATGGAATGTACGTGCAATAACATCGTTTTGTTGTTCAGTCGTTAACTTGCTGAAGTTTACAGCATACCCTGAAACACGTACCGTTAGTTGTGGATAGTTTTCTGGATGTTTTTGTGCATCCACTAAAGTTTCGCGTGAGAACACATTTACATTTAAGTGATGTCCACCTTGCTCAACATACCCATCTAACATAGCTACTAAGTTTTCAATTTGTGATTGATTCACTGACATATTAAACACTCCCTTACCTTAATATTTACATCTATCATTGTACTGCAATCAGAAAGCCCTTGCAATTAATATGCATTTTTATTATTCATCAATTCCAACAGTTAGGTTTGGAATACGACATGCACTATTTTGAGCACAATCATCTAATGATAAATCCCCAACAATGATTTCAATATCTTTTCCAAGTGCATTAGGTACGATTGAAAATGTATTCGAAATCCCATCTGATGCATGATTAAATGGTAACTTTGCGACAGATGCTAATGATGCAACAGCCCCTGAACTATCACGCCCGTGCATTGGGTTGGCTCCTGGTGCAAACGGCTCACCTGCACGACGTCCATCTGGTGTATTTCCTGTTTTCTTCCCATATACAACATTGGATGTAATCGTTAAGATTGACATTGTTGGCTTTCCATCACGATATGTATAATGTTTACGAATTTCTGACATAAAGAATTCGACTAACTCGATAGCAATGTCGTCTACACGATCATCGTCATTTCCGTATTTTGGATAATCACCCTCTGTTTTAAAATCAACAATAATTCCACTTTCTTCATCACGAATACCTGTTACATTCGCATATTTAATTGCACTCAATGAATCAGCAACAACTGATAACCCTGCAATTCCGGTTGCGAAATAACGTAAAACTTCCTTATCATGTAATGCCATTTGTATACGTTCATATGCATACTTATCATGTGAATAATGAATAGCATTTAATGTATTTACATATAACTCTGCTAGCCAAACCATCATATCTTTGAAACGTGGCATAACTTCATCAAATGTTAAAGCTTCTCCTTCAATCGGACGGAATTTTGGTCCCACTTGAACTTTTGATTTTTCATCAACACCACCATTAATAGCATATAATAAACATTTTGCTAGGTTAGCACGTGCCCCAAAAAACTGCATTTCTTTTCCGACACGCATTGGCGATACACAGCATGCAATGGCATAATCATCACCGTGAGTTGCACGCATGATATCATCATTTTCATATTGAATTGAAGATGTCAAAATTGACATTTTAGCGCAGAAGTTTTTGAATCCTTCAGGCATATGTTTTGACCATAACACTGTTAAGTTAGGTTCAGGTGCCGGTCCTAAGTTTTGTAATGTATGTAAGTAGCGGAATGAACTACGTGTTACTAATGGTCGTCCATCAATTCCAACCCCTCCAATTGATTCAGTAACCCATGTCGGATCTCCTGAGAAAAGTGCATTGTATTCTGGTGTACGAGCAAACTTCACAAGGCGTAATTTCATAATAAAGTGATCAATATATTCTTGGGCTTGCTCCTCAGTAATTACACCATTATCTAAATCACGTTGAATATAAATATCAATAAATGTTGACGTACGCCCTAATGACATCGCCGCACCATTTTGTTCTTTAATTGCAGCTAAGTACCCAAAGTATAACCATTGAATTGCCTCTTGTGCATTTGTCGCCGGTGCTGAAATATCATAACCGTATGATTCCGCCATAGCCTTTAATTCTAATAAAGCACGAATTTGCTCATTTAATTCTTCACGTTCACGCATAACTGCCTCAGTCATTGTACGTGATGTATTATTTAATTGTTTTTTCTTATCAGCTACCAAATAGTCAATTCCGTATAACGCAACGCGACGATAGTCCCCAATAATACGTCCACGTCCATATGCATCAGGTAGACCAGTAATAATCCCAGATTTACGTGCTGCACGCATATCAGCATTATAGATATCAAATACACCTGCATTGTGCGTTTTACGATAGTTTGAGAAGATGTCAACAACTTCTTGATCTACCTCATATCCATACGCTTGAGCAGATGCTTGAGCCATACGAATTCCACCAAATGGCTGTAAAGAACGTTTGAATGGCTTATCAGTTTGAAATCCAACAATTGTTTCTAATTCTTTTTGTAAATATCCTGCTGCATGTGATGTAATTGTTGAAACTGTTTTCGTATCCATATCAAGAACGCCACCTGCATCACGTTCTTGCGTATTTAACTCCATTACTTGATCCCAAAGAGCTGTTGTTGCTTGTGTTGGACCAACTAAGAATGAATCATCACCTGTATATGGTGTGTAGTTTTTTTGAATAAAATTACGTACGTCAACTTCACGTTGCCAACGTGAACCTTTAAAATCTTGCCATGCTTGTGTCATAACGTTTTATCGGCTATCAACATTTATACAATATAATGTCAATAACCTCCTCCTCTCTTTTTCTTCACTTCATGTCGTTTCATTTGCTCTAATAATCATCCCTCATCAAAAGAAACCGATTACAATTAAAATTCTACCACTTCCATATCGAAAATTCAACATTTATTCACACTTCAGTGAAGCATTTTCATAGCTTCACTTTCTTTATATGAACACTTTTTCTTTTTGATTATAAATTATTATTCATTGAAATGTTATTGAAATACTCTTATTTTTTCCATTCAGGGTATGCTAAACACTGATAATGTTGAATTTGTTGAAATGTCTGTACAAAAGCAACCGTTGCTTGTTCGCCATCTACAGTGTATGCAGTCATGGATTGGATTTGGTATGCCGGCCATATTTGACTCAAAATACCCAATTCTTGTTCACTTATCTCATATATTGAACCATAAAATTTATCATTGTCATCGCCTTCAGGAAATAAAATTGGTCGTACTCCATCCGTAAATAATTTACCAAATCCAACTGCTCGATCTATTTTTTTTTTACATCCATATTTTTGACAAATATCTGTTGTCATTAATCCATAATCAAATAACTTTATTTTCATACAATCAATTCCTCCGTTCTTCTCATTATACCATTCTTTGTCGCCAAAAAAAAAGTTACCAAATATCGGTAACTTTTCTAAGTATACTAATCAACTAATTCCTGCTTCTTTTTTAATTGTGAAATTTCAATTTCAATTTCAATCAACCATATTCTCACGCGCGTAACCGAAATATCCAATAGTGCTGCTACACTGAAAAACAAAATAGCAATGCCTGCACTTGTACTGATTAACAAATCGGTTTGAATAAAATGAAGTGCAGTAAAAAACAAACTGAGACTTGCCATAAATGCCAGTGACCACTTCAAAATTACTAACGTGTTACGCAATGAAATAATTCCTGCTCGTTCTTCAGTTAATTGTTGTAAGTATTCATGATTCATAGTCCCACCACTTTCATTTTTATATGGCTGTATATTATCGTTATTCAGATAGCTTTTCAATCCTTTTCTCTGTTTTTTGAGTGAAATTTCGACAACTTTTAAAAGTACTCGCTTTAGTGCATCTTTTCAATAAAAATACATTTTTTCATCAGATTATTTTCTTAAATTATCGTTTTTTATGGTAAAATTACGAGTAGTACTGTGTAAGCAGAAAGGAATTGAATACTATGTCAAAAACAACAAATAAAAATCTCGAAGGTATGCAAAAATTACTAGCAGCAAAAAAACAAAATCAACCTAAAACACATAACGCTATTAAAACACCTGAACGTGCCATCGGACACGCATCACGTAGTATGAAACGTTACCAAAAAAGTGGTATGTTCGACCAAAGTTAATTCTATTAAAAAAGGAGCATATTGTGGTGAACCCAATAATTTGGACAGTATAAATTTTTAAACAAGTAAGGATTGATTTCTGTGTTGAACAGGAGTCAGTCCTTTTAATTTTACTGAAATACGTTTGGTATTATAATACTCAATATATGTTTCAATTGCCAGTTTTAAATCTTCAAGCGTTTCAAATTCATCTTCGTGACCATAAAACATTTCATTTTTTAACAGACTAAAGAAATTTTCCATCGGTGAGTTATCCAGGCAATTTCCTTTCCGAGACATCGATTGGACAATCCCTCGATTTTGTAGCGCTTGACGATAAGGGCGCGTTTGTGATTGGCTAGAAAGCCACGATTCTTCAATTCAAGCGTAATCCGACGGTACCCATAACGACTTTTATGCTCCTCAAAAATGGCTTTGATTTCGTCTATAAGTTTTCTCGTTTCATCACTTATTGTTCGATTGAGGTGATAGTAAAATGTTGATTTGCCTAATTGCATCACTTTCAGCACCATCAATACTAGATATTTCTGCCGCAATTCAGCTCCAATCGCTACTTTTTCGGCGGTTGTTGTTTT
>CAMFJD010000046.1 GCA_945956935.1 uncultured Bacillota bacterium | reverse complement strand
CCGTTCCACCAGTAGATCCAGGTGTACCACCTGAAGAGCCCGAACAACCCGTTCCGCCAGTAGATCCAGGTGTACCGCCTGAAGAGCCCGAACAACCCCTTCCACCCAGTGCTGGGAATGAAAGTGTTTTAGATGATTTAACATTAGGAATTCCTAATGTAAGTGTTATTCCAAATAAACATCAAGATGGGAGTAATAGTGCCCCATATCAGATTCAGGCAAATGAAGAACTCACAATGTCTCAACAATATACAGTTATGGAACAGTATTTACATTCCCTGGCTCTCTATCGTAAAGTACAATTTATTAGTTTAAACGAAACAGATACACAATTTGTATATCGCTATAAAGTTTCCAAACGAATGTATTCACGATTGCAGTCGGAAAATGATTTTTACATTGAATTTATTATTAATAAACAAACAAAAGAAGTGTATCCACTTGTTACAATGAGGCCAAAACCAGGGCAGGAAACACTTCTTGAAGAATCAGAAATAGAATTGGATTCTAAGACAGAGGGATTAGAATCAAAACTTATGAATGTGCTGAGACCAATGACAATAGTAAATGCTCAAGAAGTAGTACAAAATACGCCGGAAAACAGGGAAGAATTGTTAGTACAAAATAATGTGTCGACTAACTTACAATCACAAATGAATCCGTATATATATATGGGTGTCGTAGTGACGAGTGTGATTCTAGGTGGGACGGTTTTATTTATCAGGAGTAGACGTTGAGCATAGTAATGAAGGAGGACATGCAAGTATGATTACTGTAGCAATTTGTGATGATATGCAAATGTATCGTGAACAGTTGGTTCAAATAATTAATGGATTAATGGTTGATTTCATTACTAATATTAAAGTAATACCTTTTGAAAGTGGTGAAGCATTATTAAGGTTTCAAGAGGAGCATCCAAATAGTTTTGACGCTATTTTTTTAGATGTCTATATGGATGGAATAAACGGAATTGAAACAGCAATTGAAATTCGGAAAATTGATCAACATATACCTCTCATTTTTTTGACATCGAGTCCAGAACATGCACTTGAAAGTTATCGGGTGCATGCGTTAGATTACATATTAAAACCTTATTCGCGTCAAAAGATTTGGCAAGTAATAGAAAAAATTATTCAACAAAAAGAACAAATTAAGCAGCATACACTGTTCATTAAAAGTAATCAAAATATGTATACAGTTAATTTGAGGCGTGTTGTTTATTTTGAATCATCGTTACGGACAGTAGTTGCTCATTTTAACGATGGAACAGAGCTTACATTTTATAAAAAACTAGCAGATTTAGAAATGGAAATTCAAACAGGATTATTCATTCGTACTCACCGTAGTTATCTTGTCAATATGCTATATATTCAAAATGTAGTAAATACGGATGTTATTATGACTACACAACAGCAAATTCCAATGAGTAAAAAACATGTAGCCGAGGTTAAACGTGCTTTTTCTGTGTATATTTTAGATCAAATTTAAAGGAGGATCAGGATGTATGTTATTCTCATTGTATTTGTTATAATTGGTTTATTGCCATATAGCTTAGTGCAAACTTTCAAACATAGCGACCAGGGAGAAAAATTTGAAAATACAGCAATAGGTTTTATTTTCTTTATCGTCTTTGGACTTGTTTTTACGATTATGTGGTTAAATGTCTTTAGTATGAATGTTTTTATCATTTTTTCAGTATGTTTAAGTGCATTTGCATCTATTTTTTTAATGAAGAGGCGTAAAATATTAACACGGATTTTACGCATGTATTATTTTGCTATTTTAGCGAGTTTACTTAGTGTCACTTTTTATGAAATTATTTTCGGTCAAAATATTTATATACTATTGGAATCGAGTTCAGTTATTCATAGCTTGAATATCTTACTTTCAACGATTGGAGTATATGGATTAGGTGAATATATTTTTGTAAAATCTATTGGAGAAGCAGAGTTAGACTTTTTTTTCACGAAAATGTCGTCGACACATATCATCATTATCTTAATTTTATTATCTATTAAAGCAGTGGGGATGTTACTTGTTATTAGTAATTCAAATCATTCTGACTTAGTGACACATCTATTTTTCTTTACAACACTTGTTGAATGTTTTTTTGTAGTTATCACTATTTTTTATATTTCTAAAATGTATAATTTTTCGGTGTTTAAATATCGACATGATATTTTAAATGAAACATATACATTGCATTTAGAGCATTTATCACAATTAGAGGCAAAATCGAAGGATATTCGTCGACTATCACATGATATACATAATCATAAAATAGTACTGCACAATCTCATTATAAGTAAACAATATGATGCAGCAGTAGAGTATTTAGACACACTACACGATTATCATGTGGTAAAGACAAATGATGAAGTATTGACAGAACATGTTATTTTAAATGGTTTATGTAATCAGAAGAAAATGATGTGTGAACAGTCGGAAATTAGTACACGTTTTGAAATCGAAATTCCAAAGGAAATTAGTATTACGGATTTTGATCTTTGTGTTATTGTAGGTAATTTATTTGATAATGCCATTGAAGCAACACAAAAATGTCCTCATTCGTTAAGGAGAATAAGAATGAAGGCGAAAATTATTCAACAAAATATGTTGATTGTTGTTGAAAATAATTTTTCAGGCGAACTCGTTCAACGAGGAGATCGTTTAATAACATCTAAAGCAGATGGTATTTTACATGGCGTTGGTTTATCGAATGTAGAGTTAATTAGCGAAAAATATAATGGTGATTTTACATATTACATCAAAGAAAAACAGTTTATTGCGACAGTACGTTTACCGCTTTCATAAAATGAATAGAGCACATTTGTCGTTGAATTAAAAAAGCATTTAAAAAAGCAGACAGTATTTTATACCTCTTGGACTAGTGTATAGCTGATATACAGCCAAAAAAGGTTTGTGTAATAAAAAAGAATCTACTTTTGTTACGCTAAAAATAATCAGGCAATAATTAAGAGTTTTAAAATTAATTTTTTTTAAATTGAATTTTTTGTGAAAAAGTGTAAGATAGCTTTAGAAGTAAATTCATAGATATTTGTTTATATAGAAGGAAAGATAGAAGATGGAAACACTAGAAACAACACTAACAGCTGATTTAAATGAACTTGTGACAACATATTTTCACGATAAAAAATATCGTTTATTTCGAGAATTTTGTTTTAAATTTCAAATTAAAACATTGTCAGAAATTACACCTGATGTCTTGACTCGTTTTTCGCAACAGCTCGGAGTTGGAAAAACAAAATCAGCTAGAATCCAAGCTATTTATGACAGTGGATTCCCATTGGATGAAAAGAAAAAAACTGATACAGTTGCACAACCAGTAGAAGTGACGCTACCAACTACACTGACATTTGAACAAATTGCTGAAATTAATGTGGGTATTCAGGAAGCCTTTGCAGAGAGTCAATTTAAAATGATTGTTAATTTTTGTAAAGCGAATAATATTTTATTAGTAAGTGATATGGATTTAGCCACGTTTAGACGAATTCGCTTATTAAGTGGTATGGGTCCTAAAAAGTATCGGTATTTATTTGAACGATTAGAGATGTTACATGATCATCTTTCAAAAGCACGATTTGAAATTGAAGGAGATATGTTTGAACAATTGAAAACGTATGAAGTTGCTAAATTAATTCAATTATTTGGTTTAAAAGGATCAGAGCAGTATCAAAATTTAACGGTAGCTGACTTACAAGGGAGAACTGCTCAAGAGATTGTTTCGATTGGGGATAGTCATAATATGATTTTGTTAAATCGCTATTTACGTAATCCAGAAACTACTATTATTGAAGCACTCGAGCAATTGACAGAGTATGAACGTAAAATTTTATCTGTTTGTCAACAAAGTGATGATGGAATGGAACAGGTAAGTGAGCAATTTGGTTTGACAGTCGATCGCATTCACCAAGTTGAAAAGCGTATTTATAGTCGTCTATGGGCTACGTTTGAGAACCAGCAATTATTACAATTACTCGCTTTATTAGATCAACAGTCACAAGTTGTATCGGAAGCATATTTACATAATTCTTTACCTGAATATAAAAATTTAATTTTAAATATTCTAGAAAAGAATTAATTGAGAAAAAAGGTTTCGATTTGAAACCTTTTTTTTATATTCGCATTTTTCTGCTGAATATTATATTTTTTAAGTGAAATTGTAGAAATATCGCAATATAGGTTCATAGAATTGTAAATAAAAGGAGAAAAATGAGAATAAAAGGGATTATTTGTTAGCAGTTTAGCAAAAATTCAGTTTTTTTTGTGAAAAAGTATATTATCAAATAGAAAAAGAAATGGTAGACTATATCATATTTCAGAGGAAGTGTTACGGAGGTGATTGTCAATTGAATAAACAAGTTCAAATGAGGCGATGCATCTACATGGTGTACTGACAACCATAGGGGGGCTCGTATATCAGTAATCAAGAATGGAAGGGGACGATGCTATATGGAAAACATAATGAAAATGGAACAACTATTAGATGAATTATCAATTGCCCAATCAAACTTAGCAGAATGCGAAGCACAGACAACAACAGAACATTTTTACTTAGGTGTTGTTATGGGATTAACGGTTCAAATCGATGCACTCTGTAAAAGTATGAAATTAGAAGCACTCTCTTGAATAAATCGGGCAAAACAAAAATTAAAAAGGCGTATGCCTTTTTTTAATGTATGAGAAAAATTCTTGTGTTAGATTTGAAAGAAAAAGCATCGTACGAATATCCAGCAGCATATGGTGTCTAGCTTTTGATTGCTTTAATATACAGTAAAATTTGGAAGCGCTTTGCAAAAAATGTGTTTATAGTTTTAAAACTTTGTAAAAATTGTCAATTTATGCTAAATTTCATTGAATTTTGCACGATAAAAAGCTAAAATCAATCCATATTCAAAAAAATATTCAATGATTGCGCTGACTGAAAGGCAATCATCGTCAAAGGAGAGACTCGTATGGAAATTCGTCATATTTTAGCACAGGAAACATATCCATTGAGACATGCAGTATTACGCCAAAACTTACCAATTGAGACATGTTATTTTGAAAATGATTTTGCTGTCACCAGTTTTCATCTTGGTATCTTTGTTGATGATGAGTTACTTGCTTGTGCGAGTTTTGAAGCAAGTGAGTGGAACGGGCATCAATATCGTTTGAGAAGTCTAGCAGTGTTAGAAAAAGTGCAAGGAAAAGGTTATGGTGCTGCATTAATTGAAGCGAGTGAATGTTATTTGATGAGATTAGGTGTGACAAGTTATTGGTGTAATGCGCGCCAACATGCAATTCGTTTTTATGAGCGCGCCGGATTTCACACAGTTGGTGACTATTTTCACACAGAAAATGTTGGAATCCAACAAAAAATGTATAAATCACTTGTTTGTACGATTGCATATGATGTATTTGAACAATCAATTTCATAATATAAGAGATGAAGCACTTCAATACTGAAGTGCTTTTTAGCAAAAATACAGTAGAAAATATTGACTTGTTAGTAAAATGGTGCTATAATTTTAACTCGTTAAGCATTGTTGAATGCAAAACAATTCGATGGAGTCAACCAGTAGATACTGGCTCGTGGGGGCTAACACGGTAAATGATAACATCAGAACAAATCCAATAAAAAAAACCACAATTAACTGTGGTTTTTTTTATTGGATTTATTCTTTTAAAAAGAATGGATTTTTTCAATTGTAAATAGTTAACTTAGTCTATCAAATGTGGTATGATTGTTTTCATGGAGGTGGGAAAATGCAAACAAACAAGACGGATGTCACGTTAGTACAGGCAACACGAACAGATGTGCCAGTTATTTTAAGATATATCCATAAATTAGCTGAACATGAAGGTGATCATGATGCTGTAATAGCAACAGAAAAATCACTTGAACAGACGTTATTTGATCAAAATGCAGCACGGGTATATTTAGTTACATATGAACAGGAAACAGTGGGATTTGTCGTTTTATCACGGAATATGTCGACATACTCAGGGAAAACAGTTTTATTTTTAGAAGATCTTTACTTGGATCATCAAGTACGTGGCTTAGGTCTTGGAAAACGTATATTTGCATTGCTTCAATTACAAGCAAAGGCTGAAAATTGTGGACGAATTGAATGGACATGTTTGAGAACGAATCAATCAGGCATCGATTTTTATGATGCCATTGGAGCCACAGCAATGGATAGCAAGGTGTTATATCGTTTAATTGTTTAAGGGCATAAAAAAGAGCTCGAATGAGGTGGACTGCACCGTACGGTGCACCCCATTATTTGGACACAAATGATGGGGTGTTTTTGTATGGCAAAA
>CAMFJD010000045.1 GCA_945956935.1 uncultured Bacillota bacterium | reverse complement strand
CCAGAATGAGATGTTTCCTCTAGTTTCTTCGTTTGAAACACCGGTGTCAGACACTTAGGGTGTAATAATCTTCTGATGTTATGAGGACGAAATTATCAATTTCTTGATTTATGTTCTTTAAAATATTCAGAGCATGTATATTCCCTGATATCTGGACATATTCCGTTAAAATTGTTTGCAACTGCTGTTGATGTTGTTGCTTTATTGGATAAATCTGAACATCCGTATTCAACTTAACAGTAATATTTTCAGGTTTATAAATGAATAGCAATCCACCTGTCATTCCTGCTCCAATATTATGACTCACTGATCCAAGGCAAACAACTACTCCTCCTGTCATATATTCGCAAGCATGTACACCCATACCATGATTGACTGCTACTGCTCCCGAATTGCGTACTGCAAAGCGTTCACCAACGCTCCCCTCAATAAAACATGTCCCGCTTGTAGCACCATACAACAACGTATTTCCCGCAATAAAGTGTGTATGAATAGCTTGTGAATTGCTGGTGAAACGGGTACGTGCTGTTTTATCTGCACATAATACGATTGTTCCACCGCTCAATCCTTTCCCAACATAATCATTGGCATAGCCTTCATGAATCAATGTATGGCCTGTTGGTAAAAAGGCTCCGTAACTTTGACCAGCATAGCCACTTGTATGGGTTGTTGATTCCTTCCCCGTTACTTGCTGAACACCAATCGTGCGTTGCGTATTTATAATCGCAACAACATGTTCTTGCGACAAGTATTCTTGATTACATTTTCCAGGGTTTAACTTCACTTGTTTTATAAATGGTATAGGCTGAAGCCAATGTAATGTATGTTCGTACTGTTCAGGCAAAATAAGTAAATCAGTACGTCCGCGTAATTCCCATAAATGTGAAACACCTAATTTCGCCATTAATTCTTGCGTATGTTTCGCCAAAAATTGTAAGTATGTCTTCAAAACATGCGGATTTGAATGAAATTTTTCACGTAACCGCTCATCTTGTGTTGTAATCCCCTTTGGGCACTTATTTGTATGACACATTTTACATCCAATACAATCCACACCAATTAATGACATCGTTCCTAAACCAAACTCATCAGCACCTAATATTGCCCCGGCAATAATATCATATCCTGATTTTATTTGACCATCAACTTGTAAAATAACGTCTTCTCTCACACCATTTTCAACGAGTGTTTTGTGGGTTTGATATAATCCATATTCCCAAGGTAGACCTGTCGATTTCAATGATGACTTAGCTGATGCCCCAGTTCCACCATTAAAACCAGAAATAACTACTTTATGTGCCCCAGCTTTTACAACTCCGTTCGCAATTGTTCCAACATTATGCAAAGCGGCAAGTTTCACACTAATAATTGCTTTTGGTTGTACTGTTTGAACATCATAAATTAACTGGGCCAAATCCTCAATCGAATAAATATCATGATGCGGTGGTGGTGAAATTAAATTGACACCTCGTTCTGTAAAACGGGCCCGTGCAATAGCATCATCCACTTTTTGCTTTGGCAAATGACCTCCTTCACCTGGTTTTGCACCTTGGGCCATTTTAATTTGAATTTCTTTTGCACTACGCAAATATTCATACGTCACACCAAAGCGCCCTGATGCAACTTGCTTCACTTGTGAATTCGTACTAGAAGTAAATCGTTCTGGTAATTCTCCACCTTCACCACTATTTGAACTTGCACCAAGTTCATTAAACACTTGAGCAATAGCTGTATGTGCTTCAAGTGATAAAGCTCCATATGACATTGCCGATCCTACAAATGATGACAAAATCTCCTGCTCACTACTCGTTAATACACAGGGCTGATCTACGAAACGATACATAAAATAGTCTCGCAAGTTGATATGACGTTCTCGTTCTTGTTCAACTACTGATAAAAATTGCTCATAATCATTCGACTGCACTGCTGATTTTAACATTTTAATAAATAGTTTTGAGTATGCATGTGTCATGTAAATACTATCACTATTTTGATATTCGTTCCACTTTAATTGATAATCATTAGAAATATGCGTTAAACTTGCATCAAGTTTCTCTATTGTCATTCCACCAAACATTGGCTCTGATTCATGAAATAACTGATGAAGTTCAGCATCTAGTCCAACAGGTGTGAATACTTTCGACCCGCGATACGACTGAACAGTTGAAATACCTATTTTGGCCATAAATTTTAACAATGCTTTTTTACAACCAGTTAAATAATGCTGGATTGTATGTTCAGCCGCTTTATTTTGTGTTAACACATATTCGTATGCATAATAAGGATAAATTAAATCTGCTCCATACGCTAATAATAAAGCAAAGTGAATTGGTAATCGAGCATCTGCACAGCGAATTAAAACTGTTACTTCATACCGTTTTTGTAATTTAATCAGTGTTTGATGTCCGATTGTCGCTGCCAAGACACTTGGGATTGCTTTTTCTACACCTTCATCATCAAAAACGAGTATAGTTGCATGATTTAAAACAGCTTGTTCTATTGCTTTCTTTAATGTCTCTAATGCTTTTTGTAATGTTGTTGTGTATTGAAGTGAAATCTTTTGTGCTTTTACAGTTTGTTGCCCAAGTAAATGAGTATATTGATCATATGTAATCACAGGGAAATCAAATGAGAACACTGGCGCTACTAATTGCTCATCATAAAAACTTGTAGCACTCGTTAGGGTTGTTTTCGTAGAAAATACTGCTTGTTCTCGTAATGAGTCTAGTGGCGGATTAGTCACCTGCGCAAAGTTTTGTTTGAAATAATCAAAAAACATACCAACTTCTTGTTGAAATACCGATAATTGTGCAGTATGTGCAAATGATCCAATTGATTCTTCACTAGCTGTTACAAGCGACTGTAATTCTTGTGTGTATTCAGCTTTTGTGTATTTAAATTTACGATCATAGCCTTCATATGTTTTTGCTTCATGTTGGTATGTACTTGGCACTTCACGTTTCACCGCTGTTAACCATTCTTGATATGGATGCTGTTGAGCTAGCCTAGCCTTTGTACTCACACTTTCCGTCACATTTCCAGTTGCAATATCAACGATTAATAATTCACTTGCACAAATTCGACTTGATTGTTGGACTTCATCAAGTGGTGTCTGCAGAACACCTACTTCGGAGGCAAGAATAATTTGTTTTTGTGTTTGCATCACGCGAAATGGGCGTAAACCATTACGATCAAGAGTTGCTACAAGTGTCGTTCCATCACAACCTAACACCCCTGCTGGCCCATCCCAAGCTTCCTGCTTTAAGCTTACATATTCATAGTAAGCTTTCACTTGTGAGTTAATGAGCGGATCTTGCTCATATGCTAACGGAAGTAATCTAGCAAGTGTATCAACAAGTGACATCCCTTCATGCACACATGCTTCTACATAGCGATCTAAGTTTGCGCTATCTGAATACCGTGTATCACAAATTGGGTATACTTGTTTATTTTGTGCCAGAGCTATTTTAGCATTTGCCCATTCAATATTTCCAGACACAGTATTAATTTCACCATTATGCGCAAGGTAGCGAAATGGTTGTGCTAAATACCATGCTGGTGTTGTATTCGTCGAAAAGCGCTGGTGAACAATACAAAATGTTGATATAAATGATTCATCTTGTAAATCACAATAATAAATTGCTAATTCTTCAGGTGTTAATAAACCTTTGTAAACAATTGTTTGTTTTGAAAAGGAGACGATACTACATTGTTCTGGACTGATTGCTCTTACATCAAGCATTTTTTCAATTTGTCTCCTAATGATAAATAGCTCGGCCTCTGATACTAATTCTGAATCAATAAAGTACTGCATGATTTTCGGTTGCGATTGCTTTGCTCGTTCCGTCAGTAATTGATCATTGGTTTCTACCCTAGTTGCATGAATAATCATTTTTCCATTTTGCTTTATGACATCATAAATAATGCGTTCGACTTGTTGAAAGGTAAATTCATCTTGTGGTAAAAAAGCCATCAAAACAGCGACATCAGTATGTATCCCATATTTTAGTCGAAAAAATGACTGTGGGATTTGTAATAAAATTCCACAACCATCACCTGTCCCATCACTCGCTTGACCACCACGATGATTCAATGCTTGTAATAAGTCCATTCCTTGTTTGATAATATCATGGCTTTTCTCACCTCCTCGTTGGACAATCGCTCCAATTCCACAGTTTGCTTGATCATACATAAAAACTCCCCCTCTTTTGTTCTTATCTATACATATTGTTACTATTATAATGGTTGGCATTTCACTTGGTCAATTATATTTATATTTTTCTTTAATTTTTTTATCAAACTAGAAAAAGCCAAAAGAAAATTCTTTTGACCTTTATACTTAATTATTTTCTTCATAGATTTCTCTCAAATTAACTACTGGTGATGAAGGTGTCACGTACAGTGATTCATGCTTATTACAAATAACCGCACCATTTCTCCCACGTTTTTTCACCTCATATAAAGCAACGTCTGCTGCTTCATACAATACTTCATAGTCCCTATGCTCCTCATCAACGAAAACAACACCTATACTTGCAGTTACATTGATTTGTTTATTCGTATGATGATATTTTTTTGCTAATCGTGACAATATTTGATCACAACGCATTTTAACTGTATCAACATCGGTCACATCTGGTAAAAATATGGCAAATTCATCACCACCAAAACGTGCAACTATGTCTTCTTTACGGAAAATGAGTTTTAATTGTTTTGCCGTCTCAACTAGTAGTTTATCTCCTGCACGATGCCCTAACACATCATTTACTTGTTTAAAAAAATCAATATCTAATAATATAAATACACCTGTATCATATGCTTTCAACCATTGTTTTACTTCATATTCAAAAAAACTTCGATTTGCTACTTTCGTCAAATCATCGCGATTAAGTTTTTCAATCAAAGGAACTATTTGCAATCGATGTTGATTCTTCAATTCATTGATAATGACAATGATTAGCGTGAAAATTACTCCTAATATACCGAGCATGATCAACCAAACATCTGAATAATACTTTATTACATTCAATTCAGTCACAATCCCCCACTGTGTTAACGGTTCTTGCTCAATAGCGACAGTGAATATCCCTTTATTTGTATTATAAAAAAATGCATCTTTATTTTTCGACTCCATCATACGATTTTTATCAAAATCGTGAACCCCTTCTTGATCACCGACTAAATAATTTTGATTTTTATCTATAATGTATGTTTGATATCCTGCACTATAATTTGAGTGAAACTCCGTAAACTGAATGAGATCAGTTACAAGAATTGATGCGAAAATTGCTCCTTTAAATTCAGCACCTTCAAGAATAGGATGAATGATAACAATGTTTGCTTCCCCTGTTGTTCGACTAATAATCACATCGCTCACAACGGTTTTTCTTGTCAATTTACATTGTTGAAAATATTCACGATCGCTTAAGTCGGCAATTCCACCTTCTAAAGAGCTCGATGCATTTCCTTGACTATCCATCACGGCAACCATTAATAATTCATATTCATCTTGAAACGGACGCAATAATAGTGCTCGCTCTTGTAGCGATATATCTGTCTTTTGCATCATTTCTAGGTTACTAATTGACGTGACTAATCGAACGACGGACTGCACTTTCTCTTCTACTTCAGTGTAGACACTATCATTTTTTTGAATTGCACTTTCCAACGCACTACTCAATACTTGCAGCACCCCAAAACTAGTCATTACAAGCATAATGATGAATATAATCACAACTGTAAACATTTTTTGCTTTCTTTTCCGTCTCTCTCTCACCTTAACACACCCTATTACAACTTATATTTACCCAATTTCACAATAAAACAGTACAGATTACAGTCACTTTTTTTGCTTCCAAGGCTTTTATTATACTACTTTTTTTAAAATCCCAACTAATTTCGCACTATTTTTTCTGTGTTTTTCCCATGAAAAACACTACTAATTCTATATAATATCACAGGGACGAGAAAACACTTTCCAGATGTAACCAAATAACTATTTATTGTCATGTATTGTCTTATTTCACGTATTTTTTTAAAAATATTATTTAACAAAAAAAGAACAGTTCATTCTAAAAATGTTACTGCTCTTTCTCGCTACTCATCCTTCATTTTTTCATCGTGCTCAAACGCTTAGCTTTTTAACGTGCTTCCACCTACCGGAGTTTGAAATAAGCCAAAATCTGTTCAAACTTTCCAAATGAGTTTCTGACAGATTTCTCTGCTTATTTCTGGACTCCTGTTTTTGCCTCTATTTCCTGTTGGTGCAAAACCGGTGTCAGACACTCATGCTTAACGTGCTTCCACCTTCTCCTTCTTCGACAAGCCCAAAATTTCAGTTTTTTGT
>CAMFJD010000044.1 GCA_945956935.1 uncultured Bacillota bacterium | reverse complement strand
CTCTTGCATAGAGCACGCGAATTGTAATGACTATAAGTAACAAAAAAATGTTTTGAGTAAGAAAATACACAATAAAAACACTTTAGATATTTCAATTGAAATACCTAAAGTGTTTTTATTTTTTCAGACTATTTATAATTGTTTCGGTACAAAAATCTGTTGAGAATCAGTGGTTACAAAAGCACCGCCAACTTGATAGACATCAGCAATTAAGTGTGATGTTAAAACAGTTTCCACTGCCCCTTGTGCAATGGGTGTTCCTTGCTTCATCACAATAACATTATCACTATATTGTAACGCTTGATTGATATCCTGCAATACCATTACTACACTTAATCCGGTTGTTTTGTTTAATTTTTTTACGAGTTCTAAAATTTCAAGTTGGTGATACATATCAAGATATATTGTCGGTTCATCTAAAAATAAAATTAGTACCTTTTGTGCTAAGGCCATCGCAATAAATACACGTTGTCGTTCACCACCTGACAATTCCATCACTTTTTATCTGCTAGTGTTACACCTTGTGTTTGTTTCATCGTCCCATCATTTGGCTTCAATGATGCTGATAACAAATGTAATACTGTTGATTTTCCACTTCCATTCGGACCTAAAATCGTTGTTATTTTTCCAGCTTGAATTGTAAAGTCTAGCTGTTCCATAAGGGGTACTTGCCCCTCGTAACGAAATTGAAGTTTCTGTGCTTTAATCATTATGCTAAATCACTCTTTCTCAATAGTACAATCCGAATCGGTGACAAACATCGACCACGTCTGTTCGATTATGTATGTTCCATCTGTAAGTGATTCTTTCCTGATAGAGTTTTCGATAGTTGCAAATACTGGTATTGGTACTTGAGTACAAATGAGTCCAAGTACTACTAATAATCTTATAAAAAAGGCATTTTTTTAGGAAGTACTTTTCAGTACTTCCTTCGTTCGTTTATTTCTTAGTTTAAGCACCCGTGCTACCGCTTGTTATTTAAAGTAATAGCTGAGCTTATTTCCATTATATTCTTGGATATTCATTGGCATATCATAAATATCACTGAGTATATCTGCTTGCATGACATTCGCTGTTTTATCATGAATGATCAGCTTTCCTTGTTTTAAAGCAATTATTTGATCTGAATAACACGAAGCAAAATTAATGTCATGGATAACAATCACGACAGTTTTACCTAATTCATCGACTAAGCGGCGCAATATTTTCATAATTTGCACAGCATGACGCATGTCTAAATTATTTAAAGGCTCATCTAATAAAATAATTTCAGTATCTTGTGCTAGCACCATTGCAATAAATGCTCGCTGCTTTTGTCCACCACTCAATTCATCTAAATACATTGTTCGCAAATCATCTAGCTCAAGATATGTAATGGCTTGATTAATTTTATCACGATCTTCTGCAGTTATATTTCCTTGTGTGTAGGGATATCGACCAAACGCAACGAGTTCTTCTACTTGAATACGCATTGTTAATTGGTTAGCTTGTTTTAAAATGGCTAGTTTTTTCGCAACAGTTTCATCTTTTTGTTTAAATATATTTTGACTCGATAACAATACTTCGCCAGATGTCGGTTGTAACAATCGACTCATCATTGCAAGAACAGTGCTCTTTCCAGCACCATTTGGACCTATGAGTGATGTAAATGTTCCTTTCTCAATCGTAAATGATACTTGATCAACAACGTTCTTCTGTCCATA
This sequence comes from uncultured Bacillota bacterium, assembly GCA_945956935.1. Classification (GTDB taxonomy): domain Bacteria; phylum Bacillota_I; class Bacilli_A; order Culicoidibacterales; family ZOR0006; genus ZOR0006. The sequence goes on along the minus strand of CAMFJD010000044.1, from coordinate 6,347 downwards.
TTTTTTTGTTAGATTTGAAATTTCCATCATCATTGCTTATTTCCCTTCCAGAGTAAGTAAATAAAGTAACTACCACCTATAAAATTAATAATTACACTTAGTGGTACTCCCAATGTAAAAACACGTTCAACAATAAATTGTCCACTAACAAGTATTACGATACTCATCACAATTGATGCTGGAATAAGTATGCGATGTTTATACGTCGAAAATAACTGGTATGTCAAGTTAACGACTAACAAGCCCAAAAATGTTAACGGACCAACGAGCGCCGTTGACAATGCAATCAATATAATGACAACAATCAATACTTGCTTTACTATTTTTTCATAATTCACACCTAAATTGATAGCGTGTTCTCGACCTAGCGTGAGCACATCAAGTGTGTTCCAAACACGATAGATGAGTATACACGCGATAACAAATAAAATAAGTGAGATTCCAAAAACATCCATACCAATATTTGTAAAACTAGCAAATGATTTATCTTGAACAAGTAAAAATTCATTTGGATCAAGCATCATTTGCATAAATGACGTTAAACTTTGAAAAAATGTTCCAACAACAATTCCAACTAATAATAAAAGATAAATATTTCGATTTTGTTTAAATAATATGCGAAAAAGCGTCCCTGAAAAACAAATCATTAAGCTGACTGAAACTATAAAATTAACTTCTTGTGGTAAATGAACCAGCTGAATAGATCCAAAAATAAACACAAGTGTCGTTTGAAAGAGCATATACAATGAATCTAGTCCTAATACATTTGGCGTTAAGATTCGATTCTGTACGACTGTTTGAAATAAAACTGTTGCAGTAGCAATACTTGTTCCACTGAGCATAATAGCTAGTAGACGTTCGCTTCTTTTTGTTAATGCATACATAATGTTCCCTTGCAATCCAACTGTGAGGAATAATGCTATTGAAACTACTGTTAACAGTGCTAACAACATAAAAATTTGTTTTTGTTTTTTATGCAGACCCATGTTTTTCCCTCCAAAATATGAGATATAGGAACAATCCACTTCCAATGACACCAACAACCATTCCAATTGGCAACTCATATGGATAAATGATGAGTCGCCCAATAATATCACAACAAAGGACAAAAACAGCTCCAAGTATCATTATTTCAGGCAAACTTTTTTGGAGATGATCTCCTCGATACATTGAAACAAGATTCGGTACTATTAGTCCCAAAAATGGAATGCTTCCAACACTCAATAACACGACAGCACTCAAAAGCGAAACTAATAACAATCCGCCATTCACAATTTTTTGGTAATTCGCACCTAAATTTCTCGCAAAACTTTCCCCCATTCCAGCAACCGTAAATCGGTTGGCAAATACATAGGCAATCAACAACAGAGGAATACTCAAGTAAATTAATTCATATTGACCCGATACGATAAGTGAAAAATCTCCTTGCATGAATGAATTCAAATTTTGAATCAAATCGTATTTATAAGCAAAAAATGTTGTGAATGATCCAATAATACTTCCAAACATAATTCCTACTAGCGGAATGAAAATACTATTTTTTTGTTTGACCCGTTTCATAATTTGCATGAAGACAATCGTCCCACAAAGGGCAAAAATGAATGCTATCGCTGTTTTTATCAATGGTGATGCACTTGTAAATATTAACATCGATACAAGCACTCCGAGTTTACCTGCTTCCATTGTTCCTGCAGTAGTAGGTTCAACAAACTTATTTTGTGTTAACTGCTGCATAATGAGTCCAGCAACACTCAAACTCATTCCTGACACAATAATGCTAACAAGGCGAGGGATACGACTCAGCCAAAGCAATTGCCATTGTTGAGGATTGTGAGTAAGCAATCCTTCTAAATTCAACTGTCCTACACCAATAAATAATGAGCTAAACGCTAAAATAACCAATACGCCTATTAAATATGAACGTTTCATGAGTGAACTCCTTTATATTTTTTCATTATTAACATTTTGTGGAATAGCTCATCACTGGAGTAAATTTTGATTTTTCGGGCCAAACAGCTCCTATGTATCATCTTCCTTAGCCTCGTTTACAAACTATTCGCAATTTCTGTTATCATTTCTTGTAATGCCTGAATTCCACCACTTGCTGCATACCAGTAATCCGCATTTAAATAAATAATATTCCCTGATTGTGCTGCTTTTGTTTGAGCGATAATATCATTTGCAAACAATTCTTGTGCCGATGATGTTCCACCGACAACAGCACTACGATCAATCACATAGAGATAATCTGGGTTTGTTGCTAAAATATATTCAAAACTAATTGATTGTCCATGTGTTGATGATTCAATTGATTCATCAGCATTTTTTAGGCCAAATGTTTCAAATACAAGTCCAAATCGTGATTCATTTCCATATGCACTCACTTTACCGTCATTTGCTAAAGTCATCAAAGTAGTTCCTTCAATTGCCGCTGTTTGCTCTTGAAGTTCAGTAATGTTTGTATCAATCGCTGCTAACAATTCTTTTGCTTGTGTTTGTACATCGAAAATTTCCGCCAAAATCATTACATTTGTTTTTACCGATTGTAAATAGTCCGTATAATCAAGACTAAGATATAATGTAGGTGCAATCTCTGATAGCTGATCGTAGAGATCTGCTTGTCGGCCAGAAATAATAATAAGTTCGGGCTCGAGTGCTGCAATCACTTCAAAATCTGCTTCTTTTGCTGAGCCAACATTCGTATAGTTATCTGATGTGAATTGTGAAAGATACCCTGGCATATTTGCATGTGGTGTACCAATGATTGTATCATCCATATTAAGACTCATCATTGTATCCATTGTGGCCCAATCAAAGACAACCACTTTTTTCGGATTTTGTTTCACAACCGTTTCTCCTTTTTCATGAGTATACACAAGTGACGCTGTATCCTCAGTATGTGTATTTGTCACACCTCCTGTACATGCTGCTAATACCAATACAAAGCTCATTGTTATAATTCCAAATAATTTTTTCATCTCTCTATCTCCCTTTTATTGTATTTCTATTTCAAAATTTATTTATCGTTTATTATGATAGTCGCCTTAGTTAATCCTACCTTACCATACCGAACACTACTCACATAGCAAGAGCATATCTTCGCTCCCGCTTGATAATAAGCCTCATGTTGTGACTCGTATTATTTTTTAGTAGCACCTGTATTAGTATCCATTGTATGTGTTGCTAAGTGACTCGGTAATACTGTCAATACGATCATAGCAACAGCTAATACCATTGTTAGTATAAGCACAATTTTTTTCACCATTTTTCTCCCTTCATATTAACATAGAACTCCTTAAACTGAATGGTTACGAATTAAGCGCAACCTCTAATTCGAAATAATACCGATTTAATCATGATATGTCAACTGTTTACACGGATTTTTTCATTTTTTCGTCACGATTACGATTTAACACCTTAATTCTGAGATGAAAATGAAAAAAACCATTTAAAATCAGGACTTTTTAATTACAAAATATATTGTAATTATTTATGTTCCCACATTAAAAATGGTTTATTCTCTCTTTAGTTTATTGAATATATGTCGTAAAGTGCTGCTTTACCAGCATTTCATGTTGTTGGCGATTTTCAAACCACCAATTTGCAACTTGGTCAAATGTTGTTTCATGTAATTCAAGCATAATGATTTCAGTTTGAACACCATTTTCACTAACTTCAATACGATAATCATGTTCATCAGTTGCATTTGTAAAATGAACAATTCGCATTGTCTCAGTTTCTAATGGTGCATAATCTTCTTGCAATGCAATTTGTAACATTCTAGCTAGTGATTGTGCTTGCTCAACATGTTGGAATGTCCATGTAATTAAGCTCGATGCGACTAAGTCACTACTTGCATCATCCGCAACAGCACTTTGTGTCAATGAATAAAGTGGTCTCTCCATCCCAAAGTGTGCCAAAACGCGCTGTTCATGCTGTTCTTGTTGCCATTGCCACATGCCTGGCGTTTGACCTTCACCAATAACTTGGACATAAACAACTTCACTAGGTACATTGTTTTTAAATACCTGAATCTCAAAACTATTCGCTCCTTGTTTATTAATCAAGTGTTTTACCTCATATACCTCATCAATTACACCAATTTTATAATCTGGATCTGCTTGTAACTCTTCGACTAATTGTTCAAAATGTGTAACTGCTTCTTCTCGAGTGCGAAATGTCCAAGTATCTAAACCAGAGTTCACACTTGGATCTTCTAACGTTGGTGCTAATAAAAACGATTGAATAACACTATAACCTTGCATATATTTATCTCCATTTCTTTTTCTATCAATTGTATTATATCACATCTTAATAATAAAAAATCCCACACTTCTTTCACCAAAGAGTCGGGATGATTTTTAATAACGTTGAAGCATTTGAATAATGAGTTCATTCTCTAATTGTATTGCTAATGCCACAACGGATTGCTCTAAATCGTTTTCAATTAATGGATTTGCCTGAGCAGCCAGTAATTGTGTGATGATTTCAACTTGTTGGGTTGCAACTGCAATGTGAAGCGGTGTATCACCGTCATCATTTTGCCATTGAATATTAGCACCTTTAGCAAGTAAAATTCCCACTGCGTGTGGTTGATGTGCATGAATTGCTGTAAATAGTGGTGTTTCTTGCATATCATTCATCGCTTCTATATCAGCTCCAAATTGTAAAAGTAAATGCAAGCACGCCGTATCAGCAAACGTTACTGCTTGGTGTAGCGGTGTATCACCAAATACATCACTTTTATTCACATCAGCACCCTCATCTAATAATTGTTCAATTCTCACTTTGTTTTGTTGCTGCAGTGATTGTTGAAATTGATATTGTAATTCAGACACCGTATTCCTCCTCATCTTCCATCATGTGATGATAGCTATATTTTCCAAATCGATAGTTTTATTCATTTGTTCAAGATTATCCATACTACCTTTTAAATTTTAAATATTATTTTAGTTTTTGTTTGTGTTTCAAACTGTTTTTTCTTTTGTTTTATTGCATTTATTTATTATAATAACTGATTTTCATCGGAAAAACTAGTGTATATATCGCTATTTTATTAGTTTTTCACTGAATATATTTAGCAAGAGTTTTTTTTGTGTTATAATTAAATTTAGATTACACAAAATGAGCGTTTTAAATATATTTCACAACTTCCCACAATTTATTTTGAACTATTATATCAAAAACTCAACTGCCTGATTTTTTCACTAAAGATGCATATATGGCCAGATGTGACTTTGAAAAGTTGCTTTCCACTATATTAGGGCCATCCTATTTGATATGATAGAATAAATAATATGAAAGGATTAGTATTGATGACTGATACAACTTCAGATGTTGCACGTATTTTAAAAATTATTGACTTTATCTCACTCAACGAAATCTTTTCTTTAGATCAACTTATTGAAGAAACTGGTATTTCTCGTCGAACAGCACACCGCTATCTAAAAAAATTAATTGATGCTGGAATTGAAATTGAATCTTCACCTGGACGTGGTGGTGGTTTTCGAGTCAAAGCACATGGTAAATTACCAAAAATGATGTCCAACGACGAACTTATAGCTCTCCTTTTTACAACAGGTATGCTCAAAAATATTGATGCACTTCCTTTCGAATTTCAAACCGAACAAAGTATTCGTCGACTCCGAAATGAACTTCCAAAAAACAAACAATATTTATTTGATCGCTTAAGTGAAGTTACTGAACTTTCTGTATCAAAACGTGTTTTCCCAGTTCCAGAACTTTTACGCCTCCAACGTGCTGCAGTGGAAAACCGTATGCTTCGAGTGCAATATCGTTCTGCAAGTCAATTATGCGAACGAATTATTACCCCTATTGGTATCTATCTACTCGATGGTATTTGGTACTGTCCTGCTTTTTGCCGCAGACGGCAACAAGAGCGACTATTTCGTGTCGATCGCATTCACATTGTAGCCATTCTCGATATTGATTCTAAAAAACATTCAAGTTTACGTGAATGGCGTGAAAATTATGATTCTCCCGATTCAAAAGAGCCACTTATCGCTACACTTACTGCACGTGGTATTATTCGTGCACAAGCAATTCCTTGGATTGATGGACAAATAGACGGGTTCAAATTACATACCTACTACAGTAGTTCACGGCAACACAGTATCATCGAAGATTTATTATCGTTTGGACCGGAAATTATCGTCCATCATCCTCCTGAAATTGTAGCTGAACTTCATCAAAAAATTGCGAAAAGCTATGAAAATTATCAAAAGCTTTATGCAAAGCAAAAATAAATAAAAAACATCGTGTGATTACGATGTTTGTGGTGAACCCAATAATTTGGACAGTATAAAATTTTAAACAAGTAAGGATTG
>CAMFJD010000043.1 GCA_945956935.1 uncultured Bacillota bacterium | reverse complement strand
TTTCACACCAATCCGATGCTACTTTGCTTACTTTGTTCTAGCACCACCGGCAGCGTTCTGTTGTTTTTTCATAAGAGCTGATAGGATGATAGCTCCAACCAATGTTCCTGCTACGATTGCGATGATGTAACCACCGACATTTGTCATAACTGGGAAGACGAATATTCCTCCGTGTGGTGCTGGCGATGCTGCTCCAAAGAACATTGATAAAGCACCTGTTGTTGCTGCTCCTATTGCTAACGCTGGTATTACACGCAATGGGTTTGAGGCTGCAAATGGAATTGCTCCCTCAGTAATAAATGATGCTCCCATTACATAATTTAGATATCCAGCTTCACGATCACGTTGACTCCAAAGTTTTGGAAAAACTGTAACTGAAACAGCAATTGCTAATGGTGGAACCATTCCTCCAGCCATAACAGCGGCCATAACTTCTTGTCCTGCTTCGCTTCCTGATGCTAATAAAGCTGCACCAGTAACATAAGCAGCTTTATTAATTGGGCCACCCATGTCAATTGCCATCATTCCACCGAGTAATAAACCAAGGAGTACTTTATTTCCACCACTCATTGAAGCAACAAATGATTGTAAGCTTTCATTTAAAAATGCAACTGGTTCGTTTACTAAGAAAATCATAATGAGACCCATAATGACTGCACCAAGCACTGGGAATAAGAAAATTGCTTTCAATCCTTCAAATGGTTTTGGTAACCATGACAATCCTTTACGTAATGCAATGATAATTCCACCTGCTAAAAATCCGGCTAATAAACCACCTAAAAATCCAGCTCCACCAACGTTTGCGAGTAATCCACCGACGAATCCAACAACGAGTCCTGGGCGATCAGCAATACTCATCCCAATAAATCCGGCTAAAATTGGAACAATTACACCAAAGCTGAGATCACCAATTTGTTTTAAGGCAGCCGCAAAGGTATTATATTCAGCACTCATTGGATCAGCTGAATGAATACCAAACATAAATGAAATGGCAATTAAAATACCACCTGCAATAACAAAGGGCAGCATATTGCTAACGCCGTTCATTAGATGTTTGTAAAACTTGCGTCCAATTGTTTCATCAGCTGTCGATGCTGCTTCGTCTGACGATGAATGTTCAGCTTTAAAAATTTTCGCTTCTTGCTTTGAAGCTTTTTCAATTAATTCATCTGCTTTATAAATTCCATCTGCTACGGGCACAGTAATCACATGTTTTCCATCAAAGCGATTTGTTTCAACTTTTTTATCAGCTGCTACGATAATTGTTTTTGCATTCGCAATTTCTGCTGCTGTTAACGCATTTTCAATTCCAGCTTGACCATTTGTTTCAACTTTAATACTCACACCAGCTTTTTGTGCTGCTTGCTTTAATTTTTCTTCCGCCATAAATGTATGCGCAATTCCTGTTGGACAGGCTGTTACGGCTAAGATTTCTGGTCCTGACACTACTGCAGTTGTTGGTATTGTTTCTACTGATTTTGTTGGTTGCTCACCAAAGCGCTTAAACACATCAATGATTGTTGCTGAATCAGTTGCTCCAAGTAACGCTGCTTTCGCTGTTGGCTGCAATAAAACTTTTGATAATTGTGCTAATGCTTGTAAATGTGTATTATCTGCACCTTCGGGAGCCGCAATCATGAAAAATAATTGTGCGGGTGCTCCATCAAGTGATTGCCAATCCATTCCAGAAAGTTTACGTCCAAAGACAATTGTTGCTTCTTTTACGGCACTACTTTTCGCATGTGGAATGGCAATTCCTTCACCAATTCCTGTTGATGATAATGCTTCTCGTTCATGCAGCGCATCAATGTATGTCTGTACATCACTCACACGTCCTGCATCACCTAATGCATTTGCTAAATATGCGATTGTTTCATCTTTTGTCGTAGTTGGGATATCTAAAATGATGAGTTTTTGATCAAATAATTCAAATAATTGCATATAACTAATCCTCCTGTTTTTCCACTGTAATTTCATGTACTAGCGTTGTGACATCTTGTGCTGTTGCAAGACCTACTTGATATGCTGTTGCACTTCCTGTCGCTGCTCCTACTTGTAATGCTTTCGCATAATCTTGTGTTTGTAAATATGTTGCCATGAATCCGGCTAACATCGAATCACCTGCGCCAACTGAATTGACTAGTGTTCCTTTTGGAATATTCGAACGATATACGTCACCTGTTTCAGTGATTAATGTTGCACCATCACCACCTTGAGATATAAGCACATTTTTTGCTCCGCGTTTTTGTAACTCTTTAGCATAATGGATCAAGCTCGCTTGATTATCGATTGTGACATCGAATAATTCACCAAGTTCATGGTGATTTGGCTTAATAATAAATGGTCCGTATGGTAAACACGCTGTTAAATAATCTTTTGTCGTATCAAGCACAAGTTTCACTGATTTTTCAGCACATAATTTCGCAATTGCTGTATATGCATCAGCATTCATCCCTGGTGCTGCTGTTCCTGCTAAAAATACTGTATCATCGGTTTGTAATACTGACTCAAAATACGCCATTAACTCATTGAACGCATGGACATCAACTATTGGTCCACTTGCGTTAATTTCTGTTTCCACATCACCTTTCAACTTCACATTCATGCGTGTAATTCCATCAACAGTGACAAATCGTGGCGTAATGTCTTCGGCTTGAAGGGCTGTTTTAATATATTCACCTGTAAATCCGCCTAAAAACCCCGTTGCTACGTTATCATGCCCAAGACGACGTAAAATAACTGACATGTTGATACCTTTTCCACCCGGTACAAATGCTTCATTACTCACACGGTTTAAATCACCTAAGGTTAATGTAGGTACTGGTAAAACTAAATCGATGGCTGGGTTAAATGTACATGTATAAATCATTGTGAAACCTCCTCAATTGATTCTGGATACTGCCGGTATACTTGTGGACAACTATCCGTAATGATTTTCACTTCCTCAAAGCGTGCAAAACGGACAAATGATCGTTGATGAAATTTGCTCGCATCTGCTAAAACGATGGCTTGCGCTGATTGACGAATAACCAACTGCTTGAGTGCTGCTTCGGCTTCATCTGGTGTTGAACAACCAAATTGCTCATCGATACTATTCACACCTAAAAAGCAACAATCAAACGCATAATGCGAAAGTTGATAAAGTGCTTGAGTTCCGATCACAGCTTGTGTCAAAGGTTTAATTTGCCCACCAAGTAAAGTTGTTTGAATCCCATGCTCTAACAACTTTGGAATATGATGAATTCCATTGGTTACGACACTAATGTTTTTGTTTGCTAAGTATGGAATAAGTTGTTGTGTTGCTGTCCCAGCATCTAAATACACAACTTGCCCTGCTTGCACATACTGTTTCGCAACATACGCTGCAACAAGCTGTTTTTGTGTACATGCTTGCTGTTTCTTTGTTTGCATACTAGCTTCGCTTAATGATTGATTTTTTTTCATGGCACCACCATGCACACGTTCAAGTAATCCTTCTGCTTCAAGTTTTAATAAATCCCGACGAATCGTCGCTTCTGAACTATCGGTAATTGTTGTCATTTCTTGAATGGATACAAATGCTTGTGCTGCTACTAAATCTAAAATATGTTGGTGTCGTTGTTTCGCAATCATCGTTTCATCCTCGCTTTCGACTTCATTGTAAACGATTACACCTTCACTTGCAAGCACTTTCTTTCATTTTCCTTCATTTTCAATCAAAACCAATCACTTAACCGCTACTACTGACGCATCTTCATCACTTTACAAACAAAAATAAAAATACCAGTAGGCGATCCATTCATTCGCTCTACTGATATTTAAAATGTTTACCGCTTAAATGAAAAATTGTTATACATTCATTTTCACTTACTCTCTGTTTTGCCATATGAATCAATCAAACGTTGGCGTAGCATTTCATACTCTTGCGTTGTAATTGTAGCTGTACACTTCAATTGCTCAAGCTCAGTGAGCTGTTCTGTGAATGTTTGATGCTTTGGTGTATGCTCATGTTTATTATTGAAACGGTTGATCAAAGATGAACTAATGACTGTCGTTGGAATTGCAAACATCGCAATTCCAAGTACTGATAACCCCATTGCAACAATCCGTCCTAACATAGTAATCGGATAGATGTCGCCATATCCTACTGTAGTAAAAGTGATGAAGGCCCACCAAAAAGCATCAAAAATGTTGGAAAACTGCTCTGGTTGGACTGGACTCTCTAATGCATAAACAATTAATGCTCCTGTAATTGCTAGACTGATAATAATTCCGGCAATTTGTAATAATAATTCTTGTTCAGCTTTAATCGCTTCAACAATTAAACGATTATTTTTGTTCACATGTGCATTATTCGTTTTGACTGCTTGGATTAAGCGTATAAATTTCAACACGCGTAAACTCGCAATGACTTGTAATCCTTGAAAAAGATTTAAAAAATGCAGTGTTTGAAATATTGGTGCAATTAATGGAAAACAGGCTAATAAATCAATCACACCATAGACAGAACATATGTAACGAAACTTCCGTTGTGACAATACGATTCGAAAAATATATTCTAAAATAAAAATGACTAAAATAACATACTCTTGCGCTTGAATTAATTGACTTGAAAAATATGTACCAAATAATAGGAGAAAAAAACTGTAGATGGTGTTTAATGCAAATATATTTAAAAGTTGTTGTTGCCATTTAGATAAGTGTTTTTTCTGTTCAATATATAATGCCATCGATTCTGTTCGCTCCCTCTTTAGTCATTATTCACGACGCTGCTGAATATTTCCATTTACCAACCCTCGTAAAATGTAAAACTCATCTGGTGTTGGTTTACGTTTATACTGTTGTTGAAATGTTTTATGCACCGCATAATGTGTTTCTTGACTTCCAACTAATTCATGTAATTGTGCAAAGGATGCCAAATATGCTTGAAATTCGCTTTTATTAAATGGTTCACGATGTGAAAGTAATGCATGTTCAACATCAAGTTGCTTTATTTTTTCAATGACTTCCCACAACGCTTGGCGATCATAGGCTCCACGACTGCTATATAAACTATCACCTAAGTACAGCACTTTATCGCTTGGTACATACACAATCGTACTATCATTCGTATGGCTTCCGCCTACATGAATCGCTTGGATTTCATCAGATTCACCAAATGTAAATTCGCAACTATCATTAAATACAATATCTGCTTGTTTGACAGATAAATGTTCACGACCTGGCACATGTTCTTTAATCATTTGTGCACTCCACGATGAGAAATGCCCACTCGCTTCTAATTTCGCTAACGATTCATCATCAAAATGCCATGTATGCATCATTTCAATCTTTGCTGCTGTTAAATTTTGTGCATATAGTACTGCTTCATAATATGTTGCTGCAAAAACATGGTCCCAGTGATAATGAGTTAAAATAATTGTACTCGGTGGTTGTAATTTTGCTTGTTCAATTGTTGTATACACACGTTGAAAATGACGCACACTGCTTCCTGCATCAATTAAAATCGTCTGTGTATCGTCAAATACGATACCAATATTCGGTTCGTTCGTTGTTTTATCACCACAAATGTAGCCACTCTGTTTTCCTAAGTATATGATTTCTGACACTTTCCACACCTCATGTTTTTCGGATATTGCTCTCCTGTTTACTTCCTTTATGTTTGATTCTAACATTTTTCATACGATACGTCATATTGAAAAACACAAAAAAGTGCTTAATATTTTTAAAAAATTTCGTTCTATATCTAGGGAGTTGTCAAAAAATATGTATTTTTGCATCCATTCGATAAATACGCTACCGCTCATGTATGCCTATGATAGAGTTCTCATTTTTCCCAATAACATATTAAAGCATAATTAAATATCACCAGAGCTTGTATGCTTAAACGTGTGCATATATAGTTTCAATAAGATTATTTAATACTATATTGTCCTTGTTTTGCTATTTTTTCTATTCATTTACATAAAAAAAGTGTATCATAGTGAATAGAGACTGCAAAATTGAAAGTAGGATTAACAGATGGAACAAACACAATTATTTAATGACTTAGGATATAGTGACGCACTTATTACTGCTTTAGAAAAGCAAACAATTACTGCACCAACTTGGGTTCAATCACAAACTGCACAAGCTATTTTAGCGGGAAATGATGTGATTGCACAAGCACATACCGGAAGTGGGAAAACGCTCGCTTTCGTTCTTCCATTATTCATGCGATTAGATGTAACAAGTAAAGCCCAACAGGCACTAATTTTAGCTCCGACGCATGAACTCGTCATGCAGATTCACCAACAAATACAGCTCCTTGCTGAAAACAGTGGAATTGCGTTACGCAGTGTCCCATTAATTGGTGACGCAAATGTCAACAAACAAATTGAACGCTTAAAATTGCAAAAGCCACAGATTCTTGTTGGAACACCTGGTCGCGTCCATGATTTATTGAAAAAGAAAAAAGTAACTGCACATTCATTACAAACAATTATTTTAGATGAAGCGGATAACTTGCTCGAAAATACGAATGCACAGACGATTCAAGCAATTATTAAATCTACGCTTAAAAGCCGACAAGTACTTGTTTTCTCTGCTACAATTGGTGAAAAAACGATGGCAATTGCGCAAAATTTATTACAACAACCTACGGTTTTCCAACAAGGAAATATCCGTTCAGCAGTTAACCCAAACATTGAACATTTTTTCGTTACATGTGATCGTCGTGATAAGTTTGCAATGTTACGTAAATTATTAGCAGCTACAAATCCAAAAAAAGCGCTTATTTTCATTAATATGGGTGACAGTGTTGATGATATTACTGAAAAGTTAAACTACCACCACTTCAAAACAGCAAGTATTTATGGAACACTTGAAAAAGAAGAACGTAAAGGAGCCCTCGATGCTTTTCGCTCTGGTGATGTACAGGTGTTAATTTCTTCTGATTTATCAGCCCGTGGACTTGATATTCAAGGTATTACACATGTTTTCAATCTTGATATGCCACTACAAGCAAGCGAATATTTACATCGTGCTGGCCGTAGTGCACGTGGGCATGCACATGGGACGTGTATCTCAATTGTCGCTGAAAATGAAGCAAGTTTCTTAAAAAAATATGATCGTGCATTTGATATTCGTTTACAACAAAAAGAAGTACGTGAAGGAAATCTTGTAGATGTTGACCGTGCTCGTTTGAAAAAAGAAGCAAAAATTGCAGCTGAACGCCAATCGGAGCGCGAAGCAAAACGTGCTAAACAAAATGCTGAACGTGAAAATCGTCCAATTCGCATTTTCGAAGATGAATTAGAATCAAAGCATAAAGAAAAAGGACACTATCCACGTCCTAATAATCGTAATGATCAACGTGACAGCCGCAGTTCGTTCCGTTCAAATGATCGTAATGACTCTCGTCACTTTGGTTCTCGTGATACTACGCAATCAAATCGCTATGATTCTCGCGGCCGTAATGACCGCAATGATTTCCGCCGTGATGATCGCAATAGTCAACGTGACAGCCGCAGTTCGTTCCGTTCAAATGATCGTAATGACTCTCGTCACTTTGGTTCTCGTGATACTACGCAATCAAATCGCTATGATTCTCGCGGCCGTAATGACCGCAATGATTTCCGCCGTGATGATCGCAATAGTCAACGTGACAGCCGTAGTTCGTTCCGCTCAAATGATCGTAATGACTCTCGCGGCCGTAATGACCGCAATGATTTCCGCCGTGATGATCGCAATGGTCAACGTGACAGCCGCAGTTCGTTCCGCTCAAATGATCGTAATGACTCTCGCGGCCGTAATGACCGCTCACAAAAAAAGAAAACTTGGTAATTTATGTATAGAAAGGGGCAGTACCACTTGAGTGTGATACTACCCCTTTTATTTATTTCATATTTCTTATGTCTAGACATACTACGTTTCCAAACGATACAGATTCTCGTATACCTCTTCATTACCTAATAATGTGTCATAATCAATCTTAATAATTGACACATTTTTCATGTGAAATGGTTCTCCATTCTGAAATGCCTCATGTTGAAATTGGAACGTATTTCCTTTTTCTAATTTCAACACGAAATCATAATACATTCCATCAAATACATATTGTTTTGTTGCTGTTTGTTCATATGTTCCCTGATCCACACGATGTTGATTCACGTACACATCAAACTTCTCACGATCAGTATCAACACTCAATTCAATTGTATATGATCCAATCAATTCACTGCTCCTATATGTTCCTTGTAAAGAATACGTTCGTTTATTTTTATCAACAATATCCATCCCCCAAATAACTACAACGATTACCATCATACTAACAAGTCCTATAATGATATATTTTTTTCTATTCCCCATATGTTCATCCACTTTCTTCGTATCTTTTTTATTTCATACTATCATTTCTTCTTGTACTTATCTTTAAAATATTATGAATACTGCTTCTTACTTCTAGTAGTATGATCTTGTTAACACATTGTTTTTCTAAGCAATTTTATTTCACTTGACCTTTATAGTTACAATTACGGATGAAGCAATTTGAAGGATAGTCTACATAAAAATATTAAACAAGCGAACAATGCACTTTTATTTTAGCGAATAGCTTACTTTAATTGTTTTTACGTTCCATAAGCTTCCCCTCAGTAACTAACAATCATTGTATGAAAATAACTCCTTTTCCCATGCTTTTTTTGAATATGTAAACTATAATAAAGCTATTCCAATTGAAGAAAGATAGGTAGATAATATGTTTATTGAAGTAATTGCAACATCTGTGGATGATTATGTATTAGCAGCAAGCGGCGGTGCAGATCGTGTTGAACTTGTAAGTGCTATGGAAAAAGATGGACTATCGCCGAATGAGGAGGTCATTCGTACGATTTGTGAACAAATTTCAATTCCCATTCGAGTGATGGTACGTTTCCATAATGACTCTTTTGTTTACAGTACTCTAGAAGTAGCTCACATGTGCGAATGGATTCAATCTATCCATCATTTACCAATTGAAGGATTTGTGATTGGTGGTTTAACTCCTGATGGTATGATTGATACTTATTTACTTGACGAAGTGACAAAAGTAATAAATGGTAAGAAACTAACATTTCACCGTGCCTTTGATGTGCTTACCCCTACTCAGCAACTAGCGGCACTTAATATCTTGAAGCGATACCCAATTGATACGATTTTAACAAGTGGTGGACTTATCCATCCAATTGCTGAAAATTTACACCATTTACAAGAATTAGCTTTCCAGGCTAATGATATGACTATTTTGCTCGGTGGTGGTGTCAATCAGACACTGCTTCAACATCTCAATGATTTCCCTACTTTACAGGCAATTCATATTGGGAGTGCCAGTCGTGCTAATGGTGATTTTCATCAACCAATCGTCCCATCGCAAATCCGAAATTTCAAATAGTATAACAAAAAAGCTGTATTCATTTTACGAATACAGCTTTTTTGTTATGGCGTCTTGCTACCAACTTTCTTCTTCGTTTGAAACACCGGTGTCAGACACTCAGGCTTTTTAACGTGCTTCCACCTACAGGAGTTTGAAATAAGCCGAAATCTGTTCAAACTTTCCAAATGAGTTTCTGACAGATTTCTCTGCTTATTTCTGGACTCCTGTTTTTGCCTCTATTTCTTAGTCGTGCAAAACCGATGTCAGACACTTATGCTTTTTAACGTGCTTCCACCTTCTCCTTCTTCGACAAGCTCAAAATTTCAGTTTTTTGTTGCTCACAGAAACTTCAATTTTTACCACTTGTCCAC
>CAMFJD010000042.1 GCA_945956935.1 uncultured Bacillota bacterium | reverse complement strand
ACCACACTGATGAAAACTGCTCGTCCTTGGTTTTTTCACCGTGCTCAAACGCTTATTATTTTTTTAATCCTGCTAGAGCTGCTGTGAATGGGTTAGCTGTTGTTGCTGCTTCCTGCTCTTTCGCTGCTTGTGTTTTGTATGCATCAAATGCTGCTTTTTCTGCATCTAATGCAATTTGAATGACACTTAATACGATACGTTTACGGTCTTTATTAATGTCTTTAATCATAACTTCAATTTCTTGACCTTCGCTTAAATAGTCGCTCATTTGGTTTACATGTTTTTCTGTTAATTCACGATCAAATAATACACCATCAACATGTGGAGCTACTGTGATGAATGCCATTTTCTCTTGTAACGTGTGTACTTTCCCCGTTACGATTTGCCCACGTGTTAATGTGTCTAGCGCGACTTCCCATGGATTTTGCTCTAATTGCTTAATCGATAAAGCAATTTGCTTTTTCTTTTCATCAATGCGGATTACTTTCACTTGAACATTTTGTCCTACTTCGACTAAATCAAAGATTGTTTGACGTTTGTCATATGATGCTTCTGATGTATGGATTAATCCATCAACACCTTCCATTAATGTAACAAATGCACCGAAGTCTGTCATGCGTGCAACAGTTCCTTCAACTACATCACCAACTTTGAATGTTTTCATTGCTACACTCCATGGAGACTCAACTAATGCTTTTGCCGATACTGTTATTTGGAAGCGCTTTACATCTAACTCTGTTACTTTTACTGTAATAACTTGTCCTAATGTAAATACTGTTTCCACATTTGTTGTGCGCGTATGCGCGATTTCACTGATTGGTAACCATCCTTCAACAGATCCAACCATCACGCGAACACCTTTTCCATTTACGAACTCAGTTACTGTTGCTTCAACTGTTTCACCTAATTGAATTAATTCAAATGCTGCTTTTTTCGCTTCTGTACGTGCAATCGCTAATGGTTTACGGATTGATGCAACCATTTTCTTTTTCTTTGGATCAAATTCGATAAATACCGCTTTGAATGTTTGTCCTACAAGTGTTGATAAGTCTTCAATACGTGCTAAACTTACTTGCGATGCTGGTACAAATACTTCACTTGAATTTACAGTTCCAACAACCCCACCTTTAATTGCGCGTGTAATTGTAATATCAAATGCTGTTTCATTTTCAGCTAAAGTTGCTAGTGCATCTAACTGTGCTTGACGCTCAAAATCACGACGTGATACACGTACTTCTTCATCTTTTACATACACAACTTTCACTTCAATTTTATCACCTACTGCTAATACATCATGTAAGCTTGCTGGAGCAACTAATGAATAATCTGCCGCTGTTAAAGTTGCTTCAGTTACAAAATTTACATCTAAATAGGCTACTGTATTTTCTACTGCAACAACAGTTGCTTCAATAACATCACCAGTTTGTAATACGTTTAATTCAAAATCTAGGAAGTTTTCCATTTTGTTCTACACCTCTAATAATAAATATTCATGTACTCATTGAATGTATCAGATTTCATGCATTTATGCAAATATCTATCTATATTTTTCCAATTTTTCTGCATTTTGTCGCTGAAACATTTGCTTTTTTCTATGATTTACTTATAATTTAATTAGGTATAAAAATTATGGAGGAATCTTTTATGAAAAAATTATTTACATTGTGTGCCTGTGCATTACTTGCTGTTGGCTTAGTTGCTTGCGGGGGAAGCTCAACTGATAGCGGTTCAGGAAATGCTGATTTTACATCAGTGAATACCGCTGTAAAGGATGCAATCGTGACATTTTTAGAGTCTGAAGGTGTGACACCTGCAGAAGACACTGATGGAAACATTATGGGATTTACAACTTATGATTTAACAACTGAAGATTTAAGTGGATTATATCCAACAATTCAAGCAGAAGATTTTGTCAATGGAACAATGTATATGCCATTAATGAATACAAATGGAGATTTAATTATTATTGCTGAAGCAACTGATGCTGCTGGTGTGGATGCAATTGTGGAAGCTTTTGATGGTGTCAAAGATGCACAATTGCAAACATGGCAATACTATTTACCAGAACAGTTAGAAAAAGTAGAAAATAACCAAATCGTTAAAAATGGCAATTTTGTTTTATATTCAACTTTCAGCAATGATGATGTTGTTAAAGCATTCAATGCCGCAACAAAATAAAAAGGGGCTAAACACGACTAGTAGTCGTGTTTTTTCACATCGATGGTTTTCAGCAGTCTAACCTTCCTGTATATCTTTTTACCAATTGTTCTGATTGTTTATTTTCTAACACCTGCTCGCTTTCGTAATATCGTTCTTTTTCTTGCTAGCTTACTTTTCTATGCTTGGGGCGAGCCGATATATATTGTTCTAATGCTTTTTTCAACACTTTTTGACTATACCGTTGCCTTACTTGTGTATCGCTTTAATAATCAAAAACGAGCGAAACAAGGATTTGTTCTTCTTTCACTCATTGTCAATCTGGGATTGCTTGGATTTTTTAAATACGCCGGTTTTATTACAACGACAGTTGATTCTTTGTTCCAAACTAACATGAGCATTCCAAGCCTTGCTTTGCCAATTGGAATTTCATTTTATACATTTCAGACACTTTCTTATACGCTCGATGTCGCCAAGGGTGTCGTCGCACCTCAACGGAATATTTTAAAACTCGGTACATACATTACCTTATTTCCCCAACTTGTTGCCGGGCCAATTGTTCGTTATGCTGATATTGAAACTCAGCTAAATAACCGTCAAATAAATTGGATGCAATTACATGATGGACTTATACGCTTTATCATTGGACTGAGTAAAAAAGTACTCATTGCCAATCAAGTTGGTGCATTATGGGCTGAAATTTCCACATTAGACACTCCATCTATGAGTTGGCTCACTGCTTGGTTTGGAATTATCGCCTTTGGCTTGCAAATTTACTTTGATTTTAGTGGTTATTCTGATATGGCGATTGGACTTGGGAAAATGTTTGGTTTTGAATTTTTAGAAAATTTCAATTTTCCTTACATTTCACAAAGCATTAGTGAATTTTGGCGTCGTTGGCACATTTCGCTTGGTGCTTGGTTCAAATCATATGTTTACATTCCACTTGGTGGAAATCGTGGAACAACCGCTCAAACACTCCGTAATTTAGCAATTGTTTGGTTTTTGACTGGTTTATGGCATGGTGCTAATTGGAATTTCATTTTGTGGGGTCTTTATTTTGGCACAATTATCATATGTGAACGTTTCTTTATCGGCAATTGGCTCGTACAACAACCACGAATTGTTCGCCATTCCTACACACTCATTTTACTAGCCTTTGGTTGGGTACTATTTTATTTTGAAGATATGTCACTTATGGGACAATACAGCTATTGGTTACTCAATCCTTTTGCTACAACAATTCTCAACACAACTACACTGTATTATTTCACTCATTTTGGTCTTTTACTCGTGATCGGATGTTTACTAGCTACACCATTGCGCAAAAAAATTCCACTCCCACTTCCAATCTTAATCTGTTTATTTCTCTTAGCAACTGCATACCTTGTTGATGCTTCATTTAATCCATTTCTTTATTTTCGCTTTTAGGAGGACGTTTTTGATATGAATGAATCAAAAGCAAAGCGGCACACAATCTATTTATTATCACTTATTTTCACGTTAAGTCTAGCCTTTCTTTTATTTGACGATCAACGTTTCTTCGCATATGAAAACCGGTACTTGCAGCAGTTGCCATCATTTTCACTCGACGATCTCTTTGCAGGTCAATACACAAAGAAGTTTGAAAAATATGTCACTGATCAATTTCCTTTCCGTAAAAATTGGTTACAAGTAAAAGGAATGGGTGAATTTATACTCGGTAAAGCTGAAAATAATGGGGTATACTTTGGTAATGATCTGCGTTTATTTGAACGACTCACAATTGACACTACTCAATGGAATGAAAATATTGATCACTTACTTGAATTCAATAATTGGCTAACAGTTACTTTACCACAGACTGAATTTAGCATTTCGCTCATTCCAACAAGTAGCCTTATTTATCCTCAAGCACTCCCTGTATTCACAAATGACGTAACACAACAGCAAACTGCTATTAGTGATGCCTACATTCAACTCGCACCTATTGAAACAATTGATGTTATTCCGTCACTTCAAGCACATGCACAATACGATAAGAGTATCTTTTTTACTACTGATCATCACTGGACACAGCTTGGGGCTTTCTATGGTTATGAGCAAATTGTGAATACACTTGGCTTTTCATCATTAGCACATGAATTTTGGACCTGGCAAGATGTTAGTTATGATTTTTATGGTTCATATTTTTCTAAAGCAAGTATACCATTTTATGGACCAGATACGATTACTGCCGCTTTTTCACCGTCTCAACTCACATACATAAATTTAAATAATTATGCAATCGAACCATTATACAGTGAAAATTATTTATCGCTTCATGACCAATACGGGTATTTTTTGAATGGCACACCAAGTTTTGCTCGTATTACCAATGACTCTATTGATTCTGATCAGACACTCTTATTAATCAAAGACAGTTATTCACATGTCATTGCACCGCTACTAGCAGAACACTATGCTTCCATTACACTCATTGATTTACGTTTTTTCAATCAATCGCTTCGTGATTATATCATGAGTGAACAATTTGATGATATTCTCTTTTTAGTCGGTTCAACAACATTTAATACTAATATGCAGCTTGGAAAATTAATGCGCTAATACTTTCAAGCATTTTGCTTGCATTATACAAAGTTATCAAGTATAATTGTCAATATGACATAATTCAAACAACATGGAGGATAAAAAAATGAATGTAAAACAATTAGAAAAAGAATCAACTGCGGTAGCAACTGAAATGAACAATTTTTTAGCAAACTTAAATGTGATGTATGTAAAGTTGCACAACTTACACTGGAATGTCACTGGTATCGGATTTTTTGAAATTCACGTAAAATTAGAAGAACTCTACACAGATATTACACTCGACCTTGATGAAGTTGCTGAACGTATTTTAACAATTGGTCATAAACCACTTGCTTCACTACAATCATATTTGGCAGTTGCTAGCATTACAGAGATTAGTAGTCAAGATATCAAAGCATTAGCTGCAATTGAAATTGCACTAGCGGATTATACAATTTTATTGGAACAAGCTAAAGCAGTTTTAGCACTTGCTGAAGCAGCTAATGACTTAGGAACACAAGATTTAATTAGTGGGCTTATTTCTAAATATGAAAAAACATTATGGATGTTACAAGCATATACTAACTAATAATATTCCTATATATTGTTCGATTTCTAAGGATTGAATGTTTCATTCAATCCTTTTTTATTTATATCTATTATGTATCAACAAAAAAATGGTATCACACGTTTCAGTGGTACCATTTTTTTCGATTATTTCTGTTGTATTTTTTCAAGCTTTGCATTGCGTATCCACAGACCTGCATCAATAGATACAAGTATCGCATTGATTACATATAAATAGATGACATAGTCAAAACTAAACATGAGTTTATGGATAATTCCTGCAATATATCCAACAATCAATACGAGTAAAAAGACTATACTTTTTCCATTCGTAGATTGTGAATGATATGAACGATAAATTGAAAATGGCCATGCTGCACCAAAACATGTGAGCATAATAACTTCGAAAATACTCATTATTGACGATATGTTCCTTGTATTGTTGTTTCAGCTAAAATATGCCCTTTCATTGCATGGAATAATTCATTTGGATAAAAGCCTGTATCTAAATCTAACATCGTATCTAAGGCATACACATGAATATCATACACATGATCAGCATTTGGTGGTGCCATTCCTCCATATGTTGCAACTGCCTCAGCTGGTTGTGATCCGCCTTGCATACTTAACCAACTATTTACTCCTTGAACAATTGTTTCATTTGTTCTCGCTGCATCCTCTTCTAATCCTTCTACCGTCACATTAGCGACTGTCCAATGAATCCATGAAAACCCACCACTTACTGGAATAGCATCTTTATCTTCGATAAAGACTGCAAAGCTTTTTGTTCCTTCAGGATAATTTTCAAAGCTTAATGGTAATGAAACAACTGGCATACCAAATTCATTCACATCACCACGTTTTCCATATTTGTCTCCAATAATCCCATTTTGAATTCCTGTACTTGTTACTTTCATACTCATAACTCCTTCTTGCGGCGCTGCCACACTAAAATATCCAATTGCAATAACGACAATGGCCAGTATACCTAAAATAATTCCCCCAATTGTTGTACTTTTCATAATATTTCCTCCCTTTCTGATTTCATTGTAAATCAAAAAGAAAAAATTGAAAATTACTTACTTTTTAGTGAGTATCTTGCAAACGTTTCTGACCTAACACTTGAAATATTTTGAGTGCTTCTAGCATTTCCCATCCATCCGTTGTTAATTCGTATTCCGTTTTCAAAGGATATGTTTCTTTCACTGTTTTTGTCACAAAGCCATGTTTTACTAAATCGTTGATGTGTTGATAAAGCATTTTTTCAGTAATACCATTGATATCGCGTAAAAGCATGGACGGCGTTGTTGGTCCAAGTCGCAAGCGCCAAATAATAATTGCTTTCCATTTTCCTTTCATAATATCATGAATATATTCAAGTGGACATGTAAATTCTTGTCTTATTTCCAAGTAAATCCTCTCCTTTTTCATGTACTCATTATTTATTCATAGCTCATTACAATCATACTACACCACACTATTTTTTTTACATGTCGTGCTCATACACAACTCATTTTGTGCACGTTTCATAGCATTGAGGATGTAAAATATCATATGATTCACTGACATTTTCTGCTCCCCAATCACACATTTGTTGTAAAATAGGATACAGTGACATACCTTTTTCCGTAATTGTATATTCAACTCGCGGTGGTACTTCAGGGTAAATTTTTCGTTGAATGATACCATCACGTTCGAGTTCACGCAATTGGTTCGTAATTGTTTTTGGAGATGCATGTGCAATATACGCGACAATTTCACCGAACCTTTTCGTTCCTTCTTCAATTAAATAATACAAAATAAGTGGTTTCCACTTTCCACCAATAACTTGTAATGTGATTTCTAATTCACATGTAACAACGAGTTTTTTCATGTATTTCACCTTTCTTCATCTTGCTTATAGTTACCTTTTTTTCACTAATGGAACGATAAGTGCATACTTGTTTTTCATTGATATGCCTGTAAAATTAATTTTGTAATTCTATCGTACACGATTATTGGAGGAATGAACATGAAAAAATTAATTGTTATTACTGGAGCAAGTTCTGGAATTGGTGCTACAATTGCGAAAACATTTGCTGACCTTGGCCATCCAACGCTTTTATTGGCTCGTCGTTTAGAACCAATGCTTGAGTTGAAATTAGTAAACTCAATGGCTATGAGTGTCGATGTAACCGATTTAAAGGCTGTTGAAACTGCTATTCGTAAAGCAGAACAAGTATATGGACCAACAGATTTGCTCGTAAACTGTGCAGGTGTTATGTTGCTTGGTCATAGTGATACACAATCTTTTAGTGAATGGGAGCACATGCTTGATGTCAATATTAAAGGTGTGCTGACTGGAACACATGTTGTATTACATGATATGATTACTGCTCAAAGGGGAACTATTATTAATATTAGCTCTATTGCAGGTCGCAAAACTTTTGATCAACATAGTGTGTACTGTGGCAGTAAATTCGCGGTTCACGCTATTACTGAAGCGATGCGCAAAGAAGTTTCAGCGAGTAATGTTCGTTTTATAACAATTGCTCCTGGCGTTGTGGAAACACCGTTACTCAGTCATACTACCGATGCAACTATTATTTCTGACTATACACAATGGAAACAAACGATTGAATCTGGTTTAGACCCTCAAATTGTTGCAGATTGTGTGCGTTTTGCCTACCAACAACCACAGTCTGTTTGTATCCGCGAAATTGTTCTTGCAAAAACAAAGCAAGCTGACTAACAAAATGAGTAAAAACAATTCTTTTTACCGTTCATATACATTCTGCTTCCTATAATAAATAACATAGAACTATATGAGATTTACTAAAGAATTTTTTGAAAATATAAATATTGAAAAAAGATTGCGATTTTTTTTCATGAAATTACTGCAGAGAGCTTCCAACAAAATAGCTTAGTTGCTATAATCAATAATATAATTATAGCGAGGGGCTGTTTTCTATGTATGATCGCGATAAAAAACAATTTGAACATCAATTATTTTTTTTTAGCAAAGCAGGTTTGATTTATGCACTTCCAATGTTACTTGGTGTGACTATTTTATTAGGCTTTCTAAGTCTCTCTAATCCATTAAAATATCCAGTTGAATTTGGATTATTTCTCATTATGGTATGTTCTGATATTTTTTTGTTCATAATTATATGCAGTAAAAAATGGAATAAATATGAATAAATTGCAAATATTGAGATGTCTCTTCAACTGTAATGAATGAGTCTCATTCTCCTACTTTAAATATAGGGCTTGCCACTAAAAAATGAGATAGAAGCACATGAATTGCCTCTATCTCATTTTTTTATTGCGATTGCTTCAATTTCAATTTTCACATCACGTGGCAATCGTGAAACTTCTACTGTTGAACGCGCCGGTTTATGATTCATAAAATACTGTGCATATACTTCGTTTATTTTCACGAATTCATCCATATCAGTAATAAAAATACCTACTTTAACAACATTTTCTAACGTTAATCCTGCCGCTTCGACAACTGCCTTTACATTTTCAAGACTCTGTTTTGTTTGTTCAACAATATCTTGACTGACAAGTGTCATTGTTTTTGGATCAAATGGAATTTGCCCAGATATATATAATGTATCTCCGGAAAAAATTGCTTGTGAATACGGGCCAATCGCTTCTGGAGCATGCGGTGTTTGAATTGCTTTCATCATTATTCCTCACTTTTTTGTTTCATTTTATTTTTTATTATATCATATTCCCTTCCAAAGAAAACGTTTTCTACTCCTGTTTTTTTTAGTATACTATATGTGTATCCTATTATTGAAGGAGTTTTTACATTATGTTACATTTTGTTGATATTACACAAGCCAAAGAGAATATTACACCCTATATTAAAGAAACAGAATTATTATATGCAAATCGCTTCAGTGAGCAATTAGGTACTGATATATATTTAAAGCTTGAAAATCTCCAATTTTCCGGCTCATTTAAGATTCGCGGTGCAATTAACAAATTACTCTCTTTAAGTGATGAAGAGCGTAGACATGGCGTAATTGCTTCTTCTGCTGGTAATCATGCCCAAGGCGTTGCTATTGGTGCCAAGAAATTAGGTTTACAAGCCAAAATTGTTATGCCTAAAACAGCTCCTTTAGCCAAAATACAGGCAACAAAACGTCTTGGTGCTGAAGTTATTTTAACGGGTGATTTCTATGATGATGCGTATGCACATGCAAAATCATTACAAATAGAAACCGGTATGGAATTTATTCATCCGTTTGATGATATTGCTATTATGGCTGGTCAAGGTACAATTGGATTAGAGATGTATACTAGTCAGCCTGATTTAGAGGTTGTCTTCTTACCTATTGGCGGCGGTGGCCTTGCTGCTGGTGTCGCTTGTGCACTGAAAACATTAAATCCGAATATTCAAATTATTGGTGTCCAAGCTGACCATGCAAGTAGTATGGTTCGTTCTTTTGAAAATGGATGTGTTGAGAGTATTTGTGTACAACGAACAATTGCTGATGGCATCGCTGTTGCAACACCTGGAACACACACTTTTTCGGTATGCCGACAATATATTGATACTATTGTCACTGTTAGTGAACAACAAATGGCCGTTGCAATGATTGGCTTACTTGAGAACTGCAATTTACTGTGTGAAGGTGCTGGTGCTGCCAGTGTGGCTGCAATTCAAAACTATCCTGAACTTATTCAAGGAAAAAAGGTTGGAGCTATATTGTCTGGTGGTAATATTGATATCAATACTTTCGAAAGTGTTATACAGAGTGGTTTAAAGGCACTTGGTCGCCGAAGTGAGTTAAAAGTAACAGTGACTGATCATCCTGGTGAACTTGCACAACTACTCTCACTATTATCGAGTTATCATGTCAATATTTTAAATATTCGTCAAGGACGTGGTCGTGATAATTTATCTCTCTATCAAATGGGTGTCACTATTATGATAGAAACATTTGACCATAATCATAAAAAACAAGTCTATGAGGCACTTACAGCTGCTGGTTATCTTGATTAATTTCACCATAAAAAAAACACATGTTATCTGGGTTTACCCATAATAACCGTGTTTGTTGTTTTCATTTCTTTTATGTGCAAAACCGGTGTCAGACACTCAGGGTTAACGTGCTTCCACCTTCTCCTTCTT
>CAMFJD010000041.1 GCA_945956935.1 uncultured Bacillota bacterium | reverse complement strand
TCAATCCTTACTTGTTTAAAATTTTATAGTGTCCTAATTTTTGGGTTCACCGCACCGTGAGCTCTTTTTTTGTTTATTTTTGTGCGATAAATGCCATCATTCGACCAGTTGCACCCTCTTTGCGATATGAGTAAAAGAGATCAATATCGGCAACAGTACAGTAACTAGTACGTAAAATATTTTCAGCTGGAACACCTAAATCAAGTAATTGCAATTCATTTAAGAATGGTGTATCGAGTTTAAATTCACCGGTTCCAAGGTCGCTAAAAGCCAAATGAGTGTTTGGTGTTTCCATAGCTAACACTTGCTCAATAACGGGTAAATCAACACGGTAATTTGCTTTTGAAATAGCAGGACCAATTGCAACATGAATCTCAGATGCCAGCACACCTTTATCAAGCCAAGCTTGAACAAAAGCACGGGTAATTTCTTTGACAGTACCTTGCCATCCAGAATGAACAACACCTATTAAGTTATGCGAAGGTGCAATAAATAAAAGTGGCACACAGTCTGCATAAAATGCAGTTAACAATGTATCAGTGGCAGTGGTGAAAAGTCCATCTGTGTTTGGGATACCAGATTCAAAATCATGTGTACCTGAACCTTGATCGGTTACATGTACTTCAGCAACGGTGTTTGTATGTGCTTGTGCCGCTACAACCCACTGTTCCCAATTAAATCCAAGTTTTTCGCCCATTTTTTTACGATTTGCTTGGACATAGGCAGGAATATCACCAACTTGATAAGCGATATTATTCCCTGTAAAACGTGATTGTGATACGCCGTCGAGACGAGTTGTGAATCCTGCAACAATGTGTGGGAACTTTTGCTCCCATTCACGAACATAAAGTAAGCCATTTTCTAGGCGGAATGGTTCAATCATAGTAATAAATCCTCCAATAAGTTAGTATTATTTTTGTAAATCTGGCAATAAATCGATATCAGGATCGATATAAATTGTTTTTTGTTGTTCATACGTAACAAACCCTGGTTTGGCACCATTTGGTTTCTTTAATTGTTTAATAGGTAAATAATCAATCGGAACACTTGAAGATTCGCGACCTTTTGAAAAGTAGGCCGCAAGATACGCTCCAGCACGAATTGTTGCTTCATCAGGAGTTTCAGTACAAAGAACAACATGGCTACCAGGTAAATCTTTTGCATGCATCCAAATGTAGTTGCGGCGAGCAGATTTAAAAGTTAAGTGCTCATTTTGTAAGTTGTTCTTGCCAACCCAAATTTCGGTACCGGTAGTTGAAATATAACGTTCAAAAGTTGGTTTTGGCATATGACGGCGATGTTTTTTAGCACGTGTACGAACATATCCTTGTTGCTCAAGTTCAAAACGAATTTCTTGTGCGTCTTGGGTAGATGCTTGTGAAAGTTGTTGTGCGAGCGTATCAAAATATTCAATTTCAGCTTGCGTTTTTTCTAGTTGTTCTTTGACAATAATTTGAGCTGTTTTTGCCTTTGTATATTTTTGGAAATATTTTTGTGCATTTTGTTTGACTGATAATAATGAATTAAGTGGAATGGTAAGTGGTTGTTGAGCCTCGTCATAGAAGTTTGTTACTGTTACTTCAGTTGTATGTGGTGTAACAAGCCAACTATTTGCAAATAGTAAATCACCCATTTGTTGATAAATAGTAGCATTTTCACTGTCGTCAAGTGTTGCTTGAAGTTTGATAAGTTTCCGGCGATTCCGCTCTAATTCTTGATTCACAAACTGTGCTAAATTATGTGTTTGTTGTTTAATACGATCCCGCTCATCTTTATCATGAAAAAAATCATCGAGCAAACTATTTAATGTTGTGAAATACTTGCTAGTTCCGCCAAAAATATCAAGCCAATAAAAATCTTCTTGTTCTCCACGGAACGCCGTTGGCATAGGTGCGTTCGTATATAAGTCATGAAAGACTTCTGCTTGTGTGCGAGTTTCTAGTTGTTCACTTAAATAGCGCGCAAATCGACGCGAGCAGCCTTGTAACTGTTGCGCAATAAAAGTTTCATCAGATTGATTGGCAAATAAATCACTAGGAATCTGTCGATAATCGTAACGAGTATCGAGTGGTGGAGCAACATATAATTGTTTTGGCAAGATTGTTCGAAAACGATTTTGACTCGGTGACACACGTTTAATGGAATCAATAATAGTGTCGTTTTGATCAAGTAAAATGAGGTTGCTGTGTCGACCCATTGTTTCAAGTATGAGTGTTTTATATGTTAAATCACCGAGTTCATCGTGATGTCGAATTGTGAATCTTATTACACGATCAAGTCCAACTTGTTGAATATCATCAATAATACCACCATCTAAAAAGCGTCGAAGTAACATACAAAACATAGGTGGCTCATCCGGTTGATAAAATGTTTGAGTTGTGATATTACAACGCGCAAAATTCGGATGTGTTGAAAATAATAATTTATAATTTTGACGTTGATTACGGATTGTTAGTAAAATCTCTGACTGAGATGGTTGATGAATTTTACTTATTTTTCCACCAACGAGTAGCGGATGAAGTTCAGCGACGAGATGTTGCAAAAAAATACCATCGAGTGCCATAAAGCAACTCCTTTCATATGTTCGATTTGCGTTTAATTATAGCATTTTTCATTATAAAAAAAAGCGATTTTGATGCAAAAAACAAATTTCATGAGTAATCACCGAAATGAATGTGAAACCTTGAAAAAACATAGGCGAAAATAAGTTAAATAATGATTAACAACCTTGAATTTTTCTAGTAAAAAAAGTATTATTAACTATAAGTTCATAAAAATGACCAGTCAAAGGAAGAAGAGTATGAAACGTAGAGGGATTTTATTTGTCGTTTCGGGACCGTCAGGTGTCGGAAAAGGGACTGTACGTGCATCATTATTTGAGCGCGAGGGCGTAAATTTGTCATATTCAGTTTCAATGACAACACGTGCACCACGTGAAGGCGAAGTAGATGGTGTTGATTATTTTTTCGCTGAACGTGCACAATTTGAGACAATGATGGCTCAAGATGGATTTATAGAATCAGCAGAATTTTGTGGTAATTACTATGGAACACCAAAAGCATATGTTGAAAAACAACTTGAAGCAGGGCATGATGTTGTTTTAGAAATTGAAGTACAAGGTGCATTCCAAGTGAAAAAAGCAATGGCAGATGCAGTATTTATTTTTATTGCACCACCGAGCTTAAATGAATTACAATCACGTTTAAATGGACGTGGGACTGAATCACCAGACGTTGTATTAAAACGTTTGCAAACAGCAGTGAAAGAAATGATGCTAATGAGCGAGTATGATTATGTTGTGACGAATAACGAAGTTCAAGCAGCAGTTGATCACATCTTGGCTATTATTGAGGCTGAGCACTTAACTGTTGAGCGTGTAGCTGCAAATATTCGCGAAGATTTATTATCAGAAGCAGTTGATTTTTAAGAAGAAAGGCGTAGATACTTATGTTATATCCATCAATTGATGTATTATTAGATGAAGTTGGATCAAAATTTGAATTGTGTGTTGTAGGAGCTGCAAGAGCACGTCAATTACAAGAACGTCCTGAACGTTTTACTCTCTATAAGTCAAAAGCGCCAAACCAAATTGGAAAAGCGTTAGAAGAATTGTACGAAGAAACGATTGAATATACGAATAACAATAATAACGCATAATAAAAAAGTAGGCTATGAATGTCTACTTTTTTTCTTAGTCAATGTGATACAATATGGAAAAGAAAACGAGGTGATATAAGTGTATTTACAAGTAATTGTTGATTTGCCAATTCAAACTGGGGAACAAACGTATGATTATAGTTATAATGGTGACCAAAATTTACTTGGCTATCGTGTCAGTGTTCGGGTTGGACCACAAAAACGACATGGAATAGTGATTGGTATTAGTGAAACAACACAATGGGATCCAAAGAAAGTTCGGCAAATCGATTCAGTACTCGATGAACATCCAGTGCTGAATCAACAACAAATTGCATTAGCTTTCTGGTTAGCAAAAACAACTGGTGTGTACTTTTATATGGCACTTCAAACAATGTTACCTGCTGCGAAGAGACTAGGGAAAAAACAAGGAGCAAATATTGCTAAGCAAAGCATGGTTGTTTCAGTTCAAGATATCGTGTTATCAAAAACAGCACATAAACAAAAGGAAGCACTAGCGTATACACAATCTGTACAATTGCCCAAGTCAGTGACAGAATTAAAGCAGATGTTTGGTGCTAGTGCGATTCAAGCATTAGTCCAAAAAGGGGCACTACAGGTGGAAGAACAAGTACGATGGCGGAATCCGTATGAACATTATGAAGTGCTCCCTTGTATTAAGCACGAATTAAATAATCAACAAAAACAGGCAGTGACGACTATTTTACAAAAACAGCAGACTGTTACTTTACTTCACGGTGTAACAGGTAGTGGGAAAACAGAGGTGTTTATGTCATTGATTGAATCGATGCTATTACAAGGGAAAAGCACTATTGTACTCGTACCTGAAATTGCATTAACTCCACAAATTGTTCAACGATTTAAATCACGTTTTCAAACAGATGTGGCAGTGTTGCATAGTCACCTTTCGGATGGTGAACGGTATGATCAATGGCGTTTAATTGAGCAACAACAAATTCCAATTGTAATAGGGACCCGTTCAGCAGTATTTGCACCAGTTACGAATCTAGGAATGATTATTTTAGATGAGGAACATGATGCAAGTTATAAGCAACAAAATCAACCAATGTATCATGCAAGAGATGTTGCTATTTATCGTGCACAACAAGTTGATGCACAAGTTATTTTAGCGAGTGCTACTCCATCACTAGAAACGTATGCTAGAGCAATGAAACATCGATATAGTATAGTCGAATTAACACAAAAAGCAGTTGAAAAGCAGTTGACACAGATTGAGGTTATCGATTTACGGGAGGAATTTCGTTCAGGAAACTTAACGATGATTTCGCGTGCACTTGAAACAGCAATTCTTGATGCGCTTGCAAAACAAGAGCAAGTATTATTATTATTTAATCGGCGTGGGTACGCACAGTTCGTTAAATGCCGTGAGTGTGGCTATACTGTTATGTGTCCAAATTGTGATATTTCATTGACGTATCATAAGCATCAGCAGCAATTACAATGCCATTATTGTGATTTTCAATTACCAAAACCAGTGACTTGTCCACAATGTCAAAGTGAATATATTCGTGAATTTGGGAGTGGTATTCAAAAGTTAGAAGAATATGTACAAAAATGCTTCCCACAAGCGAGGACAATTCGAATGGATCGGGATACGACTAGTCGTAAAGGTGGACATGAAGCAATTATTGATCAATTTTCAAGGCGAGAAGCAGATATTTTGATTGGGACACAAATGGTCGCAAAAGGACTTGATTTTGAACATCTTACTGTTGTAGGTGTTGTTTCAGCAGATCAAGCACTCAATTTTCCAGATTTTCGTGCAAGTGAACGAACGTTTCAACTGTTGATGCAAGTAGCAGGTAGAGCAGGTCGGCATAAACCAGGAAAAACATTTATCCAAACATACAACCCTGATCATTATGCAATTGTATGTGCAAAACAGCATCAATATCGTCAATTTTACGAGTCGGAAATGCGGTTGCGTAAAATGGGGTATTATCCACCGTATTGCTTTTTAACTGTGTTACATATCTACGCTGATACAGCCATTCAAGCACAATATGTGCTCGAACAAATAAAACGTTTTTTTCATGGGAAAACTCATGCACAGACACGTATTTTAGGACCAACAAAGGCGCTAATTCCTAAAGTAGACCAAAAGGATCATTATTACTTAGTTTTTAAGTACCGCCAAGAACCATTGTTGCATTCACACATACTTGAATTACAAAAGCATTGGCAGAAACAAGCAAATGTAAAATTGAAATTGGAGATAGATCCGGAATTTATTGGATAAATGGAAATATAGTATAGCTAGCCCCATACGAAAAAGTGTAGTTAGCTATATTTTTTTATTTGTATAGGAACATGTTGGCATCGTACTTCTTTTTAGAGTGAGAGGAAATATAGTATGAATGATGAGGTTGCAACGGAATGAAAATGAGTCATATATAGTGCTGAAGGACATCAATTGAGTATATTTGTTGACAAATACAAAATGAATTATTAACATATGAAAGTGAGGATTAAGAAATTCGTAATGATGACGAATAAGTTATTGGGATGAATAAACGTAATTCTTAAAAAAATAAAGGAGAGCACTTGAAATGAAAAAAGTCCTCATATTTAGTATTAGTTTAGTGTTAGTGATTATTTTGGGGAATTACGGATTCTCACATTTCAATAATCAAGAAATATCATCAACAAATTCTCAAGTATACGTACATGCGTTGGGTGAGACAGCAGTATTGTCGGAGCCGCAAAAAATAGTTGTTTTTGACTGGGCAACATTAGACACGCTACAAGCACTTGATTTAAGTGATAAAGTAGTAGGAGTGCCAAGTTATTTACCAGAATATTTAGCTGCTTTTAGTGAATCCCAATACACAGTAGTTGGAACAGCGAAAGAGGCTGACTTAGAAGCAGTGGCTAATTTGAATCCTGATCTTATTTTGATTGGTGGTCGTCAAAAAGATTTGTATGAGCAATTGAGTCAAATAGCACCAACACTGTATCTTGGTCTTGATTATACTGATTATTTTCAATCGGTTGAAAATAATTTACAAATACTTGGACAAGTTTTTAATAAAAAACAGAGTGTGGAAACAACATTCAACACAATTATGGCATCTATTGAAGATGTTCGAGCGAAAATAGCAGAACAAAGTCCAACAGCATTGGTAACACTTGCGAATGACGGAAAGTTAAGCGCCTTTGGTCAGAAATCACGATTTGGATTTATTTATGATGTTTTTGGATTTACGAATGTTGATCCAACAATTGAGACATCAACACATGGTCAGAGTATTAGTTTTGAATATGTGCTTGAAAAAAACCCTGATTATTTATATGTTGTTGATCGTGGAGCTGTAGTTGGTGGGAATTCATCTGCACAACAAACGCTAGATAATGCAATTATTCAACAAACACGAGCAGCACAAAATAAAAAAATTATTTATTTAGATGCACAGTATTGGTATGCTGCAAGTGGTGGTATTCAAGCACTCACTCACATGGTTGCTGAAATTGATGAAAGTATGAATCAATAACATACATCGTTGTTGAAATTATCGTACAAAACATTTCTATTTATTGTTGTACAGACTTTAAAATAGGAATGTTTTTTATTGTTTCAAAGACAAACTGTCAAAAATTTGGTATGATAAAAAAGCAAATTTTAACAGTTGAGGAGGTATGTATTTTTACACATATGTAGAAATACGATAAACATATGATGAATGATAAACCAAGAATTGTTTTTATGGGAACACCCGATATTGGTGCACATGTTTTACGACAACTTATTGATCACAGCTACTGTGTTGTCGGTGTGGTCAGTCAACCTGATCGCCCGGTTGGACGAAAACGAGAATTGCTACCGACACCAGTAAAAAAAGTGGCACTTGAATACAATATTCCTGTTTTCCAGCCAGAGAAAATTAGACATGATTTTCAACAGGTACTTGATTGGAATCCGGATGTTATTATTACAACCGCATATGGTCAAATTGTACCAGATGAACTATTGTATGCACCAAAATATAAAGCAATTAACGTACATACTTCGTTATTACCAAAATATCGCGGAGGGGCACCAATTCACCATGCTATTTTAAATGGTGATTCAGAGAGTGGAGTTACAATTATGTATATGGTTGATAAACTTGATGCTGGAAATATGTTAGCCCAAACAATTGTTCCTATTAGCGACGATTTAACAATGGGTGAATTGCACGATCAGTTAATGGTTGCAGGTGGAAAGTTATTACTTGATATGTTACCAAGTTTTTTTACGGGTGAAATTACACCTATAGAGCAAGATGAAAAACAGGTAACACTTGCTCCGAATATAAGTCGTGCAATGGAGGCAATCAATTGGAATAAAGAAGCTCAAATAATTCACAATCAAATTCGTGGACTTTCACCTTGGCCAGTGGCACATACAAAATTAGAAGGGCACAATTTCAAAATTTGGCAAGCAACATTTGATCGCAACCAAAGTGCAACAAATAAACGACCAGGTACAATTGTAATTGATAAAAAAGCAAAGCAATTTCTTGTATATTGTGGAGATGGAAAGGCTATCTCTTTACTTGTAGTACAACCAGCCGGAAAACAAAAACAGGCTATAGAAGGTTATTTAAATGGATTGAAAGTTGCTCCAGTACAGTTTGATACATGTGAATAAGGATAAATAAACGTTAGTATATTGTAAGTAAAGTAGGGATACATAGAATGTATCTCTACTTTTTTAATATAATATATAGCCATATCACAAAAGGGGAGAGTAGGACGAGAGAATAAATCAGATAATTGATGAAAAAAACACTAAAAACGATTGCCAAATTTGTTTTCACTCGGTATACTGTTATATATCGTAAAGATTACGTTTTAAGTGAAGGAAGTGGCTGCAATGACAGTAGCAAAAATGAAAATTGGTGAGTCTGCTATAGTGAAAGGATTCACACAGGAAAATAGTTTTGTACAGCGACTGCGCACTATGGGGATTACGGAAAATGTCGTTATTCAATTGAAACGAAAAGCACCTTTTTCTGATCCACTTATTATTAGTTGCCGTGGAAGTGAATTAGCAATTCGTATCCAAGATGCAAAAAATATTGTGATTGAGGTGTAAATCATGCAAAATGAGAATAAACAATTACGGTTAGCATTAGTTGGAAATCCGAATGTAGGAAAAACAACACTCTTTAATACATTAACAGGATTTAATCAACGTGTTGGTAATTTCCCAGGGATTACGATTGAACGTAAAGAAGGCCAGTTTAGCCAGATGACATTGGTTGATTTGCCGGGTATTTATTCACTTGATACGTTTTCACCTGAAGAGCGTGTTACAAAGGAATACCTAGAATCATCGCAAGCAGATGTTATTTTGAATATTGTTGATGCAACTAATCTAGAACGCAATTTATATTTAACATTACAGTTACAACAATTTGGCAAACCCGTCATAGTATTGTTAAATATGATGGATTTAGCACAAGCAAAGGGATTGTCTATTGATATTGAGAAGCTTGAGCAACGATTGCAAATGACAGTTATTCCAATTCGTGCGAAAGATATTATTACGAAAAAACAATTACATCAGTGTTTACATACAAATAATTATTTACCTTTTGAGCAAGTATACACATGGACAAATACGCAACAGGCATATGCAGATATTGAAGCAAAATTTTTAGCGGGTATTATTCATAAGGAAACTGAACCGGTATTAACATTAAGCGAACAAATAGATCGACTTATTTTAAGTAAATGGTTGTCATTGCCAATTTTATTTGGGCTAGTATGGCTTATGTTTAAAATAACATTTGATTGGGTGGGAGGTCCACTAGCAGATGGCTTGAGTGGTTTTTTTGCGGATGTTATTGTACCTTTTGTTGAGACAACATTTTTGACTCATACCACTACTTGGTTTCAATCATTTATTGTAGATGGTATTTTTGGTGGGATTGAACCAGTTTTAGCAGCTCTTCCAGTCGTGCTTATTTTATTTGTTTGTCTATCGTTATTTGAAGATACTGGATATATGAGTAGAATTGCTTTAATTCTTGATCGAATTATGCGCAGGCTTGGCTTGTCAGGAAAAGCTATTGTTCCGCTAATGCTCGGATTTGGATGCACTGTTCCAGCTGTTATGGCAACAAAAGCGCTAGAAAGTCAGCGACAACAAAAATTAGCAACATTATTGTTACCATTTATGTCGTGTAATGCACGATTACCGGTTTATGTATTATTTGCAGCCGTATTTTTTCCAGGAAATGAAGGGCTTGTAGTTGCCTTGTTGTACATATTAGGGATTATTGTGGCAATTGTGCTCGGATTACTTTTTAATCAGACATTTTTCCGCTCTGATGTAGAACCATTTTTATTAGAAGTTCCAGATTATCGTGTACCAACGCTAAAAAATATTACGAAACAAACATGGGAAAAAGGAAAGGGCTTTGTGAAGCGAGCAACAACTTTCATCATTGCAGCAAATGTGATAATTTGGACGCTTTCACATATTGGATTTCAACCGACATTTGGTTATGTAGAAGATCTTGATATGAGTATTCTAGCATCGGTAGCAAATGTATTTGCTCCAATTTTTGAGCCACTAGGTTTTGGGAATTGGCAATCAGTTGTGGCAATTGTGACAGGATTTTTAGCGAAAGAATCAGTTACATCGACACTTGGTGTATTATTTTCAAATAGCGAGGCAGAATTATCGACCACATTACCAACATTTTTTTCAACAGCAAGTGCGTCAGCATTTCTCGTTTTCACATTATTATATACACCATGTATGGCTGTTATTGCTACTGTTAAGAAGGAATATGGTATTAAAATGATGTGGATTATTGTAATTTATCCAGTTATCGTTGCTTGGATTGTTGCTTGGATCGTATATCAAATAAGTCAATTCATCATGTAGTGATGATAAGAAAAGAAGTGATGATTCAATGGAATTTATTGTCTTTTTACTTGCCTTTGTTGCTGCATTGTTAGTATTAATACAACCATTAGTGCGGCGGCGTATGTTAGGTAAAAAAAAGAATGTATGTGAATCAAAAGGGTGTACCACAGCATCATGTGGTGATTGTCACCTTGGTAAAGAGAGCGAGCTAGTTAAGTATGTGCAAACTCGCTACCAACAAAAAGATAGATAAAAAAACATCGTAATGCAGTGCACCCCATTATTTGGACACAAATAATGGGGTGTTTTTTGTATGGCAAAATTAACGAGAGAACAACGAATTGAAATGTATGCGCAATATAAGGCAGGAAAATCAATTAGCCAAATAGCAAGGGAATATCAAGTAAATAACAATAATGTTAAATATCTAATAAGATTACTAAACTATCACGGAATAGCAGTGTTGGACAAAAAATATAAAAGATATTATGATCCAAAAATGAAACAACAAATTATTGATGAAGTATTGGTTCATGGAAAATCGATTGGTTGCACAGCGGTTGAATATGGTTTACTCAGTTGTGGAATGCTGAGTAATTGGATAAAGCAGTATAAAACGTCTGGATATGTTATAGTGGAGAAAACAAAAGGAAGACCAACCACTATGAAAAAACCAACGAAAAAATACGAAAATATGACAGATGCAGAAAAAAT
>CAMFJD010000040.1 GCA_945956935.1 uncultured Bacillota bacterium | reverse complement strand
TGTTACCTTATTATACTAACTCTCTACTCCTGGTACAACTTAGTTTAGCACGTCAGGCAGTATGGAATTGATAGTTTAGCTGGACGATTAAATGTGGAACTAGTGATAGAATGTTAAGTGTTGGTCAAAAAGTTCATTAAAAAAGTCACTATCAGTAGTTTAAATTTTATAAGTGAAATTAAGGATTGAGTATGCTACTAAGAGTAGAAATGATATGACTATTTTATAGTACATGCATGTCAAAGGAGTGCTTAAATAGAAATCATTTAATATATAATTAAAATAATAAAATTGTGATTATTTGATGAATATACATGCTATAATTACGCTCTACACTGTATGAATGATGGTGAAAGTATGCCAAAATGGAATATCAAGTATATATCAGTATCTATAATTATTATCTGGTTTGTACTTGGCGCAATTTCAAGATTTCAAGATGATATTACTGAATATGTCAGCAGTGAGACATTACGACTCGTGAAACAAACAGTTCAATATCATAAATCGGGAATTCAAAAAATGTTTAATGATCAGTTTTATTCACTTGATATCATTGCTAGAGAATTGAATTACCTTCCTTCTAACGATGTCGATACTGTTGTTCAATTTTTACAAAATAGACAAAGTACGACAACTTTTGACATTGTTGCAATTGCTCGAATTGACGGTAAAAGTGTCTCTAATAATGCTAGGTTTTTAGACCTTGAGGAACAAGAGTACTTTATCAAGGCTTTGAGCGGAGAACAGACTATTTCAAATATTGTTCAAACGGCTGACGGTAGAGATGTTATCGTTTCAGCGTTACCTATGTATGATCATAGTAGCAATGAAGTTATTGGTGTTGCTATTGGAGCAAATTATATTGAAAATATTTCGTTAGAGTTAAAAAGCACAACGTTTAATGGACTCGCACACGCTTATATTGTCGATCAAGTTGGAACTATTATTGGTGGAGTCAATGATTTTAGTTTATATAATGGTGA
The DNA here is from genome assembly GCA_945956935.1 of uncultured Bacillota bacterium. Classification (GTDB taxonomy): domain Bacteria; phylum Bacillota_I; class Bacilli_A; order Culicoidibacterales; family ZOR0006; genus ZOR0006. Next base: position 10,417 of record CAMFJD010000040.1, on the reverse strand, counting down.
GAATTTATATACGTATTTTTTAAACAACAAAACTAAAATAGAGCAATTCAGACCAGATTCAATTCGATGTCACCACAGTGATAATGATGTGATGTGCTACAATCAGAATTATTTATCATACTATACTTCTTTAGGGATACAAGATTGGAGTTATGTGACACTGATTCCACTCAATGAAATTGATTTTTCGGTAAGGGCTGTGCAACAAGAAACATTAGACTTAACAGTGCAACTTATTTTAGCTGGTGTTGTCGTATTAGGTGTTATTGTTTATCGCTATAATAAAAATAGAAAAATAAGCCATATTCAGTTTGAAAAAACACGTATGAATGAAGAAAAATACCGACTTGTTTTGCAACAATCTGAAACGATGATTTTTGAATATAATATACATAATAACAAAATTGAATTATCTGATCATTTTAAAAATAAAATGTTTTTAAGCGACGTAAAGCAAGTGGACTATACACCTGAGTTTTTTGTGAAAGCAGGCTACTTTAGTGGGCAGTGTGCTATTGATTATTTGAAATTATTTCAACAAATAAAGTCTGGACAATCGTTAGCAGCACTTACAGTTCCATTGAGATTATCAAATGGGAAAATAAATTGGTATGAGCTAGAACTTATAACAATTTTTGATAGTTGCGGATTACCGATACGTGCAATCGGTAGAATTATCAATATCAATCAGCAAAGACTGAATACACTACATTTAATTCAAAAAACAAAAGAAGATTCAATGACTAAAGTTTACAATAAAATTTCAACAGAACAAGAAATAAATGCATTATTACACACACGGACAGATGCTAGAAAAAGTGCAATGGTATTGATAGATATTGATGATTTTAAAACAATTAATGATACCTTCGGTCATAGTATTGGTGATACAGTTATTATGACAGTTGCAACTAGTTTAAAAGTAAGTTTTGGTGAAGAAGTTGTTGTGGGGAGAATAGGTGGAGATGAATTTCTAGTTTATATCGATGATGTTGACTCAGAGGTGGAGTTATACAATCAGTTGGATGAATTATGTGAGCGTCTCAATGCATGTTATTTACCTCGAACAAATTATCAAGTGTCGGCAAGTATTGGCGTACTCCAAATAGATGGCAGTGTGCCTGATTTTAAAACAATGTATTCATTGACTGATGAAATAATGTATCAAGCAAAGAAAAATGGTAAAAATCAGTGGGTAGTACAAAAAGTTGTTATGTTTGATGAAGAATATCAAATACTACATTCAATAGGATTGTAATTATGTAGGAAATAAGAAATCTTTACTGCATTTTAACAGCAGGATAATGGCAATTTTCTTTGTTTTTCTATATAATATATCAGAATAGAAACAAACATCTGTTTCGTAAATCAGTTGAGACGTGCTTGACATGTCTGATAAAGGAGAATTTGATGGCAACAGTTGCATTTCACACATTAGGATGTAAAGTAAATACTTATGAGACAGAAGCAATGTGGCAATTATTTAAAAACGAAGGATATACAAGAACAGAGTTTAAATCGCCAAGTGATGTATATGTAATCAATACATGTACAGTAACGAATACAGGTGATAGTAAAAGTCGGAAAGTGATTCGTCAGGCAATTCGTCGCAATCCTGAAGCAATTATTGTTGTGACGGGTTGTTATGCACAAATTGCCCCAAAAGAAATTATGGATATTGAAGGCGTTGATATTGTCGTTGGGACACAAGGGCGCGAGCAATTGATGGATTATGTGAAAAAATATCAAGAAGAACGTCAACCAATTAATGCCGTAACAAATATTATGAAACAAAAAAGTTTTGAAACACTAGGTGTTGAAACTTTTACAGAAAATCATCGTGCTTTTTTGAAAATTCAAGAGGGATGTAATAACTTCTGCACATACTGTATTATTCCTTGGGCACGAGGGTTAATGCGTTCACGTGATCCAAAAGAAGTAATTGAACAATCACAAAAACTCGTAAATGCTGGATTTAAAGAAATCGTACTGACTGGTATTCATACGGCAGGATATGGTGAAGAACTAGAAGAGTATGATTTTGCGGATTTATTGAATGATCTTGATACAAAAGTTGATGGATTGAAACGTATTCGTATTTCTTCAATTGAAGCCAGCCAAGTTGATGATAAAGTGATTGAAATCTTAAAACGTTCAAATAAAGTCGTTGATCATTTACACATTCCACTTCAAGGTGGGAGTGACGATGTGTTAAAACGTATGCGTCGTAATTACGATACAGCAGAGTTTAAGACAAAGATTGCTGAATTGCGTGAAATTTTCCCAACACTTTCAATTACAACAGATGTTATTGTTGGTTTCCCAGGAGAAACGGATGAAGATTTTCAAGCGACTATGAATTTAATTCGAGAAGTAGGGTTCAGTGAGTTACATGTATTCCCATATTCAAAACGAAATGGGACACCAGCAGCGAAAATGCCAGATCAAGTACCTGATCTTGTGAAAACAGCCCGTGTGGCACAATTAATTGCTTTAAGTGAACAATTAGCGAAAAATTATGCGAGTCAATTTGAAGGGGAAACACTTCAAGTAATTGTTGAAGAGGTAGATAAGAAGAACCCAGGGTATGTTTTAGGACATAGTGGAAATTATTTGAAAATTCGCTTTGTAGGAGATGAGTCATTGATTGGGCAAATGGTCGATGTTCATTTAGAACAAGCTGGTTATCCAGTCTGTGAAGGTATTTTACTTGACTAAGTATAGGATAAAATAGAACTACAAGTGAAAGCTTGTAGTTTTTTTGTTCATTGGAATATAAAAAACTGTTATAATGGAGAAAAATAAGGAATTTAGGTGGCATAAATGAAATTACAGACATTATTTCCAACAGAAAATTTTCATGGAGAAAATCCAGATATTGATACAATTACATTTGATTCACGGCAAGTGAAACAAGGGACATTATTCATTGCAGTTAAAGGATTTAACGTAGATGGACATGATTTTATTGAAATGGCAGTGTCAAAAGGTGCAGTTGCGATTGTAGCACAGCAACCAGTACAAACAGATGTTCCAGTGATTTATGTGTCAGATAGTAAAATTGCCATGGCAGACATTGCGAGTCGCTTTTACGGAGAACCAATGAAAAAAATGGAATTGATTGGGATTACGGGTACGGATGGAAAAACATCAACAGCGACTATTATTGAACATATTTTGAATACATGTCAAAAATCAAGCGGTTATATTGGAACAAATGGTGTGCGGTATGCCAATGTGGCAGAGCCGCTACACCATACGACACCTGAAAGTTTAGATTTGCAAGCAATTTTTGCTCGAATGGTAGCGAATGATACGAAAGTGTGTGCGATGGAAGTATCAAGTCATGCATTAGAATTAAATCGTGTGCAAGGTGTTGAGTTTGATGTGGCAGTCTTCACAAACTTAACGCATGAACATTTAGATTACCACAAAACAATTGGAAATTATTTAGCTGCAAAAGCTAGACTTTTTTCTCAATTGAAGTCAGGTGGAATTGCTATCATTAATGCAGATGATGCGTTATCGTATACAACGTTAAAAGCACAAATTATACATCCAATTATGACGTATGGAATTGAACAAGCGGCAGATTTTAAAGCTACTGAAATCATAGAAACGATCAAAGGAACAGCATTCACCCTAGTAGTGGAAGGAGAATCATATCCTGTTCAGATGAAATTATTAGGTCGTTTCAATATTTATAATGCACTTGCTGCACTTGCGACAGCAGTGACACAAGGAATTGTATTGTCCCAAGCAATTTCAGCACTAGAACAACTTGTAAGCATTGATGGGCGTATGGAAGTAATTGATTGTGGGCAATCATTTGGTGTTATTGTTGACTTTGCACATACACCAAATGCAATTGAAAATTTATTGACATTTGTAAGACCGTTGACAACTGGCCGTTTACTTATCGCAGTTGGTTGTGCAGGTGCACGCGATACAGAAAAGCGTCCAATTATTGGTGGAATCTGTACGCGCCTTGCAGATTACAGTATATTTACAACAGATGACCCTTATTATGAAGATCCAAGTTTGATTATTGATGAAATGATTACAGGTGTTGTGAATGAACACTATAAAAAAATTGTCCGACGCGATGAAGCGATGGAACATTTGCTATCCATTGCACAACCAGGTGACGTTGTAATAATTGCAGGACGTGGAAATGAAGATGAGCTTCCAGTCGGAAATGAGCGCATCAAGCTCAATGATATTAGCTACTGTATCGACTATTTAAGGAAATAAGCACTTGATACTAATGGTAATAACAGCCTTTGGTGATGAAGTAATACTATCGTGATTTTGATGGAAAAATTGAAAAATTATCAATGTGAGTGAAGTCAGAAAAGTTTAACTAGAATCGCGAAGAAGTTGAAAATAGTAAATACCTAAATACTGTGAGAAAATGATAAAAAACACACAAAGAATTAAGCGTCTTGTGTGTTTTTTTGGTGAAAATCAATAAAAAACATACCTAAATTAAGGTTATAAAAAAATTAATCAGATGATATAATTAAGTAGTATATAAAAGAAAGGGATATATTTATCGAATATAAAAAAGGGTATAAATAATGAAATATTTTACTGAACTTACGAAACAAAAACAACAGCTGTTTTATCTTGAACCACAAGAATATGAGAGTGATAATCGCACATTATATCAATATGCACTCGGAGCGAATCTGTATATGAATGGTTTACGTGATTTATATGACACACTTGTTACAAAGGGGATTGAGGCAAGAACAGTTACAATTTGTTTTGAGGATTCTATTGCATACACTGATGTTGAACATTGCGAAAAAGAACTACAAATATTTTTGGAACGTCTCATAGAAGATGGGAATGTACATGAATATTTGCCAGCAATTTTCATTCGTGTACGCGGAGTTGAACATTTTCAACATCTTTGTCAATTCTTAACAGATGGGCAATTACGTCAATTAACAGGATTTGTTTTTCCTAAGTTTCATCAGCAAAATGCGCACCAGTATTTGAAACAATTGAACTTCCTTAATACATACATTGGTAAAACACTCTATGCGATGCCAATTTTAGAGAGTGCTAGACTGATTTACAAAGAAAAACGTATATCGGAGCTTACTGCGATTAACCAAATACTTGAAACATATCGTGATAGTATTTTAAACATTCGTCTCGGTGGTACTGATTTTTCGGCAACTTACGGTCTGCGTCGGAGTGTGGAGATGTCAATTTATGATATTCATGTGATAGCAGATTGTTTAGCCGATATTGTGAATATATTTGGACGACAGCGGGATGGATATACAATCTCGGGTCCTGTCTGGGAATATTTTAGTCCTGATGTGACATCTGCTGAAGTAAGAGGACTACTAAATGAGGTGTTACGTGATAAAGAAAATGGATTAATCGGAAAAACAGCCATTCACCCAACACAAGTACGGTATATCAATGCAACGTATACTGTGACGTACGAAGAGTTTCAGGATGCTACACAAATTGTCGGTACAAAACAAACAGGTGGTGTGTTTAAAAGTGAGGGTGCAAATAAAATGAATGAAATTGCGCCACATCTGAACTGGGCGTATAAAATTATGGCACGTGCACATATTTATGGAGTTTTAGCGAAAGGGTATGATCGAACAGCATTGTTTTATCAGGAATGAACATGAAAATAACACAAACAAAAAGTCAGTATGGTTTAGCAATAGATGATGTGATGATTACTGCTAAACGTGCGAATAATAATAAACGAAATTTCTTATTTGTGAGTAAATTGCTTGGAAAACATATACCAATCAAACCAAATGTCTGTCAGGTGACGGGTTTTTTACTTGCATCACTCATCTATGGAGAAACACCACAGACGAAAAACTGGGTTGAGTATGTGAAAAGTGCAATAGATGATCAGGCAATCATTCATTCGTTAGAACAACCTTATGAAACAAATGAGCGTGTTGTTGTGATGGGATTTGCTGAAACAGCGACAGGACTAGGCATGGCGGTCACTCATGCAATCCAAGGAGCATATTTTATACATACAACACGTGAGCGGTTTAGTGATCTTCAGAGTACAATTGTGTTTGAAGAGGAACATTCTCATGCGACAACACATCAATGCTATCTTACAGATTCGAAACAGTTTGAACAAGCAGAACATATTATTTTAGTAGATGATGAATTAACAACAGGGCAATCATTCATGAATATGCTGTTTGTTTTACAAAAACAAACACAGACGAAGAAATTCACGCTAGTTACGATACTTGATTGGCGTACAGAAGCCCATAAGCAAGCACTTGCTGCTTTTTGCAAACAAACTGGATTGGATGTACATGTACATTCCTTGATTAGTGGAGAATTTACGATAACTCATCAAAAGGTGTATCAACAGCAAGAACCGAGTATTTTAAGAAATAAACAAGTACAGGAACGTATGATTTCATTGAATATTTTGCGAAAAAGAACACAAAAAACATCATACGAAACAGGCCAATATTATTGTGATAATGGACGATTTGGTGTGAGTTACGAAGTATTACAAGCACAGAAAGCGAATTACAAACAAGCCGCACAGAAAATTATTGAATATCTTGATAAGTTTGGTATATCGACAAATAAATTGCTTGTAATTGGTCATGGAGAAGATATTTTTATTCCAAATCAAGTAGCTAATCACATGAAAAAGATACTTTCAACCGATATCGAATTTAAAACGACAACATTAAGCCCAATTTTCTGTGAACAAACAGGTGATTATCCAATTCACGAAGCACATCAATTTTATGATTTAGAGCAAAATACCTATTTTTTCTACAATAAAACCCAAATCGAGCATACGTATGATGCTGTCATCTTTATCGTAGAACGGCCGCTAGCGATTCAGCTTGTTAAAAATCAACTAACAGTTCAGTTGTAGAAAGGAGTTGAAGTTGATGAAAAGTAGTTATGATACTTCCGATGTACAATTTTTATTATGTGATATTACTGATAGTGTCAAAGAAATAACAGTTGCCGAAAAAGAAATGCGTATTGCCAAAGGACAAAGTTACTCAGAATTTATTTCAAAAGAATCTGTGCCCACCGAGATTCAACGAACGGCATTCAAACGCTTCATGGAACAATATGGTTTTGTGTTCAGTGAATACATCTGTATATTAGCGCAAAAAATATATGCAGCAAAATCAGAAAATGTTGTGCTTGTATCACTCGCACGCGCGGGAACACCAATTGGTATTCTAGTCAAACGCTACATTAACCATTATTACCATGCTGATGTCCCTCATTACAGTATCTCAATTTTACGGGGAAAAGGTATTGATGAGAAAGCATTGGCGTTTATTACCGAGCAACATGATGCACAAAGGATTCAATTTATTGATGGTTGGACTGGAAAAGGATCAATTATTGATGAACTTGAACAATCAATTGAACGGTTTAATTTGAAGATGAATCAAAACATATGTCCAGCGCTGGCCGTTGTAGCTGATCCTGCAAAACGTTGTGAATTATACGGTACACGAGAGGATATTGCGATTCCGAATTGTTTTTTTAATGCCACAATTAGCGGATTAGTGAGTCGAACAATTCACCGAAATGGTATTGATGATAATCGGTATCATGGGGCATGTTATTTAGCGTATCTAGAACAATATGATGAATCACAAGATTTTGTTGAAATAATATCAGCACATTTTAAGCAGCATACATACACAAATCAGGTGGAACAAATCCAACAATGTGAACGAGCATATGCACGAGTGGTTACAGAAGTGATTCAACAAAAATTTCATGTAAATGATCGAAATAAAGTAAAGCTAAGTATTGGGGAAGCGGCACGTGTATTATTGAGAAGACATGCAAAGTATATACTTATACAAGATATATATGACGAACATGTCACTTTTTTAATCCAACTAGCAAAACAAAAAGGAATCGAAGTAGTGGTTGTGTCACAATCGATTTTACGAGATTATAGAGCGGCGGCGATTATTCATGAATAAGCAAAAAATTACGTTTATTACTGATTTAGATCATACAATTATACATTCTAAAAATCCTGATCATATATGTGTTGAATGGCATGAAGATCAACAACCGATTACATATATGACTGAAACAAGCATTGCTCAGTTTCAACAAATATTGAAAACCGAGTGGATTGAAGTTATCCCTTGTACAATGCGTAATAAATATCAAGTGACACGTATTTCATGGTTTCAAACAGAAATGCCAACATATGTTATTTGTACAAATGGTGCACAAATTTATATTGATGGTGTTTTAGATTCCGAATGGGAACAATTTATGCGAAGTGAAATTGATTATGAGCAAGTGATAAAGAACCAAGTTCAAGTAGAAAATTTAATGATTTCAAATGCTATTGTTCAAAATATTGAAGGATTCTATCTCGTCGTGAAAGTGGCTGAAATGGAGGATGTATCTGCTATTTATACGCAAATGAAAGCAATGTTTGGAGACACACATGTCGTATTTGAAACAGGGAGAAAGGTATTTATTATTGATCCAAAAATTGATAAGAAATACGCGGTTGAATATTTACGAGCGAAATACGGATTCCAGAGATTAATAACATCGGGTGATAGTAAAGCTGATCAGTTATTCACAACATGCGGGCAAGCAATTCTACCGAAACATGCTACATTTGTACATAAAACTGCAATTTTGACAGAAAAATCTGGTATTTATGCGACTGATGAAATATTGGCGTATGTACTATCGTATAACGATCACTGAATGGAGTGTGGAGAGTAGATGAATTTAAAACAAACAATTGCAATGATGTATCGGAAGCGTTATGAACGTGAAAATCAATATCAAACATGTGAGCCTTATTTTCAACGTGTGATAGGAATTGATGATGAAGGGTCATATGAGAATTTACTTGCTACGTTACAAGCGTATCGAAGTGAATTTGTGACAATTACTGTCTTTTTTGAGAGTAACATTCCGATGCAAGCGGAATTTAATTTAATTGAAACAGTTAAAAATGAACTACAGACAATGGATGTATCCAATTTGAGTAAACAAGATATTACAATTTTTCCCGTACTAGAAACAAATAGAATATTTTTACAGGCATTAGAAACAGTAGTCAATTTAGCATTGCAACAAGAACAATTTTTTAGTGAGTTTGTTAGAAATGACTTTATTGCAAAGTTGATTGTTTGGGCGTATAGTTATTTGACGCCACTTGATTTTACAGGTCATTATTTACCCAAATGTTTGTATTACGGTGTGATTAGCAAACATGAAATTTATTTTCTAATGTTAGCATATAAAATGGGTATTGATGTGTTATATTTGAATCCTTTAAAAGAAGAATTGTTTACTACCATTGATGTACAAGGATGGTGTAGCCATCACCAAGAAATGGGTGTATCGGCTATTGAAACATTTGATTTGAAAGCAAGTCGTGGAACAATTATAACAAATTTTGAAACGACAACGAAAATTATTCAAAATGAAATCCATAATAATTTATTTGATCAAACTGGTATGTATAAGCCTTGGCAATTTCGCGAAGGATATACACTGACACTAACACTTGATAGTATTTTAGAAGACATCTATGTGTACTGGGATCAAGAAGCACGCATGCGCCAAGGATTTAAAACGATGGGGAATACGGTATATGTTCCGACTTTTTTCTATAAAATTGATGGTATATATGTGGAACATGAAAAATACAAACGACTCATTGACTGCTGTACTGCAGCACAAAATACACTATTTTATACGAGTGGCGCATTTATGAATACAACAGTTGTACTCGAAGATATGTATCAGGTGATGTTTTGCCAGTTAAGTGATGGGACATTTGATATTGAAGAAATTAAGAAATTACCGTTTTATCGCTTCGGAAAATATAATGAATCGGTACAAAATTTTTTGTTGAAAAAATATAATGAATTTATCCAAAGTGAGCAGATATTACAAGAGCAATTGACGAATGAGGAGAAAATGCAGTTGCTCTATCTTGTGTTGATGATGGATGAATCAATTGTGCGAATGATTGATAACTATGATTTTCCAAAACAAGTACCAAAAATTGTTATTTTCTTAGAACATGAACAAGGAATTGTTGATGAGCTTGTTAGATTGCTTGGTTATTTTAATTGTATGAGTTGGGATATTGTTATTTTCAATCCATCTGGTTTATTTAATATTGAAAAAATTATCAAACGAGATTGTGTGATGTTGAAACGATTAGAAAAAATGGAATATACATCGACTTATAAAGAGGTAACAAAGGCTAAACAGATGGGATTATTTGCAAAATTTAAAATATAGTTGATGAGGAGAATAAAAATGGATACAAATAATAATAATCACAATAATAACAAACATATGAATCAAATGGATCCGATGGGACAAATGAACAACATGAATCAAATGGATCCGA
>CAMFJD010000039.1 GCA_945956935.1 uncultured Bacillota bacterium | reverse complement strand
TGTTTAAAATTTTATACTGTCCAAATTATTGGGTTCACCACAATACGTCTTTTTTACATGAGTTAGATTATATTAGATATTTTATTGGGAGTCAAAAAGCATGTTTTAGAATAATTAAACGAAGAAATATCTGTTTTTATTATTTTTAGTATATTTTGTAGTATAATAGAAGTAATGAATAATTACGAAAAAGGATGATGAATAAGAATGACAGTGGAACAATTTAGTGAAGCAATGGCAAAACATGGAATTAATTTAAACGAAACACAATTAGCACAATATGAACGATATTGGGAGTTGTTAGTTGAATGGAATGAAAAAATGAATTTAACAGGTATTACAGAAAAAGAAGAAGTATATTTAAAGCATTTTTATGATTCACTGACACTAGCATTTAATATCGATTTAACAAAAATCGAGACAATGTGTGATGTTGGTAGTGGGGCAGGGTTTCCAGGTATTCCATTGAAAATAGCTTTTCCACATTTGAAACTTACAATTGTCGATTCTTTAAATAAACGAATTAACTTTCTAAATACTGTTGTTGATGAATTGGGATTAATTAATGTGACGCCAGTGCATGCAAGAGCGGAGGAATATGTTCAAACTCATCGTGAAACATTTGATTTAGCGACAGCCAGAGCTGTTGCCCGTCTAAATATGCTTGCTGAGTTGTGTCTACCATTTGTAAAAATAAATGGTTTATTTGTAGCTATGAAAGGCGCTTCTAGTAGTGAAGAGCTTTTGGAAGCTGCTACAGGTTTAAAGATACTTGGTGGTCATTTGCAAAAAGAGGTTATTTTGCAATTACCAGAAGAAGAGAGCCATCGTGCGATTGTTGTTGTTGACAAGATAAAACCAACACATAAAAAATATCCAAGATCATTTGGACAAATTAAGAAAAAACCATTATAGAAGGAGTGTAAAAATGGGGCTTTTTGACTTTTTAGGTACAAAAAATATAGGAACAAGCGCTGAAGAGGTAAATACTGTTCTTGAACTAGATGTAACACAGATTATTCCAAACGAATACCAGCCACGTCAAATCTTTGATGAACAAGCGTTAGAAGATTTAGCAGCATCGATTGATGAACATGGAATTTTACAACCAATTGTTGTTAGGAAAAATGACATGAATCAATACGAGATTGTAGCAGGAGAGAGAAGGTTTCGTGCATCGCAATTAGTTGGCATGACTAAAGTTCCTGTTATTGTTAAGGAAATGACGAATGAGCAATCAGCAGCATTAGCTATTATTGAGAATATTCAACGTGAAAATTTGTCAGTTGTAGAAGAAGCACTGGCATACCAACAACTGATGATTTTACACGGACTAAAACAAGAAGAGTTAGCCAAACGAATCGGAAAGAATCAATCAACTGTTGCCAATAAATTAAGATTATTAAAATTATCACAACCTGTAAAGGATGCATTAAATACTAGAAATATTACGGAACGGCATGGGCGTGCATTGCTAAAAGTGAAGGAACCGATTAAGCAAACAGAATTGCTAGAGATGATTGTTGCGAGTCAGTTAAATGTAGCACAAACAGAAGCACTCATTGTTCAATATTTGTCAGATCAAGAACAGGAAGAATTGACGCAAGAACCGAAGAAGGTGATTCGAAAGCGAGCATCAAAAGATGTACGCTTAGCGATGAATACAATTAAGCAAACGGTACAACAAATTCAAAAATTCGGACATCAAGTCGAAATAAATGAATCGGATCATGATGAATACTACGAAGTTACTATTCGTTTGCCAAAAAATAGTTAGCTAATAGGAGCTATTTTGTATGTAAAAAGAGGAGGATATATATGAAAGTAATCGCAATTACGAACCAAAAGGGTGGTGTTGGTAAAACAACTTCAACAGTAAATCTTGCTGCAAGCTTAGGTGTGATTGGTCATAGAGTATTGTTAATTGATATGGATCCACAAGGGAACGCAACAACAGGATTAGGAATTAATAAAGCTGAATTACAATCATGCATATACACTGTATTGGTTGATGAAATTCCATTAGAAACCGCAATGGTTGAAACACCATTTAAAAATTTATTTGTTGTTCCAGCGACGATAAATTTATCAGGAGTTGATTTAGAATTAGCAAGTGTGATAGGTCGTGAATCACGCTTAAAGCAAGCAATTGAAGATATGAAAGAAGAATTTGATTATATTTTGATTGATTGTCCTCCTTCATTGGGTTTACTGACACTGAATGCACTAACGGTATCAAATAGTATTATCGTTCCGATTCAAGCGGAATATTATGCGCTTGAAGGTTTGACACAATTGTTAAATACAATTCGATTAGCACAACGTCACTTGAATAAAGAATTAGTTATCGAGGGAATTGTTTTGACTATGGTCAATAAAACGAATTTGAGCGCAGAAGTCGAAGAAGAAGTTCGAAATATTTTTGGTAAAAAAGTTTATCAGACAAAAATAAGTCGTGGTGTTCGTTTAAGTGAGGCACCAAGTTATGGAAAACCAATTTATTACTATGATCAGCGCTCACGCGGAGCAGAAGAGTATCTTGAGTTGGCGAAGGAAGTGAAGCAGCATGGCAACTAAAAAAAGTAGCGGTTTAGGTAAGGGGTTAGAGTCGCTTTTTTCGGTAAATGGGTTACAAGATGTGTTAACTAATGATGATGAAAATCACACTCAAAGTACAGATGTTGAGACTATTTCATTAGATCAATTGAGACCAAATCCATATCAGCCAAGACACACATTTGATCGTCAAGCATTACAGGAGCTTGCGGATTCAATTTCGTTACATGGTGTTATTCAACCAATAATAGTACGTAAAGGTATTGTTGGTTATGATATTTTAGCAGGGGAACGCCGCTTTCGGGCGAGCCAATTGGCAGGGTTAACAACGATTCCAGCTATTGTTAAGCCATTTAGTGAAGAACAGATGATGGAACTGGCATTATTAGAAAACTTGCAACGTGAAGATCTGACAAGTATCGAGGAAGCAAAAGCGTACCAAGTATTACTTTCACATTTACAAGTTACACAAGAAGAGCTTGGGAAACGAGTTGGGAAAAGTCGATCACATGTAACGAATACATTGCGATTATTACAGTTACCAGTTAATGTTCAAGCTGAAATTGAAGCGGGTAAATTGACAATGGGTCATACGAAAATTTTAATTGCACTTAGGGATGAAGTATTAATTCAGCAAATTGTGGAATTAATTATCAGTGAAAATTTAAGTGTTCGTGAAACAGAAAAATTAGTGCGGAATCTCCAGAAAAATCCTCCTAAAAAAAATCAAGAGCAAGTAAATTTAACGCCAGATATCTTACAAATGCAAGAGCGTTTATCTCAATTAGTTGGATCAAAGGCGTTAGTAAAATACCAAGATGGTAAAGGGAAAATTGAAATTAAATTTACGAATGATCATGATTTTAATCGAATTTTAGAGGCACTTGGGTTGATTGAAGCATAAAGAAAAGGAACGATAACACATGTTGAACTTTTTTATGACAAGTGAAGTGAGTAATGCTGTAGCTTGGTTTCAACCGATTTTAGATTTTTTATTTGAAAAGACTTGGGAAATAGCATTTGTCCTTTTAGCAATGTTTTTAACTTGGATTACGTTACAGTTACTTCGTAAAGGTATTTATAAAGCGATTCGGGTTGATGAACATATGGATATGCAACAACTGTCACGTAAACAACGCTATTTGATGACTTTTGTAAAAGTGTTTTTAAATATTATTCAGTATCTATTTTGGTTTATTATTTTTATTCAAATATTATCAGTCCTAGGAATTAAAACGGATTCATTTATTACTATTCTTGGAGCAACTGGTTTAACAATTGGGATTATTATTCGGGATATTTTTGTGGATATGATGAATGGCTTTTTGATTTTAACTGAAGATCAATTTAGAGTTGGAGATTATATTACAGTGAATAATTATTCGGGATACGTACAAGAAATTGGGATTAGAACAACAAAAATATTGGGAAGTAGTGGAGATATTCTCGTATTAGCGAATAGGAATATAACAAGTGTAGTGACGTACCCTGAAAATAAGTGGAATTTTACGATTGATGTTGAAATACCAATTGAATTTCTTGATGAATTTGAACAAATAATCGACCCATTATTATTGAAATTATCTCAAAACGAGGTAGAAATAACGAGTTTGAAGTATTTAGGAGTGAATGAATTGCGTTATCGTCATGCGGTTTGTCGAATCAATGCATATTCTTCATTTAATGAGCAGTGGAGAATTCGTCGATTAGTGCTGAATGCGTTAAAACCATATCTTTTTGAATTAACAAAGGAGTAATTACTGACATGGAAAAATTAAACTATCAATTACATGATGTGGTCCAAATGAAAAAAGGGCACCCGTGTGGTGCTAATGCATGGGAAATCATTCGACTTGGTGCGGATATTCGTTTGAAATGCACAAATTGTGAACGAAGTATTTTACTGGCTCGCTCGGAATTTGATAAAAAATTGAAGAAAATTTTAATTTCAAATAGTAATAATTAGAGTTGTTATTTTGATGTGTTTTTGTTATAATACGCAATGGTGTGTCTTAGATACGCTACATATTATTTTGAGAAAAATAGATATGCTTCGTATAATCCCCTTAATATGGTAGGGGAGTCTCTACCTAGTCGCCGTAAATGACTAGATTACGAGTGCATAGGTCATAGAACACGTTGAAAAACGAAATGGAAATCCTTGTTGGTTGAAGTAAGGACAATTTTCATCTGCTTTCAAATTTTTTGGTTGTGCGCCTACGCCTCGTATTCACTATGGGGTATCTGTATACTCTTTACAGAAAAAGGAGCACACATATATGCCAATGAATAAGAAGTATGATGTTATTATTGTCGGAGCTGGGCCGGCAGGGATTTTTTTAGCGTATGAACTTTATTTACAAGCACCCGAATTAGAGGTGTTACTGGTTGATAAAGGACATGCTATTCAACAGCGTCGTTGTCCGATTTTAGAAGGAAAACTTAAAAAATGCCCACCGGCAACAGGTCGAAAAGAGCATGCAGGGTGTTTACCAGCATGTTCAATTACGGCTGGATTTGGTGGAGCTGGTGCATATTCAGATGGTAAATTTAATATTACTTCTGAATTTGGTGGTTGGATGACAGATTATATGTCAGCTACTGAGGTTGAATCATTAATTCGGTATGTTGATGAAATTAATTTGAAGCATGGAGCAACAGTCTCAATTACAGATCCAACGACAGAAAAGGTTCAAGAAATTGAAGAACGCGGCTATGCTGTTGGATTAAAATTATTGCGTGCTGAAGTTCGTCATCTTGGAACAGAACAAAATTTACAAATTTTAACAGATATCTATTATTATTTACAAGATAAAATTGATTTTGCTTTTAAAACAGAAGTTCAAGATTTAATTGTTGAAAACAATGAAGTGACAGGTATTGTGACAGAAGCCGGTGGAATTACAGCTAAATCAGTTGCGATTGTACCGGGTCGTGATGGATCAAAATGGTTGACACACGTAATGAATAAACATAAAGTACCAATGAAAGCGAATCAAGTTGATATAGGTGTTCGTGTTGAAACAAGTGATGTTGTTATGCGTGAAATTAACAAGCATTTGTATGAAGGGAAATTTATTTATCGTACAAGTGTTGGGACGACTGTTCGTACATTTTGTTCGAATCCGTCAGGCCATGTTGTTGTTGAAAATCATAGCGGTATCATGCTAGCAAATGGACACGCATTTAAAGATCCTAAATTAGGATCTAAAAACACAAATTTTGCTTTATTGGTATCGCATCAATTTGATGAACCATTTAATGAACCGACAGAATTTGCTCATGATGTAAGTCGCTTAGCAAATCGCTTATCGAATGGAAGTATTATTGTCCAGACATACGGTGATATTTTAAAAGGTCGTCGTACAACGGAAAAACGTTTGAAAGAAACGTTCATAGAGCCAACGCAAAAAACAGCAGTTCCAGGAGATCTTGGACTTGTATTACCGTATAATACAATGAAATCATTAATTGAAATGGTTGAAGCGCTCGATCATGTTACACCAGGTATTGCGAATGAGCACACTTTATTTTATGGTGTAGAAGCAAAATTTTATTCTGCTCGTCCAAAAACGGATCATAAATTTGAAACACCAATCCATGGACTTTATGTCGGAGGGGATGGTGCTGGAATTACGCGTGGACTTGCACAAGCAGGTGCAAACGGAGTAATTATTGCTCGTAATATTGTTGAAAAATTACGAACAGAAAAGTAAACCGAATTGAAAATTGGAAGGAGGTAGCTCACTGTCGAATGAGAGTGAGTGATGTCAGTATGAGTACAGTAGCAGTAGTAGGAACACAGTGGGGAGACGAAGGAAAAGGTAAAATCACTGATTATTTAGCACAAGAAGCCGATGTAGTTGTTCGTTATCAAGGTGGCGATAATGCCGGACATACTGTTGAGTTCAATGGTCAACAATTTAAAATTCGCTTAGTACCTTCAGGTATTTTCAATGCTAAGATGGTTATTATGGGAAATGGTATGGTGATTAATCCAAAAACATTAATTGGTGAGATGACAATGTTATCAGAACGTGGAATTGATGTGGATAAGCTATTAATTAGTGACCGAGCACATTTGATTTTACCGTATCACCCTGAAATTGATGAAATTCAAGAAAATAAAAAAGGTGAATTAAAAGTAGGAACGACGAAACGTGGAATTGGACCAGCATATATGGATAAATTTTCACGTGTTGGGATTCGTGTCGGTGAATTAAAAGATCCAGAATTATTTGCTTTGAAATTACGCATTAATTTAGAAGATAAAAATGAATACTTAATTTCAAATGGAAAAGAAGCGTTCGATTTTGATGCGATATATGCAGAATATATGGAATATGCTGATGTACTCCGAAATCATATCGTAGATACGAGCTATATTTTAAATAAGGAGATTGATAACGGAAGTAAAGTGTTATTTGAAGGGGCACAAGGTGTAATGTTAGATATTGATCATGGGACATATCCGTATGTGACATCTTCAAATCCATCGGCTGCATCAATTCCTGTTGGAGCAGGAATTCCACCACAATCAGTGCATGAAGTATTAGGAATTGTCAAAGCATATTCAACTCGAGTTGGTGATGGACCGTTTCCAACAGAATTTGATGATGTAGTAGCACATGGTATTCGTGAGCGTGGGCGTGAGTATGGAACTGTTACGAAAAGACCGCGCCGTATCGGTTGGTTTGATGCCACAATTATTCAGCATACACGCCGTGTGAGTGGTTTAACTGGATTATCAATCATGCTACTTGATGTTTTAACAGGCGTTGATGAATTAAAAATTTGTACGAGTTATCGCTTAAACGAAGATGCAATTGAATACGTTCCTTCATTAATTAATGAGTTCGCAGCATGTGAACCTGAATATGAAACATTACCAGGCTGGAAAGAAGATATCACACATGTGACAAGTTTTGATGAATTACCTATAAATGCACAAAATTATTTAAATCGTATTGAGGCCTTGGCTGGAGTTCCAGTTGTGATGTTTAGTGTTGGACCAGATCGTGAGCAAACAATCCGTTTAAAACCAATTTTCAAATAATAGTTTAAAAATCATTTAAGTACTTACTTAAATGATTTTTTTTCTTTAACAAGAAGGCTATCATGCTATCTTTTTTAAGTGACTTTCTGTATAATAATAGAAATTTTTGGAAATTAGGTGGGAGACATGATTAAAATCGGACGAATCACATTAGCATTAACCATAATTGCAATTGGAGTAATAGGTTTAATTTCCATTGTTGATAGCACTTTTACAAAGATATTAAGTATGTATTGGCCTGTTATTTTTGTTGTGTTTGGAATCGAAATTATTGTAACTAGTTTTTTTAAAAAAGAGAAACGATTGAGTATATCTTCATTTTTTTGTGCACTTTTATTGGCTTTCATATCAAGTTATTATTTTGACGTTCAGACATTTGATTGGAGTTATATATGGCAATTTGATAGCATATTAAGTGACAATGTGACACAGCAAATAAACTTAAAAAAGGCAGTTGAAAATAAATCTACTCTGTATATTAATATTAGTTCAGGAGAATTAGAAATCGTAGAGAGCAATGATGAGTATATTCATTTAAATGGATATGCTATTACACCAACGAACCAATTAGAAGAAATTGCGATTGAAGGAACTGTACAAAGATGGGAAATAACGCCATCATACAGGACACAAGTGCATGGTAAGCTTGCAGTACCAGCAGCAATTACAGAGGTTATATTTACAAGTGAAAATGGTTCATTGAAAGTGAATGACTGGGAGAACGCGATATCTTTTGATGTTACAACAATGAATGGTATAATTGAAATGTTGTCGGGAAAGCAAGCAGTTGTTGGAACAGAGAATGGATCTGTTTTGGTGAAAAATATAGAACAAGTAAAAATTTCAAATGCTAATGGTAGTGTCAGTGTCATGGGAGAAAAAACACGGGTGGTTACTGTTACTGGAAAACAAAGTCGGGTATCTCTTGAAACACCAAATATTCAGCAAGCAGATATTCAAACGATAAATGGTAATATTATGATTGAAGTTGAAAATGATCCAACAATCACTTTTAATACAACAAACGGAATGGTGAGTATTTTTGAAAAACAGATGGAAAAGGAAGGAAAATATCGAGGCGGAACAATAGGAGCAGATATTGAGGTACAGACTACGAATGGAGCAATTAAAATTAGCCAAATAAAAGAGGTGGGAAATTAAATGATATTAACTTATGCAACACCAGCATTTGCTGAAAAATTTGAACAGACAAAAATATTGATTGAAAATATTTTCCAAGGTGAAGTTATGAGTATAGAACATATTGGAAGTAGTTCAGTAGATAATTTATTAACAAAACCAATTATAGATATATTAGTAGTCGTAGAAGATATTGATAATGTTGATACAATGAATGAAAGTTTCGTGGGTGCAGAATATGAAGTTCACGGAGAATCAGGTATACCATATCGGCGGTATTTTAGTAATGAAACTCAAGAT
The DNA here is from genome assembly GCA_945956935.1 of uncultured Bacillota bacterium. GTDB lineage: Bacteria > Bacillota_I > Bacilli_A > Culicoidibacterales > ZOR0006 > ZOR0006. Next base: position 2,845 of record CAMFJD010000039.1, on the reverse strand, counting down.
TTAGGAGTTCATATTCATGTATATGATCAATTTTCGAAAAAAGAAATTTTAAGACATCGAGCAGTACGAGATTTTTTACGTACTCATTCAGATGTTTCAAATGATTATGGGAGATTGAAGCAAGCATTAGTAGAAAAAGGACTATCTCGAACGCAATATCAACAACAAAAAGCTAATTTTATTCAAGCGGTTGAAAAACTAGCGATTGTTTGGTATGAACATAACTTTTTTGGAATGAAGTAAGAGGTTTTGGGGTTTACTTGCTCAATTGAAGAGATATCTGTATAATAGAAAAGGAATTTTTAATTTAAAAAAGGAAGTGCACAAACATGGCATTAACAGCAGGAATCGTTGGTTTACCAAACGTAGGAAAATCAACTCTATTTAACGCAATTACAAAAGCTGGAGCATTAGCAGCTAACTATCCGTTCGCAACAATTGATCCGAATGTAGGTATGGTACAAGTTCGTGATGTACGTTTAGATAAGTTAACACAATTAGTTAAACCAAATAAAACAGTCCCAACAACATTTGAATTTACTGATATTGCTGGTCTTGTTCGTGGAGCATCACAGGGAGAAGGACTTGGAAATCAGTTCTTAGCACACATTCGCCAAACGGATGCAATCTGTCAAGTTGTACGTTGTTTTGATGATAAAGATATTATGCATGTTGATGGAGACGTTGATCCAATTCGTGATATTGAAACGATCAATTTGGAATTAATTTTTGCTGATATGGATAGCGTACAAAAACGCATGAAAAAACAAGCAAAACAATTTCAAATGAAAGATAAAGATGCATTGATTGAATACCCAGCTTTAGAGCGTTTATTAGCAGCATTTGAAGATGGGCGTGCGGCACGTACAGTTGAGCTAAATGAACCAGAAATGAAATACATTCGGCACTTGAGTTTGTTAACAATTAAACCTATTTTGTATGTCGCAAATGTATCAGAAGAGGATATTGCAAGTGGAGAAGACAATGATTATGTGAAGCGAGTACGTGAGTTTGCTGCAAATGATAATGCTGAAGTTATTGTTGTTTGTGCCCAAATTGAAGCTGAATTGAGTGAATTAGCTGATGAAGAACGTGATGAGTTTTTAGCAGATATGGGAATTACCGAAAGCGGTATTGATAAATTGACACATGCAGCATACCATTTATTAGGTTTGGGAACATATTTCACTGCAGGTGTACAAGAAGTACGTGCTTGGACTTTTGTACGTGGTATGAAAGCACCACAATGTGCTGGGATTATTCACTCTGATTTTGAACGTGGATTTATTCGTGCAGAAGTTGTTGCCTATGATGATCTTGTTGCATGCGAAGGTGAAAAAGGTGCACGTGAAGCAGGTAAATACCGTTTAGAAGGTAAAGAATATGAAATGAAAGATGGAGACGTTGTATTATTCCGTTTTAATGTATAATTATTGAGAGAGGATCGGCCTCTCTTTTTAGTTTTAATTTTATTTTTAAAAAGTGACATTTACTTTCTATATGTGCTATGTTACAATAATTCGGTGAGTAATACGATATTACTCCTTCTTGCTCTGCTATTGAGCGGGGCCGTAAGACCATAAGGAGGTGCAAGACTATGAACAAATACGAAATCATGTATGTCGTTCGTCCAAATATGGAAGAAGAGGCATTCAAAGCAATCGTTGAACACTATAATACAGTGTTAACAACAAACGGTGCAGAAGTTGAAACAACTGACGTTTGGGGATTACGTGAATTAGCATACGAAATCCAAAAGTTCAACAAAGGATTCTATGTTTTATTAAACGTAAATGCAGGTGTTGAAGCAATTAACGAGTTAGATCGTTTAATGTTAATCAGTGAAGACGTAATTCGTCACGGAATTTTCCGCGTTGAAGCTTAATTAAAAAAATCTTGAAGAGGTGAGCAATTATGATTAATCGTGCGACACTTGTTGGCCGTATTACGAAAGATCCAGAGTTACGTTACACAAGTAATAATGTCGCTTCGGTATCATTCACAATTGCGGTTAACCGTACTTTTACGAATCAAGCAGGGGAACGTGAGGCAGACTTTATTCCTTGCATCGCTTGGCGTAAGCAAGCAGAAAACTTAGCGAATTTTGTTCGCAAAGGGGCTCTTATCGGAATTGATGGCCGTTTGCAAACGAGAACATATGATGCACAAGATGGATCAAAACGTTTTGTTATGGAAGTTGTCGCTGATAGCGTTCAATTCCTTGAACCACGTGGAAGTCGTCAAGATGCAAATGCTGGTTTTTACCAGCAATCAACACAGCAGCCAATGATGAATCAGGGTGGTGGAATGGGTATGCCTCAACAGCAGACATTCACTGCACAGCAGCAACAGCCTTTGATGCAGCAACCTGTTCAACAACCGGCTTTTGAATCGAATCAGGATTTTGGATTTAATCAGCCACAGCCGATTATTGATATTTCTGATGATGATTTGCCTTTTTAAAATAATTAATGGAGGAATGAAACATGGGAGTACGTCGTCATAAACGTCGCCGTAAAGTATGTTACTTTACAGTGAATAACGTAAAAACAATCGATTACAAAGATACTGACTTATTAAAAAAATTCGTATCTGATCGTGGTAAAATCTTACCGCGTCGTGTAACTGGTACATCAGCTAAGTACCAACGCCAATTAACAGTAGCTATCAAACGCTCACGTCAAATGGCTTTATTACCATACGTAGTTGAGTAATATGTAGAGCAACAAACTTTTGTTTGTTGCTTTTTTATTTAATAAAAAGGTGTTTTATACGGCTTTAAAAGAGAGGTTTCGAGCTCTTTTTCTGTTTATGGAGAAAAAAAGAAATTTTTTCAAAAAAATCC
>CAMFJD010000038.1 GCA_945956935.1 uncultured Bacillota bacterium | reverse complement strand
TCATAATTTTAAATTTTACTATCTATTAGTGGTACAAAACACTTGACCACGTCAGCCTATATAGCTGCTCTAAATTATTCCGACTACAAATAGTTCATTCACTTCATTATCCAGAAAAATTTCATGTCTCATATATAGTTCATTCTTCTCATTAATATGTACGCAAAACACCATTTTCTAAAAAACAAATCACAAAAAAGCTTCCAATTCACAAAATATATTACTTACATTTTATATGTTTAGGTACTTATTTACAAACACATACATGCCGACTAAATGCATTGTTTTTGTGTGCCATACCAATATGAATATCTGTGTATCCAGCTTCTTGTAGAAGTAATGTTAGATCATCACATGTCAACAGTACTAATTTAGATGCAATTCGTTTTGCGGTTATTAAAATTGCTAATTGTTCTGCTCGCGTTGTTGGTGCATACAATCCGTATGGAATATCAATGATTGCAACATCATATTTTTGCGTAATGTCATGCATATTTCCATTTGTTATCACATCTGCGAAACCAAAATGCATAACATTTTCTCGAGCTTGCTGTGCAACTAAAGGATTTATTTCATATCCTTGAATGTCGACACCATTTGCTTGTGCTTCAATAACAACTGTTCCAACCCCACAACACGGATCAACAATAGTTGGACTTTCAATATCACTACATGCAATATTAACTGCTACTTTTGCTAATTTATTATTCAATGAGTTTGAATATGAGTGCGGTTTACTTGTCCGGTGTTGCCATTTGGCATCATGTTGTTCCATCACTCCTAGTATCCATGTTCCTTCAATGATTACAAGACCAAGGTTTACGCGTGGATTATGCATATTTGCTTCGCCTAATACAACATACCCAACCTCTTTGCATGCCTGAAGTCTCTCGTGGTATGCAAGTTGATCGCCATCTAATTTTAAATAATGAATTTTAAATTCATCAAAATGTAGCTGTGCTTCCTGTACTTGTTGCACGAGTTTTTCACATGACGATGCTTGACATAAAATATCAAGTCGTTGCCTAAAAAAAGGACTTAGTCCTGCACTCATTCTCTTATCGGAAAACCGATATTTTTTCCCTGCTTGTTGTTGGCTACCAAACAAGTATAGCTGCTCTAATTCACACAATTCTTGTTCATAATCAGGATAATTTATGATATATACATATTTACTGTCCATAATTTATTGATTCCTTCCTTCACTTTCAATACTTCTATAGCTATTAGTATAACACAGCTCATATTTTTATGAGAAAAAACAGTACACGTATGTGATTGCGTGCACTGTTTTAGTAATTTTTTTAAACCATAGAATTGATGCGAGCTAAAATCACCTTTTTTCCTTACTTGCTCCAGCACCATTGAATCAATTGATATGCTCCTCAATAAACATTACGTATTCTCATATTTTATATGATTATCTGTTAATAAATAATCTGACACTATTAGATAACATTGTTTACAAAGTTTTTTATACTATCGGAAATCAGTTCTCGTGTCATATTTGTTGTTTCGTCAATATTATAAAACTACTTATATCCAATATTGTCCAGTTTTGGAATGACTATACACATTTAAATTTTATCCATTACCTTTCTAACAATCCGAATACTGCTTCAATAAACCTTGGTATGTCATCGTAACCTCTTATTATTGAGAAATAATAATTATCGCATTCATTTATCAATCTGAGCGACTATTCAACAACCTTTGTACAAATACATTTGAATTATTTTGTAACTGTTCAGGTGTCTCGTATGCTTGCAATTCCCCTTTATCAAGCACTAAAACTTTTGTACCTAACATCAATGCTTCACGAATATCATGGGTAATAAAAATAATTGTTTTCTCTGTTTTTTCATGAATACTTTTCAATGCTTTTTGTAATTCTACTCGTGTAATCTCATCAACAGCACCAAATGGTTCATCCATTAAAATAATGTCTGGATCCGCCGCTAGTGCCCGAGCAATCCCAACTCTCTGTTGTTGCCCGCCTGACAATTGATCTGGGTAGTGTTGCTTCATTTCCTCAGATAATTGCACAATCTCTAAACATTCATCAATTCGTCGATAAATCTCCTTTTTTTTCCAATGTTCTAACCGCAAAACATAACTAATGTTTTGCGCAACAGTCATATGTGGAAATAAAACACTCCCTTGAATACAATAGCCAATTTTACGTCGAAGCGTGATGATGTCTTGTTCTGATAACAATTGTTGGTAAATAGAAATCGTTCCATGATCTGGCTTTACTAACCCATTTAACATTTTTAACAATGTTGTCTTTCCACTTCCTGATGATCCAATAACAGTTACTAATTCCCCCTGTGCTATCGCTAAATTAAAATTTGTAATAATTGATTTCTGATTATATTGTTTGCCTATTTGTTTGAATTCTATAATTACTCCCATACAGCGGACCTCATTTCAAAAGATTCTGTTGTTCAAGAAAATTTCTCGCCACATCGTGTGGTTCAATACCATTTTTTTCTACATCATAATTCAACTGTGACATTGTTTCATTTGTCAATATTTGTGTAACACTATCAAAAATCCCTTGTAATTCAGGATGTGATTGTAACACTTCATGTCGAACTACGTTGCCACATGTATAACTTGGATAAAACTGCAAGTCGTCTGATAATACAACTATATCCGCTTGACTCGCTTGACCATCAGTCGTAAAAATGGGCATCACATCTATTTTGCCCTCTTCAATTGCTTGGTATTTTAATCCGATATCCAAATCAACAGTCTGATAAAATGTGAGATTATACCTTTGAATGAGTGGTTCATAACCATCTTCACGTTCATAAAAGTCATATTCAGCTCCAAACACAAGAGGCTCTGCTACTTTCCGTAAATCCGATATTGTTTCCAAGTCGTATTGTGTAGCAATTTCTTTTCTTACAGCTAGTGCATAGCTATTTTCAAATCCATACATACCAGTCCACTGCATATTATATTTTTTACTATATTCATTTTGTAGTTGTGTGAATTGATCATTAGTATAAATTCCTGGCTCTTGCAATACAGTGCTCCAACCTGTTCCTGTATACTCAGGATATACATCAAATTCATTTGCTATCATAGCCGGATGAATATTTGCTGTTCCACCACCAATACCATGCGTAATATCGACATGTAAATCCGTGTTGGTTTCAATTAATATCGCCAACATTTCACCTAAAATATATTGTTCTGTCATTGGTTTCGTAGCAATCTTGACTTGTGGTTTCACTGGATTAAAAAGTGAGAAATAAATTGCAATGATGATGCCAATAATCGCTGTTACAGTAATGGCATGTTTTTTCTTTTTCACTGATTTCTCACAAGCTACACGTTTTTTCTTCCATACTTGCTCTCCATATACAAAAAGCACATCACTAACTAATGCAATAACCGCAATACATAAACTCCCTACCAATGTTAGTTGTGCATTATTTGTTGTAATTCCACGATAAATTGCAACACCAAGTCCACCTGCCCCTATAAACGATGCAATCCCAGCAAGTGCAATCGTCATTGTAATCATATTACGTAATCCTGATAAAATAACTGGCAATGCTAGGGGAATTTTGATATGTGACAGTATCTGCCAGCGTGTGCTCCCTAACCCTTTAGCTGCCTCAATAATAGCTGTATCTACTTGTGTCAAACCTGTATATGTATTCCGTACCATCGGTAATAAAGCATAAATACTCAGAGCCACAATAGCCGTCGTATTTCCAATTCCTGTCAACGGTATTAAAAATCCTAGTAATGATATAGAAGGAATTGTATACAGAAAACTTACACTTCCCATAATCGGTCTGGTTGTTTGCTGAAATTCACTAACAATAATACCAATACCCCCTCCTAAAATCATAGCAATTACGATTGCAATTACTGAAATAGCTATATGTTCAAGCGTTAGTCCCCATAAAAATTCCCATCTTTCACCTATGAATTGGATAAATTCCACACAAGTTCCCCCTCTGATTCCCAAAATATTTGTATCATTCTACCATACAAGAACTGAAAAATACAACTCATCTTATTTTAATCTCAAAGACTATGCTTTTGTATCTGTCAATAAAGCACATAGCAAAAACACCATCAGTACGGACAAATTCCATACTGATGGTGTGTATTCCTAGACAATAACTGTCATTTTACACTATTTCATTTTCATATTTTCGTTTTTTATAACTCATAAAGAATGCTCCAATTCCAGCTATTACAAAGCCAACTCCCCCAATAGTAGCAATTGTTTTGTCACCTGTATTTGGTAAATTTGACTCATTTGACTCTTGATTTACATCAGTGTCTGGTGTTGTTGATGTTGGTGGTACTAGCTGATCTGTCTCACTATCAGGTGTTGGGATAGTTTCATCAACTGTATTCTCAACTAATTGTTCAAATGCTGTGCGTAATTGTCCGATTGCAGCATTAACTTCTGCTTGTGTTGACATTTCATTTACCAATACGGCTTTTGCTTGATTCAGCGCTATTTGTAACACTTCAACACTCACTTGTGTATATTTTGATAAATCGACACTGCTAATAACTGTGATTAATTCAGATAACTCTGTTTTGTTAACTTCAGGTACTCTCTCTGTTTTTTCCTCTAACCCTTCAATTGCTGCTTGTAACGATTCCGTACTCATTTGAATTTGTGCTGCTGTTGGTACTACTAGTCCTAATATTTGCTCAGCAGTCTTTACTGCTTGTTCTAATTGTGCAATTGTTTGTGCTGTATATTGTGTAGAATCAATTGCCTTAGCAGTCTTTACTAGCGTTTGTAATGTTTCAATTGCACTTTCATTCGCCACTTCAACTATTGCAAATTGTCCTAATGATTGTGTCTGAAATGTAAGTTGATTTTGCATTTCACTCATTGCTAATGCTGTTCCTGTTAAACCATCATCAGAGATGTGGAAGAGGGCGTGATGCTCCTTTGCCACAAATTGAGGTGATTGAATAGTCACTAATACTGTGCCCGCAAAATTTACTGGAATGTTATCCAAGTGAGCCTCAATTGTAAACTGACCATTCTCACCCTGATGCACTACTACCTCTGTTCCTAAGTAAAAATATGAATTTAATTCACTCTTTTCTGATGATTCAATAAATTCAATGCGGACGCTACCATCTTCTGATACTATTTCAGTTACTTGAATAGCCACACGTAAGGCGATAATTTTTTCAATAATTTCAGTTGGAACACTTTTTTGCTCTTCAATCGTTAAGCGCTCATAGACTGCTAAAATTGCTTTAACAGTTGGTACATCAGAAGCAGTAATGCTCTCTGCTGCAGGTAATTGTTCAACTTGTCCGATGAAATCTTTTACAACCATTTCACTTTGTTCGTATGCTTGTGTTAAAGTTGCAATTAAGTTTGTGAAGAATGTTACACGTGAGGCATATAATGTATGTTTCATTACTTCATATTCAGCTTGAATCGCTTCAATAATTGCTAAACTTTCGCTACCAAAACTAATTTGATCAGCAGTTGGTAATGCCTGCATTGTAAAGTTTTTTACAGTTTGATTTCCGCTTTCATCAGTGGCGATAATTTCATATGTTTTCGATTCATATGTTGCAGGAATTTCATAGTTCCCCTCGACAGTGACTCCATTAATTGTCACGTCAACATCACCGCTATTATCACTTACTTGAATCGTTCGATCTATAAAGTATTGACCTTCATGTTCAACACCCGTAATTACTGGTGCAGTTATATCAGCTATTTCTGCTGTTTTTTCAATAGCAAAACTATCAATTAATGCCGTTTCTTGTGTTGCAAGATTCATTTCATATGCTCGATATGTGAGGTAATTTCCATCAACACTGATTGAGGCAAAAACGGGATTTTGAATATTTGGTGCAAATGCTAGCGGTAAACCTGTTTCTTGTGGCGTATAAAATTTCGGTCCTGTTGTCCCTGTTAAAGCATACACTGTTCCTTCTGGATTAATTGCTGTTTCATACATTATGCCTGAAATTTCTTTCTGCTCTTTCATTAAATCTCTTTCAATCTCACCATTTACAAGATATTCTGAACGTGCATACGTATGATCATGCCCTTGTAATACAAAATCAATGCCTAATTCTGTCATTAAACAATCAAATTGTTCACGAAGCGCAATCACATCTTCATCTGTATAATGTGAACCATTTGAATATGGAGCTTTATGCGTTTGAATAATTTTCCATTTTGCATCTGATGAATTTGCTGTTGCTTTTAACCATTCGATTTGTTCTGTTGTCAAACCATTCTTTTCATCAAGGTTATTCGTATTAACAACCATTACTAACACATTACCATAATCAATTTTATAATATGCACCTGTTTCTAAATCTTGTGCTGGCAAATCTTGAATATTGAAATGTTTTGTGTGGACTTCATCAGAATCTTCATGATTTCCACTAGCTGTTACTACTGATGTATTCATAAGATATTCTTGCGGTTTATTTAAAAACCATTGCCACTGCAATTCATTTTTTCCGTTATCAACCATATCCCCTGCATGCGTGACAAATTTTGCTTCCGGATACATATCAAATGCTTGATTGACAATTTGTCCCCATTGTTCATATTCGCTTTCAAGCATACTTTGTGTATCAGCAAAATTTAAAAATGTAAAATTATCATCATTGACCGCTGCCGTTTCAAATGTTGCTACGTCAGTAAAAATTCCTGTCGTTTCATCACCCACACGATAGTAGTATTTTGTACCGGGTTGTAATCCATCGAGAACAATCTTATGCCAAGCAACTTCTTTATTGCGTGTAATTGCAATAATTCCTAAATCAATTGTTGGGAATGACCGATTCACAATTGCTGATTCGGCATTCACACGTATTGCTTCGCTAAAGTCTACTTCTCCATTGGCTAACGTTTGAGCTTCAGTTGCTTTCAAAAATTGAATTTCATTGGTTGGAATATTTTTCCCTGTATACCAGCTGAACGCTTTTTGTGTTGTTTCATCCGCACCAAAAGTTACAGCAACTGAATGAGGTAATAAACCATTCTCTACGGATGGTATTTGTGGTTTTGTTCCTTCATATGTCAAAATACGTGCTGCTCCATCAATTGCATCATCTTGTGTATCATCCCCTGCCAAACCATATACGAGGTCACCGAGTAACGTTCCCATTTGTTTTTCAAAACTTGGTGTAATGTAAGCACCTAAATAATCATCAAGTGGTGCTTTAATAACATCAACGAGATCAATACCTAATTTACTTAATGCACTATATAAGCCTTTATCTTTCCCTAAAATCGCATTAATTCCCACTTGTAAGACAAAGTCTGTCGTTAAAGTCTTCACATCAACTTCAACTTTATTTAAGAGCGTTGGGATTAAGTCAAGTAATGAACCGATTAAATTATCGATAAGTTCACTAACACCTTCACCAGTTTTAAATTGGTCAATTAAGTCTTGTGCCCAACCTGTTAAATCTTCCGCGCCTAAGAAGTGGTCAATCAAAAATAAATTCAAGACATCCTGTAATGTTTTCGATTCTCCGTTGTTATCAACTGCTAGTTCAATATTTAAAATATTCGTAATTAAGTTGGCTATTTCAGCATTTAATACACCGGCATCAAGGATATACGTATCAATTTTTTTGATAATATCTTTAACAAATTTATCGAGTGTCAATTTATCGAGAATCTTATTCTGTTCATTTAAGAAATCAATTGTTTGTTCCGATTTATTATATTTCAATGAAACTATTCCGTACTCATCAGTTTTGATTGTCTGTCCATCAAATGCAGTCGCAACTGATTGTATTAACGCTCCCATGAAATCTGGTGTTGCTGCTGTTTCAACAAGTGGTGCAACATTTTTTTGTGAATAATCAGCAAGTGCAGCTAATTCAGGTGACGTTTCACTTGCATCTTCAATCACTTGAGACATTGTCGCATCGCCAAAAATAAGTTCATATAAATTAATATCTGCAATTGTATTTACAATTGATTCGAGTGCACCACCTAACTTGATTTGTAAATATTGACTATCTTTATAAATTGCATCATAAATATATGTTTGTAAATCAGTAATATTTGCTGTTGATTTGACACTTTCAGAACTCACATGTGCTGTTTCTTGCACAACTGTTTCGCCATTTTTTGTTGTCGCTGCTTTTGAGAACTCAACTGTTCGTACTGGTGAACCATATGATGGTGTTGCTGCTGTTTCGATATCATAAATCGTATTTCCTGTTGGTGTTGTAAACTCAGCAATGTCATTTTCATGCATATGACCTGTAAATATATAGCGTAATCCTGCATCTGCTAAGCGTGTCGCAACTGCTTCATAATTACTAATAATTGCATCACCAATTGATAATTCTGAAGAAATAGCATGTGGTAATAATCCTTGGTGCATCATTGCAATAACCGTTTCACCATTTGCTTGTGCTCGTTGGATTTGTTTTTCAGCCCATTGCAATAAATCTTCATTGAATCCAGCACCATTCATTTTTATTTCACCATTTTCAGTTACCGTAAATAATTGTGAATTGAGCGCTAAAACAGCGTATCCTGATTTTGGCCGTGCCACATACGATAATTCAGGGTGAATCGTATCGATTACTTCCTCTCCATTATCACCAAAATATACTGTCTGAAATTGTTGTTGTTCATCTCGATAACCAAAATTAGCATACAACGTTTGATATTCATCATAACCCACATGATCTACCGTTTCTTTATCTCCATTCGGACCGGTAAAAGCAAATGCTCCACTATAAAGATCATGATTTCCATTCACAACAAAAACATCAATTCCTGTTTCTTTTTCAAATGCATTGAGTAAATAAGCTGCTTGCTGTGTCCCAATGACTTCACCATTTTTTGTAATATCTCCTGGAATCAATAAAATATCGGGATTTCCAACTGCAACTTTTTCTAGTGCAGCCGTAAAAATTTCAGCTGCTTCTTTCAATAAATATAACTCTTTTGCCATATAATTTTGATACTGCTCGTTATCAGTATTTGTTACAAATTCATTTGGAAAATAATGTGGATCTGACAGTACTGCAACTTTTAAATTTTCTACTGATGTTATCGGTAATTCCGTAGCTACCGCTTGAATGGTAGGTACGATTACTTGTGATAATAATGCGACTGTTGCTCCAACAATAGCAACCTTTTGGTACGTTTTTTTCTTCAACACAACGACATCCTCCTAGAATAGCTTTCCTTTGATTAGCTTTCTCTTTTTTATTTTCTTTTTCACTATTCTTACAAGTAAATTTGAATTTTAATCATTTAAAATGATTCTATCATGAAAAAATGTATTTATTATTGAAGATTCGAAAACAGTCTGTAATGATTTTGTTAATGATTTGTTAATATAAAGATTAATAAAAAACAGACTTGACTATATTCAAATCTGTCTTTTTATTTTTTATTATAACTCTAGTTGATAACTCATCGCACTTAGTGCATAACTCGAAGCTGTCTCGGTGCGTAATATTCTTGGTCCAAAACTTGCCGCTACCCCAAATTTAGTAAAATTTGCGACCTCTTCTTCAGTTAAGCCACCTTCTGGTCCAATAATAACAGCTATTTTTTGTCCGGACTTTACTTTCATCAATATTTGTTTGAACATTGCATGTTGCCCTGATTTTGCTGTTTCCTCAAATGCAATAATTACATGATCATATCCGCTTAGTGATTCAATAACTTGTGGTGTTGTTTGGACATCATAAATAGTTGGAACTGTAATCCGATGTGCTTGCTCTGCTGCTTCTTTTGCTATTTTTTGCCAACGCTCCACTTTTTTGCTTGACTTTTTTACATCTAATTTAACAATTGAACGTTTTGCACTCCACGGAATAATATGACTCACTCCTAATTCAGTACTTTTTTGCACAATATATTCTAATTTATCACCCTTTGGTAAACCTTGAATCAGTGTTACCTCTACTGGCAGTTCTACTCGTTGATTCAGCTCGCTTATCATCGCAACAGTAATTACCGTTTCGCCAATATCAATGATTTCACTCTCATATGCTTTATGATTTGGTAAACAAACGATTATTTTTTGTCCTAATTTTGCACGCATAACGCGTTTCAAGTGGTGAAAATCATCACCACTTATCGTTGCTTTTGTTTGTGTCACTTGCCCCTCATCAATGAAATATCGTTGCATAATTATAAACTCCTCATCTTCACTATTCTGTGTTTTTAGTATACTGTTTTTCTGTCATGAAAAGCAACTTTTTTCCTGTTTTGACTTTCTTTTTCCTATGAAATATGACATAATCAATTACATTTCAAAAAGAAAGTAGGTATGCCTTATGAAAACTGTTTTATTTATTTTATTACTTATGCCAATCATCTTGCTCAGTATTGTTCTCATTGTTCGGGAAAACATTTCATTATTAATCACTGTTATTATTATTTTTTTATCTGGAGCCCTCCTAGGACGTTATTTCTGGATGCATACTATATGGGATAAAAACGAACATTTAAACAATCGAAAATAAAAGAGCTGTACCACTTCATTGTGATACAGCCTTTTTATTAATAATATTCTAAAATAAGTTGTGCTAGTTGCTCTGCCGTCACTTCATCTGGATTGTCAATATCATTTCGTTCAATTTCGATCATTGCATCCCCTAATTCTACAAAAATAAATGTACCATCGTCGTATATACTACGAATTTGTGATGCAATTTCAGATACTGTTTGTGTTGCTATTTCCATTTTCATCCTCCTCCGCTTATCTGAATGCGCTTTACTTCCACTTTTTATTATAAAGTGTTCAATGAAAAAAAGCAAAATTATTTCATTATTTTTTATTTGTAAATACATTGGGTAATATTCGCAACTTAAACTGCATTTCTGTATGATCGAATACTTCTTTAACCAATTCTGTAAAAATAATGGTCGCATTTTCTGGCATATCAGTTAACCATTGTTCAAGATGAGGTTCTATTAGTTCTGTGTCACCCACAATTTTCACTTGCACTTCCTGTGCTGGTATATGTACCAATGGGATATTGCTTACATGATGCTCGTGTACTTCGACAAACTGATACCATAGTAATTTTTCACCAATCTTCTCAATCATAATACCTTCTTCATATCCTGGTTGAATCATCTTTTTTTTCAATTTTTTTATTATTGATTGATATGTTTGCCAGTATGAATCAATTTCAGGAAATTCTGGAACTTGTTCATAATAATAATAGTGTGACTGCATGTATTCATAACTAACTCTTTTCCCATCATTAAATTGCCTGTTTTGAGAAACATCTGCTTCAAACGATTGAATGAAGGATAAGCTACGCTCAATTTTTTTTATTTTTTGTTCCGCAATCGCCTTTCCATACGCAAATAATTCTAACAAATCAATACTATTTGTACTTGCATGTTTAAATTGTTGTAGTGATTTAAGTGGGATATCAAGTTCAACGCAGAGTTGAATAAAAGCAACTAAATCAATCTGTTGTGGTGTGTAGTATCGATAGCGTGTTTGTTTATTAATATGTGCTGGTTGTAAGATGCCAATTGTTTCATAATAGCGTAATGATTTAGGATTTACACCTGTTATCATTGCTACTTCACCTATAGTAAAAAGTTTTTCTTTCATTCTACTTGACCTTCCTATTATGGGAAAGATTATACTTAGCATATATTCTATTGTCAAGGAGTCAATTTATTATGTCAAATCAGTTATTAGATTCTACAGTCACCCCAAAATTTCTTTTATCTTACTCTTTTCCTACTATTATTGGACTAATGTTCATGAGTGCCTATTCCATGATCGATGGAATGTTCGTTGCTCAGCTAATTAACACTAATGCATTATCAGCAATTAATATCGTTTTCCCACTTATTATGTTAGCTGTTGCTGTTGGTATGATGATGGCTACAGGTGGTAGTGCCGTTGTTGCAAGACTATTAGGTGAAAAACAAGAGCAGCATGCCAGAGAAACATTCAGTTTTCTCGTCATAACTTTAACTATTGGCAGCATTTTCCTTTGCGCTATTGGCCTTGTTTTTCTAGAGCCATTGCTCTACTTGCTTGGTGCCAATGATATTATTTATGAATATGCTTTACATTATGGATTACTAACAATTATTTTACTCCCTGCAACCATTATTGGAATCATCTTTCAAATTTTCTTTATTACAGCCGGCAAGGCACACCTAGGACTTATATCAACGATTATTGGTGGTATATTAAATATTGTATTAGATTATGTTTTTATTGTTCACTTTAATATGGGAATTAGTGGTGCTGCAATCGCAACTGGTATTGGTTATGCTATTCCTGCAATAGCTGGAATTATTTATTTTAGTTTTATTCGTTCAAACATCCTCTATCTTGTGAAACCAGTAAAACACTGGCATGAATTTTTCGAAAGTTGCCGTAACGGCGCTTCAGAAATGGTCATTAATTTATCTCAAGCAATTATTACTTTTTTACTTAACAATATTATGATGCGATTAGCGGGTGAGAGTGGTGTTGCTGCGATTACCATTATTTTATATGTTCAAGCGTTACTGAGCGCTGCTTTTATGGGTTACGCAACTGGTATTGCACCTATTGTTAGTTTTAATTATGGAAAAGGCGATACACAACGTATTAGACATGTTTTCACAATTAGTAAACGTGTTTTACTGATTGCTTCTATAATCGCTTGCCTCATTGGATTAATCTTTGCCACACCACTTGTCCAACTCTTCACACCAAGAGAATCTCCTGTTTTCACTATGAGTATTGTGGGATTTCGATTATCCTCTTTTGCATTTTTATGGATGGGATTCAATATTTTTGGTTCAGCATTTTTTACCGCTCTAGCAAATGGAAAAGTTTCAGCAATGATTTCATTTATGCGGACATTTGTTTTCCAAATTATCGCTATTTTCGTTTGCGCATATCTATTTGGTGTCAATGGTGTTTTTCTCGCATTACCAATCGCTGAATCACTTGGTATCTGTGTAACTTTTTATTATTTTAGAGCAAATAAAAATAGGTATTCATACGCCTAACAAACATCTATAAGTAAATAGTCATCGCTCTCTTTTTAAATACGATTCATGCTTCAGTGTTCACAAAAACGCAA
>CAMFJD010000037.1 GCA_945956935.1 uncultured Bacillota bacterium | reverse complement strand
CTTCAGGGAAAAAGGATCGAGTTCATGAATTCCTGAAGAAAACGTACAAGTTGAGAAGTTTTCCACTGAAAAAGCAACTGTTCAATTGAACAGTTGCTTTTTTCTATAAAAGAAAAAAATAATTGAAGTAACATCTTTATATTTTGAGAAAGCGTTTTGTTCTTTTATTTTTATGATGAAAATAGCTAAAAAAAAAATTATAGAAAATTTAATAGCAATAATATTGTTAATTTTGTGTCAAACAACTAAAATTAACTTGTAAATAAAATTATTTAGGAGGTATTTCAGTTATGGAAGTAAGACAACTTGAAAACACAAAATTAGTTTTAGTGGCAGAAATGAACAATTTATTATCGAATTTAAATGTTATGTATACAAAATTACATAATTTACATTGGAATGTGACTGGTGCTGGCTTTTTTGAAGTACATGTGAAATTAGAAGAACTGTATACTGATTTAACATTAGACCTTGATGAAGTTGCAGAGCGTATTTTGACAATTGGTCATAAACCATATGCAACATTAAAAGACTATCTACAGTTTGCTACAATTATAGAAATTACAAGTTCTGATATTAGAGCCGTTGAAGCAATGAAAGTAGCTACGGATGATTATATTATTCTTGTTCGTCAAGCTCAAGAGGTTGGACGATTAGCTGAGGAAGCTAATGATTTACGTACACAGGACTTAATGAATACATTAATTTCTAAGTACGAAAAAACTTTATGGATGTTACAAGCATACAGCGCTTAATAAATATTTCAAAGCATGTCATTTTTGTTGTTGGCATGCTTTTTTATTTCTAGTTATTATTAGATAATTTAACCAAAAAAAACTTTAATTGTTGATTTCTAATTGAAAGCTATTTGTGAGATGATAAAAAAAATTGTATAATAAGGAAAGTGAGTAAAATTTGGAGGAAATAGATGATGACAAATTATACATTGGTAGCACCATGTTTCTTTGGATTAGAAAAAATTGTAGCTCGTGAAGTTACTTCATTAGGTTTTGAAATTATCAAGACTGAAGATGGCCGCGTGACATTTAGAACAAATACTGATGGTATTGCTAAGGCAAATATGTGGTTACGTACAGCAGAACGTGTACTTTGGCAAGTAGCTGAATTTGAAGCATATACATTTGAAGAATTATTTCAAGGTGTGAAATCAATTGATTGGCAAAAATATTTACCTGAAGGTGCATATTTTCCAATTTCTAAAGTCTCTTCTGTTCGTTCTGAATTATTTAGTAAGCGTGATATTCAATCAATTACAAAAAAAGCAATTGTTGAAAAAATTAAACTTCAGTATGGAAGTGATGAGTACGGAATGATTCGTGAAGATGGTGAAACGATGCCAGTATTTGTTTTTATCCATAAGAATCGTGTGACAATTTCAATTGACACATCTGGTGATGCGCTACATAAACGAGGATATCGTGAAATTGCGACTGCGGCTCCAATTCGTGAAACATTAGCTTCTGCAATGTTAGCATTGACTCCATGGCGTCCTGGACGGCCTCTTGTTGATCCTATGTGTGGATCAGGAACAATATTAATTGAGGCAGCAATGAGAGGAATTAATATGGCACCAGGAATGAATCGGGAATTCATATCGGAGAGTTGGCGTATTATTGATAAGGCTATTTGGCGTCAAGTGAGAAAGGAAGCTTATGATCAAATTGTCGATCAAGATTTCAAAATTTACGGATCTGATATTGATTCTGAAGCTGTAGAAATTGCTCGTGAAAATGCTGAAATTGCAGGTGTTGCAGATTATATTGAATTTAGTGTCGCAGATATGGCAGATTTCACATCACAAGATCAATACGGATTTATTATTACCAATCCACCGTATGGAGAGCGGTTAGAGGATGAAGTAAGTGTTGAGCGATTGTATGCCCAAATGGGAAGAATGTTTAAAAAATTACCAACGTGGTCTTTATATGCAATTACATCATATGAAGATTTTGAATACTGTTTTAAACGACCAGCAGAACGTAAGCGTAAAATATATAATGGTATGCTTCGATCTGATTATTATCAATATCCTGGGCCAAAGCCACCGAAAATAAAGAACTAAAAATATTGGATATCTTTTGGTGTCCAAAGTGACTAAATCTTCTTTGGAAGGTGTGCTCACTTTGGACACTAAAACATTTCATTGTCCAAAATGTTTGTAGGGAGCGTATTCGCTAATGATTTTACCGCCAAGAAAATCGTTATCAAACAAGCACGAAAAATCATCAACAATTGTTGGTGTTTTTTTGTTGAATTAGTCAGTTTTTTTGGGATTGAAGTGCCATAATGTATACATTCGTGAATGATAAGGGAGAAGAAAGTTATAGGATATAATTTTATCCATATACATAAATATTTCTTGTTTAGAAGGTTTACTAGCGCTTAAGGAATAGAATGATCACACTATGATCATGCCATTGAATTATAGAAAAAAAGCGTCAAAGCTAATGTTTTGACGCTTTTTCTTCGTTTTTATTCATTCGATAATCTATTGTATTATCAGGTAATAGAGATTCGAATTGTCGGAAGAAATAACTGGGTATTTGACAACTAATATGTAAATTTTGTTTTGCACGAGTAATTGCAACATAATGGATGCATCGTTCTTCAGCAAATGCTTCTTTACTATATTCATAAAAATTTAGACCAACAAAAAAGACATGATTAAATTCAAGACCTTTAGCTGCGTGTACAGTCATGAGTTTTAGGCTATCATAGAAGCGGTCAGTTTTATTTTTTTCATATGCTTGTCGTAAATGCATAATTTCTAACAGCAAATTCTCAAGTGATGATGTAGGGTGCTGTAATTGAAAGTCTTTTATAAATTGTCGTAAACTAGTAAACATTGCATATTCATCTTCAGATTGTTTATTTTGTTTTTGAGCAAGTTGTGCAAGCCATTGACTTACATTGAAATAATCATCACTTAAATCGAGAATATCAATCCAACGTGTTGCTGTTTGTGTAGTTTTGAGAAACTGTTCACATTGTTTTGTAAAGCGTGAAATAATTTGTTGTTCACGGGCTTGAAGGTTACAAGCTGAAGGTAGCTTCTTTAATATGCTGAAGAGTGGTTGTTGTTGCTGTCTAGCATATGTTTTCAGAGTATCAATTGTTTGATGACGTAGGAATTTACTCGGATATTTGAGCATCATTTCACATGCGTCATCATTTCGCCAGTCATGGGCAAATGTAACATATGACAAAAGCACACGGGTTTCTTGTTGATTGAAATATGAATCTTGATTCACAATAAGATACGGAATATTCGCCTCTAAACAAGCGTGTTCAATGGCTGCTGCTTGTGCATTTGAGCGAAATAAAATAGCGGTGTGTGCCGGATGATACATAGCATTTTGTAGTGTTTGGATGATATGTCGAGCTTCATGTGCCTCGTCATCATATATACTGAGTTGTATATGATGATTTTCCGTTTGTTGCATTGCTTGTAAATTTTTTGGAAATTTAGGCATTGACAAATTGGCAAATCGATTGGATAGACTGACAATATTTTTACTTGAGCGATAGTTAGCGGTAAGAAATTTTGTTTGACAATCTGGAAAATAATTTTCTAGATTATAGAAAATTTCAGGATGAGCACCGCGGAAGCGATAGATACACTGATCAATGTCGCCAACGAGACAGAGTTGCTCAAAGGGCGATCGATCTAAAAGTTGAATAATCTTCATTTGCACATAATTTGTATCTTGGAATTCATCGACACAAAAATAACGGAAATGTTCGCTAATTTGCAGTGCAGTCTGTTCATTTGTTTCTAGAAAAGTGATGAACATAAGTAAAAGTGTATCAAAATCAAATTTATTTTCTTGTTCGAGTAATTGATTGTAAAAAATAAGGAATTCATAGCAAAGATGCGCCATACGCATAATAATTTTTTCAGCTAGCTCGTCAGTGAGTTTGTATTTATCACTAATAGTTTGTGAAAAATCAAAGCGTTGTTCCAAATAACATTGGATTTGATCGAGCCAATAGTATTTTTCAGTCAATGGATGAAAAATAAGTTGTTCATCATAGAGGTGATTAAAAACGAATGCTTTAACAGCACTAACATAGACTGGTGCATCGATTTGTAGAAGTTCTTTTAAAGTGCGTTTATTTGTTGAATTGAGAAATTTTAAAAAATCTTTATATGTTGGAATTTCTTTAAGGCGGTTACGAGTGAGAATTGCAAAATCAAATTCTTCATATAATGTTTTATTTTGCAAAACTTGAAATTGTTTGAGAAGTTTGAAACAAAATGAATGAAATGTTAAAATAGCGAGACCTTGACTCGTAGGTAGCTGTTGTTGAATACGTTGTTTAATTTCCATTGTTGTTTTTTTCGAAAAGGTAACAAGACATATTTGAGTTGGATGAGTACCAGTTGCTAAATATGTAGCTAGTTTACCAATTAATGTTGTTGTTTTGCCAGTTCCTGCACCAGCTATTACCCGAAGGACACGGCTTGTATCAGTGATGATATCTTGTTGTTCACTATTAAATTGCATAGAATGCTCCTTTGATAGACATGGTCTTAATTATAATACAGATTAGTGAAAAATTCATCAGGAATGATAGAAATGTAAAGTTTTAACTTGAAAAGAAATCATCTATAATAAAATGGAAATAGATTTTACGTAGGGGGAGATAGTATGAAACAAATGATGCGAGCAAATCCAATATTGAGAAGATTAGATCACACCAAGCAAGCAACAATACAAACTATGGGATTGCGTGGTGTAATGATTAAAACATTAATCTTATGTTGTTTTGTTTATCTAGGAGTGTTGATAGGGTATTTGTCATTATCGCTTGAGTTGATTCCCTCATTGTTAGTAATAAGTAGCATTGCTGCAATTGTGAGCGCGATAGCTATGATTTTCTTTCCTCGTTATGCAGGAATTGGAGCTCCGATTTATGCTGTTGTAGAGGGGATAGTGTTAGGGATAGTGGCGACAAGTATCGAATTGGTGTTTCCAGGTATTGTATGGAATGGCTTATTGTTGACGATAGCATTACTAGTAGCAATGGTTTGTTTTTATCTTTTTTTTCCAACAGGAGCAGGGAATTTAGTTCCGTATATTTCTGGTATAACTGGTGCAATTGCAATTGTGTACGCGTGTACTTTTCTCTTGCGATTATTTGGATTAACAGTTCCATATGTAGATCAGACTGGTTTGTTTGGAATTATCATTGCCTTTTTTTTACTAGCCTTGGCAACGTTAAATTTATTTGGTGATTTTACCTATATTCATCGACAAATAGATAGTGGGAGTGGAAAAGAGTATGAATGGTATGCTGCTTTTGGCTTAATTGTCACATTAGTGTGGATTTATTTCCGTGTATTAGATATATTAATTATGTTAGTAAAACGGAAAGAGGCAGAGTGAGATGAGTAAAGAAATGATAAAATACGAAGTTGTTGATTTATCGGAACTGTTAATAGCTGGATATGGGATTGCACTGGATGAGCAAACACCAACTATTATTCCGAGCATATGGGAAATGTTTTTGCAGACATGGCAGTATGTTGATTATGCAAAACATACGTATTTCTATGCCATTCAACGTGTGAATGAAACACAAGATCAACAAGAATATATTGTTGGGATTGAAACAATGGCGCTTTCGAATTTACCAGAAGGAATGTCATTTTTTGATTTTCCTGCTATGAAATATGCTCAGTTTGAAGTTGAAACAAAAGAACTAGACAAATTTTATGAACAGTTGGCTACCGAATTAAATCAAGATAATTTAACCTATTTGGACGATTATTTCATTGAAATGTATCCGAGCAATAATTTAGAAAAAGTTTATATTTTATTACCAATTGAGCTATTAGAAAGTGAATAAAAATAGGTTGGATTAGTTTATTGTGATATGCGATGAACTCATAGTTTAAATAGTATGAATTTTTAAATAGGCAGGATTGATTTTTGTGTTGACAGGAGTCAGTCCTTTTAATTTTACTGAAATACGTTTGGTACTGTAATACCTTAATATATGTTTCAATTGCTATTTTTAAGGGTTTTAAATTCATTTTCATGGTAAAATATTTCATTTTTTGAGAATGAAGAAATTTTCTATTGGTGAATTGTTCGAAAAATGCCATTTACATTGATTGGATAATTTCGTTGGTTTGTCACTCACAAGTACTTCAAAATTTTGATTTAGCTGTGTTTTTGTAAAGTGTTGTCTGTAGTAAGTATTATTTTTGTTTCAATAACTTTTTAGAGCAATTAATTTTTGAATGCTTCAATTAAATTATCTCGGAATGAATGGAGAACATTTCTTTTATTTTTTTGTTTAGTATATAATTTGATCTCACTCACGAGTCTGAATCATGCAAGCTGGGATTCTTCTATTCAATTGTTATATGGCTGCTATATAGCGATGTGTATGTTTTCAAAAATAGCGTTATTTCTGTAATGAGTCACTTCATTTTATCAGTAATGTGTATTTCATATACATTTTACTGTGTTCGACTCTTGTTAATTTCGCCATACAAGAACACCCCATTATTTGTGTCCAAATAATGGGGTGCACCTCAATAACGGGATGTTTTTTATTCAACGTGATAGCATAAAAAACTGAGTGGTTCAATGTCAATACTATTAGGTAGTGTCATTTGTTCATTATTCCAGCATTCAGTTACGATACGATTTCTGTAAGGTTCTGGAATTGTAACGTTCTGTAGTTGATTGCTATTATTAAATACATAGAGAAGGGCCTCAAATCCAAGCCGTTTTTCAAAGCAAATATATTCATTTGTATCATGAACTTCAAACCAGTTTAATTGACCATAAGTGAATAGTGATTGGAATTTTTTTCGATGTAAAATCAATTTTTTAGTAAATGAAAGTAAGTCTAAATCTTGATGTTCAGGATTCCAAGGCATACATTTTCGGCATAAAGGATCAGCACCGCCATCGAGACCAATTTCTGTTCCGTAATAGATACACGGTGAACCAGTCTGAGAGAATAAAAATGAGAGAGCCAATTTAGCTGCAGAAGTACTATTTCTTGTACGTGTGAGTAAGCGAGGGGTATCATGACTGTCTAAAAGATTAAACATAACTTCATTAATATTCTGAGTATAGTTGAGAAGTTGCTCATTAATGCGATACATAAACTGTGTCGAACTAATTTCACGATCAGCAAAATATTGTAGAATGGCATCTGTGAAAGGGTAGTTCATTACTGAATCAAATTCATCACCTTGTAACCAAGCATATGAATCATGCCAAATTTCACCTAAAATAAACACATCAGGTTTGCATGAATGAACTGCTTGGCGAAATTTTTTCCAAAAAGCATGATCAATTTCGTTAGCAACATCTAATCGCCAACCATCAATATCGAATTCCTTAATCCAATATGTGGCAATATCAAGTAAATATTGTTGTACGGATTCATTCTGAGTGTTCAGTTTGGGCATCTGTGGTGTAAAGGCAAATGTATCAAAACTTAATGTTTTTGACCCTTCAAAATTACCATTAATTCCTGCTGAAACGGGAAAACTGTTAATATGAAACCAATCAGCATAAGCAGAATTTGGTCCGTTTTTCACAACGTCTTGCCAAATTGGAGAGGTACTACCTAAATGATTAAATACGGCATCGATCATAACTTTCATACCACGTGAATGAGCAGCGTGTACAAGATTTTTAAAATCTTCATCGGTTCCAAAATGTGGATCAATCTTAAAATAGTCCATAGTATCGTATTTGTGGTTAGTCGGTGATTCAAAAATAGGTGTGAGATATAACCCTGTAACTCCAAGGGATTGTAAATAATCAAGATTTTGATAAATACCAATTAAATCCCCACCAAAAAAATCAAAGACATCAGGCGTTTTGCTTCCCCATTCAAGTGAGTTTTCAGGTGAAATTTCTGGATTTCCATTTGAGAATCGTTCTGGAAATATTTGATACCATACGGTGTCCTTAACCCAGTTTGGGGCTTGAAAAGCATCGTTTCCATGTAAAAACGGAAATTTAAAATAGTTTCCTATATTTTTTTGAGCAGCAATATCGGTACTGTCAAAAATACCTTTTTCGGCGAAGAAAAATTGATTGTCATCGCTGTCGGTTAGTATAAAACCATATTGTAATCGGCGATGGCTAGGTTTCACTTCAACAAACCAATAATCATGGTATGTTGTTGAGGCAAGTTTTGTCATAGGAATTTGTTCGCTATTCCATACTGTTTCTTTAATAGCGAGGTTTCCACCACCACCAAAACTGTGATCGTAAGGGTCTCCATAAATAAGTTGTGATGTAATGATATCATTTTTTTTCGTGCGAATTTTGAGATGAATTGTTTCATTATTATAAGCATAAGCAAAAGAACTAAGTGAACGATGGTATAATGCAGCTTTATCCATAATTAATATTCCTCCTAAGTTTTGAAATAGTTTTCGTGAAGATTATACCGCTAATGGGTGAGAAAGTACAAAGGTTTATATGAGTTACCGGTAACAACATGATGATACCGGTAACGTCAAATAATTATAAGTAGATACATATTTAAAATATGATAACCAATTAATACTTGATGCAACAATAAAATTTCATAAATTAATATTTCGATACTTTAATAAGTATTTGATATCAAAAATGTGATAAAATGATAGTGCGATTGTTACCGATAACAAGAAAATGTTACCGATAACAAGAGAAAACTATATTGAAAAGGCTTTCAGCCAATGATATAGTTAATCCGAAGCCAATGATTGGTGATCAAAAAAAGGAGGATATGATGATGAAGGGTATGAAAAAAGCATTATCATTAGTAACAGTAGGTGCAGTAGCGTTAACTGCAACAGCATGTGGGAGTTCAACAGCAGACAGTGGAACAGATTCAGGGGGATCAACTGAAGGAACAAAAAAATTAGTAGTATCTGCAGAAGCATCGTACAAAGATTTTCTTGAAGATATTAAAGGTGACTTTGAAGCTGAGCATAATGTTACAATCGAAATTCAAGAAAAAGGAATGTTCGATATGTTGGATGCATTAGCATTAGACGGTCCTGCTGGATTAGCACCAGACGTATTTATTATGCCACATGATCGTATTGGTTCATTAGCGGCAACAGGTATGCTATCGCCAGTAACATTAGATGAATCTGCGTATACAGATGTCGCATTACAAGCTGCAACGTACGAAGGAAAAACGTATATTGCTCCAGCAGCAATTGAAGCTGTGATGTTATTCTATAATAAAGACTTACTACCAGAAGCACCAACATCATTTGAAGAATTGGAAGCATTGGCACAAGATGATAAATATGCATTTACTAATGAAGCTGGACGTTCAACAGCATTTTTAGCGAAATTAGTTGATTTCTATGTTGCATATGGAATTGTTGGAGGATACGGTGGAAATGTCTTTGGTGACAACAATACGAATCCAGAAGAAATAGGATTAAATAATGCAGGTGGAGTAAAAGGATTAGAATATATTCAAAAGTGGGATAATATTATGCCAGTTGGAATGCAAGACGAACAATCTTCATACGACTTCATGATGCAATATTTCAATGAAGGGAAGACAGCCGCAATCATTAACGGACCATGGGCTGCTAATGATGTAAAAGAAGCAGGTGTAAATGTTGGCTTTGCACCATTACCAACATTACCTGGTGGAGATACACCAACACCGTTTGGAGGAGTAAAAGGATGGGGAATTTCATCATTCTCAACTGAACAAGAATTAGCTAATGAATGGGTGAACTATGTAACAAATGAAGCAAATGGAAATAAATTCTTTGAGTTCAATCAAGAAATCACACCAAATCCAGCAGTGTTAGAGGCTATCCAAGCTACTGATAACGAGTTAGCAAAAACTGTTATTGAACAGTTCGCAGTGGCAGTTCCAACACCAAATATTCCAGAAATGGCAGAAGTTTGGGAATTTAAAGCAGCATTATTTGATGTGGCACAAGGAAAAAATGCCCAGGAATCGGCTGATAAAGCAGTTCAATTAGTTAAAGATAATATTACTGCAAAACATAGTAACTAATTGTATATGAGATAATTTAGGGATGGCTGTGTGGAAAAAACAGCCCTCCTTTTAAAAATGAATTTTGAGCATGAAATGAGGATGATGTGAAAATGACAGAAAAACAACAGTTAGGGACAAAGCATGCTCGTCAAGCAGGATTATTATCAATTGTACCTGGAATCGGGCAAATTTATAATAAACAGTTGAGTAAGGGTATTATCTTTCTCGCCATATTGGCAGTGTTTATTTATTTCACGGTAACATTTGGAATTCAAGCAATAACGGGATTAATTACGTTAGGAACAGAAGCAGGACGAGACCATTCAATGTTTATGATGGTAGAAGGAGCTTTAGCACTAATTATATATGTGATTTTTTTAATCGGTTATATTATTAATATCTACGATGCCGTTTCTGTTGGGCGGATGCGGGATCGTGGAATTAAAACAGCGAAAACATTTAAAGAAATTATATCAAATGTTTGGGAGAATGGCTTTCCATACTTATTAACGATGCCAGCATATATTCTCATGGCATTTGTTATTATTTTTCCAGTACTTGTAACAATTTTTATGGCTTTTACAAACTATGACTTATACCATACGCCACCAGCAAACCTCATTGATTGGGTTGGGTTTAAAAACTTTTTCAGTCTTTTTACACAAGCTTCATGGCGTGAAACATTTTTTAGTATTTTAAGCTGGACATTTATTTGGACAATTTGTGCAACTGTTTTCTCAATTGTACTTGGAATTACTGTGGCTATTGTTTCAAATCAATCGTTTATTAAGGGAAAACGATTCTTTAGAATTATTTTCTTACTGCCATGGGCAGTACCAGCTTTCATTACTATCTTAACATTCTCGAATATGTTCAATGATAGTATCGGTGCAATTAATACACAAGTCATTCCTTTTTTCAATACAATTTTTCCATTTTTGGAGTTAACAAGTATCCCGTGGAAGACGGATCCAACTTGGACAAAAGTAGCGGTTATTATGATTCAAACATGGCTTGGATTTCCGTATATTTTTGTTATGGTAACGGGAGTATTGCAATCTATTCCTGGTGATTTATATGAAGCAGCAAATATGGATGGAGCAACGGGTTGGCAACAATTCATGAAAATTACGCTACCAATGATTCTATTTGCAACAGCACCAGTATTAATTACCCAATTTACATTTAACTTCAACAATTTCTCGTTAATTTATTTATTTAATGCAGGAGGTCCTGGAAATATCGGTGGTGGAGCCGGATCAACGGACATCTTGATTTCATGGATTTATAAATTAACAACTTCTGGAACGCCACAATATGCCGTTGCTGCAGCTGTTACATTGTTAATTTCATCATTTACAATTTTAGTTGCATATCTCGGATTTAAGCGTTCGAATGCTTTTGGAAACGAGGATATGATGTAATGGCGACAACAACAATTGAAAAACCAAAAAAATATCGCTCAAAAAAAACGAGCGAACGGATAAATAAAATTGCAACGTATGCATTTATGATTCTTTTATCGATTATTATTTTATATCCAATTGCAATTACAGTGCTGTCTGCATTTAAGGCAGGAAATACAACTGCATTTACACTTTATTTTGGTGGCGAATTTAGTTTAGCAAGTTTCCAACGACTCTTTGCAGATACTGATTACTTACGCTGGTATGGGAATACATTGTTAATTGCATTGTTAACAATGTCATTTCAAGTAGTAATTGTAACACTTGCAGGATATGCGTATAGCCGGTATCGTTTTAAAGGCCGTAAAAACAGTTTAACGTTCTTCTTACTGATTCAAATGGTTCCAACGATGGCAGCTTTAACAGCCTTCTTCGTACTTGCGTTGTTACTAGGTGCGTTAGATCAGCCTTGGTTTTTAACAGTTATTTACATTGGTGGTGGAATTCCGATGAATACATGGCTAATGAAAGGATATTTTGACACTATTCCACGTGATTTAGATGAGTCAGCGCGCATGGATGGTGCAGGGCATTTACGTATTTTTTGGCAGATTGTTGCCCCACTTGCAAAACCAATGATTGCAGTTCAAGCACTTTGGGCATTTATGGGTCCATTCGGTGATTTTATGTTAGCGAAATTTTTACTTCGTTCACCAGAGAATATGACGTTAGCGGTAGGTCTACAAACATTTATTTCTAATCCACGTGATCAAGAAGTTACGTTATTTGCAGCGGGAGCAATTTTAATTGCCCTCCCAATTTGTATTTTGTTTTTCTTGCTGCAAAAGAATTTCGTATCTGGTCTAACTTCAGGTGGAACAAAAGGATAAAAGAAAAAAAGTTACCAAATTAGGGTAACTTTTTCTTTTTTGGGAAAAAATGAAAAAACGCTTTCGTTCAT
Organism: uncultured Bacillota bacterium; assembly: GCA_945956935.1. GTDB lineage: Bacteria > Bacillota_I > Bacilli_A > Culicoidibacterales > ZOR0006 > ZOR0006. Next base: position 1,065 of record CAMFJD010000037.1, on the reverse strand, counting down.
GAAACGAACTTTGATACAATAGAAAAAAAGAGAATAAGGTGGAAACGAATGATACGATTAGAAAATGAAATTATGTCTGTTGAAATTGAAAAAATCGGAGCACAATTATGCAAAGTGTATCGTAAAGATTTAGCGATTGATTATATATGGCACGGAGATGATAAATATTGGGGGCGGCATGCACCCATCCTTTTTCCGATTGTAGGAAAAGTAGCGAATGATACATATTATCATGAAGGTGTTGCATATCATTTACCACAACATGGTTTTGCGAGAGATACGGAATTTTTTGTGCGTGATGTCAGTGATATACATGTAGTGTTTGAAATATGTTCACAAGGTCAAGACAATTATCCATTTGCTTATGTTTTAGAGATTACGTATCGTCTAGATCAAGAAGTATTGTTCATTGATTGGACAGTAAAAAATTTATCAGAAGCACAGATGTATTTCTCTATTGGCGCACACCCAGCTTTTAGTACACAACTCATTGCAGGAGATCATTTTAAAGATTATTATCTCACATTTCAACAACCAGAAGATTTAACCGCAATGTTACTTGATCCAAGTCTTGGTTTATTTAATGGTGAGGTGTCTGAGGTAGCAGAAGACACAAATCAACTTGCACTAGATTATTCATTATTTGAGCGAGATGCACTTGTGTATAACAACTTCCAAGGAGGAGCGATGACGTTACGTTCACATAATCACAGCCATGGTGTGACATATCAATTTAAAGATTTTCCATATGTAGCATTATGGACACCACCTGGAAAAGAGGCGGAATTTATTTGTATTGAACCGTGGTATGGATATGCAGATACAATCGAAGGGCCATTCGAGATAAGTAAGAAGCCAGGGATTCAGCAATTGGCAAAAAATGGATGCTTTACATCACAACAAATTATGTGTTTCTTCTAAATGAAGAGATAAGATTAACTAACTTAAATTTTTTCTAATAAAAAACCAGTATTCTTTGTGGTGAACCCAATAATTTGGACAGTATAAAATTTTAAACAAGTAAGGATTGATTTCTGTGTTGAACAGGAGTCAGTCCTTTTAATT
>CAMFJD010000036.1 GCA_945956935.1 uncultured Bacillota bacterium | reverse complement strand
CAAGGATTTTTTTGAAAAAATTTCTTTTTTTCTCCATAAACAGAAAAAGAGCTCGGAAGCTCTCTTTAAACCACTCCTCTATTATCAGTTTTTTAACCATCCTCGCCGTACTTTCAGATGCAATAACTTTTTCTGATATGGAGTAATCTAACATGAACTTACGTACTCTGCAATATTTTCTCACAGTTATACAGGAAAAATATTACAAAAGTCGCTAATACATTACATATCTGACAACCTGTACTTTCAAAATAATTGTATACCCTACCACTAAAAGATTTAGAAACATCTCTCGGTGTTACGCTGCACATTCGTGGTAATCGTGAAATAACACTAATAAAAAAGGGATTTTACCTATATGAAAAGGTGGCAGCAATTTTATCATTTGTTTCTACTACCAAAATAAAATTAACTCAAACACACCTAATCAGTTGTGAACTTCGAATTAGTGCTGCTGAAATGAAGGCTTTCGACTGCCTAATACCACTGTTGAACAAACCTATCAAATCAAATCACAATATAACTTCACACATTCACAGTGGCACTGCTTATGATATATTCAATAAACTGGATACTAGACTCATCGGTTTTGCTGTCGTCATTAATCCTGTTGAAGTTAATAAATACCATGTGAAATAATTACCGATACATAATCGTTGAGATATTCTCTTAGCACAATTCCATCCACTACAACATAAAACAAAAATTGTTGTTACCTATGCCATACTTCTTGCAAGACAAGGATAAGTTGGTATTCTCTGTATCGATGGTATTAGTCAATCACAAAGTCATAACCTCACATTTATTCCATTAATTCCAAACCTTATTTCGAACATTCATATTGTTCAAAAAAAATCAAACGTTTACTTCAGCAGCTCAATTATTCTTAGACGAACTGTTAAAGAACACCTAACTATCACTATATGTACAAATTGGTGTGTATAATCAAACCTTACTTAAAAAGCTGAGCTGCCTAATAAATCACATATTCCTTATTATTTTGGAATTACAATCGCCTTCCCTTGTTTTTTCCATGTTGCAAATTCTGATGCCGCAGTAAATAAAACATCTGTCGATGAATTCAAGCCGGTTTCCGCCGAGTCTTGAATAACCCCAACAATAAAACCAGTACCAACAACCATCATAGCATATTCATTCGGAATTCCAAATAAACTACATGCCAATGGAATCAACAAGAGCGATCCACCAGCAACACCTGATGCACCACAAGCTGAAACGGTCGCAATAATACTTAAAATGATTGCCGATACAAAATCGACTGGAATATTTAATGTATGTGCCGCTGCTAGACTAAGCACTGTAATTGTTATTGCAGCCCCTCCCATATTAATAGTTGCACCCAATGGAATCGATACTGAATATGTATCCTTATCGAGATTTAAATTTTCACAGAGTTCAATATTAACAGGTATATTCGCCGCTGAGCTACGCGTAAAAAATGCTGTAATACCACTCTCTTTTAGACATTTAAAAACAAGTGGATATGGATTTTGTTTGATTTTTATAAATACGAGTAGTGGGTTAATTACTAAAGCAACGAACATCATACATCCTATAAGAATCATAACTAATTGCACATAGTTTACCAGCGTGCTTAATCCACTGCTTGCAATCGCATCAAACACAAGTCCCATAATCCCTAATGGTGCAAAATTTATAATCCAACGAACTACCTGTGAAATTGCTTCAGCGATATTGTGAATTACCAACTTAGTTGTATCTGCGACAGGTCTCAAAGCTACACCAATCATCAAAGCCCAAGATAAAATACCAATATAATTTGCATTCACTAGTGCATTTACTGGATTATCAACAATATTCAATAATAAATTTTCCAACACTTCTTGAATTCCACTCGGTGGGGCTATCTCTCCTACACTTCCACTTAAATTCAATGTAATAGGAAAAATAAAACTCACTACAACTGCTGTAACCGCTGCAAAAAACGTCCCCAAAACATATAATACTATAATTGATTTCATATTTGTTTTTTGCCCTTTTTTATGTTGTGAAATAGCCGACATTACTAAGAAAAATACTAATATTGGTGCCACTGCTTTAAGCGCACTCACAAATAACTTACCGAATAATATTTGATAATATCTTTCACATAGTTTGCATACGTATCATCAGTAAGCTGTTTAGTAGATACATTTATCGACATATCTATCTGCTTCTTTAGCTGTTTATCCCATATTGAAAGTTGCTCAATTGCCTCTTTTGCAACCCATTTTCCTAACAAATAAATCAAACCGAGTTCTTCTGCAATTAACACAATAAGATTCGGTGGTATATTGCCAAATTCAGCATATTTCCAACGTAAAAGAGCTTCTACACCTACAACCTCTCCAGATTTATTTACTTGGGGTTGGTATTCTAAATACAATTCACCATTATTCTCTTTTCTATCCGTAAGTAGTTCTTTCAACTCTTCGCCTAAAAAGATACTAATTTCCCCTAAACTATCAACTCCACTAGACATATCTAATTTTGCTAAATCACCTGAAAAAACAGTTTCTTTCAATTGACTATACGCACTTTGCCTTTCTCTCTTACTCATAGAATCGGCTATTTTTACAAACGGTGCATACATTGCAACACCAATAATAATATTAACAATTTGTAAACTTAGCCCTGAGAAACCACCTGTTAGTTTATAAGCATTGAACAACACGGGATACGTCCAACTCATATCAGTATTTACAATTTCTACTAAACCCAATTCAAATGCTATCTGTGATACAACATACATCACAATTGGTGTAATCGTTAACGGTATGATATATACAGGATTAAATAGCAATGGCAATCCATATGTAAGTGTCTCATTAATATTAAACATACTTGGTACTATAGATATCCCTGATATTTTTTTGCTATATTTATTCGTACTACATAAAAATATCGCTATGATTAGGCAAATACTACTACCTGCTCCACCCATATTTGTAAATGTATCTACATATAGTCTATTAAAAGAAGCATCATGTACAATTAAGTCACCACCATGACCACCTATAACCCATAGTGCATTTTTTATGAAAATGTATTTGATGTCATTAAAAAAACCATTTGATCCATGGATTGTTATCGGCTCCATGTAGTTGGTATCATTAAAATAAATGGAATCAATAAAATAAGCAGCACATATTGCTGCTATAATCGTCAATACAGCAGGAATTATGGCTAAAATAGATTGTCTTACAACCTTTTCATAACTATTAATAATGTTCTTTCGCTTGTCTAACATGTAGTAATATATTTTGATATAGAGTTCGCTACATGTGATACTAACTACAGTTGCTATCAGTGTCCAATTCGCTGCTATAACTATATTACTTCCTGTTTCTTCTATACTGTCTAATGTAAAAATACTACTAAAAATAATCGCCGAAATGAGTCCTACAAATCCAACCATTTGAGGACTCACACTACTCCCCATATATTTGACAATATTTCGCTTTTTATAGATTCGAAGTTTTGCTAACTCACTACATATTGATATAATAATTAAAACCTTTGTTACCATGTGAAGGCTACCATATATATCATTGAACATCATTTTCCAATGTTCATTAATCATTTGCGTCATAATATTCGTAAATGTATCTGAATGTATATTGAGGATAATTATAAAGATACAATTTATCAAAATAACAGGCTGTACTTTTAAAAGTCCCCGCCTAATTGATTTGATGTATAGATTGTCATAAATTTTATAAAAAAATGTGCTCATACAACTTCCATCATCGTCCCTTCTCTCTTATTTTTATTATATCCTTATGTATTTATACACACATAGGATTAGCCAAAAGATATTTTATATTGACCTTTTTGGCTATTCTTCACTTCATACAGTGTCGTATCAGCAAATGAGTACAATTCATCAAAGTGGTGTCTCCCCATTTGATCAAAAAATATCCCAATTGATGCCGATACTACAATATCACCACAATCTACTGCTAATTCATTAATAATTCTTTCAGCCAACTGGACAATATGCTCCTTGGAAACTTGTCCTTTAAAGAATATCATAAATTCGTCACCACCAAGACGACCAACTACATACTCTTCCTGACTAAAAATATTGCTTAGTCGTTTACCTACGTGAGTAATAACTTTGTCACCAGTTTGATGACCTTGAGTATCATTCACCAATTTAAAATTATCTAAATCGACTAAAAAAATCACTTGAGGTATCTCACCCTCATTTTTTTTTATTTTTTTGATAATTCTTTTTTCTAATGTCACTCGATTCAACAAACCTGTAAATTTATCAATATTCGCTTCTTTTGCTGCACGCTCTAATGCTTTTTCCTTATATGTTATGTCCATAATAACGACATTAAATACATCGTATTCTAAATCATATGTTGCAACATCATGAATCCAAATAATTTCACCTAATTTATTTTTGATACGATATTCATAATCAAGAATTTGCTTATTATCCACACTTTCCGATACTTTTGAAAGAATTTCGGTTAAATCATCAACTACTAATTCCGAGAATTTATTTTGGTATAAATCCATCATTTCTTCCTTTGTGTAACCTATCAAAGTATAAAATGCATCATTTGCTTCAATAATTGTCGAGTACTGATCATTTTTACAAATTAATAAACCTACTCCTACCTTTTGAAAAAACGACTTATCTATCATATTTTCCCCTTTCTAACTGATCTCAGCTATTAATCTAAATTACCACCTAAAACCTCCAGAGAATGCTTGTCCTATTATTATACTAACTCTGCTAAGCCAATACAACTTTGTATCTTTTTCAACTTTTGCTTAATAAAAATACCCTAGAGATATGTTTCTCTATATTCTACCTAGTCTTATATTACTCCATTACTTTAACTTTCAAAATAAAAAAACTTTGGAGTACACCTCTGCTCCAAAGTCTTGCTTTTCTTTCTACCTATACGTTTCAAGTGATTTTTCAATAACGATAGTCTTAGCGACTCTCTACATCATATCCAATGACTGTTCTACTAGTGGCATCTATCTCATAATCATATTCTACATTCCCAACATAGAATTCAACATCATACACTTGACGTCCTGATTCTTCATCCAATTTATTCCTTACAATTGTTACTTTATTTTGCTCTACTCCCGCATGAGTAATCGCTATTGATTCGGCTTCGCTTTGTGTTATTATTTTTTCTGTACTACTAGGTATATGCGAAGACAGCTCCGTTTCTATTTCTGAATCATTCGCTAAAACTTTCCCCGTAGTGGCATCTATCTCATAATCATATTCTACATTCCCAACATAGAATTCAACATCATACACTTGACGTCCTGATTCTTCATCCAATTTATTCCTTACAATTGTTACTTTATTTTGCTCTACTCCCGCATGAGTAATCGCTATTGATTCGGCTTCGCTTTGTGTTATTATTTTTGTTTCCATTATTCCAGCATTTCCACATCCTACCAACAGTAAACCTGTTAACATGCAGACTATGCCTTTCATCCTAATATTCATATAAAAAAAATCCTTCTTTCAATAAATTTGATAGTATATCTCCAATTATTCATCTTTTTAACAAAATAGTCAAATGATAGACTTTCTGAAAAAATTTTTTTGGCCAAGTAATTAGGCACTTGTAAGATATCTATCTTTTAAACTTACAACACCTTCTTGTAAGCTTTTATTTCGTATGTAATTCTTACAACCATTATAGCAAAAAAAGGCAACTCAATTTCAAGTTACCTCTCTCGCCGTTTTTAACTATTTCACAGAATATTTCCTCATCATTCAATATATATTGTTCTGAAGATAAATCTGTTGATCCTTAGTGTTACTACTTCTAGCTGTTTAATAAGCTACATATCTTTGATGATTTTATCTATTTTTCCTAATATCAACGAGACGTAAAATATCTTCATACAAGCTATCTCTATCTTCTACATCAATCATAAGCCATTTTTGGCCATTGCCTTCCTTTGTTTGCCTATAAATATTTTGTAATTCTGGAGAAAAATTAGGTAGTAATACTTCTACTTGTTCCTTATCTTTATTCCCTACTACGATTAGCACAGTAAAATAATTATGTCTAGGATAAATAGTGCATAAAGATTTCCCAGATTTCTTAAATTTTATGTTCCATCCTGGTTCCCAACTACATTTACTAAATTCAATTTTACTATCTATATTGTATTTTGTTGCCATATGTAAACAAAACGTGTTAAACAAAGGGTTTTTAATGTATTCACTTATTTCTTCTAATGTAGGGCAATAACCGTAATTTGACAATTCAATCAATATAATTCCTCCAGTGTATTTCCTAATACATGTGAATATTATTCACTCATAAGTTTTAACCATATTTCCATACGATATCTATCATCACAATTTAAATAATATTTTTCAGCCGAAAAAGGCTCTACCATTAATTGATGATTAGGAATCCAAGTTTCAAAAAGATATTTATTTGCCTTAATTAATGCCTCACTTACTAATTTTTCAAAACTTTCTGCTTCTATATCACACACAATATATTCCCCTAAAGGCAATTCTTCCATAACATATCCAGTGCATAAATCTTTAGGCTCTTTTTTCAAAAATGAACCAACAAAATACTTAAATGTTCCACTTTCTGATTCCGACATATAAGAAATGCCAACTTCCATATTCAAATTAACAAATTCTAGCAATGCATTTTTTTCTTTATGAAATTTATTCCAAAGTTGTCCTGGAGCATCAACACCTGTATTTTCTCCAATGGGAATTTGCTCATTAATGTTTACATCAGTTACAAAACCAATATACTTCTCTGATTTTGTAATTTTTCTTCTTTTCACTTCTAATACTATATCATCTATAATAAGTGGAACTTCTTCATCAACTATGATATATTTCATAGAAATATCCGGCTTATCAAAAGTGTTGAGCAATGGAATTGTATTCTTATACTCTGTTGGTGTAATACCATATATTTCTTTAAAAGCTCTAGAGAAATTTGCGTGACTAGAAAACCCATAGTCTAATGCCAAATCTAAAATTCTTTGTTCATCCATTTTCAAATTTTCAATAATTTTAGACATTCAACGTAATTTAATATATTCTTGTAATGGTTTATTTACTAATCTTTTAAATAATCTTTGAAAATAAAATGGTGATAGTGATACAATATCAGCTAATCTCTCTGCATGAATATCTTCTTGTAAATGGATTTCAATATAATCCACAGATGTTTGGATTGCTTCCCATGCGTTCATAATATATTCCTCCTTTAATTTATACAAAAATTATATCAGAGAAATTTATTTTATACTTTTCACATAGTGCCCTTATATCTATTTTTTGTTATTTTACTATAATAAACTGTGATCCATCTTTTCAAAAAAGACGCACTCACTTGTGGTATGGTTCATTACGGTTTATTTTAAACGCACGATACACTTGTTCTACTAAAATGAGTCTCATTAATTGATGGGGGAATGTCATTGGGCTAAACGAAAGTAATCCATTGGCACGTTGTGTTACTTTTGGATGTAATCCAAATGATCCACCAATGATAAATGCAATTTTACTTTTCCCATATGTTGCTAGACGGTCCATTTCTTTAGCTAGCTCCTCACTTGATAACTGCTTGCCTTCAATCGCTAATGCAATTACATGTGTGTCGTCACTAATACGTTTCAATATCTGCTCCGCTTCTTTATTTTTAATTTCCATAATTTGAGCATCGCTAATTTTATCAGGTGCATGTTCTTCTTTCACTTCGATTACTGCAACTTTCGCATATGCTTGCATTCGTTTTAAATACTCTTCAATACCTTGTTTTAAATATTTCTCTTTTAAGTTCCCAACGCAAATGATTTGGATATTCATCTTTTCTCTCCTTAATATTCGACTCGTACACTTTGACCTAATACCGCATATGTTGCAACAGCATCACAATAGGCACAGGTTGCTTCTGTTTCTAGTTTCTCAATAATAGGGAGCTCTTCATCACCCAATACATCATCAATTGCCAATTCAATGTGTTCTTTACATACAATCATTTCTGCCACTTCCTTTACTTCCTTCTAAGTATACCTGTTTCTGTTCATGAAAAAAACTAGCTTTCTCATGAAAACTAGTTTTATTTCACTCTATTTTATTGAGCTTTTGTTAAATTGACACTCACAGTATTGGCTACACCATCACGATAATATGTAACTTCAACACTATCACCAACTTTTAGTTTCAATAACTCACGACGTAATTCAACAACAGTTGTAATAGATGAACCATTGAATTCAGTTATAACATCACCTGATGCAATACCTGCTTGAGCTGCTGGATAATCACCCTGGGCCTCAATCACTAACACCCCATCTTGAACATCAGCTGGTAATTTCAATGTCGCATTACGATATTCAAGTGGAATACTTTCCAAACTTTGTAATGTTACACCTAGGACTGGATATTCAACTTTTCCATTTGATTCAAGTTGTGCAATGACCGCTTTAGCAGTGTTTATTGGAATTGCAAAAGCAATACCTTCCGCATACTCACTGCTAATTTTTGCTGAGTTAATTCCAATCACTTGTCCTTGGATATTTAGTAAAGCACCACCACTATTTCCAGGATTGATAGCAGCATCTGTCTGTAGTACCGAAATTTCCCCTGCACCATTATCCGTTTCAAGTGTACGTTCTTTTCCAGAAATAATTCCACTTGTGACTGATCCATAGAAATCTAATCCGAGTGGATTTCCGATTGCAATGACTGGTTCACCAACTTGAACACTGTCAGAATCACCTAATTCTGCGACAACATCAACTGCTTCAGCACTCATTTTCAAAACAGCAAGATCATTGATAACATCTGAACCCACTAATTCTGCAACATAACGATCACCATTTGTCATTACAACTTCAATTTTTTCTGCACTATCAATAACATGTTGATTCGTCACAATATATGCTGTGTCGCCATCTTTTTTGTAGATAACTCCCGATCCACTACCTGCTTCTTGTAACTCTGTTGATCCTTGTTGTGGGGTCAAATTCCCAAAAATACCTAATCCGCTTGAAGTCTGCACTGTTTGTAAATTAATGACACCTACTACGGCCGGTGAAACATCCTCGACAACCTGAGTCGTCTGAGTCGATACATCAACACTCACTGATTGTTGAATCGACTCTGGAACAATTCCTTCTCCAGATGAAAAATAAAATACACCACCTACAACTAATGATGCCGATAATACTCCTCCGATAATACCAGAAATAAAACTCTTTGTTGATTGTTGCATAGCAATCGTCCTCCTTCTCTATTCTAAAGAACACTTTTTACAATTGATATGTCGGTAAACTTTTTGTTTGTTTCGCAATCGTTATTTGAAATGTCTCAGCTACTTCCATCCGTTGAAACACCTGCTCTACCGTCAATTTTGCTAACTCTGGTGTATTATTTTCAGCACTCAAATGTGCTAAAATAACATGCTGCGTTTTTGGTCCAATCAATTTCGCAAGTGTCATCGCACTGTCTTCATTTGATAGATGCCCGCGATCAGACAAAATACGTTGTTGAACAGAAAATGGGTACCCTGACATTCGTACCATTTCAGGATCATGATTTGTTTCAAAAATATATGCATCCGCATTTGAAAGTTTTTCATGTAATTGTTGATTTACATACCCACTATCCGTCACGTACACGAGCTTTTTCTCTGCTAAATGAAATGAATAACCAAGCATATATGCCACGTCATGTGAAAGTGGAAATGCTTCAACTTCAAATGGTCCTACTTGATGGCGTCCTGATTCAATGAAAAAAACACGTTCCATTTTTGTTGGTCGATGATTTCTTTTTAATGCAGCATATGTTTTTTCATGGATGTAAATTGGTACACCATATCTATCACAAAGTACACGAATACCGCTAACATGATCACCGTGTTCATGTGTAATAAAAATACCTGAAATTTCATCAATTGTTGTTTTTTGTTCTAATAATACTTCGATTGTTTTTTTTGCAGATAACCCCGCATCAATTAAATATTTGCTACCTTGTGTTTGAATTAAAGTGGTGTTTCCTTTACTCCCACTTGCTAATACTGTAAAGCGCATCTCGCTCACCTCAACACTTAGTATATCAAAAATTATACAAACTGTCTGTGAAGCTTATGTGAACTATTTGCGAAAAGAGTATGAGATTTATTTTGTAATCATTCGTTACTTACATGATTTAAACTACTATCTTTATCAAAAATAGGCTATACTTATATGTAATACTAAATTTTCTCCTGGAGGTGTTTGTCTTGATACAAAAAAGCAAAAAAACATTACCCGCAATCGTACAGGTAAAATATTACAGTTTTGCTTTATTACTCTCAATCAATATTTTAAGTATTATTTTTGTTGTTCTTTATAATATCAACAGTGGTATCTTTGCTTCAATAAAAACGTTTATCTTATCTTCACCATTTGTATTTAGCACCTTATTTATTGGTTTTTTTCTTATTCCAACAGGTATGACTTTTGTAGCAATCCATTTAGCACAACGTTACTATATGAAAGAAATTCACTCGTTAGAAGATCGTGTCCGCTGCTCTTCAACTGATGCACTCGACCATTTTTCAATTGGAGCGCTCAGTTATGACGAAGATAAACTGATTCGGTGGATGAATAAAAGTTTAATGACATATATTCCAACCCTACAACTCCACGATTCTCTCACGCAAGTAAATAACATGCTTGATACAACAATTGATTTAACCTCAATTACCAAAATTGAAGCACTTCAATATCATGAAACTGTCTTTACTTTGCACCATGATGTAAAAAATAAAATTATTTACTTCGAGAATACCACGCAATCCTTCCGTTTACAAGAACGTTACCGTGATAGCCAACTCGTCTTCGGATATGTGTTTGTAGATAATTACGATCTCATTCAATCTCGTGAAGATCGCTATGGACAAGATATAATGTCCGCAATCCAAAAATCTCTGAATAATTGGGCACGTACAAATGATATTTATTTACGTCGATACTCAAGCGAGCGCTTCGTAGCAATGACTACATTCAAAAACTTCCAAAGATTACTCGATGAAAAATTTACTATTCTTGAAGAAATTCGTTCACTTGGAAAAGAATTCAATATTCAAACAACAATTAGTATCGGATTCTCTAGTGATGAAGATTCATTTCAAGAGTCAGCCAGACTCGCTTGGGAAGCATTAGAGCTCAGCCAGGGTCGTGGCGGAGATCAAGTTGTCATTAAAGATAAACAAAATAATGTCCAATTTTTTGGTGGTCAAACAAATCCTATCGAACGCCAAACACGTGTACGTGCAAAAGCTGCCGCAAGTTCGCTCCACACTTTAATGCAATCAGCAAAAACTATTTTTATTATGGGACACCTCGCTCCAGATCTTGATTCATTTGGTGCTGCCCTTGGTATGTATCGAATTGCTAAAGCAATGGGAAAGCAAACTGCTATTATCTTGCCAAGATCCGGATTAAATGATGAGATTATCCGTCTCATCGATGCATTCGACCTAACACTAGATGATTTTTCGATCGATCCTGAAACAATCAACTTAACAAATTATAAACAAAATGATACACTCGTATTAGTCGTTGATACAAACAGCCCAAAACTTGTTCAGTTAGCGAGCTTACTCGATTACTTCCCCGTTGCTGTCATTGATCATCATAGAAAATCTGGTGATTCAATTGATGGTATTATCACTTACGTTGAGCCATATGCTTCCTCAACTTGTGAATTAGTAACCGAAATTCTTATTTATCAACCATTGAAAATTGAATTAACTGTCTTTGAAGCAACAGTCATGCTTGCTGGAATGATGCTTGATTCAAAAAACTTTACACATCGTACAAGTGTTCGTACTTTCGATGCTGCTGCTACACTACGACAAATGGGTGCTGATAGTATAGTCATTAAAGATACTATTAAAGATGACCTTAATGACTATTTGCAAAAAGCAGCTGTTATTCAAAATGGTCGCTTTTATGATTCCAACTATGGGATTGTTATTGCTGTTGATCCTGAAAGTAATATGATTCGTACACGAAAGTTTCTGGCTCAAGTTGCTGACCGCTTACTAAATTTCGGTGATGTCGATACATCATTTGTCATTGGGTTTATCGATGAAAATACAATTGGTATTAGTGCACGATCTACAAGTGATACAAACGTACAGCTTATGATGGAAACACTTGGTGGTGGTGGCCATTTTAATGTTGCTGCTACCCAACTCAAAGACTGTACACTAATTGAAGCAAAACAACAACTACTAACAATACTCGATCAAAAATATAAAGGAGAGAATGCATAATGAAAGTTATTTTTTTACAAGATGTTCGTGGAAAAGGGAAAAAAGGTGATATTAAAAATGTTGCGGATGGCTATGCCCAAAATTATTTGTTCAAAAACAACTTAGCTGCCCCAGCTACTGCACAAGTACAACGCGGATTAGAGCGTGAAGCCGAAGCAGCTGCTCAAAAAGCAGCCGCTCACATTGAAGACATGAAAGTATTAAAAGGTGAACTTGAAAAAATTACACTTGTATTTCCTATGAAAGTCGGAGCCGGTGGAAGAAGTTTTGGTTCTGTTTCATCGAAACAAATCAATCAAGAATTACAAAAAAAACACAATATTAAAATTGAACGTCGTCAAATTCGTTTAGATCATCCTGTTCAAGGACTCGGCACAACAAAAGTAACAATTGATTTGCATAAAGAAGTTCATGCAACAATTAATGTACAACTTATTGAAAAGAAATAATCAATAGCCACCTGCAATATGGTATAATTAAGCTAAAAACACTGATAATTCAGTGTTTTTTTATTTATTATTGATAGATGAGGTGATTGAATGTCAACATTACCACAACTTCCACATGATTTAAATGCGGAACAAGCAATTTTAGGATCAATGCTTATTTCAACAGATGCAGTTATTAAAGCGACTGAACAACTTGATATAGAAGCATTTTATAGCCCACAACATAAAATTATCTTCGATACAATGTTTTTTATGAATTTTGAGAACACTGCAATTGATATTACAACATTAAGCGGTGAACTGCGTAGTAAAAATAAACTTCAAGAAATCGGTGGAGTTGAATATTTATATGAACTCTATTCCTCAGTTCCTTCAACTGCAAACATTGACTTCTATATCAGCATTGTAGAACGTCATGCATTACGTAGACGCTTATTAAATATTGTTCAAGAAATTGGTCAGCAAGTTATTTCTGATAGTGATCAAATTGAAGATGTCCTCGATTTTTCTGAACAACGAATTCTTTCAGTTGCAAATAGTAAAAAAACTGGCCAATTTAAAGCCATGAGAAATGTATTAGAAGAAACCTTCGAACACTTAGAAAAAATACAACAACAAGACGGAAATGGAATTACTGGATTAACAACAGGATTCAGAAAATTAGATCAACAAACTTCTGGTCTTCACGGTGGTGATTTAATTATCGTTGGTGCCCGTCCAGCCATGGGAAAAACTGCCTTTGCATTAAATATCGCACGAAATGTAGCATTGAAAAACAATGCTGCAGTTGCCATCTTTAGCCTTGAAATGGGTGCTGAACAGCTTGCTATGCGTTTTCTATCAGCTGAAGGAAAGGTTGCTGCTGAAAAATTACGTAGTGGGCAACTCGATGCAAATGATATTGCACTTTTAAATATTGCACGAGAACACTTGGCACAATCAAAACTTTTTATTGATGATACTCCTGGTATTACCATTGGAGAAATTCGTGCTAAATGCCGACGTTTAAAAAACGAACATGGTTTAAATTTAATTTTAATTGACTATTTACAACTCATTCATGGAAATATTAAAGGGGCAAATAGACAAGAAGAAGTTTCTTATATTTCTCGTTCTTTAAAAGCTCTAGCACGTGAACTAGAAGTACCAGTTATCGCACTTTCTCAGCTATCCCGTGCCGTCGAAAGTCGAACTGATAAACGACCAATGATGTCTGATATTCGTGAATCTGGGAGTATTGAACAAGATGCGGACATTGTCGCTTTCTTGTATCGTGATGACTACTATGATAAAGAATCTGATTTAAGTGATCAAATTGAAATTATTATTGGAAAACATCGTAACGGACCGGTTGGTACTATTTCATTAGCTTTTTTGAAAAACTATAACCTATTCGAAAACCTTGCAGAAGATGAACATAATTTCCATAATTAAAATTATAACAATAATAAAGGGGTGATTCCTTCACAATGCGTTCTCGCTTTTATTTTTACTATTATTTACAAATATTTATGGCATGCAAAGTTATTTCCTTTGTCTTAACTTCACTTGCTAGTCTTTTCAATGCTACTAACGGACTAGGAAACTCTTCTATTTTTCAATTTTGGCAGCCTATAGCAAGCGCGTTAAACAATTCATTCCCGACTTTCCTATTCGAACAATCGCTTTCGTTAGTTTGCTTAATAATTTGCTATTATTGGTTACTCTTGTTAAGAAAAGCACGCAGAAATAAGTTTCAAAGATTTCCGGGAACATTTGCACTATTCTATACTGTTTTATTCTTAATCCTTTTTACAAGTCACTGGGGTATCGCACTTATATTTATATCACTATTCTTCAATGCGAAACAACAAAAAAATTGGAAAAATATAAAAAGTTCAAATCGTTATATTTCATTTAGTTGATAACCAAAAAAGACGTATCAGTGCATGTACTGGTACGTCTTTTTCCTTCTCACTCATGTTGGCCTTTGTG
>CAMFJD010000035.1 GCA_945956935.1 uncultured Bacillota bacterium | reverse complement strand
GCCGCCCGAGAATATGTGAGTTTTTTCGAGCACTGAAGTGCGAAACGCGTTAAAAAACCTGAGTGCCTGACACCGGTTTTGCATATAAAAGTAATGAAGGCAAAAACGAAAATCAAGAAATAAGCAGAGAAATCCATCATAAAACCAGAGATATTATGGTGGATTTTGGCTTATTTCAAATTTTCGTAGGTGGAAGCACGTTAAAAAAACATGAGTGTCTGACACCGGTGCCAAAAACAAAGAATATACCTGAGTGCCTGACACCGGTGCTATAGTCAAAGGAATAAAGATAACAACGACTTTCCGTAGTAAGTGGTATATTCATTGTAAGCGTTGAAATCCATTTAATACGCTCAGGATCTGAGTGTGAAAAAAATTGACTTTCACCAACATCAAGTGTTGCAATAGCAGCAATATCTTCAGTTGTTAGTTCAAAATCGAAAATAGCAATATTTTCAGCCATACGGGTAGGATTAACTGACTTTGCAAGTACGATAATATCTTGTTGGACAAGCCAACGTAAAATAACTTGAGCAACAGATTTGCCATACTTTATAGCAATAGTAGTTAAAGTTGGATGATGGAAAATACCATTCTTTCCTTCAGCAAATGGTGCCCAAGCTTGTGGCATAATTCCTTCATCACATAGTGCTTGTATAGCAGTTGCTTGTTGTTGGAACGGATTGATTTCAATTTGGTTGATATGCGGCGTAATTTTATTGAAGATAGCTAAATCAACAGCACGATCAACACTGAAATTTGAAATCCCAATTGCTCGAATTTTCCCTTGTTCATATAATTCTTCCATTGCTCGCCAAGCACCATACACATCATTATATGGTTGATGGATTAATAATAAGTCAAGATAGTCAAGTCCTAATCGTTCCATTGACTGACGAAATGATTGCATGACTCCATCATAACTCATATTTTCAATCCAAATTTTCGTTGTAATGAAGAGATCTTTACGATCTACCCCCGCTTTAGTAATTGCTTGACCGACAGCAGCTTCATTTAAATAAATTTGTGCGGTATCAATGAGTCGATACCCTGCTTGAATAGCAGTGATGACAGCTTGTTCGGCTTCGATTGGATCTGTAATTTGGTATGTACCAAATCCTAAAATTGGCATCTCAACACCATTGCTTAATTGAATAGTCTTCATGTTTTCCCCTCCACTTATTGATAGTTCACCTTTATTATATGACTTGGAGTTCACTTCATGGCAAGTGTTTTTTGTATATTTGAATAAAAAGTAAAGGCAATCCTTAATTGCGTATGAGTTCAAGAATGATTACTGCTTTATGAGTGATCATATTCACGATATTTAGTTGGTGAGCAACCAAAGTAGTTTTTGAATGCTTTAGAAAAAGTTAAGACGTCTTTGTAACCAGCAAAGTTAGCAATTGTACTAATTGAATTTGAACTTGAATGAAGTAAATAAGCGGCTTTATTCATCTTTGCTTGTAATAAAAATGATTGTGGTGACATCTTGGCATACTCTTTGAAAATAGCATGTAAATAACTCCGGCTTAAACTGAGTTCATGGCAGACATCTGTAATAGAGATACCACTCGAAAAATTCGTTTCGATAAATAGAGTGGCTTGATAAAAATAAAGTTCACGCTGTGTTGGAAGTGAGATATGCTGTGTCGGAAACTCAGTTACAAGGCAGTGGAGAAATTCGTAGAGCTTCGCATTCACACGCAGCAAAATATGAGGATCTGTCACAACTTTTAACAATTGAAAAATTTCTAAAAATGTTTTGGCTGTTAAAGAGGAAGCAACATTAGAGAGTGTGCAGTGATTAGCAAGTTGGCTTTTTTGAATATATTCAGTTATTTTACTACCACTCATTCCAATCCAAACATAATCCCAAGGAGTATCGCCATCGGCCTGATAAAAACTGACCTCATCTTTAGGGAGTACAAAAAAATCACCTGATTGTAAATGAAGTGCTTGATCGTGAATATAGAGTGTACCTTTCCCTTCTAAAATGTAATGAAGAACATATTGTTCACGAATACTAGGTCCAAAAGAATAGTTCGGTGGACAGGCTTCACGCCCACAGAAATCAATATTAATGTCAACTTGTTCACGATTATACTCCATATATGAAAATAACATAGCAATCTCCCTTTCCTTTATTTAAGGACATTATACCATATCACTGTGACATTATACCATTTATAAAAGCGCTTTCTTGGAATAAAATAAAGATATCGAAAAAAGGAGATAGTTTATGGATATTCAAGTTAAACAACAAGGAAATGATGGATTACAGTTTCATTTAAGTAATAATTCTGTCAGTCTCGTGATTGAGACAGTTACAGATGGATATATTTTCTTAAGACATTTTGGTAAGAAAATCAATCAATATAATGCTAGTAATTGGGCTCAATTTATTGATAGAGCTTTTTCACCAGGACCATATGCGGATAATCGTTGTTTTTCATTAGATACACAGCGACAAGTATATGCGACATCGGGAATGGGGGATTTCCGTTATCCAGCTATTATGATTTCAAATGAGAAAGACATGGGATTAGATTTACGTTTTCAATCATATGAGATAATTGAAGAAATTGTGAAATTAACAGGATTACCTTCAAGTCATGCTGATAAAAAAGCTGCGAAGACATTACGGTTAACATTAGTTGACGATGTTCTTGCTATTCATGTGAAACTTTTTTATACGGTGTTTACAGATACATCAGTGATTGCGACACATGTTGAAGTAACAAATAATGGGACGCAACCATATGTAATTGAGAAAATTCATAGTGCGATGCTTGATTTAGAGCATAGTAATTACGAATTAATTGAATTAGCAGGAGCCTATGCAAGAGAAAAAACATTCCAAAAAACACCATTAAAGCAAGGTTTAATGAGTGTGAATTCACGTCGTGGTGCATCGAGCCATCAAGCGACACCTTTTACTTGTTTAGCAACACCAACTACAAATGAAGAACAAGGTGAAGTTATCGGAATGCACTTAGTGTACAGTGGTGATTTTGAAGCAGGGGTATTTGTTGATCAACTCCAAAAAACGCGAATGTTTATCGGATTAAATCATGAAACATTTCATTGGAATTTAGCTCCAAAACAAACATTCACTGCCCCAGAAGCACTGATTACATACACAAATCAAGGTTTTGGTGCTATGACACGTGATATGCATCATTTTGTGAGTAATCACATATTAAATGGGGTGTATCAAAAAGCGTTGCGCCCAATTTTACTCAATAATTGGGAAGCGACATATTTTGACTTTGATGAATCAAAGATTTTAGCTCTTGCCGATAAAGCTGTTGAAGTAGGAATAGAATTACTCGTGCTAGATGATGGTTGGTTTGGAAAACGTGATGATGATAATAGCTCATTAGGTGACTGGTTTTTACATGAAAAAAAATTACCAAAAGGACTAGAAAGTCTTGTTGAACAAGTGAATGAAAAAGGATTGCAATTTGGAATTTGGGTTGAACCAGAAATGATTTCAGTGGATAGTGAACTGTATCGTTCACACCCGGACTGGTGTTTACACATGGCAAATCGTGATCATCTGTACAGTCGTAATCAACTTGTACTTGATCTATCACGTGTAGATGTCCAAGAGTATTTGATTGATGCAATGAGTAAAGTATGTACAAGTGCAAATATTAGTTATGTAAAGTGGGATATGAATCGTAATATGACATGTGTTGCTTCAGCATTACGACAATATGGTGTGAAAGAAATTAGTCATCGTTATATGTTAGGACTTTATCGCATCCTTACATCATTAACAGCAAAATTTCCACATATTTTATTTGAAAGTTGTTCTGGTGGAGGCGGTCGTTATGATCTTGGTATGTTAGCTTATATGCCACAGACGTGGACAAGTGATAACACCGATGCAGTATGCCGTTTGCAAATTCAATATGGAACGAGTTTCATTTATCCAGTGATAACTATGGGAGCACACGTATCAGCAGTGCCAAACCATCAAGTAGGACGGATTACGTCATTACAAACAAGGGGAGCAATTGCGATGGCAGGGAACTTAGGGTATGAGCTTGATTTAACACAATTACCGCAAATAGAGTTAGATGAGATTGAGAAGCAAGTACAAACGTATAAAGCTATTCGACCAATTATTCAACAGGGTGATTTATACCGTTTACTAAATCCAACAACAACACCAAACGAAACGGCATTTATGTATGTTGATAAGGATAAAACAGCAGCAGTTATTACGTACTGTCAAGTGCTTGCTCAAGCAGAATCACCAACAGTAGTATTACGCTTAAAAGGGCTAGATGAGACGGCTAGTTACATTGATATGGAAACAAAAAAAAGTTACGGTGGTGACGAACTAATGTACGTTGGGTTAACCATTCCGTTAGAACGTACTGATTTTTATGCAGTAACATTTCATTTTGAAAAATGTTAAAAAATAGGAGGATCTTGATATGAGAACGAAAAAAGTATTTGGAACAATGGTGGTAGTAACAACGTTAGCATTAAGTTTAATTGGTTGTGGATCAGCGTCATCATCGGCAAGTGATGTAACTGAAATTGAATTTTTCTCTCAAAAGAAAGAAATGCAAACAACCTTAAATGAAATTATCAAAGATTTTGAAGCGCTTCATCCAGAGATTAAAGTGAAGTTTACGAATGTACCAGATCCAGGTGTTGTATTAAAAACACGAATTGCAAGTGGAGATGCACCAGATGTTATCAATGTTTTCCCACAAAATGCTGATTTCCAAGAATGGGCGAAAGCAGGTATGTTTGAAGATTTAACAGATGAAAGTTATTTAAGTAACTTAACAGTAGGAGCAGCAGAAAGTTATGCCATTGAAGACAAAGTATATTCAGTGCCATTGACGAGTAATGCATGGGGGTTTTTCTATAACAAGACGGCATTTGAAGAGTTAGGGTTAGTAGTGCCACGAACATGGAGTGAATTTGAAACACTTGTTAAAACAATTCAAGGAACAGATAAAGCGCCATTTGCAGCATCATTGACAACTGCAGATGCGTGGACATTAAATGGATATCATCAACTTGCATGGGCGACAGTCACAGGTGGCTTTTCACAAGCAAACGATGCACTTGTTCGTAGTGGTAAAGACGGTATTTCACTAGCAAATGAAGATATGAAGCAAGTGATTGAACGTCTTGATTTACTTCGTGGAACAGCACAAAAAAATGCCAACGGAGCAACATATAATGATGCAGTAGCAGCGTTTGCATCAGGAAATGCACTTATTTTTCCGAATGGAACATGGGCATTACCGGCAGTTCAAAGTCAAAATCCAGATTTTGAAATTGGGATGTTCCCATTTCCTGGAATAAACGAAGGGGAAGAAATGACAGTTGGTGCAGCTGATTTAGCATTATCAATTTCAGCGAATTCGAAAGAAAAAGAAGCAGCTCAAACATTTGTTGAATATATGACTTCAAAAGATGCAATGCAAAAATATTACGACGTTGATGGATCACCGACATCAGTCACAGCAGTAGACACTGATGGGAAATTTGAGGAAATGGCTGGCGTAACTGATCTTGTATTTACAGAAAAACAAATAATTTGGTTGCAAAAAGAATGGACATCAGAAGAAACATTCCATCACTTAACAGTTGATTATGTGAATAATGCAGATCAACAACAATTGGTTGATAAATTAAATGCATTTTTCAACACGATGAAATAGGTATATATATTTGAGGGGGGAAACTATGAAGCTTAAGGAATTTTTTAACAAAAAATGGGCATATTTATTCGTACTTGTGCCTATTCTCTTACAAATTATCTTCTTTTACTTACCGATGCTCGAAGGCTTCTTTTATAGCTTTACAGATTGGACAGGACTAACACCGAATTATGAATTTATTGGGATGACGAATTATGCTAATATTCTCAGTGATCAAAAATTTATGAAATCGATTGGATTTACGCTCACGTTCACAACAGCGTTAATTATCGGTGAAATTGTCATTGGAATTTTAGTTGCTCGACTACTCAATCGGAAAGCAAAAGGAGTATCATTCTTCCGAACAGCTTACTTTTTCCCGGCCGTATTAAGTACAGTGACATTAGGTTTGATTTTCAAGCAAGTATTCAATTATGGGTTACCACAAATAGGTGAACTGTTAAATATTGAGTTTTTACAACAAAATTTAATTGCCAATGAACAAACTGTGTTCTGGGGAGTGCTCTTTGTGGCATTATGGCAAGGAGTAGCCATGCCAATTATTATTTTCTTAGCCGGACTTCAAAGTATTCCTGATGATATTATGGAAGCAGCAAGCATTGATGGTGCGAATAATCGTCAAAAGTTTTGGCATATTGAACTACCGTATTTATTACCTTCACTGAGTATGGTATTTATTATGGCATTGAAAAGTGGATTAACCGCTTTTGATCTTATTTATGCACTCACTGGTGGTGGGCCAAATAATGAAACAACAACATTAGGACTACTTGTGTATGATTATGCATTTAAAAATAATCAATACGGATACGCAAATGCAATTGCAGTCGTACTCTTTATCATTATCGTCGTCGTATCAGTGATACAAATTCGTGTTTCAAAACGGTTCGAAGCATAGGAGGAATGAGTGGCATGGAACAGAAAAAAACAAATATATTACATTATGTTATTTTAGGAATTGGATTTTGCTTAATCTTTATTCCTTTGTACTTAACAGTTATGAGTTCTTTTAAAGAAACGGGACAAATTACCGGTGATTTCTTCGGATTACCAAATCCATTTACTTTTGACAATTTCCAACGGTTAATGAATGATGGAATTGGCCAATACTTTATGAATTCAACTGTTATTTCGATTGCTGCAATTACATTGATCACGTTATTTGTACCAATGGCAGCATTTTCGATTGCTCGGAACATTTCAAACAATAAAGCATTTGCACTTATGTATGGATTTTTAACATTAGGGATTTTTGTTCCTTTTCAAGTTATTATGATTCCAATTACAAGCATGATGACAAAATTTGGTTTATCCAACATTCCTGGCTTAATCATTTTATATCTTGCTTACGCAGTGCCACAAACATTATTCTTATATGTGGGATACATTAAATTAGCAATTCCGGTTGAATTAGATGAAGCAGCAGCAATTGATGGATGTGGAAAATTTAAAATGTATTTTAAAATAGCTTTTCCATTGATGAAACCAATGCATGCAACAACATTAATTATTAATGGACTATGGATTTGGAATGATTTTTTATTACCATTATTGATTTTAAATAAGGATGATTCAAACTGGACATTACCATTATTTCAATATAATTATCAAGGCCAATACTTTAGCGATTTTGGACCATCATTCGCATCGTATGTTGTTGGAATTAGTGTCATTTTAATTGTTTACTTAATTTTCCAAAAACACATTATTTCAGGAATGACGAATGGCGCAGTAAAATAACAGGGAGATCTAAAAATGAATGTAAAAAATGAAGTGATGCTAATCACATATGCAGATAGTTTAGGGGAAAATTTACAAGATTTACAGTATGTGTTGGAAAAACATTTAAATGGTGTTATCGGTGGGGTACATATATTACCGTTCTATCCATCGTCAGGTGATCGTGGTTTTGCACCGATTGATTATACACTTGTTGATCCAAAATTTGGTGATTGGTCAGACATTGAAGCAATTAGTAAAAAATATGATGTAATGACTGATTTTATGGTGAACCACATTTCACGTCAATCACCATATTTTCAAGATTTTATGGCGAAAAAAGATGCATCAATCTATAAAGATTTCTTTATCCGTTACAGTCAATTTTGGCCAAATGGAGAACCAACACAAGCAGAAGTTGAGCTTATTTATAAACGTAAGCCACGTGCACCATATGTTGATGTGACATTTGCAGATGGAACAACTGATAAAGTATGGTGCACATTTGATGAACAACAAATTGATTTAGATGTAACCAAACAAGAAACACGTAATTTTATTGCGGATACTTTAACATTTTTGGCAAATAAAGGAGCAAAAGTGATTCGGCTAGATGCTTTTGCCTATGCGAACAAAAAAATAGGTACGAATTGTTTCTTTGTTGAACCAGATATTTGGGAAATGCTTGCGTATTGTGCCGATACGCTTGCACCACTAGAAACACAAGTGTTACCTGAAATTCATGAACATTATACAATCCAACAAAAAATTGCGGAACAAGATTACTATGTGTATGACTTTGCGTTACCAATGCTCGTATTGTATACATTATACAGTGGGAAAGTTGAACGTTTAGCGAGTTGGATGCAAACATGTCCTCGGAAACAATACACAACTTTAGATACACATGATGGAATTGGTGTTGTCGATGTTAAAGATTTGTTGACTGATGAAGAAGTTGAGTTAACACGAGAAGCACTGTATGCACAAGGTGCAAATGTTAAAAAAATTTACAGCTCAGAAGCATATAACAACTTAGATATTTATCAAATCAATTGTACCTACTATAGTGCGTTAGGAAATCGAGATGAAGACTATTTTATTGCACGCTTGTTACAAATGTTTGCACCAGGAATTCCACAAGTGTATTATGTTGGATTATTTGCAGGAGAAAATGATCTTGATTTATTAGAATCAACGAAAGAAGGGCGGAATATTAACCGCCATTATTACTCATTGACTGAATTAGAAACAGAAGTACAACGACCAATTGTACAAAAATTATTTGCTTTGATGCGTTTTAGAAATGTATGTAGTGCATTTGATGGGCTTTGTGAAATAATAGTCAAAGATGAACAATCCGTATGCATTATGTGGCAAAATGAAAGGACACAAACAACTGCCAAATTAGTTGTGAATGTTGCAACACGTCAATATGAAGTAACAGAAAATGACTGTGTCATCACATTTGATTGAATAATCAGAGACTGAGATATAGGGTGTTTGAGTGAAATAAATGAAAAATAAAATGCGAACAGTGTATCAATTCATACGCTGTTCGCATTTTATTTTTATCGTTTTAGGTATTTTTTTCCTTGCCAACTATCGCGATGGACAAGCTCTTTATCAATTTCATTCATGACAACAAATTTTTTCAAACTCCATAATGGAGCAATCAGTTCTGATTCACCACCATCACCAGTGACACGATGCATAATTACTTCAGGAGCGAATATTTCAAGTTGATCACATACAACTTGTACGTAGTCTTCACGGGTCATCGGTTCCATCATATTTTTTTCGAGCATTTTCGCCATGGCTGTATTTTTTAAAACATGTAATAAGTGAATTTTTACGCCTTGAATATCCATATTAGCGAGTAGTTGTGCAGTTTCCATCATCATCTGAGGCGTTTCACGAGGAAGACCATTAATAATGTGGACACAGACATTGATATTGTGGCTGCGTAATTTTTCAACGGCAGTAATAAATGTCGGTAAATCATGTCCGCGATTAATTAATTTAGCAGTTGATTCATGCATTGATTGTAGTCCAAGCTCAATCCAAAGGTTAGTACGGGTATTTAACTCTGCTAAATAGTCAATCACATCATCTTCTAAGCAGTCAGGGCGTGTAGCAATTGATAAGCCAACGACACCATCAAGCGCTAAAATTGCTTCATATTTATCACGGAGAACATCAACAGGTGCATATGTATTGGAAAATGCTTGGAAATAGCCAATAAATTTTGTTACATCTGGCCATTTTTGCCAAGTTCGATTCCGAATTGTGACAAATTGATCAACGAGTTCATCAGCAGGATTACCAGCGAAATCGCCACTTCCTTTTGTGGAGCAGAATGTACAGCCACCATAGGTTGTTTTTCCATCGATATTTGGGCATGTAAAACCGGCATTTAATGATACTTTGAACACTTTTTCACCATATATTTCCCGTAAGTGGTAATTCCAAGTGTGATAGCGTTTATTGTCTAAACTATAAGGAAAGGGATTTTGCATAGGGACC
Organism: uncultured Bacillota bacterium; assembly: GCA_945956935.1. GTDB lineage: Bacteria > Bacillota_I > Bacilli_A > Culicoidibacterales > ZOR0006 > ZOR0006. The sequence goes on along the minus strand of CAMFJD010000035.1, from coordinate 5,578 downwards.
TCCAAAAATGGTATAATAGTCCAAACAATTCAAAGGTAGAGTTGTTTGAGTAAAACTTTCATGAGTCTTTATCATACTTGTTTTTATGTATGTTTGGCAAGGAAAGAGCTATATAAAAACTATTATATTTGTGAAAGAAGGAAAAAAATGAATCGAAAAAAACAGACAACTTTACTCATTATTGATGTATGTATGCATGGACTTGTATATATATGTGGCTTTATCGCTATCAAATCACTATTGAATCAATCGGTTGGAGAAGCCTACTTACAGTTTCAACAACTCACAGTACAGCCCCCACTTACTTTTGCACTTGTGTTTGCTATATTTCAAGTGAGTGCAAATCAAATGAAGCAGCCCATGCCAATGCTTGATTATGTTATTGATGTTGGGAATAAAATAATTCCATTATTATCTTCAGTTGTTGCTGTGTTATTAGCAGCACAAGCAGGTGTTTGGTATCTGTGGGTGATTGCAATTTTAGCAACAGTAAGTCATTTATACGTCAAAACACAAATTTCTGAACGTAGTAATCCAATCGAAGATGTACCGATGTTGAGCCTAACGAGTTTAGCCGCAATTGGCTACGTAGGCAGTTACGTTTTCCTTGTGATGCAATATTTATTTTCATAATTAAAAGGGGATTTTGATGAAACACGAATGGCGAAAACATGAAAAACAGTATTACATACCGCAAACAACACCTGAGATAGTTACAATTCCAACGTTTAAATTTTTAATGATAAAAGGACAAGGAAGTCCTGATTCATTGGAGTTTCAAGCGTGTATTCAAGTGTTATACGGGATTGCATATGCGATACGAATGATGCCTAAGAAAGGAATTCAACTAGCAGGTTATTATGAGTATACAGTGTATCCGTTAGAAGGAATCTGGGATTTAACGGAGCAAGGCAGACGCTCAGAAATATTGATTAAAGACGAGCTTGTGTATACACTTATGATTCGGCAGCCGGATTTTGTGACAGAAACAGTCGTTGCCAAGGCAATAGAAATTGTACGTAAAAAAAACGATTCTCAATTATTAAGTCATGTAAGTTTTGAAACAATTACTGAAGGAGAATGTGTGCAGATGCTACATGTAGGATCATTTGAAGATGAGCCAAAAACAATGGCGATTATGAAACACTTTTGTGAGAAGCAAGGAGTAACAATTGCGTCACTTGCTCATCGAGAAATTTACGTGTCAGATTTCAGACGGGTTATACCTGAAAAAAGGAAGACAGTATTGCGATATATATTGAAATAACAAAAAACCGTACGAAGACAAAACAGTTGCTCATGCATATATATGAGTTTTACTGTATATTCAAGTGATCGTGCGGTTTTTTCGCTTAATATTTATCAGAAAATAAATATTAAGGCTAGGTAGTGAGAAAACGTTTAATGAAAAACACTTTTAAAACGCTTTCTCACCTGTTATAATTTGTTTTGTTTTAAAAAACAGTTACTTTAATGTAAATTTTTTTCCTTCGATTTTTTCAAGCATTGGAACATGCAGTTTCATGTGAATAAATGCCCAAACTGAGAAGAAGAACGCACTAGCATAACCTGCAACTGTATCGAAAAGAATGAGCATAAAGAGTAAAAAGACAAAGTGAAAAGCTGTGATTAGTGGGTTATTGAACATTAAGCTAAATGCACATTGAAATGTTTGAATAAATGGGAGTTTATAGCGTGAAATAACTGTGAATAAAAATGGGAGAACAAGGATTAAAAAGAGTGTTGCAACAATCAAAAGTGGCGTTAAATAAAATCCAAATGGAATCATGCCTAAATAAGCAAAGTCAAAGCCGATAAAAATAGCGAAAGCAGCGAGCAACATCGCACAACGAATGCTCATCCAGAAATCTCGACGATAAATTCGCCAAAAATCGCGTATTAAGTGAATATCTTGAAAAGCAACGAAACGCATCATTGCAAAATGGAGTGCTACAAAAGCAGGTGCAAGTGGAATTAGTGTTAGAATAAAAATAGGGAAGTAATCGAACATGCCGCTTACGCCATAAGCGAGGTAAAAAATGAGTGCTGGTAAACCACCGATGCCAATGGTAAAGAGATTTAAAAGAAAAAACCAAAAAATATACTGAAAAATCATCATTAAACGTGCACTAAAATGCATAAAGATCAAATCCTTTCAAAAAAACTTATTTTTTTTAGTATAACAGAAAGCGCATCCAAAAAGTGTGTTGCTACTCTGAAGCTAGAAAAAATCCAATAAATCTCGGAGAATTAAAGTTATGTTCAAATTGAAATTAAAAATGTATCGGAAGTTATTTGTTTCAGCGATGACAATTTTTTGTGTCGCCGTGTTATCAATTTTTGTATTAGTATCGTATTACTACATTCAGACTGCTACTGAGTACGAACAAACAATGAATGAAAAGAAAATGGGTCAAGTACTTGAAAATATTCGATATGATGTATTAGCAACCGATAATGCTATTTATTCATTGTATGAATCGCCACAACTTGTGACTGATTTGCAATATTATTTACAATTTTCACCTGAACAATATTATAGTTATCGATTGTCTCAAGTTACACAACAAAGTACGACTCAATATCAGGGTCATGAAGCGTTTATACAAAATATTTTTGGTCGGAATCAACGCATTCAAGGCATTGGATTATATAGTTATTCACAAGATATGTTAACGACATTTACACCATATGGGAGTGTACAAATTACACCAAATCTGTTGCAAAAAAGACAACGAGAAGAACAAATTATTGCATTGTTTAAACAACGATTTCAACTCGAAGATGGATATGCATTGCCACTTGCTTATCCAGTGAAACGGTCTCAAAGTAGTGAAGTTATTGGTGAAATTATCATTTTTCAAAACTTGCAATTTATTGATACGATTTTGCAACGCTATGAGGATCACTCAAGTCATGTTGAAGTTATTGTGAACGATCATGTTATTTATGATTCAACGGGTAACAATCCATACTTGAGCTATCGACCAGTATCGTTATTGCGTCAAAAACAAGGAAAGTCGTATGAACAAGTCATTCGTGAAAAAACGTATACTTTTCATGATCGGTTTTATGCAGATAATATTTTTAATTATGTTGGAGTGGGCTATTTTTATGCGTGTATTGGTGTTGTGATAATCATTATCGGAGGCATTTACTTTATTTGGAGAAGAATGAAACAGGCAGAAGAGCGTTTAGAACTTGTTCTAGCAGGTATCCAAGCAGTCGAAAGTGGAAATCATGACGCTGAGATTCGGTTGCCAGAACAAAACGAAGATGAATTAACGCTGATTGCAGCGAATTTAAATCAGATGAACAAAGAGCTTAAACATCGCATTCAAGAGCAGTATTTGACGGAAATCAATCAGCAAAAAGCAGAACTTGCATTTCTACAATCACAAATAAATCCACACTTTTTGTATAATACACTGGAGACAATCAGGATGAAAGCTATTGTAGAAGGAAATCGTGAAGTTGGTCAACTCATTTACAATTTGGCTACATTGTTTCGCCAAGTATATCAAAAGGCGAGAATTATAACTATTCAAGAAGAGTTAGCATTAATTGAAACATACATGGAATTGTTTCTAAATCGATATCCGAATCAATTTACTTACACATTGATTTGTGATGAGTCACTGTATAAGATACCGATTATGAAATTTATATTACAACCAATTATTGAAAATTATTTTATTCACGGACTTGATTATACAAGAGAAGATAATCATATTCGTGTAGAACTATATATGAAGAATGAGTGTGTGCATATAATGATTGTTGATAATGGGAGTGGAATGGATACGACGATGCTCCAAGAATTAAATATGCGAATGAAATCAGCAAATGTATATGAAATTGAGACATCAATTGCACTTGTTAATATAAAAAAGAGACTCGACTTGGTGTACGGTGATGGATACCGCTTTGTATTTACAGCCAATGAGCCTCAAGGGTTATGTGTATGTATCACATTGCCAAAAGAGATAATTGAGAAGGAGCATGACTTATGTGGAAATTAGCGATAATTGATGATGAAAAAATGATTGTAGAAGGATTGCAAGTATTGGTTGATTGGTCTGACTTAGGGATTGAGATTGTTTGTGCTACAACAGATCCAACAGTCATTTTAGATCAATACCAGAATTTTGATATGTTACTAAGTGATGTTCAAATGCCAGTAATGACAGGTATTGAATTAGTTAAACAAATAAAAAATAAAAAGCCAGAACTAGAATGCTTATTTTTAAGTGGGTATGATGATTTTAGTTATGCTCAACAAGGAATGCAAGTCGGCGTAAGTAAATATCTACTGAAACCGGTCAATGAGGCTGAGATAGTGAAAACATTTCAAGTAGTTATCGAAAAAGTTGCTAAAAAGTATGAGCAAAATCGCCTGATAAAACAACAACAATATGAGCAATTGAAACGAGGTCAATTGGTTGATCAAATGCCTTATAGTAATCTTTTTGAACAATCGGAAGCATTTTATCTTTTTTCAGCGGGTGAATTTGGAGCTGTTTCTTCAACGGAACAATTTCAGGTGGTATGGTTATTTGAAGTACCGAAAGCTATCGGTGTTTGTTTTTTTAAGCGAGAAAATATGCAAGCAGCCAAAGCGTATTTATATGAACAACCAATTCAAGTGTTGAGCCCACACGGGCAAGGGATAAATGATGTAGTAAGTTGTTTTAAATCACTACATGAAGTGGTAATTTTACATGAGCAGCAAACTATTTTATTAGAAGAATTTCAATCTGTTCAATTAGACTTTACAATGGCATTGCAATGGATTGAAAAATTACATCACGTCTTATTACAAGATGATTTTGAGATGACACATCAATTAATTGTCCACATGTTTAAAGAACAGTATTCCAAAAATGATTTCGATGATTTACTGCTATTAGTTATTTTAGCGATTCAACAATTTTGCGTCTCACATCATTTAGTCTGGGAAAATATGCAGGTACAAACAGTTCATGAAATGCATATGGTAGTGAGTAGCAGCGCAACTGGTCAGCAAGCAGTAGAACAATTACTGGTATGGCTTCAAGATATCCACACTATTTTTCATGCAAAAGTTACGAGTTATCCACCAATCATTCATCGTGTGGTACAAATAATTGATCAAACGTACCAACAAGATATTTCTTTAAAAACACTGAGTCAAGAAGTTAATATGAATAGTTCGTATTTAGGGCAAATATTTAAAGAAGAAATAGGAGTTAATTTCAATGCGTATGTCAATCAAATTCGAATGGAAAAAGCGCAAGAATTATTGTTACATAGTCATTTGAAAATTAATCAAATCGCAGCAGAAGTTGGATTTCAAGATAATAGTTATTTTTATCGGAAATTTAAAACATATTATGGATATTGTCCAAATACAGTTCGAAAAAAGCAAATTGATGTGTAAGCGAAAGGAGGCTCCTTCGCTTTTTTTTATAGTTATTTGTACACTCAGTTGATTGTCACGATTAATTTTCTAAAAATATATTTTTTGTTGAGTTAAGGAAAAAGTTCCTAAATTGGAATAACAAATTGCACTATTTTCCAATACCATTTATTTGATTGA
>CAMFJD010000034.1 GCA_945956935.1 uncultured Bacillota bacterium | reverse complement strand
AAAAGTGGCCTACTATTTTTCTAGCAAGTGGTACACTTTTTTATTGACGAATATACTTATTTCTTACCTTTCGTTTTTGCCTTACTCTTCTTTTTTTGCAAAACCGGTGTCATCGCTCTCTTTTTTAAACGCGTTTCCACCTGCAAGTCTCAAAAAAACACGTCGAATACCGGGCGGTGTCTCAGCCACCTGTTATTCAACGCTTATTTTTTATACCGTCTTGCTGCCAACTTTATGCTTTATTTTTTGGCATCGGTGTCATCGCTCTCTTTTTTAAACGCGCTTCCACCTACGAAAGTTTAAAATAAGCCAAAACCAATCATAATTCTCTTGTTTGTTGAATTTATGATTGGTTTCTCTGCTTATTTCTTACCTTTCGTTTTTGCCTTACTCTTCTTTTTTTTGCAAAATCGGTGTCATCGCTCTCTTTATTTGCGAAGTTGGATGTGAAGTTCTTCAAGTTGCTTATCACTCACGTGTGATGGTGCGTCCATCATAAGATCACGTGCTGACGCTGTTTTTGGAAATGCAATTACATCACGAATTGAATCAGAATTTGTCAGAATCATTGCAATACGGTCTAACCCTAATGCAACCCCACCATGCTCAGGTGCTCCATATTCATAAGCATCAATTAAGAAACCAAATTCCGTTTCCATTTGCTCATCACTGAATCCAAGTGCACGGAACATATTGCGTTGAATTTCTGGATTATTGATACGAATTGATCCACCACCAATTTCAAATCCATTTAAAACAACGTCATATGCTTGTGCCAAGCAGCTACCTGGATCAGTTGCCAACATATCAATATCTCCTGATTTTGGCATTGTAAATGGATGATGTGCTGCAATATGACGGTTGTTATCAGCATCATATTCAAATAAAGGCCAATCAATCACCCATAAGAAATTATATGTCTCTGCTGGAATAAGATTAAGTTCTTTTCCTAAACGTAAACGTAATGCTCCTAAGCTATCTGCAACAACATTTGGCTCATCTGCAACAAATAAAATCAAGTCATCATTTGTTGCGTTAACGTTTGTTAGTAATGTTGCTGCTTGCTCTTCACTGAAGAATTTCGCGATTGGTCCTGCTAAAGTATCATTCGCTACTTTTAACCACGCTAACCCTTTTGCTCCATAAATACCAACAAATTCTGTTAATTTATCAATGTCTTTACGTGAATAATTATTTGCTGCACCTTTCGCAACGATTGCTTTTACTTGTGCTGCTTGTGTAAACACTTTAAAATCAACAGTTTTTGCAAATGATGTTAAATCGACAAGTTTCATATCAAAACGTGTATCTGGCTTATCACTTCCATACTCATTCATTGCTGTTTCATATGTCATCACTGGAAACGGTTTTGGAATATCAATTCCTTTCACCTCTTTCATCATCCTGATTAACATATCTTCAAGTAATGAACGAATTTCTGTTTCACTCATAAAACTCATTTCCATATCTACTTGTGTAAATTCTGGTTGACGATCAGCACGTAAGTCTTCATCACGATAACAACGAGCAATTTGATAATAACGATCAAAACCTGAAATCATTAGTAATTGTTTGAAGATTTGTGGTGATTGTGGTAATGCATAGAATTGTTCTGCATTCACACGACTTGGTACTAAATAATCACGTGCTCCTTCAGGTGTTGATTTTGTTAATGTTGGTGTTTCAATATCAATAAAATCAGCATCATTCAAGAAATTACGAATTGATTGAACAATTTTATGACGTGTAAATAATTTCTGTTGCATTGCTGGACGACGTAAATCTAAATAACGGTATTTTAAGCGTGTATCTTCTAGTGCATCTGTTTCATCGGCAATAATTAACGGTGTCGTTTTCGATTTGTTAATTATTGTTAATGTATCGACGACAACTTCTATCTCACCTGTGACAATATTGTTATTTTTTGATTCACGCTCAATAACTGTTCCGGTAATTGACACAACATATTCGCTACGAATTGCTTTCGCTGTTTCATATTGTGGATGTTCTGGACGAATGACAACTTGTGTCACACCAAAGCGATCGCGTAAATCGATAAAAATTAATCCACCTAGATTTCGCTCTTTTGCTACCCATCCTTTTAAAGTTACCGTTTCACCGACATGGTTTAAACGTAATTCACTACAATTATGTGTACGACTCATCTTTTTTTCCTCACTTTTTTCCATATTTTTGATTGGATGCAGGGCTAAATAGCTCACCGCATAACTACAAATTGGTTTGATTCTTAGTCCTTCAGTACATGAATAAGCAATTGATGCTAATAATAATCGTTCTCCGTATCCATTATTACGAAAAAGAGGTTGAATGAAAATTGAATCGATGCTGAATGTATGATCGCAGCGCGTATACGACAATGAGCCAATACCTTCTCCACCTTTAACTAAAACAAACATTTCTTGCTCTTTATGATGCTGAATTTCAACCATTCGATTATCCTCGCTTTCTTTTTTAGGGAATAAAAAAAAGCGAGCATTCCTAGGGACGAAATGCTCGCGGTACCACCCTAATTAAACACATATTCATCCTTTGAGAATACACGTTTCACTCTTTTCTTTAACGCAGAATGACGGTCAATTGCTTGACAGCTTCAAAAAGTGTCTTCACTAGCTTGTATGAAACGTTTACACCACCCACGTTCTCTCTCCACAATACAACACTACTTACTCTTCTTTCATCATAAGCACTATTCATATACTTTCTGTTCAAATTATACGCAATTCACACTTGCTTTGCAAGTATCTTTCACTATTTTTTATTTCTGTCAACGAAAGGACCCTCAACAACTTCATTCACAAAATCTTTCATCCAATTTTTAAACGTTACAGTCTTGCTTCAACCATCGCTTTATTTGGCATTGCTGCCATTGCACCATAGTTTGTACAAGTAATCGCACCCACAATATTTGCAAACTGAATAATCGTTTGCCATTGTTCAAACGTTATTGATTTTGGATTTTTTAATTGACTCACTTGATAAAGTACTCCACCAACGAATGCATCTCCTGCTCCTGTTGAATCCACTTGCTCAATTGCAATTGAACCGATTGTTGTTTGCTGTCCATTCATGCTTAACAATGTCCCGGCTTTTCCAAGTGTTACCGTCACGACTTTTGCACCAAGTATATGTAATTGTTCAACAGCAGCTTCAAGTGTCTTCGTGTGTGTTAATAACATTGCTTCCTCATCACTTACTTTGATAAAATCAGCAATTGCTAAGAAATCATGTGAGTCTTTGATAAATCGTGCTTCACGTTCAGAAGTATTAATTAATGCATCACGATAGTTAGGATCAAAACTCACAAACTGATTATGTTCTTTAGCGTACTGTGCTAATTGAAAATACGTTTCTCGTAATTTCCCAGGTAAAAATGCTGTTGCTGAACCAAAGTGGATAATTCCTGATTCATCAATTGTCGCTAATTGTTCAGCAGTTAACGTATATTCTCCATCTCCACCACGATTGAACTGAAAGCTACGTTCCCCTGATTCATCAATTGAAACAAACGCTAACGTTGTTTGACCAGCTAATGTCATCAAATCGGTTTGAATGGCTTCTGCTTCCACAACAGCTTTTAAATATTGACCAAAAGCATCATCGCCAACTTGCCCTAAAAAAGCTGCTTGCCCACCAAGTTTTGTGATTGATGCGGCAACATTTGCAGGAGCACCTCCTGCTTTCTTCTCAAAACTCTGTGCGTTTGCAAGTGAAACACCTTTTTCCTTACAAATAAAATCAATTAATAATTCACCAATACAATAAACTGTTTGCATGTTTAAAACTTCCTTTATTTTTTAATTTCAATTGCTTCAAGTGGCCAATATGTCATGTCCATTTGAATTATTTGCGATGATTCTATTGTTAATTTCCCATCTTGTTTGTGGAATGTACGAGCTGTGAATACTTCTTTTCCATCTTGGAGGAAAATTTCTACTGATGATGTATCTTTATATAACGTCATCGATAACGTGTCCTCTAGTTGCAACTGGCATTGTCGGATCCCTGGTAAATACTCACCGCCACGTGTCAATGTTGCAACTTGTGTATCAAAATTTATTTCAAAACGATGATGTTCACCAAATTCAATCGCGAAAACACCCGTCTGTGTAGTTGTAGGTATCTGTAATTGTAACTCATATGTCACATCAACGGAAAATAATTGTTTTTCCTCTATTTGCATTTTTTTATGTTGAACATCAACTTCACGACGTAATGATTGTAATTCTTTCAAAGGTTGTTGGTGTAAACTTCCATCAATGACATTCAGTTGACGTGGTAATGTTAGTGCATGAACCCAACCATTTACACATGTTGGTTGATCCTCTTCTTCAGGTAATCCCATCCATCCAATCATGATTGTACGACCTTGCTCATCAAGCATCGTCTGTGGTGCATAGAATTCAAATCCTCGATCTAATTCTACAAATGGCGTATGTGTCATTTGTTGAGTTGCTAAATCAAATGCTCCTAATAAATATCCTGATTGGTAAATATTCGCATACTCCATTCCTTGTTGAGATAACCCTTGTGGTGAGAAAATAAAAACATCTGTTCCATCAACGTGTAATAAATCGGGACATTCCCACATATACCCAAAATTTCTTGTATAAGTTGTTTGAAGTTCTCCAAGACATGTCCATGTTCTTGCATCTGGACTCGTATATAAAAGTGCTGTTCCTTTTTCATCTACTGTCTGAACACCAAAAATCGTTACCCACTGATGTGTGTGTTCATCATACCAAATTTTCGGATCACGGAAATGGCGTGTATATCCCTGTGGAATCTCAAGATTATCAATAACAACTCCTAGTTTTTCAACTCCTTGTGTACTGTCAACACGTGCAAGACACTGGTATGACTCACGATTTCCATTCTCATCTTTCACGTTTCCAGTATATATGAGGTGCACAGCCCCATCTTTCACAAAACCACTTCCCGAATAACAGCCATTTTTATCGTATGAATCTGTTGGTAATAATGCAACGTCATGTTGATGAAAAGTAATGAAATTTTTTGTTGTCAAATGTCCCCATGCTTTATTTTTATGCTCACATCCCCATGGATTCCACTGATAAAAGACATGGTATTCACCGTTAAACTGCACTAATCCATTTGGATCATTTAATAAACCAATTGGTGGTTGAATGTGAAACCGTAAACGTTGTTCATCATCAATCATCGTTTGTGCTAATTGCGTTGCTTCTTCAAACATTTTTTTCATTTTTCTTCTCTTCTTTCTCATTTCCTATGTAGCACTTAAACCCACTCACAAAAGCGTGATGTGGGTTTAGATGTGTCATATTTTACTACAACTTTTATTTTTAAGCTTCAGGATTTTGCCCACGTTTTTGCTGTACTTTATAAAATACAATTGTCATAACCATCGCAACAGCAAATGAAATAATCATTCCAATAATATAGCTTCCCATTCCTGATACTGCAACTAATGGTAACCCTGGGATTCCGGTTGCACCAACACCGACCATATACACTTTTGTAAAGGCAATCCAAGCTCCTGATACTGCACCACCAATTGCAGCCGCAATAAATGGGTAACGCAATTTTAAGTTAACCCCAAACATTGCTGGTTCAGTAATCCCCAATACTGCTGATACTGCTCCTGGTAAAGCAATTGACTTCATTTTTGCATCTTTTAACATAAAGAACATCCCAAATGCTGCACCACCTTGTGCCACGTTTGCCATTGACCACAGTGGTAATAAGAAGTTAGCTTGAATATTTGGATCTGCTAGTAATTGTGCTTCAAATCCATGGAATGAATGGTGCATCCCTGTTAATACAATTGATGAGTATGATCCACCAAGCACTGCACCACCAAGTGCTCCAAATGTATTATACATCCATACTAATCCCATCGCCACTGCATCACCTACACCACGTGTGAATGGACCAACAACAAAGAAAATAATAAATCCTGTTAATAGTACTGTTAATAACGGTGTAACTAATAAATCAATCACGTTTGGTACATATTTATGTAATGTAATTTCAATTTTCGACATAATCCATGCTGACACTAAAATCGGTAAAACTGTCCCTTGATACCCGATCATCTCAACTTGTAAACCAAATAAATCGATAACATTTGCAACTTGATCTGGTTTCCCATAATTCCAAGCATTCAGTAAGTCTGGATGAACCATAATCATTCCAATAACTGCCCCTAAAATTGGATTCCCACCAAAACGTTTTGCTGCCGTAAATCCAAGTAATACAGGCAAGAACACAAATGACGCATTCGCAAACATGTTAATTAATGATGCTACACCAGCAAAATCTGGATACATTTGAATAACTGATAACGTTTCATTAAACAAACCTGGTTGTGTTAACAAATTATTTATTCCCATTAAAAGCCCTGATGCCACAAGTGCTGGGATGATTGGAACAAAAATATCTGAAATCATTTTAAAGAATTTTTGAAACGGTGATATGTTTTGTTCACTCGCTGCTTTCACATCACTTGTCGATGCATTTTCAAGTCCTGCTAATTTAATGAATTGTTCGTGTACTTTATTGACAATACCTGTACCAAAAATAATTTGATACTGACCTGCTGCAGAAAATGTCCCCTTTACTTCGGCCAATTCATTTAAAGCTGCTTCATCTACTTTACTTTCATCCTTTAGTGCTAGACGCAAACGCGTTGCACAGTGTGCTGCTGAGATAATATTGTCTTTTCCACCGAGTGCTGCTAAAGTTTTTTCAGCTATTACTTGATAATTCATAAATAATTCCTCCTAATAACGATTTTTCCCAAAAGTTTCAGGGAACGTTCCCACATTCTCATAAAACAATTTATTACTCACAACTAGCACGAGTAATAAATTGGGTTGCCAGCACATGGTGCTGTTCATTTTTAGCGAGTAATGTTTTCACTGCCTGTTCACCGGCATCAACATACGGATAATAGACACTCGCTAATTGCGGCTGTAATAATTGTGCAAATTGCGAATCTCCAAATCCTGCGACAGCAACATCACTACCAATAGTGATGTTTCGTTCACGTAAATAGGTAATCACACCAATTGCTATTGAGTCTGTTGCAGCAATAATTGCGGTCAGATGCGGCTTACGGGCAAATAAACGTTTCGTTGCTTCGTAGCCATCTTGACTTTTGAAACCTCCAAGTTCCAATACCACCTCTTGCCCATACTCTTTGGCAACTGCTTGTACGCCAGCTAAACGTTCAATTCCGATGGCATAATCATCAGTCGATACACCGACATAACCAACAGTAGTATGCTTATTCATCATTGCTTGTGCAACCTGTTTAGCTGCCCCTACTTCATCAAACGACACCGAAGATGTTATTGTTGTCTTTTGAGCAAGTACAATGATTGGCACCTGACTTTTATGAATAATGGCTTCGTGGTCCTTACTAATTGTTCGGGCCATGAAAATAATTCCCTGAACTGCTTGCTGTGAAAAATATTGTAAATAATACAATTCTTTTTCTCGATCAAGATTTGTAATTCCAAGTACGATATTCGTATTGGTTCCAACAAGTGCATTATTTATTCCTTGTACCATTTTCGATACCGATTGTGATTCAATTCGTGGAATAATGACAGCAATTGTATCCTGTTTTTGTGTTTTTAACGTTTTGGCTGCTTCATTTAGCATAAAACCAGTAGATTCAACAACTGTTAGCACTTTTTCTCGTGATTTCTCACTCACATAGCCTTTGTTGTTTAAAACACGAGAGACAGTACTTTTTGACACACCAGCCAACCGTGCAATATCAATAATTGTTTTTGGTTGATCTGTTTCCAATGCTTTCACCTTCATCCTCTGGGAACGTTCTCACTTAGTATAATATCATCTATTCCTATCTTGTGCAACCCCTTTCTCAAATAAATGATAAAAGAAAAAGAAAGTTTTTAAACTTTCTTTTTCTTTTATCATTTATTTATTACTTATCATATAAGTCACTACCTGGCTAATATTCAGTGTTTCTTGCGTTGATTCCACTAAGTTTTTCACTTGGCACTGACCATTGGCAAGTTCTTCTTCACCAATAATAATGGCAAATTGAGCATTCGCACGATTAGCTGCTTTAAACATTGCCTTCATTCCACGTCCTTGATAGTCAGTCTCAACACTCACACCATTTTGACGTAATTCATGCATTAATTTCATAGCTGTTGGCTTCGTTTGTGCTCCCAATGGCATCATATAGACATCAACAGTATTTGTCACCGGTAAAGTAATTGCTTGTTGTTCGAGTGCTAATAAAACACGCTCTATACCTAATGCGAAACCAATCCCAGGTGTCATCGGTCCACCGAGTTGTTCAACAAGTCCATTGTAGCGACCACCACCACACAATGTCGTTTGTGCACCAAAGGTTGGATCATCTAACATAATTTCAAATGCTGTATGATTGTAGTAATCCAATCCGCGTACTAAATTCGCGTCAACTGTGTATGGAATTTCCATTGCATCGAGTGCTGCTAAAACAGCATCAAAATACTCACGTGATTCATCATTTAAATAGTCAATAATTTTCGGTGCTGTTGCCATTACTGAATGTTTAGCATCCACTTTACAATCTAAAATACGTAATGGATTTTTTTCAAGCCTCGTTTGGCAATCCTGGCACAGTTCATCAATCACAGGTGTAAAGTGATTGATAAGTGCTTCACGGTGTGCACAACGACTTTCGCTATCACCCAATGAATTAACCACTAATTTAATTTGTGATAATCCGAGTGTTTTATAAATTTCCATCGCTAATGCGATAACTTCAGCATCACTATATGGATCAAAACTTCCAAGTACTTCGACACCAAATTGATTGAATTGGCGTAACCGTCCTTTTTGAGCACGTTCATAACGGAACATTGGTCCCATATAATACAATTTTTGGATATCTGTTTCACCATACATTTTATTTTCAACATATGCGCGTACTGTACTTGCTGTCCCTTCCGGACGTAAGGCAATGTGACGGTTGCCTTTATCAAAGAAATCATACATCTCTTTGCTGACAATATCTGTTGTATCACCAACTCCGCGTTTAAACAACTCAATATGTTCAAACATCGGTGTCCGAATTTCTTTGTAATTAAAACGTGTACATGCTTGACGTAAACACATTTCTACATATTGCCATGCTGCTGCTTCTTTCGGTAACATATCTTGTGTCCCACGTGGCTTTTGAATTGTTGTTGCCATAACTATTTGCACTCCTTCACTTATTTTATCTTGCTTATTATAGCATAAGTTTTTACGGATTGCATTCGTTATTAAGCACAACAGTCACTTTTCTTTAGCATATTGAACAGTCTTTAACTAAAGTCACAGCTGTTACTCTTTTGCATCTATCGACTCATCTCAACTATCAATTGAGATTTATTGAAAATGCCATTCATTTGACAAAACTTTTTATTTATTAACCAGAATGCCAGTATAAGTGTTATGAAAATACCATTCACACTAAAGAAAGTCGGGGAAATAACAACTAAACAATAGCATTACTAAGTGATTATTTTGCACTATTTACTATTAATAAGTATTTAAACGAACTAAATTTTTATCAATAACAAAGCTGTATCACTCATATGTGATACAGCTTTGTTACGTAATACAGCAATAATTTGTATTCATTACGCTAAATCATCTGAATCAATCACAATTGTTACTGGTCCATCATTGATAAGACTCACTTTCATATCTGCACCAAAAACACCTGTGTGGACATCAATTCCAGCAATTCTCAGTTGCTCATTAAATGTTTCATATAGCGGAATAGCTTGATGCGGACGAGCTGCTTTCACAAATGACGGTCTATTCCCTTTGCGGCAATCAGCATATAGTGTAAATTGTGAAATTGATAAAATTTGTCCCCCAGTACTTTCAATATTCAAATTCATTTTTCCATCACTATCTTCAAAAACACGTAAGCCAACAATTTTTTTGACTACTTTGGCTACTGTTGCTGTTGTATCTGCTTCGCAAAAACCGACTAAAATAACATATCCATGTTGAATCTCACCAACAATTTCCTCGCCCACTGATACATGTGCTGCTTTACTTCTTTGAATAACTACTTTCATATTTGCATACTCCTTTTTCAGCGTTGTTAACCTTCGCACAACTAAGGCGATCAGTGTTTTGCAAAACTACATATATTATTTACTTAAATACCCGTTCAATCGTATATACACCAGATACTTTTTGAATACTCACTTTAATTTTTTCTAGTTGCTCAGTATGTATTGCTGTAACCGTAAGTCTAGTAGAAACGGTATTATCATGATTCACCGTCGAAGTAATATCAATAATATCTGTTTTAACTGAATACAATGAATTAATAATTTCGCTTAATAAACCTGGTCGATCAAAAGAAACAATTCTTAAATATACTTGATGTTTTGTTTCCGTAATATTTTCTGACCATCCAACATTGATGAAGCGTTCACCCATTTGTTTCACGCTTGGACAATCCGTACGGTGAACAATAATTCCTTTTCCTTTGCTAATGTAACCAACGATTGGATCATGTGGAATCGGTGCACAACAATTTGCTAAACGAATCAATACGTTATCCACATCATTTCCAATAGTAATGACATTTTTAGGTGGCTTCACTGGCTTCATAACATCAATTTTATTGACTTCATTACTTGTATCATCAACAAGGTGTTCACGGCTATCTTTTGGTTGACCAAATAGCTTATTAATAACCCCACGTAATGATAAACTATTGCTCCCTATCGCAATATATGCTTCATCTAATGATTTTAAGCCATACCGATCAAGCACGTTTGGCAACTCTGGTGAATTGACAAAGCTACTCCACTCAATTCCACGTGAAGCAAGCTCGCGTTCGACAAATTCTTTCCCATGTAAAATGTTTTCATCACGCCGGATATGTTTAAAATACTGGCGAATTTTTGATTTTGCATGTCCCGTTTTGACGATTCGCAGCCATGATTCTGATGGTTTTGCTGCTGATGATGTTAATACTTCAACTACATCTCCTGTTTTTAATTCGTATGAAATTGGTACAATACGATTATTTACTTTAAAACCAATTGCTTTATTTCCGACTTGAGAGTGAATACGATAGGCAAAATCAAGTGGTGTTGCTCCGCTAATTAAGCTATATACATCACCTTTTGGCGTAAAAACATACACATTTGCTGCTAATACATCAGCTTTAATTGCTTCGATAAAATCAACTTCATTTGTCGTATCATCAGCATCTTCAATAATTGCTTTAATTTCTTGGAAGATTTTCACTTCTTGTTCCATTTGGCGTTGTTCTTGTTCTGATGAAATACTATTATTTTCTTTATACGCCCAGTGAGCAGCAACTCCGTACTCAGCAATACGGTCCATTTCATGGGTACGAATTTGAACTTCAAAAATAGTGCCTTGATCGCCTAAGATTGTTGTGTGTAGCGACTGATACATATTTGGTTTCGGCATTGCGATATAATCTTTCACACGGTTAGGAATTGGACGATACTCGTTGTGAATAAATCCTAAAATAGCATAACAGTCACGTACAGTATCAGTAAGAATACGAACAGCTAGCAAATCAAAAATCTCATTGAAGTCCTTCCCCTTTTTCACTACTTTTTTATAAATACTATACATATTTTTGATTCGACCTTGAATTTCGAATTCAATTTTCTGGTCATCTAGTACACTAGAAATACGATTCATCATACTTTCTAACGCATGTAGACGCTCCTCTTGTCGCTTATTCACTAATGATGCCATTTCATAGTATTCTTTTCTATGCAAAATTTTAAATGAGATATCTTCTAGTTCGGATTTAATTTTATAAATTCCAAGTCGATGGGCAATCGGGACCAAGATATCCATTGTTTCTTGAGCAATCCGTTTTTGCTTTTCTTCTCGCAAATTACCAATTGTCCGCATATTATGTAAGCGATCCGCTAATTTAATCAAAATAACGCGTACATCTTCTACCATTGAAATGATTAGTTTTTGGTAGTTTGCTGATGTCGCATCACTCGCTCTATACTCAAGTTTATCAAGTTTTGTCACACCACTCACTAGTTTCGCAACTTGCGGTCCGAACTCCTTTGCAATTTCTTCAAGTGTAATGGGCGTATCTTCGACTACATCATGTAAAAACCCTGCTGCAATCGTTGCGGGTCCAACTGTGAGCGTTGTTAAAATATAAGCTACACTAATTGGATGAATAATATATGGTTCCCCTGATTTTCGATATTGATTTCCGTGTGCTTTCTGTGCCCAAGTATACGCACGTTCGATAAGATCGATATCCTCTTCTCTTGTTATGTATGTGTGCACATTTGCCATTACTTCTTCATAACTATATGTTGAGCGTTTTCGTTCTGACTTCATTCTCTCACCTTCAAATTCATTGTCTTACCAAAACTTTAGCAAAAATCAGCAAAAAAGTCACCTATAAATTGTTCTTATCCACTATTTTATTTTTTATGTACTCCCATACTTGAAAACACACAAATAAAAAGGTGATTTTCATCTGAGACAAAAATCACCTTTCACTGCTTCATTCGAATCACTATCAAAATTAACATCTGTATACTACATTTCTTACTACACCAAACATTCTGTCAATCTTATTATGGTCGCCCTGCTCCTGGTCTCATTCCATTCATGCCTGTTCCACTCTCACTCCCATCATTTGTAGTAATATCTCCACCATTATTTGTATATGTTCCACTAGCATCAATTGCTGTGTTACCATTTCCGTTACATGTAAGGTTTAATGTTCCTCCATTGATTGTCAAAGACCCATTTGAATCTAAACTATCTCCATCGGATGTAATAGTAACTGTCCCTCCATTGATGGTAATTGTAGCACCTTCTGTTATAGCAAATGGATCGTTTGTATTACCCGAACTATCTGCTCCGCCTCCGGCATTAAATCCATCATCCGTCGTAACCATATCATATATTCCACCATTTACCGTTAATGAGAGACCTTCAATACCTTCATACGCATATGGAATACTGAAATTTCCGTTTTCAAGCGTGATGGCAGCATCAGAATGAATAGCATCATCGCCACTTTCAAGTGAAAATTCTCCATTCATAATGGTAATATCTCCAGTCGAGTGAATGCTATCATCAACAGTATTAATAGCGAACTCACCTGCATTAATATGAATAGTACTATCACTTTTTAATCCTTTTTGGCTAACAGTATCACTGCCTGTATTTGCCTGCTGAGTTGTTCCCATACCATAGTTTTGTAATGTAACACTCCGAGCACCATCACCAGTTGTCAATGTATATATTCCGCCATCAATTTGTAACGTACCACTCGTACTAATCGCATCACCTTGTGCTTGAATAGACAGTGTTCCATTTACCATATAGAAAAATCCTTTTGTACTGTCTTCGATATTTTCTACTTGAATTCCATCTTTACCACTTGATATATGTACGTCACCATCTGCAATACGCACACTATCATTTGCAGAAATACCGTGGTTAGCCGTGGTTATCGTATAATTTCCACCAGTAATAACAACATCATCCTTCCCAACAATTCCATGACCAGTAGCAGAATTAATAATTAATGATCCTGTTCCATTAAGCGTGACGTCACTTGTAGCGAAAATAACACCATCAACATTATTTTCTGCATCTGCTGCAAATGTCCCTGTCGTACTTAATGTATTTGTACTCCCTTCTTTCAGTGTAAGAAATACTTTATCCGCAGATTTTACGTAAATCGGTGCCGTATTATCCGATGTAATTGTAACATTATTCAACACAAGTTGTACTTTTTCAGTGTCAGATACATTGATAATTACTTGTCCGTCTGATAACGTACCAGATAAAACATACACACCTTCCTTGTCAATTACCACATTTTCATTCGAAAGTGTAATTGCCGTCGCATTGCTTTCATCATAACCGAATTCTTTATCTCTAGCTGTAAACATTTCGCTATCTTCTGAATGAGTCACTGTATCTTGTTCAGTGCTCTCTATCGTTTCAGATGTCACTACTGTTGTCGTTTCTTCTAGTTGTGTTTTCTGAACACTTGTGCAAGCACTTAGAAATAAGATAAGTGCCAAACTGACAATATGTATACATTTCTTGTTCATACTCTTTCCCCTCCCTATAATTCATTACTCACGGTTTGAAGTGGTGAAACTGTGATTTCTAAATTTCCATTTCTTACTCGGAGTTCATCAATAAATGTTTTTTCATCTTCAGCATCTTTTAGTTTAATGTTATAAGTGATCTTAAAAAGACTACCCATATTCGTCGTTTTCACCATTGTGATAGTGTGCGATGTTGTATATTGTTCCATTAAATCATCAAAAGCATTGGTATAATTTAAGTCTTCTGGAATTGTTACTGTAATTGTTTTATCTAATGGTTTTTGATTTTCACCAAAATTGCTATGATTATAAATAATATTCATAGCAGAAACAATTAGTGTAAATAAAACAGCATATCCTAAATATCCCATTCCCAACAGTAAACCTGCACCCATTGCAATAAAAATTGCGCCAATCTCCTTTGCCGTACCTGGTACACTTCTAAAGCGAACAAGTGAAAAAGTTCCAGCAACGGCAACACCAGTGCCTAAGTTTCCATTTACCATTAAGATAACTACACACACTATAACTGGTAGGGTAGCAAGTGTTACTACGAAGCTTTTAGATGCTCTGTTTTTGTAAGCATAGACGAGAGATAAAAAACATCCTACACCTAATGAAACACCTACACAGAGGAGAAATTGAAAAAGAGAAATTGTTGTTGTTAAATCAGAATCAAAAATTCCTTTAAATAAATCAAGATACATATGTTTGTTCCTTCTTTCTAGCAATTATTGCTTTATATGTGTTTCCATATTTTGAAAATGATGATTGATATATTTTGTTTTCAGTCAAGAACTTTGTCAACCATAACGGTATTCCTCCGGCAACCTTTATTTCCATTAACGCCATATCTTCTTGGATAAGTTTACTGCCGTATTTAGCGCTACAAAGATCTAAATTATCATCACGCCAGACAATATTCTCATCAAAAGTAACCCGAACATCACTATCATTAATACCATAGAAAGCTTCGCGATCATAAGCGATAAACACTCTCGGTGCAATACCCGCATATAACATTTTAAAATAGTCAATTTCTTTAGCAATTTGTGTCTGCGGTAAAGAATATTCACCTTCAAAATAATTAGTAGCATCTTTTTGTATAAGCGGTATTCTACGTTTATACACAACTGAGTCATATTTTTTCTTCAATTCTAGAAAAACTTGTGTCTCTTCCGTTGCTCTCCCATAGCTTCGAAGTCTTAACTTTTCTTTATAAACAGAAGGTTTAGTTATACTTCGACGTATAATAAGAAAATCTGGTGTATCATAATAGATATTAAAAATACTATTTTGCCCAAATTCATCAGGGCGCATATACATTTTGAATAATTCTAGAAGATCTGACTTCTGTTGTTTTGTAATCAAATATTTCAATTCATATCTTTTAAAGACTGCTTGTGATTTCATAAAACTAACTCCTTACTTATCTGTTTGGATGTAGAATATAAATTGGACCAAAGGTAAAAGACAGTATGGTATAATTTAA
>CAMFJD010000033.1 GCA_945956935.1 uncultured Bacillota bacterium | reverse complement strand
TTTTGCCATACAAAAACACCCCATCATTTGTGTCCAAATAATGGGGTGCACCGTAAAGTCATCTTTTTTTTATTTATAGTGATAAGTTGCTATCTTTGGAAAAGAGAACGTCTTTTGTTTATTTGTTGTGTTTGAGATATGCAGTATTGTGTTTGCATGTAATCATGTAGTGTCATTAAATTAGTACCATCTTCACAAAAAAGTGGGGTCTTTGAAGAAAGAAAACTTGCTTCGACAAGTTGAGATAATAAGTTTAAATCAGTATTGTGAATTGTGAGTGGGACCACAGTTTCAAGTAAACAATTTTCAAACTGTGATAATGAACAAATAGTAATAGATGTTGAGTCTAGATGAGTATCAACGGCCATAACTTGATCAATTGTAATGAAAGATTCGTATGTGGTCGATTCGGGGTCCATATGGAATACACTCCTTTAAAAAAGTAATTGTACTTTGTATTATACGGAATTTTATTCGCTTGCGCAAGTAAAAAAACGAATGAAGAAAACGCTATCATTTCTTTTGCTTCTAGGTTATAATAAAAGAAAAAGGTCGTACAATGTGTACGAAAAGGTGGAGACTATGGTGAATTTTGAAGCATACGCGCAACAAATAGAAGCTGGTAAATCGTTCGCAGAATTCTATCAACAACAACCTGAAATTGGTGATAGTCAAATTTGTATGTTATCAGCAATTAGACAATCAGCAGAGAATTTTCAATTTGCTAGTGAACGATTAAGAAGTTCTATTGATTTTATTTTACAATTGAATGATGCAGGGATTTCAGAGGAGTACTTACTTATTTACGCACACCCTAGTGTTTATTATGATGAGCGTATTTTATATGGATTGACATCTGAGGAAATTAGTCGCGTTTATCCGATGCTTGGACGAAATTTAAGATCACAAGCTGTTGTAGCATTAATTGCACTTACGGGTGAATGTTACCAAAAAAACATTTCATTTATTCCACAAGAGCTGTGGCTACAAAAAGATTTTGCAATTCGAGCGGTTTTAGCGCAAGGATCACTGTTAGTCAAGGAGTCACATTTATTTAGTTATTATTGGCAACTACCAGAATTTTGGTGGGCAGCGGTCCAAACAGATGGATTAATTTTAAAATACGCTTTTTATGAGTATCGTGAAGACTATGAATTTGTATCTGCAGCGGTAGCACAAAATGGTGCAGCTTTACAATATGCAGCGTGTGCACTTCAAGATGATGAAAAACTTGTCCGGCTTGCAATGACTACAGAACCTATGGCATGGCGATATGCAAGTTCTCGTGTCCAAGGATTATTAGCGGTATAGTATGTTTAATGGGAATTAGGTATAGTATCAAAAAATCTCACAAGGAAATAGGTTGTTAGAAAGCAACTATCTTGTGAGATTTTTTACGTTATTTGATTAATAATTTATGGTGTAATTGTTGTTCATGTTGTTGCCACCATGACTGTAGACTTTTGTCAGATAGTATGATTTGTTCGAGTACAATTGTTTCATAATCGTCACCATCTTGAGTGATATTGACATGGAGTGATTGTGCTGTTTGTGTCGAATATGATACAGCAAATCCCTCGTCGTGCATTCCTTGTGGGTACATCGACGTAACTTCATCGATTAAATAATTAAAATCTTCTGTGGCATTTATTGCTGAATCATACGTCCATGTTTGCAAACTCGTAGTAATTCCTTCATCATCACGAGTGCTGATACCAGAAACGAGTGATTTAAAAATCACATAGTTTGTAGGTTGAGGTAAAAAACGTTGCTTCACTTGTTGTTCGTGAACGAGATGAAGTGATTGGAACCAATCAATGATTTCGGTATGTTTGCGCAATTGGACAATCATTGTTTCCAATACTGTCCCTTTCTCGCTCATCGTAATAGTTAATGTGTCTGTAGTTGTTGTATGAATAATGTCAACTGTCCCATCATTTTCTTGTGGATAGTTTTGTTGTAATTCTAAGCAAACACTGTCAAATGCTTGTTTGGCATAATCGGCATCACGATATGACCAAGTTTGTAAACTTGATGAAACGACAGCTTCTGCTTGTACTGGACTTGTTGAAATAATTGTTTCACTAACGCTAAAAATAGTAGCCATAATAAGCATGCTCCTTTATTAATAATTCGCTTTATTATATCATATTTTAGCATATAGGAGTATGAATTATCAGTTCAATAATTGCTTTTCAAATGAAAATTGATATAATTGAAAAGTGATTATGATTTGAAAAGAGGAGAAAAAGTAATGATTGAAATTTTATATGCAATTATTCTAGGGATTGTTGAAGGGATTACGGAATGGTTGCCAATTAGTAGTACAGGTCATTTAATTTTAGCAGGAGAATTTTTTACTTTTAGTTATGGAACTGACTTTATAAACACATTTAATGTTGTCATTCAATTAGGGGCCATTTTAGCTGTTGTCGTAATGTTTTTTCATAAACTTAATCCGATAAGTCCAAAGAAAACAGAACGTGAAAAAAAACAGACATGGCGACTGTGGTTTAAAGTTATTGTTGCTGTTATTCCATCGGCGATATTGGGATTATTTTTAGACGATTGGTTAGAACTACATTTTTTTAACCCTGTAACAGTTGCAACAATGCTTGTTATCTATGGTGTATTGATGATTATCCTTGAACGTCGAAATCGTGTGCCGCAGATTGAGAATTTTAAGCAGTTAACTTATAAGAAAGCGTTGTTCATTGGATTATTCCAGTGTTTAGCACTTATCCCTGGAACATCTCGCTCAGCAGCGACAATTATCGGTGCTGTTTGGCTGGGATCGTCACGTTTTGTTGCAACAGAATTTTCATTTTTCTTAGCAATACCAACAATGCTTGGTGCAAGTGCGTTGAAACTACTTAAAACAGGATTTGCTTTCAGTGGGATGGAATGGCTTGTTTTAGGTGTTGGAACATTTGTTTCATTTATTGTTTCTGTCTTTGCGATTAAGTTTTTAATGGATTATATTCGTAAACACGATTTTCAAGTGTTTGGATATTATCGTATCGTATTAGGAATTATTATTCTCGTTTTCTTTTTTGCGACGGGACAATTATTTGTATAAATTTTAAAAGAAGGTTTATATCACGATTAGGTGATAGAGACCTTCTTTTTTAGGGTGTTTTCACTATATTTTTTTGAAAATCTGTTATAATACAAACAAAGAATAAGGAAAAGGAGATCCTTAATATGCTATCACAAACACATCGCTTAATTGCGAAACAAGTATCGAAATTGATATACAATCGGATTGGTTTCCAAATTGAAGAAAAATATTTTTATTATGGTGCAATAGCACCAGATTTACATCCAGATCTCTTTTTTAGTATGACACATACAAGAGAAGGGAGTGAAACTTTTGTTTTTGCACAGTGCCAACGTATTTTAGATACAGAGTGGACAGAAAAAAATAGTCGTAGGCTTGCATATACATTAGGTGTTATGAGTCATTTTATTGCAGATTATCATTGTTATCCTCATGTATATACTCGTGAATATGATGAAAATTTCCGTGCGCATTTCCAATATGAATTACGCATGCACCAAAAAATGAAAAGATTTCGAACGCAGCAATTATTGCTGAACAATGATCAAATCCCAATTACAACAGTAGCAGTGTTTCGTGAGCAGTTGGACTATTTTGCTTATTTATATGACACAACACCACATAGCAAAGAAAAAGATCTTCGTTTTGCTGTTGCAGTCAATACTTTGCTGTTATCTGGCTTATTGAAGAAAACATTCGACAATTAGTCTGATCAGTATTGGAGATATAATCAACATAAAAACTAGTGAGAATTGTGAGTGTTAACAGGAAAAGGGACCCCTTAAAATAAAATGGTACCTAGAAAGTGGACACTCAAAAAAAGAGTGTTCAAGTTCTAGGTATTTTTATATACTTAAACTTCAGAAACTAAACCAAGGGTGAAATGATGAGTAAACAAATATTTTCAAAACAAGATATTGCAATTTTAGAAAAAAACCCAAATGTTGTCCGTGTAAGTGAAAAATCAATCACCTACTCAACTGACTTCAAAAGTAATTTTATTGATGAATATGAACGCGGAAAATTGCCGCGCGAAATTTTTGAAGCATATGGCTTTGATATTCGAATGCTTGGTAAAAAACGGATTGAACAAGCGGCTTATCGCTGGCGGTCCGCTTATGAAAAAAATGGTTTTCTTGGACTTGTCGATTCACGACATTCACAATCAGGGAGAACTAAGGCACCAACAACACCCGAAGAGGTTATCGCTCAACAACAGGCAAAAATTGATTTACTTGAAGGACAAATAGAACTTTTAAAAAAGTTCGACAAAATCGAAAGGAGGCTGTTAAGTCAATCACTAAAGTTACGAAAAAATACTAGCTTCGCATTAATTCAACAGACAATTGAAAAACATAATTTAAAAGGCCTGACTCGTTATTTATGTCAACTCATGAACGTGTCTCGTTCTGGCTACTACGCTTTTCTAGCCGCAGCACCAATCCGCGAAGCATATCGACAAGCTGAACTACAAACGAAAACATTAATCTTAAAGATTTTCAAACGAAGAGGATACCTAAAGGGTTCACGATCAATCAAAATGATTTTAGCGAATGAATTCAATATTTGTCTTAGCCGCAAAAAGATCTGTAAAATTATGAACAAGTACGATATAGTTTGTCCACATCGTAAAGCAAATCCGTATAAACGAATTGCGAAAGCAACGAAAGAGCATCGCGTTGTTCCAAATTCATTAGCGAGAAATTTCAAACAGGAGATACCAGGAAAAGTATTATTAACTGATATTACGTACTTACCATACAATGGGAATTGTATGGCTTATTTGTCGACGATTAAAGATGGTGCAACAAACGAAATTTTAGCCTATCATGTTTCTGACCGCATTACGCTAGCAATCGCAACTGATACTATTCACAAACTGAAAGCAAATAAGAGAATCACACTGCATCCAGAAGCATTTATTCACTCAGATCAAGGGAGTCATTATACAAGTCCAAACTATCAAAAATTATTGAAAGCTTCAGGACTTGGACAATCAATGTCACGTCGCGGCAACTGTTGGGATAATGCTCCAATGGAGTCTTTTTTCGGTCACTTCAAAGATGAGGTTGATTATAAATCTGCAACCACACTTCAAGAACTGAAACATAAAATTGATCATTACATGGTGTATTACAATAATTATCGTTACCAGTGGAACTTAAAAAAGATGACTCCTATCCAGTATAGGAACCATCTTTGTTCAATTTAAACTCTTTTTTTTACCGTGTCCTTGACAAGGGTGCCATTTCAAAAGTGGCCCCTTTTTCTATTATGTTTATCGTGTCATAAGTCGTTCTGTATACGGTGAAAGTATTCCGATAATTGGTCCAAGTGCCAGTGTAATAATAATTGTTCCAATTCCAATTGGTCCTGAGACTAAAAATGCTAATACTAACATTGTGAAGTCAAAGAGCAATTTTGCTCTTCCTATTGGAATATTGAATTGTTCAGTTAAAATAATCATTGGTACATCTGTAGGGTTTAATGGCATTTTTGAGCTAATCATAAAAGTAACACCAACAGCAATTGCAAAGCCACCAAGAAGAAGACTACCCCATTGCCCTAAAAAGGAAGTAGCGATAACATCAGGGAAAACAATAATCATCCAGAAGTCAATAATGAGCCCAAGCACAATTGATGTTATTAATGATAAAAATCGTGGAATTTTTCTTTCTGCTATAGCAGCGAGGAGAAGAAAAGTAATTGCAATGACATTCATTGAAAATCCAACTGTCAAGTTTAATTTGCCCGCTAAACCTGATACGAATGCATCAAATGCACCTGCTCCTAATTGTGAGATGAAGATTGCAGTAACACCGAATCCAATAAAGATCATCCCGATGAGATAAAAGATTACTTGTTTGACAAAAAGTTTGTTATTCATTTAGTATCCACCTTATTTCTTGAGTCAATTCAAAATTATAACAAAAAAAAGATGGAAATTAAAGAAAAAAAGAAATAAAACAAGATAATTTTGCGGATATTACGGAAGAAATCTAAACTTACTACAAATTCATTAAAAATAAAAAACAGCCAATTCATGGAATCATGCATTGGCTTGTGAATTTACTCAATAAGATAGGCCGAAAAAATTGGACCATTGTGTTGTCAATTTTTCCCATGCACTTTCATGATGAATTCCATCTGGAATAATAGTAAAAGTGTTATGGCATGCTTGACGGGCGAGGAGTTTATTTATTTCGATAGCATCGACAAGATAATCGGTATCAGTTGCGATTCCACCACCTTCATGGGTACCAACACTCATATAAATTTTGCTAGTATGAGGTAATGGATGTGTTGTTAAGTAGTGTGTTATAGCTACTTTATTAAACCAAAAAGCTGGAGATAGGATAGCTAGGTTACTGAAAATATCGGGATAAGCGATACCGGCATAGAATGAAATATATCCACCCATACTTGAACCAGCGATAGTAGTGTTTTTTGGATCACTTAAGGTTCGATATGTTTTATCAATCATTGGCTTTAATTCATGTGCAATCCAATCAATATAGACGATGCCAAGAGGATCTTGGATATCAAATTGGTCAGTGAGTTGTTTGCCATACGCACTGATTGGAAAGGGGGAGTATTCGCTGAATCTTGCTGAGCTATTGTCAATGGCAACAACAATGGCTTGCGGGGTATCTCTTTGATTGAGATACTTTTGAATTCTCCAAGATTCCCCACCATAAGCAGTACTATCTTGAAAAAGATTTTGTGCATCGTGCATATAGATAACCGGGTAGCTATCAGTTGTAGTTGAGTAATTATATGGAAAATATATTGTCACAGTGCGCGTTTCATTAATCGTTGGTATAATGAAATGTAATGTTTCAAACATATATATGACTCCTTTCAGTTATGTGGTGTATCGTGACTTTATTGATTGGACATGTGGGGGAGAATATCTTGTGTGTAAGCACGTAGCACCTCAGCAACACTCCAAGCTTGAGCGAAGCATCCACGACTCGTGTTTGCAAAATCACCATCAAAAATTTCAGCAATCGTGTTGATACACCCATCATGCAGGTGATCATCAAAAACAAGACACATACGTTTAGCTTGTTGAATTGCATTTGGATGATAGTCGTGTACTTTACAGTATGAAGTGATGAATGCCCCAATTGGGAATGCCCAAGTTGTTCCCATATGATATGACAAATCACGTTCGATAAGTGGGCCAATATATTGTTTACGATAGCGATAGTCTTGATTGCTCAATGATCGAAGGCCATAGGTCGCGTACAAATGTGTGTGAATTGTTTGAACAATCTGTTTTTCTTGTTCAGGTGACAACATGGTAAATGGTAATGAAACAGCCCAAATTTGATTTGGACGAATACTATCATCATTTTCATCAACAACATCATATAAGCATTGTTTTTTATTATTCCAAAATCGTTCAATAAATGCTATTTTTGTTTTAGCTGCTAATGTTTCATATGTTTCAGCAATTTGTGGATTGTCAAATTTTCGTGCAAAAGTGGCCATGATTTTTAGAGCATTATACCAAAGTGCATTAATTTCTACTGGTTTCCCGTGACGTGGTGTGACGACTAAATCACCAACACGAACATCCATCCAGGTTACTTGATCAAGCCCACCCCCTGCTATAACAAGCCCATCAGAATCTACTCTGATCGAGAAATCAGTTCCATTAAGATAAGCATCGATAATTTCAGTCATTTTTTGATATAAGATAGTGTGAACAAAATCATAATCTGATTGTTCACCTGTATATTGAATGTATTGATAGACAGCGTGAATGTACCAAAGTGACGCATCAACTGTATTATATTGAGGCGATGAGCCTGTGTCTGGGAAAACGTTGGGTACAAGCCCGTTCTGAATATAACGGACAAATGATTCTAAAATTTCTCTTGCATCATCGAAACGTTTAGTACAGAGAGTGAGTCCTTCAAATGCAATCATTGTATCCCTTCCCCAGTCAGCAAACCATGGATAGCCGGCAAGTACCGTTTTTAGACCAGTGCTATTTCGATCAACAATAAATGCATCAGCAGCGTGAACTAATTTTTTGACAAAGGTATCGTTTGATTGGGATTGTTTTGTTATTGTTTGAGCATATGCATATGATTGTGCAATAATATCATCACCAGTACTTTCACTACACTCATTGATTGAGCATTTTATATAAAAGCGTTCTTTACTAAAAGGAGCTATGTTTACTCTAATGTCATATGGTGTATAGTGGTTATCAAGCGCTCGTCCACCATTACGGTTGTCAAAGGCGTAGTAATGATTTTCTTCAAAGAGATAATTAGGTGTCGCAGCACTTGTTGGTCGCAATGAACGATCAATAAAATCTCCTTTGGAAGCAAAACAAGTGATTATTTTATCGGGATGTGCGTGTGGTGTGAGCGTTAATGTATCGCTCTCTAGATTAGTTGTAAATTGTAGTTGTGATTGCTCACTATACGCACCAGCTTGCTTAAAGTTAAAAAGTGGTACGACATTAAATGTTGCATCAAACTGACCGGTTTCGATTTCATAGCAAATGACTACGGTGTTTTTATGACGTTCTAAAGCAATTGTTTTTGTGATTGTTACATCTTCTACTTGGTATATATAATGTGGTAATGTATCGAAAATAAATTGCTGGAGATACTTTTGACCATCTTTACTATCATTGACATATTGTTGGGATGTGAAATCATATTCACGATTTTGAATCGTAAGCTGTTCTTGGGTACGCGTTAAAATATTATAACGTTCAACAGGTGCATTAAGAGATGCTACGAGATATGCATGAAACGAGCGGAATCCTCCACCAGTTATTGTATGTCCGCCATAAGCGCCACTTCCGTTTGTCAGTAACCACTCGCGTTCATTTCCTTCAGCTATTGTTCGCCAAGTATTTTTTCCAAAGGTATATGTAAAAGTCATTTAAAATCCCCCTATATTTTCTTATTTACATATTTAGTATATGTTGAAAGCGATAACACCGCAATCAGAAAACGTGTGTTAACGGTATCAAAAAAGCAATATGTTTTCATTCGTCTATGTTTGAGACAAAAGAGAAAACGTTTTCTCGATTGATTGATTTACTCGAAAAAAAACGAAAAAGGTGTTATAATGAAAGAGTCACATGAGTGTGAGAACAAAAAGTAGAGGATGAAAATAGTTATGACAACATTAACGTATTTTGGACAAGTACAAGCAGCAGCAGAATATATTGCAAGTAAAATGAAAGTAAAACCGACAATTGGATTAGTACTAGGATCTGGATTAGGAAGTTTAGCTGATCAAATTGAAGAGAAAATTGTTTTACCATATGATACAATCCCATTTTTTCCAAAATCGACAGTTGTTGGGCATGCTGGAAATTTAGTATGTGGCTTTTTAGAGGGGAAACCAGTTGTCGCATTGCAAGGCCGTGTTCATTTTTATGAAGGCTTTTCAATGCAAACAGTAACTTTTTCGATTCGTGTCATGCAGATGCTTGGTGTGAGTCAATTAATTGTGACAAATGCAGCTGGTGGAGTGAATACGACATTTAACCCGGGAACACTTATGCTCATTAATGATCACATTAACTTTATGGGAACATCGCCACTTATTGGTGAAAATATTGCTGAGTTTGGTACGAGATTTCCAGATATGACATATGCATACACACCAGAATTACGTGCAATTGCTAAAGAAGTGGCAGCAGATTTAGCAATTCCAATTCGTGAAGGTGTCTATATTGGTTTTTCAGGTCCAGCGTACGAAACACCGGCAGAAGTAAAATTTGCACGTATTATGGGTGGAGATGCTGTTGGTATGTCAACAGTACCAGAAGTTATCGTAGCAAGTCACGCACAGATGAAAGTTATCGGTATTTCGTGTATAACGAATATGGCAGCAGGTGTAACAAAAGAAAGCTTAGATCATAGTGAAGTAATGGAAGTTGCCAATCGGGTGCATGAACAATTTGTTCAATTAGTTCGAGGAATTATTGCCAAAATATAAAATTAAAAAAGGAATTGTGTAGGAGAGTACATGATTCTTTTTTTATGTAGATGAAAAAAGTATATAGTGCATTTTGGAATAGATAGTATGCTAAATAAAAAATGCAAAATCAATGACAAAACATATAAAATACATATATTATGTTGACATGGACATATAAAAGACATAGTCTAAGAGATATATTACGTTCAACTACTAAGCTTAGAAAAGGAAGTGTAAAAACCATGAAACACTATTTGAAACCATATTGGCCATTCATTTTACTAGCAGTTTTTAGTGTGAGTGTTGCTGCGGGGGCGACGTTAGCACAACCACAGATTTTTCAAATTATTATTAATGATGGTATTGCTGCAACAGGTGGTGCTAATCAAGCAATCATTCGTGATTACGGAATTGTACTCATTGTGATTGGAGTGGTTGGCTTGGCTGCCGGTATGTTAAATACCATTATTAGTGCGAAAATCGCTGTAGGCATCACGACAACTTTACGTGAGGAAGCATTTGCAAAAATTCAAACATTTTCATATGCAAATATTGATGCATTTAGTACAAGTAATCTTGTTGTTCGGTTGACGAATGACATGACGCAAATCCAAAATTTTATTATGATGGCAGTGCAGTCACTATTACAAGTTCCTATTATTTTAGGTGGTAGTATTTGGTTAGCACTGCGTTTATTACCCGATTTATGGTGGGTAATTGTCGTATTAATCGTGACAGTCTTGCTATTGTTAGCGATCGCTATGACACGAGCAGTCCCTTTTTTTAAAAAATTACAAATTAATCTTGATCAAGTAAACACTATCATTAAAGAAAATTTTGAAGGTGTCCGAGTTGTGAAGTCATTTGTACAAGAAGAGTATGAAAATAAACGTTTTATGACAAGTAGTACATCTTTATCAAAAATTACTATTTCGATTGGATATATTTTTTCAACGGTGATCCCTTTGTTCATGCTATTTGCTAATTTAGCAAGTGTTGGGGCAATTTATGTTGCGAGTGATGCCGCATTAACAGATCCTGCAGTTGTTGGATCTATTGTATCTTTTATTAGTTATCTTTTTCAAATCATGGCAGCTCTTATTTTAGCAGGTACATTGTTAATTACAGTATCACGTGCAATGGTATCAATTCGAAGAGTAAAAGAAATTTTGCATACTGAACCATCAATTGTGTATGGAAGTGAAACCCTACCAGCAGTTCACGGGGCAGTCACATTTGATAACGTATCATTTGCATACCCAAATGATGATGTATTAACATTAAAAAATGTATCATTTCAGGTAAATCCAGGAGAATTTGTCGGAATTATTGGGGCAACTGGTAGTGGAAAAACAACATTAGTTCAGTTGTTAGCACGACTATATGATCCGAGCAAGGGATCAATATATCTTGATGATGTACCACTGACAGCATTGTCAAAAAAAACACTACGTAATACGATTGCAATTGTGCTACAGCAAGCAATGTTATTTTCTGGTACAGTTCGACAAAATATTCAGCATGGAAAATTGTCAGCAACAGATGATGAAGTTGAACGTGCTGCAGGATTAGCCCAAGCGAGTGAATTTATCGAACGGTTACAGGGGCGTTATGATGCTGATGTTTTACAACGTGGAAGTAATTTCTCGGGAGGTCAAAAACAACGCATTTCTTTGGCTCGAGGTATTGTGAATAATCCTAAGGTTCTTATTTTGGATGACAGTACAAGTGCGTTAGATGCACGTTCAGAAATGCGTGTACGAGAAGCACTTGATAGTGAATTTATGAGAACAACGACTTTTATGATTGCTCAAAAAATAACTTCGGTATTACATGCTGATAAAATTATTGTCCTCGACGAAGGTCAAGTGAGTGCAGTCGGTACACATGAGGAACTAATGAAAATAAGTTTAGTATATCAAGAAATTTATGCAACGCAAATAGACCAAGGTGGTGAAGCACATGTTTAAAAACAAACAAGTATGGCAAGAGATGGCACACAGTATCCAATTTTTATGGACATATGTTCGCCGTTATCGGTGGTATTTAATCTTTGTTGCTATTCTAATTATTGGATCAACATATTTTCAAGTGATTGCACCACTACTATTAGGTGATTCAATTGATACATTAGGTGCGTATATTGGTGCAAGTATGCAGCCACATGGCGATATTGATACAGCAAAGACTGAATTTTTATACTCACTTTTGTGGCTTGCGTTGGCTTTTGGATTGAGCACATTAACAATGTTAGTTCAAAATATACTCATGTCCAAAGTAGCAGGTCAATCAACAAATCAAATGCGGACTGAATTGTTTGAAAAATTGACACGCGTATCTTTACGTTTCTTTGATGAAACCAATGATGGTGAAGTACAGAGTAAGTTTACGAATGATATCGATAATATATCAATGATGATGAGCCAATCACTTATTCAAGTAATTAGTAACTTAGCATTATTAGTAGGGATTGTCATAATGATGTTACGTGAAAATGTGACATTAGCATTAGTAACAATTATCATGACCCCAATTGTTGTTATTTTCTCAAGTTTTGTTATTCGCAAAGCAAAAAGTTCAGTTGATCAACAACAATCGTGTTTAGGAGAACTTAATGGATATATTGATGAACAAATCGCAGGGCAAAAAGTAATTATTAGTTATGGACTAGAGGAGGAAACAGTACGTGGATTTCAACAGTATAACAACAACTTAAAGAAAAATGCGATTCGAGGACAAATTTTTTCAGGTATTTTATTACCGTTAATTCAAGGAATAAGTTTAATTAATACAGCAATTATTATTTTTTGGGGAAGTCAGTTAGCCATTGATGGGGTGATTACTTTAGGTTTATTAGTTGCTTTTGTGCAGTATTCACAACGTTTTTTTCAACCATTGAGTCAAATCGCTTCTCAATATAATAGTATTCAACTTGCATTAACAGGGGCATATCGTGTATCACAGTTGTTTGAACAACCAGATGATGTGATACAAACACAAGATGCAAAACCTGTTAGTCATTTAGCTGGTGAAGTAGAATTTCACGACGTGTCATTTGGCTATACGGCGACTAAACCGGTGCTACATCATTTAGATTTCAAGGTCCCGAAAGGAGCAATGGTTGCACTTGTTGGAGCTACAGGTAGTGGAAAAACAACGGTCATGAATATTTTGAATCGTTTTTATGATGTTGATAAAGGAGAAATTTTAATTGATGGGCAAAATATTAAATCATTTACATTGGCGTCACTGCGCAAACAGATAGGCATTGTGTTACAAGAGTCAACAGTTTTTAGTGGAACAATTGCCGATAATATTCGGTACGGAAAAAAAGATGCAACTCAAGCTGAAATGATAGCAGCAGCAAAAGCAGCAGATCTACATGATTTTATTGAGAGTTTAGAGTTTGGATATGACACATATATTACGAATAATACAAGTGTTTTAAGTACGGGTCAAAAGCAATTACTCAGCATTGCTCGTACAATGATTACTAATCCAGATATTCTTGTACTTGATGAGGCGACGAGTAATGTTGATACAGTTACAGAAGCCAAAATTCAAAAAGCTATGGATGAAGTTATTCAAGGTAGAACGAGTTTTGTGATTGCTCATCGCTTAAAAACAATTTTACGTGCAGATCACATTATTGTATTAGATGCAGGATGTATTGTTGAAGAAGGAACACATCAACAATTAGTAGCAAAGAATGGATTATATGCTGAATTTTATCATAACCAGTTTGTTCAAGTTGGAGAATAATAGTGTAAAAATCGTGGAATATTATTTCCATGATTTTTATTTTGGTTAGCTCATCATTTATTTTTGAATACTATATTTTATGTTTCGTGGTATAAATGTATTTAAATTTTTTTATATTCAATCGATGATAAAAATTCATTTTTTATAACACGGTGAAGAAAAATATGCGTATATAAATATGAGAGATACTTCTCACAACTTTTAATAAACAAAGGGGTGGCGTAAATGGAAAAATTTACATACACAATTGAACAAAATTTAGGGATTTTATCACAATCTACAAATGGATGGACAAAAGAGTTTAATATCGTGAGTTGGAATGGGCATCCTTCTAAGTATGATTTACGTGAATGGTCGCCAGAACATGAGAAGATGACAAAAGGATTGACGTTTACAGTAGAAGAAATGCGTATTTTGAAAGCCGCATTAGCATTAATTGACTTAGAAGGTGAAACAATCGAATAAAAAGCTATTGTACGAAAGTGAATTTTGTTATAATAAAAATGGAATTTAGTAAAGGAGTCCACAAATATTCATGATTCATTTTCAAACTATAGAAATAAAAAACATCAAAGCAGAGGATATTGTTGAAATCCGCGGTGTTGAATTCGAAGGCGGATATGATCCAACAAAATTGATTGTTGAAATCATACGTCCTACAGGACATTATTTATTATATACATTCGTATATAATAGTGGTGATTATTATCGTACAGGGATGCCGTTTGATTCAGATGCTTGTATGACAATTGAACAATTATTCACTTACTGCCAAACGCAAGCAATCACTGTATATGCTGGTGAACATGGTTATGATGTGTTAGAAGAAATGGCTCAACAGTGTGGGTACACGCATCTGTCAACGCTTCAACAGTTGGCGCAAAAACGAAAAATATTAGGTGGTGCAATTCGACCATTACTTACTTTAGCAAATCAAACGGTTTTGTGTGAGGCTAAAATAATGCGTTTTGGCGAACGACGAAATAGTTTTGACGAGACAAAGACAGTATTGCTCACAGATATTACTCTTGTAGAAACAGGAGAATTATTGACCGATCACCTTTGGACAACCTATACAGTCAATTTTCAATCGCTTGCTCCTTATAATAGTGGAGAAGTCATTTGTTTTGAAGCGAAAGTTATGCCGTATAATAAAACAAGTTATGGACGGAGTATTCGTGATTTTCGTTTGACTCAATTCCAAAACATAGAACGAGTAAAAGGAAGATTATGCGATGAAAATTGATTTATATGATTATAATAAGAAGAATGTAGAATTAACAGCAGTAGATGGGAAAACCTATACTGGATTTGCTATTTGGATTGACGAAGATGAATTTGAAAGAGAACCAGAAAGCTTAGAACTTGATAATCTCTTATTTTATGCTGAAGATATTAAAAAAATAAAAATAATTGATTAGTAAATATGTTTTTATTAAACGTTATATGTTATAATTGCAGTGTCAATGAACAGCAGTAGCGACAATAAAAAAACGCATTGTGTTGCTTGGCATGAAAAACTTGAAAGGAAAAGCTATTCTTAAAAGAGTAGTCGAACACAACATGAATATTCAAGCGAAAATGGTTACCTCAGCAGGAGAAATTCATTTGCAATTATTCCCTGATGTTGCACCAGAAACAGTAGTAAACTTTGTTACCCTTGCAAGTGTAGGGTTTTACAATGGAATTACATTCCATCGTGTTATCGAAGATTTCATGATTCAAGGTGGAGATCCAACCGGAACAGGTATGGGTGGTCCGGGATACAATTTCGGAGATGAATTTGTAGCAGATGTGACATTTGATGCACCAGGAAAGCTTGCTATGGCTAATGCAGGTCCAGGAACAAACGGATCACAATTTTTTATTACTCACACACCAACACCATGGCTAAATAACGCACACACGATTTTTGGTGAAGTTGTCAGTGAGTCAGATCAGGCTGTTGTTGATGCTATTCAACAAGGGGATACGATTGAACATATTGAGTTAACAGGTGATGTTGATGCATTGCTAGAGACACACAAAGCAGAATATGGTTCTCGTGTTCAAGTGTTAGAAAAACAATTTAGTCATTTATTCAATAAATAAAAAAGCTTAATTGTATAATGAAATTGCACTAGTGGAAATAAAAAAAGCCCACAACAG
>CAMFJD010000032.1 GCA_945956935.1 uncultured Bacillota bacterium | reverse complement strand
ACATGAATCAAATGAATCCGATGGGGCAAATGAACAACATGAACCAAATGGATCCGATGGGACAAATGAACAACATGAATCAAATGAATCCGATGGGGCAAATGAACAACATGAACCAAATGGATCCTATGGGAGCAACGACAGCGGAAGAATTTAATGTGCAGGCTGTTAGCGAGTATAAAGCACGTTTACGTGCAATGCCTGAAGTACAGCAATTAACGAATCAAATTGAAGTGATGAATCCAAATTCAATCATATTGTTTGGACAGCAAGCAAGTGAAGGAATTTCTAAAGTGTCTGATGAACTTTTGTACTCAATTCGATCTGTAAAATCTGAAGAAGCCGGTGAAATGCTCATAGCATTGACGAAGATTATGGATAAATTTGATGTAGAAGAATTGGAAAATGCCAGAGGAAAAGAATCAATTGCTTCAAAATTATTTAAGAATGTTGGAAATACAATCGCGAAGATGTTTCAAAAATATGACACAATGGGATATGAAGTTGATCAAGTATATCAATTGTTGAAAAAATATGAAATTGACATTAAGGAATCAAATACAAACTTGATTAAACTCTACAATGAAAATGTTATGTTTTACCACGAACTAGAAAAATATATTGTAGCGGGTGAGATTGCTATTGATGAAATTGATCACTATATGATGCAGACAGAACAAGATTTTTCACTGACAGAAGAAGCAAAAAGTATGATGCTTCAAAAATTATCAACTTGTAAAGAAATGCTGTCACAACGTATTTATGATTTGCAAATTGCTGAGAGTGTTGCGATGCAGTCAGCACCTATGATTCAAACAACACAATTGTCAAACTTTAACTTGATGCGTAAAATCAATTCGTCATTTATTATTACATTACCAATCTTTAAACAATGCTTAGTACAAGCAATTATTTTAAAACGTCAAGAAATTCAAGCGAAATCGATTCAACAACTAGATGATAAAACAAATGAATTGTTGGTGCGTAATGCACAACGAACTGCATCCCAGTCAGTCACAATTGCAAAAATGGCTTCTGGAAGTTCAATTCAAATTGAAAAATTAAAACAATCATACGAAACAATTATGAAAGGAATTGAGGAGACGAAAGCTATTCAACGTCAAAATGCTGAAGAACGTAAAACGAATTCAATTGAGTTAGAGCGTATGAAGCAAGATATGAAAAAACGTGCATTAAGCGAATAATGATACTCAGATGACTAGGAGTATGTTAAAATCAAACTATAAAAGGAGGTCATATAAATGGCAATTAATTTTGGAAATGGATTTGGAACGCCAGCAAACGCAGGAGATGGTGTATTAAACTTAAATAAGAATGATATTTTAAATTTAACAAAAAAAGAACCAGGTTTAACACAAGTGATTGTCGGTTCAGGATGGGATTTATCGCAAACAGGACAAGATTTTGATTTGGATGTTGCTGCGTTTTTATTGGATCAAAATGGTAGAATTCAAGCTCAAACAGCAATGCAACAAGTTATCTTTTTTAATAATATGCAATTACCAGGAATTCAATTACTAGGAGATAATCGTACTGGTGTTGGTGAGGGGGATGATGAACAAATTGATGTCGACTTACTAGCTATTCCTGCCCAAACATCAAAAATTGTTTTTATGGTAACAATTCATGAGGCAGTGCAACGTCGTCAAACATTTGGTATGGTTGAAAATGCATATGTACGACTTGTGAATAAACAAACGAATAAAGAAATTTGTCGCTTTAACTTACGTGAAAATGGATCGACGGGGACATCGGTTATTTTTGCAGAATTAGCACGTATCAATAATGAGTGGGAATTTAAAGCAATTGGTGATGTGAAAATGGCTGATTTAAATGGCTTACTTGGCCTTTATATGTAATAATTAGGAGGATTTAACGAATGGCAGTTTTAAACTTACAAAAAGGAAGTGTACTTGATTTAACAAAGAAAGATCCATCATTAAATAATATTCTTGTCGGTACTGGTTGGGACATTGCAAAACCGAAGACAAGCGGTGGACTTTTTGGGAAATTATTAGGTGGTGGGACACCGGATGTTGATTTAGATCTCTTTGCACTTCAACTTGATGTGAATGGTAAAGTCATTACAGATGGC
Organism: uncultured Bacillota bacterium; assembly: GCA_945956935.1. Lineage (GTDB taxonomy): Bacteria > Bacillota_I > Bacilli_A > Culicoidibacterales > ZOR0006 > ZOR0006. The sequence continues at coordinate 14,132 of CAMFJD010000032.1, read as the reverse complement.
ATTGTGTATTACGCTAAACAACAACACGAAGGTATTTTTTTACATGGTGATAACTTAACGGGTGCAGGTGCAGGAGATGATGAAAAATTATCATTAAATTTAAGTCAAATTCAACCAATGTGCCATAAAATTGTATTTGGTGTTGCAATCTACTCAGCCGTAGCAAGAAAACAAACATTTAGTATGGTTGAAAACGCGTATGTTCGCTTGCTGGATGAAAATAAAGGAAATACTGAAATTTGTCGTTTTAATTTGAGCGATGAAGGTGGTCAGAATACAGCAATTATAATGGCTGAGTTATCACGGCAAGAGAATGATTGGTCATTTACAGCAATTGGCAGATATGTGAGTGGTGATATCAGCGCCATTGTGAATATGTATAAATAATAGAATAAAGGAGTCATTGTTATGGCAATTAATTTAAGTGGAATGAATATGTCAAATATAACTAATGGAACAGATGTGACTATGCAAAGTCCTGGAGTTACACTAAACTTACAAAAAAATCAATTACTTGATTTAACAAAGAGAGAACCTGGATTAAATAGTGTCTCGCTTGGTGCAGGATGGGATGTTTCACAAACTGGACAAGCATTTGATCTTGATATTGCTGCATTTTTATTGGATGCCAATGGGAAATTTAATACAGTAGATAATGTGATTTTCTTCAACAATAAAAATGGACAAGGAATTCAAATGACTGGAGACAATTTGACAGGAATAGGTGAAGGAGACGATGAACGTATTGATATTGAACTAAATCAAATTTCACCGATGATTAAAAAAATTGTTTTTGTTGTGACAATTCATAACGCAATGGAAAAACGACAAACATTTGGTATGGTCAATAATGCGTATGTTCGTTTGTTAAATAGGGAGCAAAATGATAAGGAAATTTGTCGTTTTGATTTACGTGAAAATAGTTCAGCCGCAACATCAGTTATTTTTGCTGAGTTAAATCATGAAGTATCTGGATGGCAATTCAAGGCAATTGGTGAAGGTAAAGTTGCTGATTTAAATGGAATTTTGGCATTATTTCAATAATAAACAACAAAAAATAAAAAATTAGCACTCATTTCTTGACGGTGCTAATTTTTTTTTGTATAATTTCTTTAGCACTTAATAAAATAGAGTGCTAAAAAGGTGGTGGATTGATGTTAACTGAACGACGATTATTACTTTTAAAAGCTATTGTGGATGAATTCATTTTATCGGCACAGCCGGTAGGATCAAAAATTTTGACCCAAAAGTATGCGTTACCGTTTAGTTCAGCGACAGTCCGCAATGAAATGGCAAAGCTTGAACAACTCGGTCTGTTGGAAAAAACACATACATCATCGGGACGAGTCCCATCACGTGACGGATATCGTTATTATGTTGATTATTTAATTGAACCAACGCAAACAAGTATTGCAAATGAATGGCGAGAATTTGAGCGAATATTTCAGCAAAAGAATCGGATGTTACAAGACGTTATTGAACAAACAGTGCAATTAACAGCCAAAAAAATGAAACATATTGTTGTGTTTCTTGGAGCATCATCGCAAGCGAATAGAATTGTTCAGTTCAAAATGTTTCCAGTGAGTCACAATCAAGCAGCTCTTGTTATTGTGACTGAACAAGGACAAACCGATACCCGTTTTGTTATTGTGCCAGAGCCATTTACTTTACATGAACTTGATTTAGTCGTGAAGTTTTTTAATCAATACTTACATCATGTACCATTGAACCAAGTACTCGATAAAATTGATAAAGAACTTGTACCACTAATTTCAACTTATGTACCAAATTATGAATTTTATCATCAAGCCTTAGTTGACTGTTTTGCGACATTAACAACACAACAAGTGTATTATAGCGGACAAGCGAATGTGATTGGTGTGCCAGATTTTAGTGATTTGGAAAAAGTGAAACAATTATTTGATTTTTTAGAGGACAATCAAGCTGTTACGCAGTTGAAAACAAATAAAATTGGGACACGAATTGTGATGTCTGATGATATTCAAGGATTACCTGATACATGTGTTGCTGTTACAGCAACTATGCGATTACCACTTGGAGGTCATGGTACATTTGCAATTATTGGACCAACACGGATGGATTATGTCCATGCAATCTCATTGTTACAATTTATTGCGCAACATATTGTTCATGAATAAAGGAGGGTTTCATCTTGACGAACGAACCACAAACAACAATAGAAGAAGTTACTGAAACAGAAGCGGAGGTAATTGACACTATTGAAAAAACAATTGAAGAAACATTAGAAGAGCAGATTCAATTGCTTGAAAAAGAAGTAACGAACTGGAAAGACCTTTATTTACGCGAAAAGGCTGAAGTAGAAAACTTTAAACGTCGTACACGCGAAGAGCAAGAACGTATGTTAAAGTTTGCAAGCCAACCAATATTAGAGGATTTATTACCGGTGTTAGATAATTTTGAACGTGCACTAGGAACACAAGCGAATGCAAGTGAAGAAGTACAAACGTTTTTAAAAGGATTTGAAATGATTCAACAACAATTATTACAAGCAGCATCAAATGCAGGACTAGCAGTAATTGAAGCAACAGGTAAAGAATTTGATCCGAATTTTCACCAAGCTATTATGCAAGTGGAGGAAGAAGGAATCGATTCAAATATTGTCGTCGAAGAATTACAAAAAGGATATTCATATAAAGACCGTGTCTTACGTGCGACGATGGTTAAAGTAAATAAATAAGCGAGTATTATAGGAGGAATTTATTATGTCAAAAATTATTGGTATTGACTTAGGGACAACAAACTCATGTGTATCTGTTATTGAAGGTGGGGAACCAAAAGTAATCCCAAACCCTGAAGGTGGGCGTACAACACCATCAGTTGTTGCATTTAAAGGTGAAGAAATTATTGTTGGTGATGCTGCAAAGCGTCAAGCAATTACAAATCCAAATACAGTAATCTCTGTAAAACGCCACATGGGTACTGATTATAAAGAAAAAGTAAATGGAAAAGAATACACGCCACAAGAAATTTCAGGTATGATTTTACGTTATTTAAAAGAATACGCTGAAAAATTCTTAGGTGAAACAGTAACAAAAGCCGTTATCACAGTACCTGCATACTTTAATGATGCACAACGTCAAGCAACAAAAGATGCTGGAAAAATCGCTGGTTTAGAAGTAGAACGTATTATCAACGAACCAACAGCTGCAGCATTTGCATATGGATTAGAAAATCAAGACCAAGACCATACAATTTTAGTGTTTGACTTGGGTGGAGGAACATTTGACGTTTCAATCCTTGAATTAGGAGACGGAGTTGTTGAAGTAGTATCAACAGCAGGAGACAACCACTTAGGTGGAGATGATTTTGATGATGTTGTTATGGAATACCTTGTGAGTGAATTTAAACGCGATAACGGTGTTGATTTAGCACAAGATAAAATGGCAATGCAACGTTTAAAAGATGCAGCTGAAAAAGCGAAAAAAGACTTATCAGGTGTAACATCAACACAAATTTCATTACCATTCATTTCTATGGGTGATGCAGGACCATTACATTTAGAACTTCAATTAACACGTGCAAAATTCAATGAATTAACACATTCATTAGTAGAACGTACATTAGAGCCAGTTCGTCGTGCATTAAAAGATGCAGATATGAGTGCAAGCTCAATTGATAAAGTTGTTTTAGTAGGTGGATCTACACGTATTCCAGCCGTACAAGAAGCTGTTCAACGCGAACTTGGAAAAGAACCAACTCGTGGAGTAAACCCTGATGAGGTAGTAGCAATGGGTGCTGCTTTACAAGGTGGAGTTTTAACTGGTGATGTAACAGATGTATTATTATTAGATGTAACTCCATTATCATTAGGAATCGAAACGATGGGTGGAGTATTCACAAAATTAATTGAACGTAATACAACAATTCCAACAACAAAATCACAAGTATTCTCAACTGCAGCTGATAACCAACCAGCAGTAGACATTCATGTATTACAAGGTGAACGTCCAATGGCAGCTGACAACAAAACATTAGGGCGCTTCCAATTAACTGATATTCCTGCAGCACCACGCGGAATTCCACAAATTGAAGTAACATTTGATATCGATGCAAATGGAATCGTATCAGTACGTGCAAAAGATTTAGGAACACAAAAAGAACAATCAATCACATTAACATCATCTTCAAACTTAAGTGAAGAAGAAATCGAAAAAATGGTTCGCGAAGCGGAAGCAAATGCGGAATCAGATAAACAACGTAAAGAAGAAGTTGAGTTAATTAACGAAGCTGAACAAATGATTTTCTCAGTTGAAAAAGGCTTAAAAGATTTAGGCGAAAAAGTGACTGATGAACAACGTAAAGAAGCTGAAGAGTTAACTGGAAAATTAAAAGCTGCAATCGAAGCAAAAGATTTTGATACAATCCGTACAGTGAAAGCTGACATCGAAAAAGTAGCACATGCATTCGCAGAACAAGCATATGCACAACCAGGAGCAGATGCAGCTGGAGCAGAGCAAGCAACAGGTCAAGCAGATGATAATGTTGTTGATGCAGAATTCACAGAAAAATAAGCAAGTACCTGAAGCTGATAGCATGTAATGCTAACAAAACGGTATCGAAAATAAGCCCACTAAAAGAGCCAGTCGAGATTGTGCAATTTTGGTGGGTGTTTTTCTGATTTTTGTATGCTCTGAGGTACTTTAAAATTTTGAGCGCTGACTATGGTACTATTTCAAAGTGATGAGGGATAGCATAAAGGCGACAAAAAACAAGCACGATTGACGGGAGGTTGAGATGTCGTCCGTTCAATCGTGTTTTTTAAGACTTGAAGTAGGAAACGTGTTTAAAATAGATTAAAAGCACTCATAAATGGCTTAATTGTAAGCTTTTATGAGTGCTTTCTTCTGTTTATGACAATTTTGTTGAGCTTTTCATATCTGTTTTCATGGCGTACATCCGTTGATCTGCAGCTGATACAATAGACTCAAATGTTCTACAATCATCTTGAGTTAAGTAAGCATACCCATAGGCCATGCTAAAGTAAATTGAATTTTTCAAATGAGTATATTGATACAATGATATTTCGTTTTCAAAATGCATTATGAATTTTTTCATATCACTTGAAGTTGTAAAATCTTGAATAACAATAAATTCATCACCACCGATACGATATATATTATCTCTGTGAAAATATTTCACAAGAAAGTCAGCAGACTGTATAATCAGATAATCCCCAGCTTCATGGCCAATTGAGTCATTGATTATTTTTAAATTATTAATATCGAATACCCATACGAGATGGAGTTGTTGTGGGGTAAGTTGTTCAATTCGCTTACTGTAGGCAGTCCGGTTACCCACATTAGTTAATCCATCACGATACGCAAGTTCTTCGAGGACTTGCATACGACCTTGATCAATAAATAGGTTATGTATAACTTTAGATAAATTAATAAATTGTAAGATGATAAAAAGTATATAGCTTATTCGAAACCAAATCATATATGGAAAAATATCGAAGAAGTTTCCAATTGCATCGGCAAAAACACCAAAGGCTAAAATAAAGGCAGAGGTGAATAGCTCTTGAATCATAGTGTTTCTAGCCAATATTTTTTCATAGATAACACAGATAATCATAAGAGGTGAAAAAGCAAAGCCTGCAATTTGAATATATGTGAGTGCCTCGTAATAATCTGAAATACCACATAATTGAAATAGTGTTAATAATACAACTAGAATCAAAAGAGAACTAGCCAATATAGTTGAAATAAAAATAGTAACTCTTTCTATGAAAAAAGAACGCACATAACCAACGAGAAAAAACATTGTAAATAGCAAGCTGGCAATATCAATACTATTGTTGAAAATAGGAAATGGAAAGATATATCCTTGCACATCAAAGCTAATAAATCCCCAAATACCAATACTAATACATAAGCCTGAGAAAAAGAATAGTCGTTCATCCTTAATAGTAACATTACGTAAAAAAACTGCCGCTAATAACGCTAATATACCAAAGCAAATAATACCAATAGACAATATCATGTTTAGGGTGTGAAAACTGAGAGCTTGCACTATTAGTTGACTTTCATAACCAAAAAAGATATTCGTTAGTAAACTAGCATAGGTAGTTGTGACATGGTCTAAATAAATATTTTGTACTTCGAGTGTAATTTTATCAGTTTGTGAAATTCCTGGAGAAATAAATGATTGCCAAGAATTACCTGGTGATAGAACATTTTCGGGTAGAGATGCTCGATCACCGTATTGGAAGATCAACTGATTATTTACCCACAGTTTTAAACGAACATTATCAGTTCGAAAAATAATTTGTTGATTAATTGGAATACTATCTGTAAAATGGCCAGTAAAAGTAAGTGAATGATAGCCAGATAAATTAATCTTTCCGTTACTTGGGATAGGGTGCAGGGTTTGATCGTCATCAATTTGATATTCACCAATGAGTTGGGTTTGATTCAAATGTTGAGTATTATTTCGAGTTTGATATTCTTGATATAACATAATCCCCAGTGCAAGGAAACAAAAGAGGATAGAAGTAATAACGATGATGATTATCAATTTTTTTTTAATTTTTTTCATGAAAATCCCTTCTTTTTAGTAAACTGCTACATAAAAGTTTTAAGTTGAAACTTTTTTTATTGTAACATATTTTATTGTTAATGTAACTATTTTAACTCGTAGTTATTTATAACATTTCTTTAGAATGATTTTAAAAAAATTAATTTGAATATACTGTTACTGTGATTATTTTGAGAAGGAAGCTGTGTATTTTTAGTATTTTTGTAAATAAAAAATATTTATGGCCAGTATACTTGAAATTATAATTTTTACATCAGCATACACAAATTGTTTTGATAGTTTTGGTTTGTTATACTGACATGTGAAGAAGGAGTGGTTCTGCATGCATAGAAGCAAGTACTTTATCATAACAGGTGGATTATTCAGCGTAGTACTTGTTACTTTGTTATTAAGAATACCATCTGTAACACCTGCACTTGCGAAACAGATTATTTCGGATGATTTAAAAGTTGATCTGGAAGATTTACGTTTTGTGAAATTTCAGTACGAAATGGAACGAGGAAACAATTGGCAGTATGATATTATGCTACAAATTAATTCTGAAAATTATGAATATAAAATTGATGTTGACACCGGAGATATTCTTTCTAAAGTTGTAACTGAAAAAAAAATGATAGATGAAACACCAGAATCAGCAAAAATAAGTGTAAATCAAGCAAAAGCAATTGCACTAACGGATGCTGAACTAGATAATAGTGAAGTAACATTTCATATTATTCGCTTTTCTGAGCATAAAACAGTCGGTAGCTATGAGCTAGACTTTATTGCGAATAATAGCGAGTATACATATCTAATAAATGCTGAAACAGGAGCGATTATTACAAGTGAAATTGATTTAGATATTTCAATGCGCGAGAAATTCGGAGTAATTATTACTGTTAGTGATGCAAAAAAGATTGCGTTAGATGATGCGAAAGTTTCTTTTAGTGATGTAGTGTTTTTGCGTGCGGTAACACACCAACAATTAGATAACATCAGTTATGAATTTGCATTTATTTCAAATAAATTTCTCTATACATATGAAATATGTGCCCAGACAAGTGAAATTATCATGAGTCAACGCAGCGAATATTATTTTAAATGACATGCATGTTGTTTAAAACACATCAGATACAGGAGTTAGATCATAGGGGAAATGATTAGATTTATATAAAAAAAATTTTCAGATGATTATGAATAAAAATGAATTGATAGAGAAAAGCATGCATAACAATGTTTGAGCAAGTTTAGTTGTGCAGTTTTTATATAAAAAAACAATGAAATGACAAAAATAACAAAATCACTTGAAAATAAAATTAGGTTGATAAAATAAAAGTTTGAAATGACAAGTGATGAAGGTTTGACAGTTACTGATGAATTCGTATAATAAGTGGTAAAAAATGTATCATTGTTTTTTAGTTGGAGGAAAAAAAATGTCAAATCAAACAAGAAATTTAAACTGGCACAATGTCGCCTTAATGGGATTTGTGATGGTTTGGGGCTTTGGAAATGTCGTGAACAATTTTGCTAGCCAAGGAATATCAGTTGTTTTTTCATGGATTTTAATTATTGCACTATATTTTGTACCATATGCGTTAATGGTAGGTGAATTAGGTTCAGTTTTTAAAAATTCGCAAGGTGGTGTGTCATCTTGGCTGAAAGCAACATCAACGCCTTTTTGGGCCTTTTTAGCTGGGTGGACGTACTGGGTTGTCCATGTACCTTATTTAGCACAAAAGCCGCAAATGTTGTTAGTTGCTATGAGTTGGGCAGTGAGTCCAAATGGTGAGCTTGCGAGTGTTATTAAGGGATTAGAACCACTAATTTTACAGAGTATTGTTTTAGTTATTTTCTTAATTTTATTATATGTATCAACAAAAGGAATGAAAGTCTTAAAAGTAATTGGTGGTATTGCAGGAACAGCAATGTTCGTCATGTCACTATTGTTTATTCTCTTAGGTTTAGCGGCACCAGCAATTACCGGTCAAATTGCAACACCAGATTTATCACTGCAAAGTTTTATTCCTAAATTTGATTTTAGCTATTTAACGACGATTTCATTACTTGTGTTCGCAGTCGGTGGTGCTGAAAAAATTGCGCCATATGTTAATAATACTAAAAATCCATCGAAAAATTTCCCGCGTGGAATGCTGGCATTAGCAGCAATGGTTGCTATTTGTGCACTACTTGGATCAGTAGCGATGGGAATGATTTTTAATTCAAATGCAATACCAGAGGATCTAATGATGAATGGGCAATATTATGCATTCCAATTGTTAGGAGAGCACTATGGTGTGGGAAGTTTATTTGTTATTATTTATGGACTAGCAAATGCAGCAGCACAATTATCAGCAGTTGTTTTCTCAATTGATGCTCCGTTAAAAGTTTTCTTAGGTGATGCAGATTCGCAATTTATTCCGAAATCATTAACGAAAACGAATAAAAAGGGTGTACTTGTGAATGGTTATATTTTAACAGCGGTACTTGTATCAATTTTAATTATTGTACCGGCTCTTGGAAGTGGCGATTCAAATGGATTATATAATGTCTTAATTAAATTGAACTCGGTTGTCATGCCGATGCGCTATCTGTGGGTATTTTTAGCATATATGTTATTGAAAAAAGCTAGCGGTAAGTTTACAACGGAATACCAATTTATTAAAAACCAAAAATTAGGATTTATTGTTGGACTCTGGTGCTTTGGATTTACATTATTTGCTTGTGTTATGGGAATGTTCCCAACAAATGTTGAAGTAATGAGTTCAGAATGGATCTTTACAGTTGTATTGAACTTTTTAACACCAGTTATTTTACTTGGTATTGGATTGATTTTACCTATTATTGCTAAACGAGAACAAGTAAAATAACATATGATTCCATCGAGCGAGAACGCAACTTTCATAGTTGGACAGTTCTTGCTTTTTTGCATTTTGACATAAATTTATTCGTAATATATGTGGAAAATAACAAGAAAGTGTTTTCTCTTAAAGAAGTATAAATTCCAATGTTTTAATGCTTTTTATCTATTTAAATGAGAAAAAATTAAATAAAATCGATAAAAATAGCAGAAAATATAAAAAAATAAAGACAATAAAACGAAGACATGATAGAATAAAAAAAACGTTTCATAATTTGAAAATGATAATGAGCTGTTTTAAGTGATAAGTATAAGGGAGAGAAAGACATGGATATGTTAAATGAAGTAATTGTACAATTAAACGACCAATTATGGGCATGGATTGGGATTCCGATGTTAGTCGGCATTGGCATATACTTCACTATTTTAACAAGAGGAGTACAATTCCGACATTTCGGTGAAATGTGGAAATTATTATTTAAAAATTCGATGACAGATGAACAAAAAGAAAAAGGAAACATTTCGTCATTTCAAGCATTTTGTATTAGTACAGCAGCACGTGTTGGTACGGGAAATATTATCGGTGTTGCAATTGCAATCTCACTTGGAGGACCGGGTTCAATCTTTTGGATGAGTTTAGTAGCATTATTGGGAGCGTCAACAAGCTTTGTTGAATCAACATTAGCGCAACTATACAAAGAACGTGTCGATGGCAATACTTTTGTTGGAGGACCTGCGTTCTATATGAAAAAAGGATTGCAAAAACACTGGCTAGGAATTATTTTTGCTTTCCTTATGATTGTCGGATATGGTTTTGTAATGAATGCAGTTCAAGCGAATGCAATTACAACATCAATAATTGAAACATTTCATATAGATCCTGTCTTAGTAGTAGGAGGTTTAGCGCTGCTATCGGCGTTTGTTATTTTTGGAGGTGTCCACCGTATTGCGAAAATTTCCGAAGTAATTGTACCAGTGATGGCAGTAGCATATTTGGTGGTGGCATTGTTTGTGATTGGGACAAATATTCAACATTTACCAGCAGTGTTAAAATTAATTATTGAAAATGCATTTGGCTTAGAACAAATAGCAGGGGGAACAATTGGTGGAGTGTTCTTACTAGGAGTAAAACGTGGATTATTTTCAAATGAAGCTGGGATGGGAAGCGCGCCTAATGCTGCAGCGACAGCTGAAACATCGCATCCAGCTAAACAAGGGTTTATCCAGACACTAAGTGTTTTTATTGATACTGTTCTTATTTGTAATGCGACTGCGTTTATGATTTTATTACCGACACTTGGACAAGTTGAAGGAGAAGGTGTTGCAATTGTCTTAAATGTATTAAATGGACAATTTGGTGCTATTGGTGGAGTGTTCTTATCAGTATGTATTTTCTTCTTTGCGTTTAGTTCATTAATTGGTGGTTATTTTTATGGTGAGTCAAATGTTGAGTTTTTAACGAAAAATAAGCATGCACTTTTACTATATAGACTACTAGTTGTAGGAATGGTAACATTTGGTGCAAGTGCGGAAGTTGCAATTGTTTGGAATTTAGCTGATTTGTTTATGCCATTAATGGCTATCATCAACTTGATTGCAGTGGTATTGCTTGGGAAATATGCGCTTGCATTATTGAAAAATTACGAACAGCAAAAACGTGAAGGAAAAGATCCAGTTTTTGTGATTACTGATTTGCCAGAAATTCCACATGTGACGGAGTGGCAAAATAAATAACTGTTTTAAAACTGTGTCATCTATAATGATGACACAGTTTTTTAGATTGACCAAAAATTAAATCAGCATGTTTTCATTAGTAACAATTATTTTGTAGGAGTTAAGAAAGGAACTATGCTTTAGAGAAGTATGAATAAAAATGAATAACTATCAAAAATAGTATATAATGAGAGAGTAGATAATTAAAAAATAGAGGAGTGATTTGATGATTCGGAAAGCAAAATATAGTGATATCGATACAGTAGTCAAATTGATTTTAATGGCATCGCGTTGTGTCTTTGAAGATGCTTTAAAAACAAATGATGAACAACAGCACGAGCATTTATTACGCTTATTTTATAATACTAATGGGACGAAGTTTTCATGTGAGCATGTGCATGTGTATGAACAAAATGGGAGTGTTGTTGGTTGTATTGTCGCATATGATACGAGTGAGGAGGAACGGCTCAATAGTAATATGAATCAGTTGGTAAATACAGATTATCAATTTGAACAAGAGGGTATAGAAGATACGTTCTATATTGATTCAGTTGCTGTTGATGAAAACGCTCGGGGTGGAGGCATTGCCAAGCAATTAATTCAATCCATAATTCGAGATAGTGATAAAAATGTATCCTTACTTGTTGAGTCTTACAAAATAGATGTTATGGCTTATTATGCACGGCTCGGCTTTCAACTTCTAGAGCAACGAACATTATTAGGTACAACATTGCATCCTATGATATATATAAAAAATAGCAAAATAAAAAACTAAGAGGAATGCATAGTCCTCTTTTTTGTTATTACAAAGCAAAAAACGCATCGATGGTTCATTTGCTAATTGTTTTCTTGATAAAAAATAAATGTGTTCGTACGAATTTTATGTTCGAATAATTGTCGATTCAGGATAAAACTGACAAAAAAAGTGCTGAAACTGACAAAGTACTAGTCAAATAAAATTGAGTTGATACAATAGGAAGCGAAAATAGTAATAATGAAAAGGAGCATATACACATGAAACGATCAAACAAGTTGAAACAATTTGTAATAGGAATGTTAGCGTGTTCATTGATGCCTATTACATCATTGACGGCATTAGCCAATGAAACGACACAACATCAAGTAGTACAAAATGAATATGGTGACCTTGAGCGTAAAGTGATTGGTTATTTCCCTGAGTGGGCATACAAAGCTGAGGAGCGTAATTACTTTAATGCGACAGATTTGCAGTGGGATTCATTAACACATATTCAATATTCATTTGGAATGATTGATGGAGAAACAAATGAATTGACATTCGGTGATCGTCATGCCGCAATTGAAGAAACATTTGCAGGAATGGATCTGAGTTATAATGGTGAGGTAATAGAACTTGATCCAACATTACCATATCAAGGACATTTTAATGTACTTCAAGTAATGAAACGTCAATTTCCTGATGTGAAATTATTAATGTCAGTTGGTGGCTGGGCTGGCTCACGTAATTTTTATACAATGTTAGATACTGATGAAGGTATTGAAACATTTGCAGATTCAGCAGTTGAATTCATTCGTGCATATGGATTTGATGGAGTAGATATCGATTTTGAATTTCCTTCATCAACAAGTCAATCTGGGAATCCTGATGATTTTGATTTGTCAGAGCCACGTCGTGACACAATTAATGAACGTTATAATGTATTTATGCGTGTGTTACGTGAAAAATTAGATGCAGCATCACAACAAGATGGGGAGCAATATTTATTGACAGCAGCAGTAAGTGCATCTTCTTGGGTACTTGGTGGAGTTGCATCAAATGAGTATGCAAATTACTTAGATTTTTTAAGTATTATGTCATATGATTTTCATGGTGGGTGGAATAACTATGTTGAGAACCAAGCAAATATTTATGGTGATCCAGCAGATCGTGAAACAGCAGGAATGATGCTACCGGTACTCTCATTAGATTGGGCATACAAGTATTACCGTGGTGTATTACCACCAGAAAAAATTATTATGGGTATTCCGTATTACACGCGTGGATGGGAAAATGTTCAAGGTGGAACAAACGGATTACATGGAACGAGTAATCAACCTGCGACTGGAAAGTATAATGTTTGGGCTGATTTAGATGCCAATGGACAGCAGATTCCAGCAGGGGTTAATCCTTTATGGCATGTCTTGAATTTAATGGAACAAGATCCAAATTTAGAATTACACTGGGATGAAGTTGGACAAGTGCCGTATGTGTGGCAAAACAACGAAAAAGTATTCTTAACATTTGAAAACGAGCAATCAATTGATGCACGTCTACAATATATTGAAGAAAATAATATGGGTGGTGCATTAATTTGGGTTATGGATGGTGACTATGGCCTAAATGATAATTATGTACCAGGTTCAACGGATATTAACGAAGGAAAATATACGGTTGGAGATACGTTAACATCACGTTTAATGGCTGGGTTAGATGAAATGGGACCTGCAACAAAGACAGAAGATGATAATGCTGGATTAGAGAGCATTGATATTGATGTTACATTGACAGGTAACTATGATCATCCAAATTATACATATGATTTTGAAATTGTAAATAATACAACACAGACAATTCAAGGTGGATGGGAGCTTGCATTTGATTTACCAAAATCAGCTGTTTTTAAATCAGCTTGGGGTGGAACAGTGAGTGAAACTGACAATGGTGATTTTACACGTATTACAATTCAATCATCAGGATGGCAAACATTAGAACCAGGAGCAAAAGCAAATCTACAAGGAATGATTGGACTTTGTTTTTCAGGTGTGCAAAATATCACATTTAATGGTAAACGAGTGAATGGTCAAGGTGGAGCAACGAATCCAGAACAAAATCAAGCACCAGTATTGACTGGAGTGGGTAATAAAACGATTACAGTTGGTGATTCATTTGATGCATTAGCTGGAGTGAAAGCAACAGATAAAGAAGATGGTGATGTAACGAGTAAAATTCAAGTTACAGGGACTGTTGATACTGCTAAAGTTGGTA
>CAMFJD010000031.1 GCA_945956935.1 uncultured Bacillota bacterium | reverse complement strand
GTTGTTACATTTCCTGCTGCATCAGTTGCTGTATACGTTAACGTGTAATCTCCTACTTGACTTGTATCAACGCTTCCCAATACAGCAATTGCCGATGTCAAATCACCCGAAACAATATCCATAGCACTAACACCTGTCAGTGGATCAAATGTATCTCCAGCCTCTACAGTCGTTGTATCTGCTCCCATTACTGTTGGTGCTGTTGTATCAACAACTGTGACTGTCCGACGCACTGTTGTTCTGTTATTACTCAAATCGACAGTTCGGTATACAACCCGATATACCCCTGGAACACTTAAGTTTACAGCACTACTATCGACTGTAAATGTTAAATCTCCATCTTCCACATCACTTGCCTTTACACCTGCTTCAAAATCAAAACTTGAACCTGCTTCGATAACGGCCGTCGTTGCTCCTGAAATTGTTGGAAAAAAACCACCTGAAGCATTAACTGCTAATACATTCATCATTTGTAACGATGCTATAAGCGATACCGCTGTTTTCTTTAAAATACTTTTTGATTTATTTACGTTCATATTCTTATTACCTATTCCTTTTCAATTTATTTTTCTACGCTATTCTTTCTCATATACCAATTACGCAACAACGTTTACTATACGAGTAATTGTTGTTGCGTTTCCAATTTGATCAACTGCGGTATACGTCACTGTATATGTACCTACTTGATCAATATTAATATCACCATCTACAATCAATTCTCCACCTCGTGGGACATTATCCGTAATGCGAATATCTTTCATAACGTCAAATGGACTTCCTACTTTAATTGTGACATCTTCCAATCCAACAATAATGGGTGCTGTTGTATCAACAACATTCACGATTCGTATTATTGTTGTCGTATTACCACTTGCATCTTCTGCCGTATAATGTAATTCATATCGTCCAACTGTTGTAATATCAACTTTGCCTTCAACCAATATTGAACCATCCATTGTAGAGTTATCAATAACGTTTACTCCCGCCATTAAATCAAATGCACTCCCTGCTTCTACAGTTATTTCATTCACACCTGTAATCGTTGGTGCTGTTGTGTCAACAACGTTCACGCTACGTTCAATAGTTGTTTTATTACCAACTGTATCAGTTGCTATGTATGTCAGTGTGTACATTCCTAAATGACTTGTATCAACACTTCCAGTCACTACTAATGATGCTGTCACATCTCCAGACACATCATCTTGTGCACTCACTCCAGCTAACGAATCAAACACACTTCCCAATTCAACAGTTGTTACATCAACACCTGTAATAACTGGACCAACTGTATCTTCGACCACTACTACTCGTTTTGCATTCCCAACTGCTCCAGTCCCATCAACCACTTTATACGTTACTTCGTAAGTTCCTGGTATTGTTGTATCAACGGGATTATCTACAACTTCAATATTAGCTGTAATATCATGACCAATATTAGCTGTAACGCCTCCCAATGAATCAAATGCTGTTGCTGTCACTCCATTAAACGGATCAAATACTGCGCCTTGCACAAGCGATACTGTCGTGCTTTCAAATGAAATAGTCGGTGTCTTTGGTACAAGTACAGTCAAACCAACCTGCAAGCTGTTATTCGATAAGTAATCAGTTAATCCATAATTAAGACCGTACCAACCTGCTCTATTCGTATCGACGTTATTATCTTTAATGCGAATGAATCTCGTCATATCCTCACCATTCATTGTTGCTTTCACATGACTCATTGGATCAAATGCACTCCCTAACGCTTTATAAACAAAACTTGATTCGCGTGTACCAACACGCTCAATTGTTGGTGTCCCTGAATTGAGTGGCTGTTCAATCGTCCCTGAAAAAATAAATGCTGAGGTGAAATTACTCGTTGTTAATTCAACTGAAAAACTTGATGATAGCGTTGTTAATCCTTTATAAATACCACCACTAACGTTCACATTTTCTGCAGTTGCTAATGGAAACGGTGTACTAGAATTCCGTAACCACAATCCTTCACTCGTACGTCCACCAAATCGAATCCGAATCGGATTTGCAACATTCACTGACAATGCTTGCCCATTTGGGACATCAAAAAAATATAACGTTTCATCATCACGGTGTACTTGGTTTTGGATTGAAACATTCCACAAATTCTTCAACGTAGATAGTGGTGTCAAATCGAAAATGTGATTGCCATCTACACGTAAAGTTGTTAGCCGTGTGGCATATTGTAGCCCTTCCAAACTTCTAATTCCTGCATTCGGTGCATCAATTTGTTGAAGTAATGTCATCATTTCAGTCGTAATTTCTGTCCCTGGTGCTACCCCTAATGCTTTTTCAATTTCTGATTTCAAATGAACATCTGGAATCAGAACTACTTGTTGTGCACTTCTTATGCCTTGTACATGAGAAAAATCATTCCGTACAAATGACTCTTCCTCATCCTTTCTTTCAACAGCTTCTTCCATTTGTATCTCTACACTGTTGAATTCCTTTGAATCATCTAACGGTGTGTCAGCATGGTGTGTAACTTCTGATACATCTTTTTGTTCGCTCATAGCGAACACATATGTTGGTATTTGCTGTATTAATAGTACAGTAGCCAAAACACTCACATATATTTTTTTGTTTTTCTTTACTCTCATCTTCTTTCTCCCTTTTTCTATTCTACTTTTTGTTGCATATCATTATTTGACACGAAGTATAGCAGAATGAGTATTTGATTCACATAACCACATAAATAAGGTGGCCTATCAACTCAAATATAGTGTATATTACTCTCTTACAAAAAGTTGTTGCATCAAGTGAAGCACATATCGAATTATACAGATTATTGACTTTGTTAACCATTTAAAACAAATAAAACTATCTCCACTTCACACAGTAACTTCTCATTTCCTACTGACTACACTTCGTTTTTAAGGCAAATTAAAGTTTTTTCAACAAACCTTTCGTTTCTGTTTTACTCCGCGTGGAAACAAACTTTCATTGAATTTATCAACTATAATAAAACCTACTCATCTTTACTTGTTTATGTTTTAATTTTCGGAGTATTAAAAAATAAAAACATTACTGTTAACGATAACATTTTTTTATTTCCATCTAAAAATATCACTGTCATGACTAATGACATCCTTTTTATATTAATAAATGGTTATTCTTTTACGGTAATATACATGTAATACAAATCAAAAACTGTTTTTTCAAGATATGTATACAAGAGCATCTCTTAATAATACATACTCCCCCTATGTTTCACTTGAATATAGTTCCTGTAATCCACTCACAACAAATCCCCCCTCCTCTCCTAACTCCATTCTATCATAGAAGCTGTACAATCATTGTATTTTGCTTGATTAAATCAACTTTTTAAAAAATTCATCATTTGTTTCCAACAGATCTTCCTTATTTCTGTCATTTTCTCATCAATATACTGGTATTATCCTCCATCACACCTAAGCAGTACCAACATCACTATCTTTTTTTGATATCAAAAAACCTTTATTCACATCTATACAGGTGAATAAAGGTTCATTTCCATCCATTATTACTAAATTAGACTGTCTCTAATAACTGTTGAATCTCTGTTTCATCAACAGCAACTAATAATTGTTCACGGAATGACTCATTCATCAAACGTCTCGTTAAACGCTGTAACATTTTCAAATGTACATCATTCACATTTTCTTTTGGTACGGCAAGCAAAAAAATCAACTTTGCTTTAGTCCCGTCTAAAGCGTCCCAATCTACGCCATCACTCACACGTGCAAATGCAACTGTCGGGTTTTGAACAGCGGATGACTTTCCATGTGGAATTGCTACTTCTAATCCAATACCTGTCGTGCTCTGCTCCTCACGTTGCAATACTGCTGCCTGCAATTCTTTTTTACTTGTCACTGCTCCTACTTGAACCAATCGTTCAGTCAATACATCGATGACCTCATACTTCGATGACACATCCTTTAAAAGCACAATTGCTTTTGGGTGAACAAATGCTTCATCCTCAGATTGTACGTATTCCTTTTTTGGCTGTATCATCGGTTGCTCTTCATTCCTTTGCTCTGCAATAATTGGCTGCTTCAAAAAATATAGCATTATAACAGTGACTACTACTCCAACTGCGACAGCAATAAAAAACATAGCAATATTATCAACAGCCCCTAATAAAGCAACAATTGGACCACCGTGTGCAACCCGATTTGTCACACCGCTTATCATCGCAATTACACTTCCAACCATCGAACCAACAACAATACTTGGGATAACCCGAAACGGATCTGTTGCCGCAAATGGAATTGCCCCCTCAGTAATGCCAAACATTCCCATTGCGATAGCTGCTTTTCCTGTTTCTTTTTCAGCCATACTAAAACGTTTTGGCAAGATTGCAGTTGCCACACCTAACGCAAGTGGTGGAATACATATGGCAACTGCAATCGGTCCCATAATTGTATAATTACCCTCAGCGATTAAACCAGCCCCAAATAAAAACGCAACTTTATTGAATGGCCCCCCCATATCAACAGCAATCATTGCACCTAAAATAAGTGCTAATATAACTTGGCTTCCACTTTGCATACCGACTAAAAATTGAGTCAATTGCTCAAAGAGCATTCCAAGTGGTGTACCAATAATATAAATAAAGCTAAAACCAACAATTAATGATGAAAGAATTGGGATAACAATAATCGGCATAATCGCCTGAACAACTTTTGGCACCGGTATTTTTTTGAGTGCTAATACAACAATACCAGCTAAAAAACCTGTCACAATCCCACCAAGAAAACCAGCATTCACATCACTACCATACAACGCACCATTCACTGCTAACATTCCTCCGATAAAACCTGGAACAAGTCCTGGTCTATCAGCAATACTTTGTGCAATATAAGCCGATAAAATTGGAACCATCAGACCAATAGCAATTACACCAATTGATAATATTGTCGACCAAATCGTCCCTTCAGGGACGATGACGCCTGTTGGTCCTGCAACCCCTCCAAGACTCAACGCAATCGCAATCAATAACCCCCCTGTTACAACAAATGGAACCATGTAAGATACACCATTCATTAAACTTTTATAGATTTTCGTTCCACTTTCACTTATCGATATCTCTTGTTCTTTTCGCTGTTTACTCTTCGGTTCTTCATATACTGGTACTTTTTGCGATAGAATTTGTTCAATACATTCATGTGCTTGATGAATTCCTGCTTGTACACTGACCACTAACACTCTTTTTCCGATAAAACGTGTCAAATCAATTTGCGTATCAGCTGCAACAATTACTCCAATTGCCTCATCAATATCGGTTTGTGTTAATACATTTTCCACCCCAATTGAGCCATGTGTTTCCACTTGAACTTCTACATCAAATGTTGATCCAACTTCTACTAATTTTTCTGCTGCCATATACGTATGTGCAATACCAACTGGACAAGCAGTAATTGCAACTATTTTCTTCATAAACATTCCTCCTTTTTTCTTGATCCCCATATTTCTAAATTCCGAGATCCACATGAAATATCATCATGCACTTCCCATAATTATCCTATATTATTTAGTTGACTTTTTCAAGTGAAATCACTTTCATATTTTATACAACTCAAAATGACTACAATCGTCTCCTTTGCTGATTATCCCTTTCATTGCAACTGTACATCATATAAGTTTCTGCTAATTCACATGCTTTTCACAACGAATGAAAAAGCTCGAAACAGTCACTGATCATGACCATTTCGAACTTCATTTCCTAATATATTATAAAAGCGGAATACCTTTTAATTCACAAAATTTGACAATTTCATCTGGCCAATGACTTACTTGTACTTCACCAATATGTGCCTTTTTTAATAAAAATTGACATAATCGTGACTGACCAATCCCACCGCCAATGGTAAAAGGTAATTCATTGTTCACAATGAACTGATGGTATGTATGCTGTAATCGCTCCTCACACTGTGCAACTGCCAATTGCTCTACGAGTTTAGACTCATCAACACGAATTCCCATCGAAGAAAGCTCAAAAGCTTCATCAAAGACAGAGTTATACACAAGGATATCACCATTAAGTGACCAATCATCATAATCTGGACTCCGTCCATCATGGGTATTTCCATCGCTCAATGCTCCACCAATTTGCATAAGGAATACAGCTCCATATTTTTTGGTGATTGCTGTTTCACGTTCCTTTGGTGAATGTTTGGGATAATCTTCTAACAAATTTTGCGTCGTAATAAAAGTAATTTTCGGTGGTAATTCTTTTTGAATGTGAGGGAACATCTTTTGTATATCCTCTTCCACTGAAAGTAAAATCGCATAAATTTTTTCCACAATTGTTTGTAACATGCTCAAATTACGATCACTTTGGTGAATAATCAGCTCCCAATCCCATTGATCAACGAGTAATGAGTGAGTATGATCGAGTAATTCAGATTGTCGAATCGCTTGCATATTTGTATATAAACCTGCATGTGCCGAAAAATTATATTGTTTTAATGCCATACGCTTCCATTTTGCTAATGAATGGACAATTTCAAGTCCACTTTCAATGTTTGAAGGTGTGAAGCGAACAGAAGATTCAGAACCATTTAAATCATCGTTTATTCCTGTTCCACTTTCAACGAATAAGGGAGCAGACACGAGTGTTAGATTGAGGACTTTTGCCAATTCTTGTGAGAATGTAGTCTTAATATAGTTTATGGCTTGCTGTGTTTGCATATATGACAATTGTGGTTCATATGTTATTGCTTCTAAAGATTTCATATAAAAGCTCCTTGTAGTAATTTTTTATTTTGATAAAAAGGGCCCGACATATCAAAATGACATAACAAATAAAAAAATCTTCCATCACACATAGTAAAACTATGCGGGACGAAAGATTTTCCGCGGTACCACCCGAATTAGTCAAAAAGACTCACTTACACGCAATTAAAACGTGATGCAATTATTAACGGGTTGCGACCGACTAAGCCTACTATTACCAGATAGATAAGTTCGATTAGTAACTCCAGGATGTTATTCATTCAAACACTTGTACCAATCTCACACCGTCATTGGCTCGCTGTCACTGTAATTTGAATTACTTGTTCCCTTCACTGTTTTTGATTTGTTATTGTCTCAATTCTATCAAATAAATATTGAACAAGTCAAACATCTTTTGTTTTTTCATATTATAGTGATGTATCCATAGTTAAGATGAAGAATCACTGTATATTTTATTACGAGTATGGATAAGAAACCTAGTAATCTTTCTTTTGACTATTAGTATTTTGTGACTTTAAAAACATTCAATATTGGTTTAACGTTGTGTAGAAAATACAAAGGCATCCTAGATTCAATTATAATAACAAAGGGGATATAAAATGTTTGTTGGGATAGACACAATATAAATATATAAAATGATTCACACTGTTGGCTTGGAAAACGCGTATATGTTCAATCATATACATTAAATTTAACTTTAGACTATTGTAATGTTGCATATCTTTAAAATTAATTTTCATTTTTTGAATATTTTGTATGATAGACTGAAGTTATCGAAAAGAAAGGAGCATTATATTATGAAGTTAAAACAATTTTTTTCTCAATTGAAACAGAATAAAACAATTAGACGAAATAACGCAGCCAAAAATAATGCTTGGCGAACGTTATCTAGTCGTACACATGGGTTAGGTGGACATTCTTATTGGCTAAACACTCAAATTATGGAATGGCAATTTGAATGCCACTATCAATTTGCTAAGGGGAAACAATTCTGGAATTTAGAGCCATGTCGAACTGCCCCAAATTATGCTTTCGTTGTTGCAGCTGCCTGCAACCTTGGTAAGTAGTTATGAAGTTCTTAAAAGTACTTATCTTCTTACTTTGTCTATCAGCTTTGATTATCTCTATGAATCAATTTTACAATTTAGCTATTTTTGTAGATGAGTTTGGAACGACTCCATCAGTTGTTCTCGGAGGGCCATTTTGGTTAATCATGACTTGGGCTGAATTTTTAATTTTATTTATATCCATTATCTTATCAGTATTCTTGATTATTTCAAAAAAATAACTTACAAATAATCGAATAACACGTACTTACGATGGTGGTATTTCTCAGTAGGACCATTGGTAAGATCAGCACACTATCCATCGATAATACTCGCAAGTCTTCTTACTTCTTCCCACTCGCTGCACCTACTTATATAGTCTCATATACATCAAAATTATTGGTACGTATCGACAATACTCTATATACATAATTCGGACTATAATACTAATAGTGTTAGGAGAGATTTATATGACTGATTTTCTCACAATGTTCTTATCTGTACTTTCCACAGGAATATCTATTATATCTATAGTATGTTTAATTTATTTTGCAAATAAATTAAATAAAAAGCTCAAATAGAAAAGGCTCAAGAGAGGATCTTGAGCCTTTTCTATTTATCATCACTTAGAGATAGGTTGGTACGATGTCAAGAAATTAGACCAAAAAATTAAAATTATTACAGTTACAGGTAAAGCTAATTCACAATAACTACCTGTCTTTCAAATTAATTTGGTGTTAAATAATCGATACTTTCATGGATTCTTCGTGTATTATAAAATCCATAATTGTACTCAAAAACAAGCTTTTTTGAGCTCTATTTGAACGAATTTGTAGTTCTTCCATATAGTTACTAATCGTTCGAATCGTAATTTTCACACCTGATTTTTGTAATATTTTGGTAATTTATAATAATAGTAAAATGTGTGTCATAGACTGTCTGTCACTTCATGAAGTTGCTTTTCTTTCAGCTCAAATATGCGATGGCATGTGTTTGCAACTGTTTTATCATGTGTCACAATAATACATTGTGTACCCGATTGCATCAATTGTTCAAAAAGATATAACACTTGTTTCCCACTCTCTTCATCGAGTGAACCAGTCGGCTCATCTGCTAAAATAATCGTTGGACGTTTGAGTAGTACCCGTGCAATCACAACTCGTTGACATTCACCACCTGATAAATTTCGCACCTTTTCTTTTGCAAGTTGATCTAATCCTAACTGCATTAGCATCTCATTTATCATCGTTCGACTCACATTTTCATTACCTATTCGCACATTCTGGCGAACGCTACGATTGTGAACTAAATGAAACTGTTGTGTAATATAGCCAATGTGCTGTCTACGAAACGCTGCTGCTTGTTTTTCATGTTTTGCTACGCAGGAGCCCTGAAAGTAATACGCTCCATCATAATCAACAATTAAACCTGCTAATATTTTCAACAATGTTGTTTTACCAGAACCACTTCTCCCCATAATAGCAACACTTTCACCTGCTTGAATAGATATATTCACATCATGAAACAAATGAATTTTTTTCATTTTATTTACCTGAATAGCTTTTCCCAATTTTTTTAGTTCAATCATCGCACATCTCCCCTTATATAACTAACTGTTTTTTTGACTTGATATCCATACATCAACCAATTCATCATACACCAACATATACTCACTACAAACAAGAACAAAATACCTTCAATACTAACAATTTTGAGTGTTTTGATGAACCACCAATAAACAAATGGAAATAAGACACACTCATACATCCCATCTTTCGCAAATTTCCATTGCAATTGTTGAGCATTCATCCCCATCATTATATGAACAAGATACTCACTTCGCCGTCGCTTATAGATCACTTGATTGCAAAGCCAACACATAGTCATAACAAAGATAGTACAAAGTACAGCTATACTATTAATCAGTGCTTGATTGTCATTCACAGCATTTCGTAAATTCGTATACTGTGTATAAAATGGGGCAACCTGAATAAAATCATACGCATAAAAATCACTTATCATCGCATATTCATGTATACGATTCATAATCTGATCCACATTATCTTGATAAATAATACTACCATTTACTAAATAAAAGATATATTTTTGGGCAAAGGCTGACTCATTGAAGATATCCTGTTGAATCATTTCAGCATACGGTAACACAACATAATCATCGATAAGATAATCAGCCTCATTCTGATAAAAAATTGTTGCATTTGGAGTAAGAAAATCAACAATTTCAAATTGAAAATCTTTAAACAAATAACTACCTTCAATGATGTCTCCAACGTCATAATAGTGACGATACTCATTCCCTAAAATAACTGGATACATATCCGCTGACATCGTAAGTATATCCCAATCAATGCTATCGGCTGATCCAATGTCATAATATTCAAATGCTTGTCTATTCATGCCGATTGTTTTCACGGATGTGAGTGCTTTGTCACCAACACCAAAAACACTTTCACCTTCATCAATATATCCATCAAAATTTGCGTCATAAACAAACTTTTTTCCACCTTGTGCGTTACGTATTTCAACTGGTTGTCCACTCGTTACTAAGTACTGAAACTGCTCACTCGCATTTAATTGGTTATAAAACATTCGTACTTTCATGAGATTATCTTGATCACTTGTATAATGCGTAAATACCTCAACTTCATACAAGCTATCGATAATTTCAAGCATGTGATCTCCTTGTTTTAACGTTTGCCTCATTTTCAGTGCTGTACTTTCATGCCAATAGCTCAACATTGTATAAAACATGACAAATAAAACACTTACAAGTAATACTTTCAATATATACAGTGCCCAATTTATTCGAATACTATGATACAATTCCATCGCTCTCCTCCCATAACAGGTGCGAAAGCACGTAGTATATACCAATAATACTTATCCCAAACATGGTACTAAATACATAAAATTGGTTTATAACATAACTCGGTACATATGGATAGGCTATCAATGCAGCAAGAGCACTTGAAATAATAAGAACGGTACTCATCACCTTTATATTCTGCAAACGTATGCTATGTTTAGGAATCCCTGACAAAAAAATAATCCAATTTTGCGTGACGAAAGTTTGCCAAAATAAAATGGCAACAATGATGCTCGTGAGTATAAGCAGCATACATCCATACACTGATAACCCTTGGAAAAACACATGACTATTGTCCCGTTGGCTCATCGTCTGTATTTGATTGATTGCGAATATTTGCTGTAAAAAACTTTCAGTACCTTGTTCATCGACAACAAAAACTTCATTTTCAGTCATAAAATAATCACTGTCGTTTAACACAACATCATAATAAAGATTACTCTCACTACTCCGCCCTAATTTTCCAATGACCGCATATTCCTGCCCCTTGTATGTTATATACTCTTGATTATTTTTCCATTTCGTTTCTACGCTTCCACCAACGAGTGCTTCTTTCGTATTTGCCACTGTAAATAATCTTCCTTCATACAGAGGAAAACGAATATGCTCGTAATTTGTACTATAAAAAGCGCGTATTCTTCCTTCAATTGAATAAAAAATATTGAGAGACCTACTCCTTTGTTCAGATAAAATTTGCTGAAGGTTTGTTCGCTGTATTTGTGGCTTGTTATATAATTTGTTATTCTCTAATCGAATACTTTGATACTGATCACTCAATTGAGTGACTACAATGTAAAACAAACATGCACATATGATGAAAAAACTATGTTTCGTATATTCCATCTTATCCCCCCTAAAAAAGCATAGAAATGAATCTATGCTAAATTTCACTATTTCTATTGTCCATAGTACGTACGACCAACCGATATTTTAATATCGAAGCCATCTGTATACCACGGTGAATATGCTTCGGTCACATTTCTCCCATATACACGTCCTGAGTCGCTCAAAACAGTTCCGGTAAATTTATTTTCCATTCTAGCTCGTGTATAATGATAAAAACCAATCCAAACTGTCCGACCAACTGCTCGTCTTTGTAACATTGTAGGCGGCTTATAATTTCCTTCTTCAACTCTCCCTGTATGATACGGCTTTGATTTTGCTAATACAAAGTGTCCTTCTTCCCCTTGAAAGTACCCTGTTATTTCTGACCATCCCCCTAAGATTGTTTCATCTGCAAAGACAGATACTATCGAACTCACCACAAATGCCAGTGATATTAATAGTATGGCTATTTTTTCATTACTCTTCTTCCCCTTCTGCTTTATGTTGATTGTATCAATAATATTGAAGGTGACTCAACCATTATAACTATATTTAAGCAAACTGTTACAAGCAGCCCATTGAAACCTCATTCTGAGATTTATAAACATGTTTCTGTTTACTATTCCGCTCTTTAATTCGTATAGATAACAACTCACTACTCTTAACGTAAACTTCTGAGATGTTTTCATTTTACTTTCTGTCTATTTTCGCATGAGTCCAAAAAGTATGTACCTTCTTAATTGTTTATGCCTTCTTGTTGTCTTTTTAGAAAATATGACTTAATACAAAATCCGATTCCACACCCTATCAAAATAAGTCGGATAATTGTGTACATGAACACTTCTGGTGCAAATAACTGGAATCCAACCGCCATTAACATGAAAAATGCTCCGATATCTTCATTTTTTTCATAACTCGTAATCTGTCCTGCTTGTTTATATTCACAAACCAGTGCCCACGCAAGCATTCCAACGCCAAATGCAAATAAACTCAGCGCAATCCAATAGTATCCTAAATCAGCTTCAGTCAAGAAGCGCATCACTAGTACTATCAACAATACCCCTACTGCAATATATCGTTTTACATTATCTCGTTTCATACAATCCCTCTCCTTTTGCATAACTCTACCCATAATCATTATCCTAAGTGCAATTGGCTGAAGCCAAGTACGTCGTGTATGAATGATAGATCGGATAATCTAAACTATTCGTGCAATGCTAAGAGCAATACATTCACCCAATATCCTTTGCTCTCTCCTTCTTGCCAATTGCCTTTTGTTTTAGAATAGTCCCTCCAAATGACCCTTTTCATATACGTTGATTATATCAATAAAAATGCTCGTTAACAATGACTACTCCATACAAGTAATTCGTTATAATAGCACATTCACGGATGTATCATTTTGTCTCGTTTCACATACTCTATCTACACCTAAGTCTCGATGTCGTTGTAAAAAATAAAGAGCGTGCAGATCGCTTTTTTATGTTCTATCTTTATCAGAACATCTACTTGCAGCAAAACCATTAAATTCCAATATTTGACCCTTCACTCCATGCAACTGAGTACGCTCTTAGCCGAATTTCCTCCACTTGTTACCGTAAATAAATGAATTGTCGACTCCATGTATAGCCATCTAGCGCATCAAATCGTTGAACTTCAGTCAATGTTGTTAAATCAATAACAGTAATTACTGTCTTTTCATCGTGTCCTACGCCTATACTTACTTCTTTCGTTAAAAAATTCGCACTATCTGGTGTAGCTACATTACCATTATATAGCGGTTTAACTATTACTATCCCTGTTCGACAGGTATGTATATCAGCTGTATGATTGATATACGTACAGTTATGTTCTTCATCATAATCAACGCTTCTTCCGCCATATAGACGTGTCGTTGTTGTTGCATTACTTAGTCGTAAGTGAGGAATCAGATTTGTAAATCTATCCAGTTTCCCTTCTTTTGTATTGTAGTTATAGTAACCCCAATCATCATTATCAATACTGATGATACCAGCTTCATTGTGAAATAACTTTGGGAACCAAGCGTTTTCTTCTCCTAATTCAACCTCGATACTTTGCTGTAAGTTGCCTTTCTCATCATATACTTGTACTACTGGTATAATTGTCACGAAATCTCTCCCACCACTTTTATTTCCAACGAGATAATATGCTTCATGCATTTTCACAACATCAAAAATCTGTATATTATCAAATGTATGACAAATGAGCTTTTCATCGTGAATTCCATATTCACACAATTTTGATTGGTATCCATGTTGTCCACCAGTACGGTTCATTCCGATATCTTGATTCACATAAATTGTCCCATTCTCTACTTTAAATGTATGACCCATGTAACCGAACTTGATTATCTTGAGTTCTTTTGTCATAACATGGTAACGAAAAAAACCGGTGTCATTCGTTACATAGAGCATCTTTTGTTCAACATCATAATATGATCCTCTTATTTCTCCCTTTTTCAACTCGGCTGGTAACTTCCACTTACCAATCACTTTCGTATGTGGTGATTCTCCCCGCAAAATATATGCATCGCTATGAACAATTGGCCCATTGATTCGTAAATCGAATCCAATAATATCTCCTGCTACTGGTTGCACATAGCGGTTTTCTTCATACAACCAATAGCCGAAAACAACGATTCCAGTCAGGCAAAGAATTATACTTCCTATTTTCACAACTTGTTTCATCATTTATGCGATCCTTTCGAGCTTAAATCTCCACGGTACAGATATACTTGGTTATACTTATGTTGCGGACCCATGCCATATGGTCCAATTGCATAATTTCATTTGCTAAAAAATCTAAATCTTTCCCCTGATATGCTAACTCTTTCACTTGTTTCAATTCAAGAAATTGTTCTGGATTTAACCCATCTGCTTGCACAGACATAGCTGGTAATATCGTCACTATACCAATCATAGTGACACTCACGATATTTTTTGAAAATGTCCATTTAAAATTCCACATGTTTTCTCCCCCTTTTAGTAATTGTAATGAGCTAATTACACACCAAAGGTAACACATCTTGTTTTTTTCAACAAATCGTCAAGTTTTTTTCACTTTTTTTCATCTCATGCCGATGAAAAATAAGTTGTATTCATATTGAAATCACATCTATTTAGCAAAAAACACTTTAAAAATTTCAGGTTCTTTTCTTCCTTTTATCTCTCTTTAGTTGTTTTAATTCTTTATCAAAAGATTAGACATAATATTTCAAGTAAAATTTAGTATTTTCATTAGATATCGTTATGAAATTAAGCCAAACACTCAATCATGGGTAGTTCAATTCCTCCGATTCAAAAGGGACACTTCAACTCGCAAAATGAATTTTCTCTCTTTATCGTACATATTCCTGAATTATTTGAGCTCAACGAACAAATTATCGCACTTAGCCAAAAAATTGAAAGCTTGGCTAATGAACTACCTGATCTCGCCAAAAATCAATATCTCAATCACTTATTAATCAACGAATTACAGAGTACGAATGAAATTGAGCAAGTTCGAAGCACGAAAAAAGAACTAACAGCAATTTTAAATCAACATACTCCAAAAAATCAAAAACGTTTTGTTGGTCTCGTCCAAATGTATCAATCATTTCCTCAAACCGAGCATTTTCAATTGAATTCTGTCGCTGATTTTCGTGAGATTTATGATCAACTCGTAGCTAATGATATCGCCGTGGATGATCAACTCGATGGACTGCTTTTCCGAAAGGAATCCGTCACTGTTATGGCCAACACGCGCGCACTTCATCGTGATTTGACTCCTGAAACCAAAATTATTAAGCATTTGAATAATCTAGTTATATTTATGCGTGATGAATCAGTTCCAATTTTGTACCGGATTATGCTCATGCATTATTTCTTTGAATATATTCACCCTTTTTATGATGGGAACGGTCCGCGTTGGTCGTTATCTTCTTTTTCAGTTTTTAGCCCAAAATCTTGATAATTTCAGTGCTATTTCACTCGCATATACAATCAATAAACAAAAAACAACATACTATGATATTTTTGAATTGACATCTCATCCGCATAATCAGGGGGAAGCAACATTCTTTTGTTTACAAATGCTCAAGTTTCTTGTGACGGGCCAACAGACTATTTTAGCTGATTTAACCGAGAAAAAACAACAAATACGAAATATTGAACAATCGATTCAAGATTTCATTAATCAGGGAATGCTGACGGCTGAGCAGGGAGAGATTTTAAATATTTTCGCTCACTTTCACCGCTTTGCTCCAAAAGATAGTAACTTCAGTCAAATTCAACTCGCTCAAGCTGTTCAATATTCACGGAGAAAACTCGATACGATTGCGAACGAACTCCATCAAAAGGGCATGCTCCAAAAAGTGCAACAGAAACCACTCATTTATACGATGGCAACTGACTACTTAGATATTCTAAGTCAACGCTAAACATACACTGTCTGAATTTAAATCTCCTACGACCGAAGTCCTCAATATTTTAGCTTCAACTTCAGCAATTACAAGTATCATACAATTAGGGGAACAAACTACCACACTCAATGAAATTACATATACAGAAGATGAGTTTTTAAAATTACTAGAAACTGCTATTGCGCTTCCACAACCAATACTAGCATTACCTCTGTATGGCTAGTATTTATTTCATACCGGGTGTTGGCAAAATAGCATTGCTCGCTACAGGAGTAATTGTAATTTGTGGGGCTACAATCAGTGCTACCATTGGGCTGCTAATGCTGTCGCAAATTTCTTCGCAAATGAAGACAATATGATAGCGAATGATATTATAAGCAATAGGGCGAAAGGGGCGTATTCGTGACGAATTTCCAGGTGAATACTATGGAAAAACACTGAGAGAAATAACAAAAGAAGCAAAACATGGAAATGCACGAGCTAAAAAAGCATATAAACTACTAAATGATAGGAGGTTTTAAAAAATGAGAAAACAACTTTTTTCAATGAAGGCTATTACGCAATCAAGCTTTTCCGGTGGGGATCCTTTATCAGGATCATCATTTACAGAATATACACTTATTGGAACATTCTATAATTTAATTAATGAAGATTGTTCAATTACTGAAGAAC
>CAMFJD010000030.1 GCA_945956935.1 uncultured Bacillota bacterium | reverse complement strand
AAGTTGAGGAGTTTTCCACTGAAAAAGCAACTGTTCAATTGAGCAGTTGCTTTTTTCTTATTTGTTAATATATAAAATTATAGCAATTACAAGCAAAATCCAAGGAATAGCAGCACCTAATACGAAATTTTTTTTCATCGATTTTGTTGAATATGCTGGAATTGTAGTGAAATCTGTTTTAATGTATGCTTGTTCAAGATCGTTTTTTGTTAATAATGAACTGCTATGACCTGGACTATCAGCTAGAAAATGCTGTGCATATGGAAAACAAGCGAGTTGGCTTGGTTTATCGGCCAAAAGACCGGGGAACCAACTATTCATTTCAATAGTTAGGTCATCAATATTACATTGAAGAGCACGTTCGACTTCACGGGGGTCAAATATTAATGAAAAAACATCAGGACTATTATGTGAAATTTCACGTCCGTAGCCAATAGATAAATTTCCTTCAATCCATAGGCGTTGATGTAATGGCTGCATCAATGCACTTTCAATATTACTTGTAAACGTGAGTGTACGATTTTTGTTAATATTTAGAACATCAACAATGACGTTGCCAGCAAAATCAGTAGTAATAACTGCACTATCACAATTTGATTCGAACAATCCTCCTTTTTTATCATAACTAATTGTATTTGTATCATAATCGACAATAATCCAAGTTAAAAGACCAGTATCGATATTTTCAGCAATAATATAAAACTCCATTCGTTGCCCCCAGAAAGCACTTGTATGGACATTAAAACATCCAAAAAGTCCATAGTACTTCGGTTCATCATTTTCAAAAATTTGCGTGCGAATTAAGTTGAAATTATCAGGAATGAGTCTTTGTGCCCATTCAAGATCAAGAATTTCATAACAGAGAAAGTAACAATAAGGTTCGACGACAAATCCCATATAAGGAGTTTTTTTCCCAGACGATTCAATAATTTTATGTTGAATTTTTTCAGGTAGCAATTTATTATATGGTGCAAGAAAATGGATTGAACCTACTTCGAGTGGATCAATAAGTTTTTCAATACCTTTTGTAAAAGAGTAGTTTTTCATGATGTATTCCTCCAAAGATGAAAGTAGTAACTCCATTATAAATGAAATACATTTAAAGAACTATTTGTATAGTCAGTAAAGCCGGTGAAAATAGCATGAAATAGATATGATAATGAGAGGAGTTTATATCGTTAAAATGTGATATCATGAGGAATGGATATCAATTTTTGTTCTAAAACTGTTCTACTATAGTTATTATCAAATTTTGTGGCGGATAAAAATATTTCTTGAAAATAAAATGACGAGAAAAAAGTTTGACAGTTAAATAAATTTTTGATATAGTATTGCTTAATCAATAGAAATAACAACTTCTTATCAAGAGAGGCGGAGGGAATGGCCCTATGAAGCCCAGCAACCAGTTCAATTGAACAATGGTGCTAAATCCACAGTTTACACAATGTGTAAGACTGAAAGATGAGATTGCATGAATGTTTCGGAAACGGACAAAACAGCTTTCTCACAAAGGAAGGCTGTTTTTTTTAATGAAATATTTCCTGTAATGGGATGGAGGATACATGATGATTACATTTAAACAGGTGACAAAACAGTATAGCAAAGGGAATGAACAAATCACGGCTGTCCAAGCTGTAGATTTTACGATTAACAAGGGAGAGATTTTCGGTATCATTGGTTACAGTGGTGCGGGAAAAAGTACGTTACTTCGCATGATTAATGGACTTGAATTGCCATCAGCTGGTTCAGTAATCGTGAATGGATTTGATTTGCAAACATTAGATCCAAAATCACTTCGAACGCAGCGCCAAACAATTGGAATGATTTTCCAGCATTTTAATTTATTGTGGTCAAGAACAGTGGCGCAAAATATTGCACTAGCATTGGAAGTAGCAAAAATACCAAAGAATGAAATTCAAGCACGTGTTCAAGAGTTAATTATTTTAGTTGGATTGGAAGGACGCGAATCTGCGTATCCTTCACAATTGTCAGGTGGTCAAAAACAACGTGTTGGTATTGCACGTGCGTTAGCGAATAACCCACAAATTTTATTAGCAGATGAAGCAACGAGTGCTTTAGATCCGGAGACAACAGAAGCAATTTTAGCGTTATTAACTGATATTAATCAAAAATTAGGAATTACAATTGTTTTTATTACTCATGAAATGCAAGTTGTTAAAAATTTGGCGCACCGTGTGGCTGTTATGGAAGAAGGGAGTGTTGTTGAACTTGGTGATGTTTTAACAATTTTTCAAAATCCGCAAAAAGCAATTACGAAACGTTTTGTAGGTGAAGCGACAACTGAATCTGATTATGAGCTGACACTTGATGAGTTGGCACATAAATATCCACAAGGAAAACTTTGGACATTACATTTTATCAAAGGTGATGTTGAAAAACCAATTTTAGCGACAGCAATGAAAAAATATGGTGTTGATTTCTCAATTATTCAAGGATCAATTGCTAAGACAAAAGAAGGATCAGTTGGTCAATTGACGGTATTAGTTCAAGGCGATGACCAGCGGCAATTAATGGATGTGAAAGCATTTATTCAATCACAATCAGTTAATGTTCAGGAGGTTGCACACTAATGTTTACAAATATTCAATGGGATAAAATGATTCTAGCGTTTGGAGAAACGCTCTATATGACAGTTGTTGCAGGACTAGTATGTTTTGTTTTAGGACTCGGTCTTGGACTCTGCTTGTATGTAACGGATAAAGATGGTTTATATGAAAATAAATGGTTGAATGCTGTGTTAACAACGGTTGTGAATTTGTTTCGGGCAATTCCATTTGTGATTTTAATTATTTTATTACTTCCATTCACAAAACAGGTTGTTGGTACTATTTTAGGTGCAAATGCTGCTTTACCAGCGTTAATTATTGGGATGTCACCATTTTATGCACGATTAGTTCAAGTTGCATTACGTGAAGTTGATTATGGTGTGATTGAAGCAGCAAAGGCGATGGGAGCTAGTAACTGGGATATTATTTTCAAAGTGTTAATTCCTGAAAGCAAGCCAGCATGGCTTGGAGGTTTGACATCAACAGTTGTTAGCTTAGTTGGCTTTACGGCCATGGCAGGGGTTATTGGTGCAGGTGGACTTGGAAATTTAGCTTATCTTGATGGTTTCCAACGTGGCTTTGAAGATGTGACATTGATAGCAACAGCATTAATTTTAGTACTTGTTTTTAGTTTTCAGTGGCTTGGTGAAACGACAATTGCCGCCATTGATAAACGGAGTAATATAGCCAAGAAACCGGGGCAAGTGAAAAAAGGGATCGCTATAGTAGTGAGTGCTGTTTTATTTGCGGGTGCAACAGTAACGGTAATATATCAAGCAACGCCAGAAGGAGATAATACGTTAATCGTAGGAGCAACAGCTGTCCCACATGCTGAGATTTTAACTGCAATTCAGCCTTTATTAGCTGAGCAAGGTATTGAGTTGAAAATTGTGGAGTTCCAAGATTATGTATTACCAAACAAAGCATTGGCAGCAAATGAAATTGATGCAAATTATTTCCAACATGAACCATATTTGACACAAGAAATTGCACAAAATGGTTATGATATTGTATCAGTCTCAAAAGTACATATCGAACCGATGGGAGCGTACTCAAATCAGTATACAAATTTAGCAGATTTACCTATGAATGCGACGGTACTTATGAGTAATTCAGTTTCCGATCAATCACGTATTTTGGCATTATTAGCAGGTGAAGGAATTATTACATTGTCTGATGGTGTTGATGCGACCACAGCTACATTTACCGATATTGTGAGTAATCCAAAAAACTTACAATTCAAATATGATATTGAAGCGAAGTTACTGCCAACAGCATATCAAAATGATGAAGCAGCAGTAATTTTTATTAATACGAACTATGCATTAGAAGCAGGATTAAACCCAGAAGCTGATTCGTTATTATTAGAAGGTGGTGATTCACCATATGCAAATATTGTGGTGACACGTACAGATAACCAAGAGGATTCGAAAATAAAAGTTTTAATTGAAGCACTTCATTCGCAAACAGCAAAAGATTTTATTATCGAAAAATATGAAGGTGCAGTATTACCAATCGAATAGAGACCTGATACATTCAATAAAAAGAAAAGTATCTTTGATCCAGTACTTTCATGGTAGACAAAAAAGAAAAGTGAAACAATCAAATATGATGAAATAATTTTGGAGTCTACTATGGAGGTACTTTTTTCTAGCAATAGTGATATTTTTTGTTTACAAAGGAATGTATACTATATATGATTAATCGTAATGATTATGAATTAGAGGTGTTGGAAGATGGATGTAAAAACAGCAATTTATACACGTGAGACAATTCGTCGTTTTACAAAAGGAATAAGCGATGAAAAATTATACTCACTTTTAGAGGCAGGTACTTGGGCACCAAACCACCGCAAACGAGAACCATGGCGTTTTATTGTTATTAATGATGCGATTGGATACAAGACGTTAGTTGATAAGTATCGTGAATTAAATCGCGACATTATGTATCTTGAGAAAATGATTGAGAAAAATCAATTTCCTACAATGGTAGTGACGATATTACAAAAAAATGAAGACCCAGTTATCTATCATGAAGATTTACTGGCACATGGAGCAATGATTCAAAATATTCAATTAGCGGCTTGGTCGGAGCATATTGGTGTCGTTTGGAAAACACAGTTTGTAACGCCAACGTTTGGTGCAAAGATTGGCTTAACAGAAAATGAAGTTGTCACTGGTTTTCTACTCATTGGCTTTTTTGATGAAAATGTTCGTACAAATGAAAGAACGAGAACGAGTATAACGGAAAAAGTTATGAGGATAGGAGAGTAAAATAATTAAATTAAGAAAAAGAGAGTATGTTGTGAAAGTACTATATTATAGGGCTTCAAACACTGCTCTTTTTTATTATATTTAGCATATTTTTACTGTTTCGCTAAAAAATGATTGGTTTCACTGGGATATTATTTGTTGTGCATGGTACAATAGAAAAAGAAAAAAAGACATTGCAAGATGGGAAGGTAGGCAACAGATGAAAGTAACAGTTGATGGTATTGAATATGAGTTAATCGAAAATTTTCGTGAGGCATATAATGAAGAACAGTTTTTAGCGAAGTATTGTGACGTGCTCGAAAAATATGATTACATTGCTGGAGATATTATTGAGGGATATGTACGATTGAAGGGCTTTTATGATGATGCCAATCCAAAGGCGAATGAATGGAATCATATAGGTTTCTTAGAAACGTACTTATTAGAACAGTGTCAATTTGGTTGTGCTCACTTTGTATTAAAGAAAAAGAATGGGGAGGAAGCATGATGTATAAGGGCTATTTGTTTGATTTAGATGGAACAATGTATCGCGGGAGCGAAGTAATTGAAAGTGCGGTATTATTTGTGAATTGGTTAGAAGAACAGGGAGTTTCATATTTATTTGTGACGAATAATTCGACGAAAACTGCGGAAGAAGTTGCCAAAAAAATGCGTACAATTGGTTGTCAACATGTACGAGCAAGACATGTTGTGACGAGTTCTGACGTAGCTGCAACGACAATTGCGAGAGAATTTCCACAAGCACAAGCAATGATGATTGGTGAAAATGGTTTAATGCAAGCACTCGAAGCAAAGCATATTTCATTGACAAGTGATGAAAATGTTGCTGATGTCGTCGTTATTGGTTTAGATACTGATGTCACATATGAGAAATTAGCCAAAGCAACATTAGCTATTCGAAATGGTGCAACATTTATCGCAACAAATCCAGATACGAATATTCCAAGTGAACGGGGATTATTGCCAGGGGCAGGTGCACTTGTCCAATTATTAGTAACAGCAACGCAGAAAAAACCACGTATTATGGGGAAACCGGAACCAGCAATTATTCATGCGGCATGTGAACGGCTAGCACTCAATCCTGAAGAAGTTGTGATGGTTGGTGATAATTATCAAACAGATATTTTAGCAGGTATGAATGCTAAAATATCAACGTTGTGGGTTGATACAGGTATTCACCGTCGTGAATATATTTTACAACAGGAAAAACAACCAACACATTTAGTAGAAGATTTAGCTGAATGGAAACTGCAACTTGAAGGAGGAGTAATCGGAAAATGATTGTCATGATCGATAATTATGATTCATTTACCTATAATCTTGTTGATTATTTACAACAACTTGGTGCTGAAGTACGTGTTTTTCGTCATGATGCGATAAGCGTTGAAGCAGTGAAAGCATTAGATCCTATTCTAATTGTCCTTTCACCAGGCCCAAAATCACCTAGTCAAGCAGGAATTTGTTTGAAATTAATTGAGCAATGTGCAAAATCAATTCCAATCCTAGGGGTGTGTTTAGGTCATCAAGCGATTGGCCAAGCATTTGGTGCTCATATTGTTCGTGCACCGATACCAGTACATGGGAAAATCAGTCAAATAAAAACGGTACAAATGGGTATGTTTTATAATCTTCCAGCTCATTTTAATGTAGCACGGTATCATTCACTGATGATTGCACAAGATACATTACCAGCGGAATTTCGTATTTTGGCACGAACAAATGATGGAATTATTATGGCATTAGAGCACATGTATTATCCATTACAGGCAGTTCAATTTCATCCTGAATCAATTGCAACTGATTATGGACTAGTAATATTAGCAAATGCTTATGAAAAAGCAAAATTATATCGAGGAGGACACGTATGGTCATCACTGAACGCGCACATGTCCAAGTGCGACCAGAACAATTACAGCAATTATTAGTCACGTATGACTTCCCAATTTGGCTTGATAGTGCAAAAGTAACAGATGATGCACGATATTCGATTTTAGCCGCGAAGCCACTCGTGTATATTCAACAAAAAGATGATCAATGCTACGTCTATGACGAGTGTGGTTCAGTGGAGCAACGAAAGGAATCAAGTCTTGTTGTATTTAATGAATATGAGGAACAATTTTTTAGAAAATATGAAGCTACGTTACCATTCCATAGTGGTTGGCTCGGGTTTTTTAGTTACGATTTACATCAACAAATTGAAACAATCCCTCAAACGACATATGATGACTTATCCATACCTCAAATGGGGATTGGTTGTTATGATGGTGTTTTTATTTATGATCATGTGAAAGAGGAACTATTAATTAGTGCAATTGGGCTCTTGTGTGATGCGAATAAACGCATTAGGTATTGGCAAAAACAATTAAAAACCTTTATATTTCAAAATGAAATGTTGGAATTTGTGCCGTATCTACTACCGCTTAGTGATGATATTTCACAAAGTGACTATGAAGCAGCATTTCAACAATTGAAAGCATATATTCAAAGTGGTGACTTATATCAAATGAATTTGACCCATCGATTACATATGCCTTTAACACAAACACCTGAGGAATTATATGCACGTTTACGAACAATTAATCCTGCACCTTTTGCAGCATATGTCAAATATGATGACACAGTGTTTGCTTGTAGTTCACCAGAACGATTTTTGAAAGTTCGAAATGGTATTATTTCAACGCGCCCCATTAAGGGAACGAGAAAACGGGGAGAAACACCTGAAGAAGACGAAGCATTAAAACAAGAATTATGGGAAAGTGAGAAAGATCGTGCAGAATTATTGATGATTATTGATCTTGAACGGAATGATTTAGCAAAAATATCAGTACCAGGTACGGTAAAAGTACCGCAAATGTACACTGTTGAGGTATATCCGACAGTATTTCATCTAGTATCAACGATTGAGGCGCAAATTCGTCCTGATGTGACACCTGCACAAATTATTGCTGCCACGTTCCCAGGTGGTTCAATTACTGGAGCACCAAAGATTCGTGCAATGGAAATCATTGATGAACTTGAGGTGCATAGGAGAGGTATTTACACTGGAAGCATTGGATATATAGACTGTAACCGTAACATGGATTTAAATATTGTGATTCGTACAATTGTGTGTCAAAATAATATGGCATATTTTCATGTCGGTGGTGGAATTGTGTATGATTCAACAGTTGATTTTGAATATGAAGAAACATTTCAGAAAGCAGCAGCACTCATTGCAGCTTTAGAACAAAGACGATGATGTATCAATATGATAATGGTAGTTGGAGTCGCTGTTTATCAGACTATATACAATGTAAAGCTATTTTTACAACCTTTCACAGTTATGTGACGAATGAATTTTTATCTCTTCATTTTCAGCGACTCGTATGTCAAAGTGCAGAGTACTTAGGGATAGTTTTTCCAG
The DNA here is from genome assembly GCA_945956935.1 of uncultured Bacillota bacterium. Taxonomy (GTDB): domain Bacteria; phylum Bacillota_I; class Bacilli_A; order Culicoidibacterales; family ZOR0006; genus ZOR0006. The sequence continues at coordinate 12,444 of CAMFJD010000030.1, read as the reverse complement.
TAAGTTTTCAAGAGTTTTGTGAATTATTACAATATTTTAGTCTGGATGAGCAAGTTATTAAAGTAATTTTTACAGCAGAATGTCAGTTGTATGTTCAGCCACGAGAGTTTATAAAGAATTCATCCCAGTATTGTTTAGAAACAGTTGTAGATGAATTGCGGACAGTACAAGCAACAATTAAAGATGTTAATCGTACATATTATTTGGAACAGTTAGAACGGAGTCGGCAAAAAGGTTATAGTGATGTTATTTATATCAATGATAAGGGTATTGTGTTGGAAACTACGATTGCAACAATTTTTTGGAGCGATGGTTCTAATTTATACACACCAAAAAGTACGTTACCTATTTTAAGTGGGACATATGCAAAGGCAGTAAAACAGTGGTGTCAATATTTAGATATACCAGTCATTGAGTGTGCATGGTCAATGATAAAAATGAAACAAAGTGCTCGGCAAATTTGGGTATGTAATGCCGTTATTGGGTGGCAGGTAGTTGAAAAACTTGATAGTGATTGGGTGAGTAGGCCGACACAATGGACACAAACAATTACTCAGAAAATAGAACAACAGGAGTGGAAAAAAACAAATGGAAAAGAAACAAATAGATGTACAGGCAATTGAAGTGGCATTTCGTCAAATTTTAGAGGCAATGGGAGAAGATCCAACTCGTGAAGGTTTAAAAGATACACCAAAACGGGTAGCAAAAATGTATGCTGAGATTTATGCGGGAATGTATGAAGACCCACGTGATGTATTAGCAATTAGTTTTGAAGAAGAAGTGCACGAAGAAATCGTAATTGTGAAAGATATTCCATTTTATTCAACATGCGAACATCATTTTGTGCCATTTTATGGGAAAGCACATATTGCTTACTTACCAGGTTCACGTTTAACAGGATTGAGTAAACTAGCACGTACTGTTGAAATCATTGCACGCCGACCGCAATTACAAGAACGTATTTCGCAGCAAATTGCTGATGCAATTGAGGACGCGTTATCGCCAAAAGGAGTGTTTGTTGTTATTGAAGCTGAACATATGTGTATGACAATGCGTGGAATAAAAAAACCTGGATCAAAAACGGTGACGACAGTCGCACGAGGTATCTATGCTGAAGATTTCCAGGCACGTCAAGAAGTGCTGCAATTATTGAAATTCTAATATAGGAGCGAAATAGCGATGAAGATTATGGGGATTTTAAATGTCACACCAGATTCTTTTTCAGATGGTGGTATGTATATTGAAGTTGAGCGAGCTTTACAGCAAGCCAAGCGGTTACTCTCACTTGGAGCAACAATTATTGATGTCGGTGGTGAAACAACAAGACCAGGTGCAACACAGGTGAATGAAGAGGAAGAAATTGCACGGGTTATTCCGGTGATTCAAGCTATTGCAACGTTAGGATGTGATATTTCAATAGATACATATAAGGCAAACGTTGCTCGGGCGGCTATAGAGGCTGGAGCAACAATGATTAATGATGTTTCAGGTGCCTTATATGATCCACAAATGGCATATCTGGCTGCTGAAAAAAAAATTCCAATTATTTTAATGCACAATCAATTTGCTATTGGTGAAACGCCACATGCTAAAAAAGAAGTTGAGCCAGTCGATGATATTTATATTGCTGTTTGTGAACGATTACAACAGAGTGTGGATATTTGTTTACAAGCAGGGGTGAAACGAGACCAATTAATTTTAGATCCTGGAATTGGCTTTGCAAAAACAGCGAATGAAAGTTGGCAGTTATGTCAGCAGGTATCATTGTTGCGTGAAACGTTTGGTTTACCGATTTTACTCGGTGCATCGAGAAAACGATTTTTAGCTATGACAGTTAGTGAATCATCGCAACAACAAAAAGATGTAGCGACAGCTATAGTATCACTTGTTGCTTGGCAATCAGGCTGTGAGTATGTACGTGTTCACGATGTTGCAACAACAAAAACCGTTTTACAGACGTATCGGGCATTACAGGGATTAGTAGACGAAATGGGGGAGAATGAATGAAGAAATGTGATTATATTTTTATCGAAGATATGACATTTTATGGATATCATGGAGTGATAGATTTTGAAGCTGAATATGGACAACCATTTGTTATCAGTGTAAAAATGGAAACAGCGACGAAACAAGCAGGAGAGAGTGATAATTTAACATATTCAACGCATTATGGAGAGGTTTTTGAAACAATCAAGACAGTTGTGGAACAGGAACGATTTCAGTTATTGGAAGCTTTGGCAGAACGAATTGCAAGCTGTGTTTTAGGAACATATCCATTGATTGATGCGTTAAGTGTGATAGTTAAAAAACCACATGCACCGATTCGTGGGAACTTCAAAACGGTAGGAGTCGAGATTTATCGTGAACGTATGTAGAGCATATTTGGCATTAGGGAGTAATTTGGGAGATTCAAAAGGTTACTTACAGGCAGCAATACAGCAATTATCAACACACGAAAATATTGAAGTAGTAACATGTTCAAGCCTCTATCAAACACCTCCTTGGGGGAATACGAATCAGCCGGATTTTTTCAATTGTGTGATTGAAATTCAGACGAATTTATCAGCAATTGCTTTGTTAGATGTGTGTCAAACTGTGGAACAAATACTTCATCGTGAACGTAAAGAGAAATGGGGACCACGTACGATTGATGTGGATATTATTTGGTTTGATCAGCGAGCGATCTGTACACCAAGGCTCATTATTCCACATCCGTATATGTATCAACGTGCATTTGTACTTATACCTCTGGTGGAAATAGCGCCAATGTTTACACATACATTAGATAGATTACCAGTTGAAGTATGTGAAGAAATTCAAAAAATAGCGTGGAAATAAGAAAATAGGGCTGTATCAATGTGATACAACCCTATTTTTATGCTTCATCTTCTAGTAATGAAAATTCATTTTTATAATAGCTATCTCCATATGCATGAGCAATACTAGCGGCAGCAGCAGCAGCGACAGCACCAACGAGGTCATCTAAGAAAGTGTTACATTGTTTTTTTGCTTTTTCTTTATCGTCAATATTTGCTAAAATCCCAGGCTTTACTTTATCGATATAGCCAAAATTTGTAAAAGCAATTGAACCGTAGATATTTGTAATACTAAGAGCAAGAATTTCATCAATTCCATATAATGGTTCATCACGTGCAATAATATCAAGTAAAGGCTCATTTAAGTGTTTTTGTTCAGCGAGCATATCAAGTTCAATTCCAGTTAAGATAGCACTTTGTACTTCGCGTTTTCCAAGCACTTCCATTGTGTATTGAATACACGTATCAATTGAGAGTTTTGGTACATATTTTGCTTGTAAAAAATAAACAAGTTCAGCAATATCGTGGATATCAACACCACGTTGTGAGAGTAAATCGATAACAACTGTTTTTGTATCAGTACGGTTGAAGCTCATTATTATCCCCTTCCTTTCTCTTTCTATTATACTTGAAAAACACAAGATAATGAAAAAAAAACAGTGATAATTTCACTGTTTTTTTTATGATTTATTCATCTTTTGATTCGTCATTGAGTTTCTTTATCTCTTCAGCAAGGTCAAAGTAGTAACGATCAAGTTCAGCTGCACGCTCGTGCTCTGTTACATCTTCAATACCAATAACTCCAGGTACTTCTTCAACAAGCGCTGTTTCAATTCCTTGATAGAGTGTTACATCTGATACGCCACAACCAACACAAGCTCCAAGTAGACGAACTTGTACGATACCATCTTGAAAGCCAACGTATTCGACATCTCCACCATCACGTTGTAAGTAAGGGCGTAGTTGTTCAAGTACTTCATTGACTTGAGCTGCGATTAATTCAATATTTTCCATAGTTACCTCCAAAGCAAACATTGTTTTCTTATCATAACAAAAAATATCGAACATTGTCTATTGATATCCAATTGAATTTGTTAAAATATAAAATAATGCTTATTTTTTGTCAAACATTGATGTTGAATGGGCGTGAGCAGCAGAACTTTCGGGAAACGCATATTTTTTGGCAGCAGCAATTGCAATTGGTGCTTCACCAAAGCCAGTAATAATAAGTTTGTTCCGTCCAGGATATGTACAAATATCACCACAAGCGAAAATACCGGGAATATTTGTTGCTTGGAAAGAGTCAACAGGGATTTGATTTTTTTCCAGGTTGAATCCCCATGTAGTGATTGGACCAATATTGGAAACGAAGCCAAAATTGACGATAATATCATCAATAGGTAATACTTCTAATTCTTTATTTTTGACATGAGCGAGTGTGATTTCATGTGCGACTGTACCATTAAGCGATAGTGAATGAGGTATATACGGTGTGTACAGTTTTACAGATGATGCTTTTAAATTCGCAACACTATGCTCATGTGCACGGAATTCATCGCGACGGTGAATAAGTGAAACTTGAGCAGCAATTGGTTCGAGCATTAAAGCCCAATCAACTGCACTGTCACCGCCTCCAAAAATTGCAACACGACGATTTTTAAAGACTGATAGGTCTTTGACAAAATAGTGAATATTTGTCGCATATTCTTCTTGCTCAAGTCCGAGTGGACGAGCTTTAAATGCACCATTTCCGGCAGTAATAATAATTGAGCGACTTGTATATTGACGAACATTAGTTGTAATAATAAATGTACCGTCTATTTGTTTTTCAATCGTCGTTACTTGTTCTTTTAAGCAAATTGTTGTTGAGTTTTTGAAAGTTTCAAGTTGTTTTGTTAAGTTGTCGATAAGTGTTTGTGCTTTTATTTTTGGATATCCAGCAATATCATAAATATATTTATCTGGATAGAGTGCTGCTAATTGACCACCGAGTGTTTCGAGTGCATCGATTAAAAGTACATTCATTTCACGCATTCCACCATAAAAGGCAGTAAAGATACCAACAGGTCCAGCTCCGATTACAGTTACATCATACATCATATTAAGAAATCCCCCTTGTGAAATAGTTTCACCTTTATCTTACTGCTTTTATTGGCAAATTCCTATTAAAATGATTTGAAAAAATTTTAAAATGTCAAAGGATATAAAGTTTTGATTTGCAATGTATAGGGAGATTTGTTAAGAAATTGTGCCATCTTTTGACGAATAGATGAATTTAGTTGAATCAACGATTTTGTAAGGGACTAACAAGCGACTCTATGTTATAATAAGCAATGAGGTGTTATTTATGTTGAAACCAGGCATGATTGTAACCGGAAAAATCGTGGCTATCAAGCCATATGGAGCACTTGTTGAATTGACAGGTGATCGCATGAGCATTCTCCATATTTCGAAAATTTCCGAAAAGTTTGTCGCAAATATCGAAGAATATGTGAAAATAGGTGAGTGGATTCGTGTCGAAATTTTAACGTATAGTGATGAACGCGTTGAAGTATCAATTAAAGATCTACGTAATTACCGTATGAATCAACAAGATGCTCAGGCGTTTGAACCATTAGCCAAACGTTTACCAACTTGGATTTCGCAGGCACTCACAAAGCTTCAATAACTTAAACAACAGTAGGAGGATTTTTTTATGGCAATTCGTTTTGATTATTCATTTGTAAAAGACTATGTTGCTGACCATGAGCTAGAATATTTAGCACCAATGGTTGAAGTATTACATGAACAAATTCACAACCGTACAGGGGCAGGAAATGATTTTTTAGGTTGGGTTGACTTACCAACAAATTATGATAAAGATGAATTTGCACGCATTCAAGCAGCAGCAAAACAAATTCAATCTGACTCAGACATTCTATTAGTTATTGGAATCGGTGGTTCATATTTAGGTGCACGTGCAGCTATTGAAATGTTAGGGCACTCATTCCATAACGTTGTTGATAAGGAAACACGTAAAGCACCACAAGTTATTTTCGTTGGACATCATATGTCATCAACATATGTACACGAATTAATGGATGTATTAAAAGATAAAGATTTCTCAATTAACGTTATCTCTAAATCAGGAACAACGACTGAACCTGCGATTGCATTCCGTATTTTCAAGCAATTAATTGAACAGAAATATGGTGAAGCAGAGGCAGCCAAACGTATTTATGCAACAACTGACGCTAGTCGTGGAGCATTAAAAACATTAGCTGATAAAAAAGGATACCAAACATTTGTTGTGCCAGATGATGTTGGTGGGCGTTTCTCAGTTTTAACAGCTGTTGGTTTATTACCAATTGCGGTAGCAAATATTGATATTGAAGCAATGATGGCTGGAGCACAAGCAGGGCAAGTTGCTTATGCAAATCCAAATTGGAAAGAAAATGAAGCATACCAATATGCAATGGTACGTAATGCTCTTTACAACAAAGGAAAAACAGTTGAGATTTTAGCAAATTATGAACCATCATTAGTATTCTTTGGTGAGTGGTGGAAGCAGTTGTATGCTGAATCAGAAGGAAAAGACTTTAAAGGAATTTTCCCAACAGCAGCAAACTTCTCAACCGATCTTCACTCAATTGGGCAATTTATTCAAGAAGGACGCCGCGATTTATTTGAAACAGTAATTAATGTTGAAAATGTACGTCATGAAGTAATTATTCCAACTGATGATCAAGATTTAGATGGATTAAACTTCATCGCTGGTCAACCAATTGATTTCGCAAATAAAAAAGCATTTGAAGGAACGTTATTGGCACATAATGATGGACAAACACCAAATCTTTTATTACATGTAGAACGTTTGGATGCGTATAATTTTGGAGAAATGGTATATTTCTTTGAAAAAGCAGTTGCTATGAGCGGGTATCTATTAGGAATTAATCCATTTGATCAACCAGGTGTTGAAGCATACAAGAAAAATATGTTCGCTTTACTTGGAAAACCAGGATTTGAAGACTTAAAAGCTGAGTTAGAAGCACGTTTAGGAAAATAAAATAAAAAAACTGTCATTTTTATAAAATGACAGTTTTTTTATTTTATTTAGATTAAATTTATTTTTCGCGCTTTAAAATTAGTTTTAGATTTATTTAAAGTGAAAAAATGTTAATATATTTGTGGAGGCAGTTAATAATGATGAGTGAGGGTTATCATATATATAATATGATTTTAAACGGAATCGCAATAAAATAAAAAAAAGCGAGATATAAGCGCTTTGACTTTACAATAAAGGGCAGAAATTACGATACATTCCAAGAGGAACAAGGTGAAACAGAGTATTTGTATAAAAAGTCAAATCAAAAGATTTATTACCAAAATGTACCTTTAGAAATAGATTTTTTAATAAAGACAGATGTAGTCTGGTTGAGTGAACAGCCTTAGGGTTATAAATGGTCAGAAGATCCATTTGAAGAATTGAGATTAAATCCACTAAATGCTTGTGCAAATATGAAATATAAAACGGGAAATAACAATCAATTTAGAGGGTGTGCATTTTGCCAACGAATGTATGATGCAAAACGGTGTGAAGAAGCTGTTGGCATTACCAGAATTGAGGATATCATTAGTGATATACAATTAAATATGGGAAAAGATTCAATAGAAAAAACAAAAAAAGTTATTGTTTTAAGCGGAAGTCCTAAAAGTGATCTTGACTATATTGCATACTTGAAGAATATGCATGTAAATTTAAAATCACACGGATTTAGAGGAGAGTTTTCCGTTGTAACGAGTTTGATAAATAGTGAAAAAATGATTGAAGAATTATCGTATATTGACAATAGTGTTTTTGATTTTACTTTAGAATGTTTTGACAGAAGAGAAGAATTATTAGGTCCTGAGAAAGGAAAATCGTTAGAAGAAGTTATAAAAATACTGAGATATGCGAAAATGAAATTTGAGATGGTAAGAATAAATTATATTGTTGGACTGGATTCATTAGAAAGCATGGGGAAAAATTTCCAATTACTCGCCGAAGAAAACTTAGTTGATGACGTGGTTGCAAACGTCTTGTCAACCTATTCTCCACAAATGAAAGGCATAAAAAATGAAGAGGTGAATGGTCCTGAGTATATTTACAGAGCAAGAGAAATATTACTCGATTTAGGCTTGAAGCCAAGACGGACGGGAGTAAAAAAACATTTATTTTTAGATGAGGATTTTAGTTGATGAAAAAAGGGAATTATTACTTGAATCGTGCTTTTGCATTGAATTTTTTTATGACACCAATTTATGTGGCTTACTTACTTGATCAAGGGCTAAGTTTTACACAAATATCAAGTTTGCATATTATCCGCGATATCGCAATTTTTTGTTGTGAAATCCCCTTTGGAATGTTAGCGGATTGGCTTGGTAGGAAATTGATGATTTATCTTTCCATTGGTCTCGCAGTTGCAGCACTCCTATGCTTTACAGTTATGCCACAATTTAGTTTTTTTGCGCTGGCATTTGCTTTATGGGGAGGAGCAATTGCTGCAGATTCAGGAACGGTTTCAGCACTCGTTTATGAGTCGCTACCCGATAAAACAGTGCACCAAAAGTTGGTATCAACGAGTGAAGTGTGGCGAAAATTAGCACACAGTATTGTGAATTTTATTGGTGGAATTTTGTATCTTATTCATGCGACGTTACCATTTATTGCTTCAATTGGGCTGATGGTGATTCCGTTAGTGAGTGGGGCAAAGATGCCAAATACGAAACCAAAGAGCCAAACAAAAAAAGTGTATTGGCAACAATTACGTGAACATTTGAAGCAATCGCAGTTAATCATTTCAATGCTAAGCATTTCGTTGCTAGTGAGTGCTTTTAGTCTAGTTTTCATGTATCAGCAGCCAGTACTTGAGCAAATTGGCATCAATGTCCAATATTTTGGTGTTGTCTTTGCGGGACTATTGTTTATCGGGATGATTGGTAGCTATTGTGTTCGTCATTTATCACTTGTTAAACAAGGGCCATAGACGCTAGTTGTGCTTGCTAGTTTGCTCATTATAAGTATTGTTGCCATGGTACCAACATTTGCCACTAGTGTTGTTTTAATGGCAATGGTAGTGCTCGCCTTATTAAATGGACTTGTCTATCCGCTCAAATTTATCCTCATTAATCAAGGGATTGATGATAGCGTTAGATCGAGTGTGCTATCGGTTCAAAACTATTGTGAATTTTTTGTCAAGGTAGCAGTCAGCGTTGGTGTTGCGTGGTTAGCTGATACGTATTCGCTGACAGTTGCAATTCAGGCAATTGCTGTGTTGCCACTGATTGTTTTTATTATTTATGGTGTAATTATCTATCAACAAATGCGTGATGTGAAAACGAAAGAAAGGTATGCTGACTAAATTGTGTACGAACTACGTAATTAAGTGATTGACAAACTTTGAATATCATACTAAAATGAAAATAAGATGAATTAAATAGTTGCGCGATAGCATAGAGGTTGCAAAGCGTCAAGAGTAATACAGTAGAGGATGACATCCGTTGAAATTGTATGAAAGGGGCATTTGCCGAAATCCACACCACCGTCAATGGAGTGGATTGGGTCGAAATCATAAGAGGTTTCGGACTGTCAGTTTTCACCGGACAGTGAAAACATGATGAGCTACGTATCGTGATAGAGTCCGCTAACGTACGTATACCAAGTAATTTTGGGAACCAAGCAGTGATCTATCTGCTTGGTTTTTTTATTTAATATAAAAAAATGGCAGAATAAAGCCTCATTTTTCGCTAGCAACAATCATCAAATACAGTTGATATTGAAGGAGAGAGAAAAATGGATTTATTACTTGCTTTATTACCACCAGTTGTTATGTTAGTGTTGGTGTTTTGGACGAAACGAACGTTATTATCATTAGGGGTCGGTGCAGTTGTCGCTGCATTAATTTTGACTGATTATAGTATTTTTGAAAGTGCACAGTTAATTGGAACAAGCGCATTAGGAAACTTTGTTGAAGCTACAGAAACAGGTTATGCGATGTCATCATCTGTTTATAATATGACATTTATTGTATTACTTGCAATTATGTCAATTTACATCAATATTAATGGTGGAGCACGTCAATTTGGACGTTTTGCTGCTCGCCATGTAAAGAGTCGTCGTAGTGCTCAAGTAGTGGCACTTGTTGTTGGGCTATTAACATTTATCGATGATACATTTAGCACACAAGTAACGGGCCAAGTTGCGAAAAATTTGACAGATGCTCACGGTGTATCACGTGCGAAATTAGCATATCTAGTTGATACAACATCAGCACCAATGGCTGCCATTGTACCATTATCAAGTTGGTTTGCATATATTTTATCCGCACTTGTAGCTGCGGGTTTAGCTGGAGCATCACTATTTACTGTGACACAAATGGTCCCAATGTATTTTTATCCATTGATTGCCATTGCCATTGTTACAATTACTGTTGTAACAAATGTGGAATGGGGACCAATGTTACAAGCACAAGTAGAATCATTACAAAATGATGATCCAGCAAAAATGGCTGAAACATATGATGTAGAAGATAATAATAAACAAACAATGTGGCATTTAATTGTGCCAGTAGTGACATTAGTTTTTGTGACATTTGGATTGTTTTTATGGTCAGGATATACGAGCTTAGTCGATCAACAATTACCTGTGACAATTATTGATATGCTAGGCGAAGGATCAATTGGGCAGGCGTTAGCAATCGCATCGGCAATTAGTTTAGGTATTACAGTTGTGATGGGAATTCCACAGAAACATAGCAAAGAGCAGTGGCTTGCGGGATTACAAGTTGGTTTGAAAAATGGCTTATCGGTTGTTTTAATTTTAGTATTTGCTTGGACAACATCAGCATTGATTCGTGATTTAGAAGTTGGGCAGCAATTGGCGTTGTTTTTAAATGATATGCAAATGCCGAGTTTATTTATTCCAGTCATTTTATTGTTATTAAGTAGCTTTATTTCTTTTGCGACTGGAACGAGTTGGGGAACAATGGCAATTATGTTTCCAGTGGCTGTTGGATTAGCATCTGGGCAAGAATCACTCGCATTGATGTATTTAGCTGCTGTCTTATCTGGAGCAGTATTTGGAGATCATAATTCAATTATTTCAGATACAACGATTTTATCGAGTTCAGGAAGTGGTTGTCAAAATCAGGCTCACTTTCAAACTCAATTACCATATGGGTTAGTAGGATTAGGCATGAGCGTAATTGCATATTTTGTACTTGCATTAACTGGTCAACTACTCATAGCATGGACGGTGGTTATTCTTGGATTAGGTATTTTCTATTTTGTTGCAAAACGTCAATCAATACAGGCAGGGCTCATCAATGAATACGAAAATGTTGTAGGAGCACAGGTTGAAGCTTAAACATAAGCGTCAAAAACGCTATTCTGACAAGGATAGCGTTTTTGTTTTTTTTATGATAAAATAAATCAGACTAAAACATAAGGGAAATATGTAAAAAGTAACGGAGATGGGAGTGAGTAGTGTGATTGATATTTATTTTAGTGATCCAACTGATCAAAATAAATTGAAAAAAATTGACGAATTGAAAAAGGGTGCCTGGATTCATTTGGAAGCACCTACTCATGAAGAAATGGAGCGGATTACGAAGAGTTTAGGTATCCCGTTTGATTTTTTAAAGGATGCACTTGATGAAGAGGAAGTATCACGGATTGATCGTGAAAATGATGCTATTTTATTGATTGTTGATTATCCATATGTTGAATACGATGAACGAGATAAGATACATGTATATCAAACACGCCCAATTGGGATGGTCATTACTGAAGATTACGTTGTGACCGTTTGTGGAGAACATACACCAATTATTGATTTCTTTACTTCAAAACGTGTCCGTGAATTTTATACATACAAACATACACGATTTGCGTTGCAGTTTTTAAGCGTCATTTCTTCGTTCTACATTCGCTATTTAATGCAAATAGATCGTCTAACAATTGAGATTGAAGAGCAGTTACGAGCATCAATGCGAAATAAAGAAATTTATCGTTTAATGGCTTTGGAGAAAAGTTTAGTTTATTTTGCGACATCGCTACGATCAGGTCAGATGATTTTACGTAAATTAACGAGTGGATATTATGTCAAAATGTATAGTGAAGATCAAGATTTACTTGATGATGTTATTATTGAAATTGCACAGGCAATTGAAATGACCGAAGTCTATAGCAACATCTTGAGTAGTATGATGGATGCATTTGGTTCGATTATTTCCAATAACTTGAATGTCGTGATGAAAAAGTTAACATCAATAACTATTTTGATTTCACTACCAACGTTAATTACAGGGTTTTACGGAATGAATATTCAAGGGTTACCGTTAGCAGAACACGATGGTGGAACAATTTTAGTTTCATTAGGCATGATTATTCTAGTAATTGTGTTATCAATTATTTTCAAAAAGAATGATTTACTGTAAGTATTGTGTACAGTTGAGTGCAAAAAAAATTCAAAAAAAACAAAAAAATTATTGACACAATTGTGCAATACTGATAAACTTAATGTTGTTGAGATGAGGCGCTGCTTCACAAAACAACTATGGAGGATTAGCTCAGCTGGGAGAGCATCTGCCTTACAAGCAGAGGGTCGGCG
>CAMFJD010000029.1 GCA_945956935.1 uncultured Bacillota bacterium | reverse complement strand
TGATTGTGGTTCAGACATTCGAGGGTTCGATTCCCTTCAGTCGCCCCATTATTATTTTTTTCTTTTAACGTGAATATTTGGCGATTGTGGTGAAGTGGTTAACACATCTGATTGTGGTTCAGACATTCGAGGGTTCGATTCCCTTCAGTCGCCCCATTATTATACAAATAGACGAGTAGGTAACTACTCTTTTTTTTATAGTTTTTTTTTTTGAATTTGTTATAATAGAAAAAGCTTAAGTAAAAGAAATGGAGGGAGTTTTATGGGGAGAGTTGTCTCACGACTGCTATTAGGGTTTGTAGTAATTGCTTTTGGGATTCTGATGTTATTAGATAATCTTGGATATATTGCTTTTTGGGAAGTAATTGGAATTTATTGGCCACTTATACTCGTTGTGATAGGGATGAATTATGCTTTTCGTCGGCTATGGTTGTCAGCATTTTTCTTTAGCGTGATTGGAGGAGTATTGATTGCGTTGAATCTTGATCTTATCGATGGTTCGTTGTGGACGTATATAATTCCAATTGGAATTATTAGTGTTGGTTTGGGTATTTTATTACCTACGACAGCTAAACGATCGAAAGCAAATCAAGATAATTATTATCAGGATCAACGCCCTAAGATGAATATTATTGCAATTCTAGGTGGAACAGTGAAAAAAGTGACATCACAATCGTTTGAATCTGGCGATATATTAGCTGTTTTTGGTGGAGCGACACTTGATTTGCGTGCAGCACAATTAGCGCCAAAAGGTGGTCAGATTGAAGTGACAGCTATTTTTGGTGGTATTGATGTAATAGCACCGCCTGAATGGCAAGTTGAAACACATGTATCAACTATTTTTGGCGGTGTTGATGATCGACGTAATATTATTACACCAACTGCAGAATACGACAAGAGGTTAGTTATTCGAGGGGTATGTCTCTTTGGCGGTATTGATATTAAAAATTAAGAAAAGAGGAGTCGGACTTGTTTGGAATGCATGAAGTGACATGTGTTCCGACAAGAGAATGACTCCTCTTTTTTATTTGTTAAGTGTTGTTATGAGTGTATTTATATCGACATCTGCAGTGTAGTCGACACCAGGGACATCGAATCCATTAATTTGATAAAATTCTGTTTTTAATTGCCAGTAAGCTGTTAAATTTTTGAAATTTTCAGGTGTGAGTTGAGTGAGTAGTTCATTTGTTTGAGATTGGATTTTTGGATCTAATTCCCAAGCATCAGGACGGTAGAATCGTTGCGCATCGATTGTCTTGTTTTTACCGTAAAGCATATCTGATAAGAAGCGATATTTATGGGCAATTGTTGTTTCATGTTTCCCATTCGTTTGCATTACTTTGAAGACAGTTGCAACATAGATGTTTAACATTGGAATGTAAGCACTTGCACGACTGACGATTGCTTTATCAACAACCATAGCCGCTTCACCATTGAGTTGAGAGAGTTGATTTTGCAAAATATCTGCAGTTTTAGCGAGGTGAGCTTTTGCATGACCCAGTGTTCCTTTTTGATAAATAGCATGTGTCACTTCTGGTCCAAGATATGAGTAAGCAATTGTTTTAAACCCTTTGTTTAAAAGTTTTTCTGTTTGTAAGAAATCGATCCAACGTTGCCAATCTTCACCGCCCATTACTTTTTCAGTAGCTAAAATCTCTGATTCTGTTGCGGCTTCAACTTCGCGATAATCGAGTTCGTCAGTTGTAAAATTTAATGTATATCCACAAACTGGTGATCCAATGGGTTTTAGTTGTGAATCATACGTTATACCAGTGAGTGGATCAATGCGTCTAGGTGCTGCAACACTATAGACGAGTAAGTCAATACCTGTTGGAAAATGCTTACGAATACATGAGATGACAGCTTGTTTTGTAGTATCTAAGAAAGCATCGCCTTGAATATCAAATGCTTGAATTCCAGCATTTTTGGCTGCTTGTTTGAAATACAAGTTGTTCCAGAATCCAGCAGTACCAGTTTTTTTGGCGTCTGCAGGTCGTTCAAAGGAAACATTTATTGTACTAGTTTGTGATCCGAATGCCAGTGCAATGCGAGTTGCTAATCCATAGCCAGTTGAACCACCGATAATCAATGCATTTTTAGGTCCGATAAATGTAGGTTGTTGCTGTATATAAGTAATTTGTTCATCAATGAGTTTTCCACATCCAACAGGATGACAATTTAAAGCAACAGAGTTGCGGATTTTAGGGGTAATAATCATAATATCTTCGCTCCATCTTCGTTTGTTTTTATTTTTTTTCAAAAAAAGGTTTGAAATACAAATTAATTCAGTATACAATGATTTTAACACTAAATATTTTGTAAATCAAACCTTTTCGTGGAATTTGAAGCAAATGAGGAAGAGAACATATGGATATTATCAAAGTAAAACAATTAATTGAAGCATTAGAGACATCGTCATTAGCGACACTAGAAGTGAGTGATGCAAGTGGTAGCGTAAAATTAACAAAAAATCATTCAACAGCTGTGGATGCTTATGAAGCAGTTACACCGGCATTTGAATACATACATAAAGCACCAACTGTCAGTGAACAGGTACAAAAAGATGTAGAAACAATTCAAACACAAACAACGGTTCATCAAGCAAAGGAAGAAATCGTGACATCACCACTTGTTGGGACGTTTTATGATAAACCAAGTCCAGATGCCAAAGCATTTGTGAATGTAGGTGATCAGGTAACGAAAGGACAAGTTATTTGTATCATTGAAGCAATGAAAGTAATGAATGAAATTAAAGCACCAGTTTCAGGAATAGTTCGCGAAATTACAGCTTTGACTGGTTCTATGGTTGAATTCGATTCGCCATTGTTAACGATTACGCTTGAAGGATAGGGGGAACATTAAATGATTCAAAAAGTATTAGTTGCGAATCGCGGTGAGATTGCTGTACGAATTATTCGTGCATGTCATCAACTAGGAATTCAAACGGTTGCTGTGTATTCAACTGCTGACCAGGCGTCACTGCACGTGCAACTCGCAGATGAGGCTATTTGTATTGGTGAACCGTCAGCGATAAAAAGTTATCTCGTCAAAGAGCAGATTTTGAGTGCTGCATTAATGACAGGTGCTGACGCTATTCATCCAGGATTTGGTTTTTTATCAGAAAATGCCCAATTTGCGAAAATGTGTGTTGAATGTGGATTAATTTTTATTGGTCCAGATAGTAGCGTTATTGAGTCGATGGGAGATAAAGCAAATGCCAAAGCAACAATGATCCAAGCGGGAGTGCCTGTTGTACCAGGAAGTGATGGTGTTATCGCTGATTGTGAAGTCGCAGTGAAATTAGCAACTGAAATTGGTTATCCGGTATTAGTTAAAGCTGTAAGTGGTGGTGGCGGAAAAGGAATGCGACTAGCATACAATGAGGAAGAGTTACGTACTGGTTTTGTTGCTGCTCGTCAGGAAGCACAAGCATCGTATAATGATGATCGCGTTTATTTGGAGAAATTTATCGAGAATCCACGCCATATTGAAGTGCAAATTATGGCGGATCAACATGGAAATGTGGTGCACTTAGGTGAACGTGATTGTTCAGTTCAACGAAATAATCAAAAGTTGATTGAGGAGGCGCCATCACAATTTATTGACGAGGCATTACGTATAGAGCTTGGTCAAGCAGCGGTACAGGCGGCGAAACAAGTAGGGTATGTCAATGCAGGAACGATTGAGTTTTTAGTTGATAAATATAAAAAATATTACTTTATTGAAATGAATACACGTATTCAAGTTGAACATCCAGTGACTGAGATGATTACTGGTATTGACATTGTTCAAACACAATTACGTGTTGCGCAAGGTGAAAAACTTACTTTTTCACAAGCTGATATTATGTTCAAAGGCCATGCCATCGAATGCCGAATAAATGCTGAAGATCCTACGAAAAACTTTATGCCAAATCCAGGATTGGTTAATGGGTTACATTTTCCAGGGGGAAATGGTGTGCGAATTGATTCAGGAATATATGCAGGCTATAAAATTTTGCCGTATTATGATTCAATGATTGCCAAATTGATTGTTCATGCAGCAACACGAGAACAAGCAATTGCAAAAATGCAAGTTGCTTTGAATGAATTAATTGTAGATGGTGTCGAAACAACAGTTGATTTTCAATATGAAGTGCTAAGTCATCCAATATTTAAGCAAAATAAGCATGACACTGGATTCGTATCACAGTTATTGGAGGAATAAAAATGATTAATCTTTTTCAAAAAAATAAAGCAAAACGTCCAACAATAGCAAGCAAAAAAGTAAAAGAAGCCCCAATTGATGCATATACAAGTTGCCAACAATGTGGTCAATTAACATACATTGAGTCAGTTAAAACAAATGATTATTTATGTCAAAATTGTGGGAATCAGTACCATATTGGTGCATACGAGCGAATTGAATGGTTATGTGATCCGAATACATTTAAAGAATTTAATCCACGAGTGGCAGTACAAAATCCACTTGATTTTCCGGGATACCTTAAAAAATTAAGCGATTTACGTGATAAAACTGGATTAGATGAGGCAGTTGTGACAGGAATTGGTCAAATTGAGGGAAATGAATGTGTAGTTGCTGTTATGGATAGTCGATTTTTAATGGGAAGTATGGGAAGTGTTGTTGGCGAAAAAATTGCTCAAGCAATTCAAATAGCAACGAAACGCCAATTACCACTCATTATTTTCAGCGCTTCAGGTGGTGCCAGAATGCAAGAAGGTATTCATAGTTTAATGCAAATGGCAAAAACAAGCGCATTGTTGAAAAAACATCATGAGGCGGGTTTACTTTATATCAGTGTGTTAACTCATCCGACAATGGGTGGTGTAACAGCAAGTTTTGCAAGTCTTGGCGATATAATCTTAGCAGAACCAAAAGCATTAATTGGATTTGCTGGGGCTCGAGTTATTGAACAAACAATTCGTCAACAATTACCTGAAGGATTTCAACGTGCTGAATTTCAACAAGCGTGTGGTTTTGTTGATGCAATTGTAAGGCGACCAGAAATGAGACAAACATTAGGAAAATTACTTTCATGGCATGAGGAGGGATAGGCGATGGAAGAAGTAACACGTGAACAATTACAACACATGATCCAACAATTGCGAGCAGAAAATGCTGCAAATGCTGAACTAGAATTGTTGATTGAACAGTTGAAGCAATTAGATGATGCACTTGAACCAAAAACTGCATGGGATATTGTTCAGTTAGCTCGTCACAAAGAACGTCCGACGGCGAAACAATATATTGAACAGCTTTTCCCAGATTTTTTTGAATTGCATGGTGATCGTCGTACTGGTGATGACTCAGCCGTCATTGGTGGTATTGCTACTTTTAAAGGGAAACCAGTGACAATTATAGCTCAGGAAAAAGGACGAACAACTGAGGAGAAAATAGCAACGAATTTCGGTATGTTGCATCCCGAAGGATACCACAAAGCAATTCGTTTGGCGAAACAAGCAGAGAAATTTAAGCGCCCAATTATTTTCTTGATTGATACACCAGGTGCATACCCAGGATTAGAAGCTGAACAACGCGGTCAAGGTGATGCTATCGCACGTTGTTTATTTGAGTTTATTGATTTGCAGACACCGATTGTATCATTTCTAGTTGGAGAAGGTGGGAGTGGTGGAGCACTCGCTTTTGCGATAGCAGATCGATTGTATATGTTAGAAAATACAATTTATTCAATTTTATCTCCTGAAGGATTTGCTTCAATTTTGTGGAAAGATGCCAGTCGTGCAGCAGAAGCGGCAGAATTGTTGCAATTAGATGCAGCAACACTCGCTAAAAAAGGCATAATTGATGGAATTATTGCTGAACCGTATGGCGGAGCACATATGAATGTAGCCCAAACGGCTGCCAAAATTGAATTACAATTAGAGCATGATTTAAAAGAATTAGAAAAACTATCAACGTATAAGTTGTTACAGCAACGTCAACGAAAATATCGGAATGTATAGGAGTGTTTACTAATGGAAACAAAACAATTATTACGGTATTTATTCGTTGATTTGGTAGATCAAATGTCAATTGTTGAAGAAAATCAACTACGTAAACGTGGCATTCTCGACTTAACAATTCGTGAAGTTCACGTGATTGAAGCAATTGGTAAAAATGAGCACCAACAAATGAGTGAGGTTGCCCAACGTTTACAAATTTCAATGGGGACATTGACAGTTGTAATTAAACGATTGATCGATAAAAATTATGTTGTAAGACGAAGAGACTTACACGATCGACGAATTTTCCGCCTTGATTTAACACCAGCAGGAATTGAGGTTGATACAATCCATCAACAATTTCACACGGAGATGATTGATGAATTAGCACGTGACTTTGCGGGTGATGATCAGCATTATATTCATGATTTCTTACAAGAATTAGTGAATTATTTTGAAGCTTATCGTGAGACAAGAAGGGTTGTGAAGTATGAGTAAAATTATTGGGATTGGAAAAGCAAATATTTCAACAACTATGAGTAATGAAGAGTGGGGAGCATACGTTCAAACAGATGATACATGGATTCGAACGCGGACAGGAATTGAAAGTCGGCATATTTCGGAACGATCGACAACAGCACTTGCGGTTGAAGCAGCGAGAGTAGCAGTAGAACAAAGCGGATTATCGGCAGAACAAATAGGACTTATTATTGTGGCGACTATTTCAGCTGATCAGATGATGCCTTCGACAGCTGCGAGCGTACAAGCAGCGATTGGTGCAACGGATGCAATGACGTTCGATTTAAATGCAGCATGTACGGGTTTTATCGCAGCTTTTAATACAGCACAGCAATTTTTAGCGAATGATGTGTATGAATATGCACTTGTCATTGGTGCAGAGCAACTATCTAGTGTAATTGACTGGAGTGATCGAAATACATGTGTTTTATTTGGTGATGGAGCAGGAGCAGTGCTTATTCAAAGGAGTCTGTGTTTTTTGGCAGGAGAAGTATTTACTCGTGGTGATGAAATGGGAGTTTTAACACTTGGGGCGAAAGGAAAAAATCCATATATTCAGATGAATGGAAAAGAGGTTTTTAAATTTGCGACGAGTGTGTTAACATCTTGTATAGAGCGAGCAATAATGCGAGCAAAAATTACAGAAGAAGCAATTGATTGGATTATCCCTCATCAAGCAAACAAGCGGATTATCGAATATGTAGCTAAAAAACAAAAAATTCCGATAGAAAAATTTGTTTTAAATTTAAATCGTTACGGTAATACATCAGCAGCAAGTATACCACTTGCTTTGGTTGATGCGGCTCCAAATTTTAAATCAGGAGATAAAATTTTATTGATTGGATTTGGTGGTGGCTTGACATGGGGATATTCGTTAATTGAATGGAGTGAATAGGATGAAAGTAGCAGTTTTATGTGCTGGACAAGGAAGTCAATACAATGGGATGGGAGCCGCTTTTTACGCGGGAAATGAGACATACCGTCAAACAATTGAGCAATTAGATGCAAGTGTGTCGTTTGACCTTATACATTTATTAAATGAAGAAAATGAGTTGCTAGACCAGACAGCGTACACTCAACCAGCGATTGTTGCAATGACAGTCGGAATTGGAACAGCATTAGAACAGGCTGGGATTCAAGCGGATTATTTTGCCGGCTTATCACTTGGCGAATATAGTGCATTAACATTAGCAAAAGCGATTGAACCAACGGCAGTTATTCCACTAGTACATTTACGAGGACAATTGATGCAAGCGGCAGCGCCTGGTATTGGAGCAATGGCTGCTGTGCTAGGTATTGAACGGAGTGTCATTGCTGACGTATGTTCAGAAACACCTGGAATCGTTGAAATTGCTAATTATAACTGCCCAGGACAAATTGTGATTGGTGGAGAAAAGCAAGCAGTTGAACGAGCGAGTGAGACACTAAAAGCACTTGGTGCAAGACGTGTACTACCATTGAATGTTAGTGGTCCATTCCATACATCATTGTTAGCGCCAGCAGCACAAAGACTTGCCCCTGAATTAGCGAAAATTCAATGGAAAAAACCAAATGTACCAGTGGTTCGCAATGTCGATGCAAAACCATACGAAGATACTTTTGTATACGAATTGGCAAAACAAGTAGAATCGTCAGTATATTGGGAAGATAGTGTTCGCTATTTATTAGATCAAGGTGTCGATACATTTATTGAAATTGGCCCTGGGAAGATATTAACAGGATTTGTAAAAAAAATTGATCGAACTGTTAAAACATATACAATTGAAACGCCGGAGCAATTAGATTCTGTGAAGGAACAATTGCTCCCATAAATAAGGAGCAGAAAACATGTTAGAAAATAAAGTAGCGGTTGTTACTGGTGCCTCAAGGGGAATTGGTTATGGGATAGCTTTAGAACTTGCGAGTTTAGGAGCTAATCTTGTTGTGAATTATAATTCGAGTGCAGCGAGTATACAACAATTAGTGGAAACAATTCAAACACAATATCCAATGGTTCAAGTACATGCTGTGCAAGCGAATGTGGCAGATTTTACACAAGCACAGACACTCATAGATACGGCCATGGATACATTTGGACGTATTGATATTCTTATTAATAATGCTGGAATTACGAAAGATACGTTACTCATGCGTATGTCGGAAGCGGATTTTGATGCTGTGAATGATGTGAATTTAAAAGGAACATTTAATTGTATGCGACATGCAATTAAACCAATGATGAAACAAAAATACGGAAGAATAATTAATTTATCATCTGTCAGTGGAATCGCTGGAAATGCTGGACAAGTGAACTATGCTGCTTCAAAAGCTGGAGTGATCGGAATGACGAAATCGTTAGCACGAGAAGTTGCAACACGAAATATTACAGTCAATGCAATTGCACCTGGATTTATTGAGACAGAAATGACAGGACAGTTGAATGAAACTGTTCAACAAGCAATTAAAGCACAGATTCCAATGCAGCGATTTGGACAAGTTGAGGATATCGCGAAAACGGTTGCTTTTCTTAGTTCAGATGTAGCAAACTATATTACTGGCCAAGTCATCACAGTTGATGGCGGCATGACGATGTAAGGAGGCAGATAATAATGGGAAAACGTCGAGTAGTAATCACAGGTATTGGTGCTATTTCACCAATTGGAAAGACAGCACCTGAAATGTGGAAAGCAATGAAGGCCGGACAACATGGAATTGCAGAAAATACAGCGTTTGATACAACAAACTATGAAGTGAAATTAGCCGCTGAAGTAAAAGGCTTTGATCCGTTACTTTATTTTTCGAAAATGGAAGCAAAACGACTAGATCGTTATGCACAATTTGCGCTTATCAGTGCACGTGAAGCATTTGAAGATGCTGATTTAGCAGGTAAAATTGAAGATCCGTATCGTTTTGGTGTTGTGTATGCATCTGGTATCGGAGGTATTCAAACGATTGAAACAGAACAGCAGAAATTAGTCGAAAAAGGTGTGCGTCGTGTGTCGCCAATGTTTATCCCAATGGCGATTGTTAATATGGGAGCTGGGAATATTGCGATTGATTTAGGTGCCAAAGGACACTGTACATCAGTTGTGACTGCATGTGCATCTGCTACGCATTCCTTAGGAGAAGCACTTCGTATGATTCAATATGGAGATGCTGATATTATGTTGGCTGGTGGAGCAGAAGCGTCGATTACCCCATTAGGAATTGCAGGATTTCAAGCATTACGTGCTTTATCAACAGAAACAAATCCAAATCGTGCATCAATTCCATTCGATAGAGAGCGCGCAGGTTTTATTATGGGTGAAGGCGGTGGAGCACTTATCTTAGAAGAGTATGAGCATGCAAAACGACGAGGAGCGAAAATTTATGCTGAATTAGCAGGATTTGGTTCAACATGTGATGCTAATCATATCACTGCACCAGATGCAAGTGGTGAATCTGGTGCACGTGCCTTATTACAAGCACTTGCAGATGCAAATGTAACATGTCAAGAAGTTGACTATATTAATGCGCACGGAACGTCAACACCGTTGAATGATAAAACGGAAACAACAGCGATAAAAGTAGCGTTTGGTGAACAAGCATCAAATGTTGCTGTTGGATCAACAAAGTCTATGACAGGACATCTATTGGGGGCAGCTGGAGCGATTGAAGCAATTGCGTGTGTTATGGCAATTACTGATGATTATTTACCACAAACATTGAACTTAGAAGTTCCAGACAATGATTGTGATCTTGATTACATTGCTGAAGGTGGTCGTCAACAACTAGTACGTGTTGCACTGAGCAATTCACTTGGATTTGGTGGACATAATGCAGCGGTAGCATTTAAGAAAGTAGAGGAATAAGCGGATGAAATTAAATAGTAATCAAATACAAGAAATTATCCCACATCGTTATCCATTTTTACTTGTCGATGCTATTGATGATATGGAACCTGGTGTATTTGCAAGGGGACGTAAATGTGTGACTGCGAATGAAATGCAGTTTCTTGGTCATTTTCCACAAGAACATGTGATGCCAGGGGTTATGATCATTGAAGCATTGGCGCAAGTAGGTGCAATTGCTATTTTATCTGAACCAGCATTTAAGGGTCAAATTGCATATTTTGGTGGCATTAAAAATGCACGCTTTAAACACAAAGTTGTTCCAGGAGACGTACTTGAATTAGAAGTGACAATGATTAAACGGAAAGGACCAATTGGAGTTGGAGAAGCAGTGGCACGTGTGAATGGAGTAGTTGTTACAACTGCAGAGCTAACATTTGCAATTGGAAAGGCTTAATCAAATGACTTGGAATCCGCTAAAAATTGGAAAATATACAATTCCACTTCCGATAGTTCAAGGAGGAATGGGAGTTGGTTTAAGTTGGGATCAGCTAGCAGGTACTGTTTCAAGTTGTGGAGCACTCGGTACTATTAGTGCTGTTGGGACAGGTTATTACGAAAAGGGAAGATATGCGAAATTAGTTAATGGTCGACCACTTCGCCCAGAAAACCTCAATTCACCGGAAGCGTTAAAAATGATTTTTAAAAAAGCGCGTATGATTTGTGGTCAAGCACCATTAGCTTGTAATATTTTGTATGCTTTGAATAATTATGGACAAATTGTCCAAGATGCTTGTGAAGCAGGAGCAAATATGATTGTGACGGGCGCAGGCTTGCCACTTGATTTGCCAGAATTCACAAAAGGATATCCTGATGTCGCATTAGTACCAATTGTTTCATCGTCGCGAGCATTAAATATTATTTGTAAACGATGGTTGAAGCGTTATAATCGTTTGCCAGATGCCATTGTATTAGAGGGGCCATTGAGCGGAGGGCACTTAGGGTTCAGTAAAGAACAAATTGTGGATCCAGCATATAAGCTTGAACAGCTATTACCTGATGTTGTGGCAACACGAAATGAATTTGGAGATTTTCCTATTATTGCTGCAGGTGGCATTTGGACGCATGAAGATATCACTGGTTTATTGGCTTTGGGAGCAGATGGAGTTCAATTAGCGACACGTTTTATCGGTACCTTTGAGTGTGATGCAAGTATGGCACAGAAGCAAGCTTTAATTGATGCAACTCCAGCAGATATTGCAATTATTGATTCACCAGTTGGACATCCTGGTCGTGCGTTACACAGTGAACTATTTAAACGTATTGAACGAGAGCAAGCACCTAAAATTGCGTGTATTAGTAATTGTGTTGCACCTTGTCAACAAGGTATGGGCGCGAGAAAAGTGGGGTTTTGTATTGCGGATCGTTTAAGTGACACACAGTTTGCAACGGACCCGACACTTGGTTTGTATTTTACTGGAGCGTATGGTTATCGAATTGAAAAACTGGAACGTGTAAAACATGTAATTGCCTCGCTTGTTGGAGATAAAGCGTAATGCAGCAATTATGGTTTCATACGCTACCATCAACAATTGAAGTTGCTAAGGCACAACTTGAGGTGCAATGCCCTCATGGTACAATTATTGTAGCGAGGACCCAAACAGCAGGTCGTGGTCAGTTTAATCGAAGTTTTGATGATGTGCCAGCACAAAGTTTACTGTACTCACAGGTGCTATATTTAGCATGTGTGTCGGATAATTTTTCGTATAAAGTTGGTGTATGTGTACAAAAATTTTTACAAGAGATGTATGGGATACACGTACAGGTAAAATATCCTAATGATATTTATTACGATGGTTTCAAGTTGGCGGGAATTTTAATTGAACCACAATACATTGGTCATCAGTTAGAAGGTGTCATTGTCAGTGTCGGTATGAACATCCACCAATCACCTAAAGCACAAAAACAGGCGATTTGCTTGCAAGAAATTTATCCGTATGACTATAATATTGAAAAAATAGCGACGCAATTACAACATTGGTTTGTGCGGTATTTAATCTAAAGCAACATGAGTAGTTCTCAATGTTGCTTTTTTTATCAGAATTGTTTTTTCACCAAATTAAAGGTGAGTATGTTAAAATGGTGACAAGAGGTGATGAAGATGCGATATTTAACAGCTGGTGAATCACATGGTCCACAATTAACAGCGATTATCGAAGGGTTTCCAGCCGGTTTTTTTATTGACTTCGAGCAAATAAATAAACAACTTGCTAGACGTCAACAAGGACACGGACGTGGTGGTAGAATGAAAATTGAAACTGATACGGTGCGTTGTGTAGCTGGTGTGAGGCAGACAAAAACACTTGGATCACCGATTTGTTTTATCATTGAAAATAAAGATTATACCAATTGGGAAGAAACAATGCACCCAATGGAACGGACAGGGGTAGCTCATCCACAAACAGCACCAAGACCAGGACATGCAGATTTAGTCGGTGCATTAAAATATCATCATACGGATGACGTGCGCAATGTGTTAGAGCGGGCATCCGCACGTGAAACGGCTATTCACGTTGCAATTGGTGCATTAGCAGCTCAATTGTTAGCAAGTGTTGGTATTCGTGTTAGCAGTCGAGTATTGAGTATTGGTTCGTATGAAGGCGATGAACAAAGTCTAGATATTCAAGCATACTTAGATACGGTTCGTGCGCAAGGAGATAGTGTTGGTGGTAGCGTTGAAATTATGATTGAACAGATGCCAGCAGGAGTAGGGTCATATGTACACTATGATCGTAAGTTAGATGGTATACTAGCTCAAGCGATGTTAAGCATTAACGCATGTAAAGCAATAAGTTTCGGTGCTGGTGTACAACTTGGTATTTGGCAAGGTAGCCAAGCACACGATGAGATTCTGTATGAGAACGGAATGTATAAAAGGAAAACAAATCATGCTGGCGGAATTGAAGGTGGTATGAGTAATGGTATGCCAATTGTCATGACAGCGACACTAAAACCAATTCCTACATTGATGAAACCGTTACAAACAATTGATTTAGCGAAACATAATGAGGTAACACAAACATTTCGTGAGCGTTCAGATGTGAGTGTTGTACACGCGTTCAGTGTTGTTGCAGAACATGTTGTGGCTTGGAACATTGCTCAAGTATTGTGTGAACAATTGAGAAGTGATACAATTGAGCAATTTCAAGCTGATGTACAGCAGCTACGGAAGCAAATGAGAGGAATGGTAACTGATGCAAAAGTTAACAGTGAATGTACCGAGTAAAACGTACCCGATATTCATAGGCAAAGATGAGATTTTCACACATTTACAGCAACAATTGATAGATGTGAATCAAGTTGTCGTTATTGTTGATGAAACAGTATATAATCTACATTATGCGAGATTACAGCTATATTTACCTGAAACTGTACACATACTTGTTGTTCCAAGTGGTGAGAAAAGTAAAGACTTGAACCATTACGCTCAATTGAGTCAAGCATTGATTACACGACACATTGATCGGCAAGCGATAGTACTGGCCTTTGGTGGGGGGATGATTGGTGATTTGGCAGGATTTGTCGCCGCAACATATTTACGTGGTGTTCGTTTTATTCAAATTCCCACAACATTATTAGCACATGATAGTTGTGTAGGTGGAAAAGTAGCAATAAATCATGGAGGTATCAAAAATAGTTTAGGTGCTTTTTATCAACCTGAAGCAGTATACTATCATGTTGATTTTTTAATAACATTACCAAAAGAGCACTGGCAAAGTGGTTTGGCTGAAGTCATCAAACATGGCTATTTATCACCGGAATTATTAGAAAAAGTGAATGAAATGAAAAATTTGCCACAATTGGCAACAAATGTTGAGAAATTTTTAGCACAAGCAATGACAGTGAAAATTCAGTATGTTCAAGCAGATGAAAAAGAAAGTGGTATCCGCAGTTATCTTAATTTAGGACATACATTTGGTCATGCAATCGAAACTTTTTATCAGTATAGTCTACCGCATGGGATTGCCGTTATGTATGGCTTGTGCTTTGTACATGAACTTAAACCACTGTCGACCTCTCCGTACGACTATTTAGAAAGATTTGAATTTCCGATGATCCGATTGGAGCGGAATGATTTTAAACAACTGTATCATTTTATGCAGAATGATAAAAAAGCAATTGCGAGTGGTGTACGGTTTGTTGTTTCAGATGAAGTGTATCCATTTACATTAAAACATTACAGTTATGAGCAATTACAAGCGGCATATGAACAATTTTTACAACATATTGAAGATAAAGGGTGGAAAACATGTTAAGAGGAACTATTCAAGTACCTGGAGATAAATCAATTACCCATAGAGCAATAATTTTTGCAAGCTTAGCTGCTAAACGTTCTAAAATTACTGATGCTTTATTGGGCCAGGATTGTTTGGCGACAATTGATTGTTTTCGTTCCCTCGGTGTGACGATTTTCATTGAGAATGACACAACTGTCGTAATAGATAGTCCAGGTGTTGAGCAATTTCAGCAGCCAAATAAGCCACTAGATTGTCAAAACTCCGGAACAACAGCAAGATTACTCATGGGTATTCTATCAGCATTACCATTTGAAACGACATTAATTGGTGATGCATCGTTAAGTAAGCGCCCAATGCAGCGTGTTGTGACACCATTGACACAGATGGGAGCACGAATTACATTAAGTGAACAAGGGACATTACCAGCCGTTATAGTAGGTAATCAGCAGTTGAAATCAATTACATATCATTCGCCAATTGCGAGTGCACAAGTGAAATCAGCAGTTTTACTTGCTGGTTTATTTGCACAGGGAACAACAACAGTTGTAGAACCAGAGCAATCTCGAGATCATACAGAACGATTCTTTGAATTATTGGCATATCCATTTGCACAAATTAGTCCTTATATAACAACAATTACACGTTGTTCGATGTTTACATTTCCTGATATATACTCAGTTCCTGGTGATATTTCTTCGGCAGCGTTTTGGTTGGTTGGTGCAACGGTTATTCCAGGAAGTGATGTAACATTGACACATGTAGGATTAAATAAAACGCGGATGGGAATAGTAGAAGCATTACAGAAGATGAATGCACATGTGAGTGTTCAGGTAACGAATACAGACGGAGAACAGACCGGTATAATTAGAGTGCAGAGTCATCAACTGTGCGGAGCGATATTTTCAGGAGCTCAGATTCCGAAAATGATTGATGAGTTACCAATTTTAGCATTTGCCGCTACTCAAGCAAAAGGACAAACGATTATTCGTGATGCCAAAGAGTTACGTGTGAAAGAAAGTGATCGGATTACACAAACAGCTAAAGTCTTAAATCAACTTGGTGCGAATGTTTCTACCTATGAAGATGGATTTATGATTGAAGGACCAACGCATTTAACGCAGTCAGGATATTTTAATAGTTTTGGTGATCACCGTTTAGCGATGCTATTAGTCATCGCGCAGACATGTATAGGTGAAGCGTTACAAATTGAAAATTTATCGGCATACAAGGTATCGTATCCGACATTTTTAGAGGATTTAGAAAGTATTCAGATAAATGAAGGAGAGAATGAATAAAAATGAGAGTAAGTGAATTAATTGATCGTTGTAATCGTGAAGGATTTCATGGGGATGTACTTATCGAAATCCAAGCGTTTGCTAATGATAGTCAACAACTAGTAGAGTCTAAAATTACTTTTGGGAGTTATTTGTATGAACAAGGATACTTAGATATGGCTCAATTGTTATTTGAACAAGCGTATGCTCAAGAGCAAACAGATGAACTTCGAATTTTACTTGCTGATATTTATTTTGAAATTGGTCGTGAAGATGATGCAATTTTATTATTATCCGATGTGAGTGAGCAAACTCAGGCATTCATTGATGCTACATTGCTCTTAGCTGAAATTTATGCGTCACAAGGATTTGTTGATGTTGCAGTACATAAATTACAACAACTAGAAACAGAATATTTAGAAGCACCGCATGTACAATTATTAATTGGTGAAACATATTTTGCATATGGTTTTTTTGAAGAAGCTTTAGAGGCATTTATGAAAGTCGATGAGCAGACAAAAACACAGGCGGATGTTTCATTGGCACATCGCTTTGCCATGTGTTGGTTTGAGGTTGGTGAATATGAGCAAGCTGAGCCATTTTTCAAACAGTTACACGAAGAAGGAAGTGAAACAGAGGCAGATACATACGCGTACGCTAAGACATTGATTGCGATTGAACAACCTGAACAAGCGAAGGAGTTATTAGAGCAGTTGCTTGAAGTGAATCCAGCATTTACTGAAGCAACTGCGATGTTAGTTGAACTAGCAATGCAAGGAGACGATGAACAAGCAGCATTAAATTATATTGACCAAGGATTGAAATATAATGAATTTGCTGATCAATTAAAATTACAACAAGCAATTTTATTGAAGAAAGTCGGTAGCTTTGAAAAATCAGAAGCAATTTTTAAAAACTTGATTATGCAATATCCAAACTCATTTACAATTATCAAACATCTGTTAGAATTATATTTAGCACAAGAACGATATGAAGAATTACTTGCTATCATTGGTGAACTTGAAGCTCTTGGAGAGTTTGATCCAACGCTGGAATGGTACAAGGCTGTTGCATATAATGGATGTGAGGAGTTTGATCAGGCAAGTCAACAATTCGAACAAGCGTATTACTATTTAAGTGATAATTTTGATTTCTTAACTGATTATGCGAAGTTTTTGATTGAAGAAGGAAATAGACCCGTGTTAAAAACTGTCATTCAGCATGCTCAAGAGATTGATGAAAATGATGAATTTTTTATGGAACTTGTACAAAAATACGTTGAAGATGAAGGGGAGTTTGAATAATGTTTTATGGATTTTCACCTGAATATATGATTATTATGTTAATTACTGTTGCCATTACGGGTTTTGCTAGCATGCGTGTGCGCAGTGCATATGCAAAATTTTCACGCATTAATACAACAAATGGTATGAGTGGGTATGAAACTGCACGAAAAATCTTAGATATGAATGGACTCTACAATGTTCAGGTTGTCTCAGTTTCGGGGACGTTAAGCGATCACTATGATCCAAGTCGAAAAGTTGTTCGTTTATCAGAAGATAATTTTCATGGTCGGTCAATTGCTGCTGTTTCAGTTGCAGCTCACGAAGTCGGACATGCCTTGCAGGATGCGCAGTCATATGCGTTCTTAAATTTTCGTACGGCACTAGTACCAGTAGTATCATTTTCAACAAATGTCAGTTGGATTTTTATTATGTTAGGTTTATTTATTGGTATGACAGGTTTGGCTTATTTAGGTGTTATTTTATTTGGTGCGGGATTACTCTTCCAAGTAGTAACATTACCCGTTGAATTTAATGCATCAAGCCGTGCGTTACAACAATTAACGCAGTATGGTATTGTGAGTAACAGTGAGCTTAAGGGTGCGCAAAATGTACTGAGTGCTGCAGCACTCACATATGTAGCAGCAGCTTTAGGATCATTGCTATATTTCTTATATTTATTATCATCAGTTAGTCGCCGTGACTAAGGAGTATCGTAAAGTATCCGTACAAAAATATGCTTTTGTACGGATACTTTTTTTATGTATTCAATTAGAATTATTGTAGATTGCAAGGTAGGAAATTGTCCAAATCATGTTGAAGTGAAGTTCTTGACAGCTACTTATGAATACAGTAGAGTGAAAGACAAGAGTAAGGAGCTAATGAAATGGAACAGAAAATTCAAGATTTTATGGCTGTTTTTGAAGCACAAGGATTTCAAATTTATATTGTTGGTGGCTATGTCCGCGATAGTTTGATGAAAAGAATAAGCAATGATATTGATTTTACAAGTAATGCTACGCCTGATGAAATAGAGAGATTGTTTCCACAAACTTCTGAAATAGGGAAAAAATTTGGGACGATAGGTGTATATTTTTTAGAGCAGTGGTTTGAAGTAACGACATTTCGTTACGAACAAGCATATATAAATCATCGAAAGCCGGTATCAGTGACATATGGGCAGTCATTACAAGATGATGTACAACGGCGGGATTTTACGATTAATGGCTTAGCAATGGATCGATGTGGAAATATTTATGACTATGTGAATGGGAACATTGACATAGACGCACATGTCATTAGAACAATAGGGAATCCAAACAATCGATTTGAAGAAGATGCGATACGCATATTACGGGGTATCCGTTTTGCTTGTCGTTTTCAGTTTGAAATTGAGAAACAAACGATGATAGCGATGTCACAATCAGCACATTTATTACAATATGTATCAACAGAACGGATCAAAAAAGAGTGGGAGAATATCTTTCAACACTCTTTTACTATACTCGATGAACAGATGATTCAGAACGTGGGCCGTAGTTGTTTTCGTGATGGGTGGAAACACATTTTTAAAGCTAAAGAGTATTCAGTTACACCAACTGGTATATTTGCTTTACTTTCTTTGATGACAATGCAAGATTGGAAATATACACGAGAAGAAAAACGTTTAGCAAAACGAATTAAACAGACGAGTCAGAAAGCACAAAGTATCCGCTATCTAAACTGTACACGTAGTGAGGCAATTGAATTAGGAATATTAGTTGGAATTTATTTACAAGAGGAGATTCATATACAAGAAATTAGCAATGTATATGATACCTATTATGTGTATACATTGAAAGAATTAGCAATTAGTGCTGATGATTGCAAACAAGTTGGATTTCACGGATGCATGATTGCTCAAGCTTTACAAGAGTGTGCACAGGCGATTAATACAGGAGCGTTGGTAAATGAACGTGGAGCCTGTTTATTATATGTAGAAGAGGGAAGATATGAATAAAGAATTAGCATTAACATTAATTAAAAATGGAAATTTATCAATTTCACGTTTATTAATCCAATACTATCACAGACTTGGTATGAGTGAGGCAGAACTTGTATTTTTGCTACAGATTTTTGATTTTGCGAATGATCAAAACTATTATCCAAGTCATCAAGAATTGGCAAGTCGTATGGGGAAAAGTGTTGAAGAGTGTTTACAATATATGCGACACCTTATGCAGAAAAATTTATTAATAATTGAAACACAGACATTTGGTGGTGTGATTCAAGAACGATATGATGTGTCAAAATTGTATGATCGATTATATGAACTTGTTTTTGAATTAATTGATGAAGAAGTAGAACAACAGCAATTTGTTAAAGAGCAACAAACAATGGCAGATTGTATTGTAATGTTTGAACAAGAATTTGGTCGACCACTTTCTGGTATGGAAATGGAGATGATTGGTCATTGGGCAGATAGTTTTTCTGCTGAAGTCTTAATTGAAGCGTTGCGTGAATCGGTCTTATCAAATGTATTGAATTTTCGTTATATCGATAAAATATTACTAGAGTGGCAAAAAAAACGTTTAACAACTGCTGAACAAATTCAAGCACAGCGACAACACTATCAACGAAAAACGCAACATATACAAGTAGACGTAGAACCAGATGCTGATTTTTATTATTACGATTGGCTTGAGGAAGGAGAGAAATGATAATGGAAATGGAACAACGTGTGCAAATGGTATGTGATGTATTTGAACAACTTTATCCAGATGCTGAATGTGAACTAACATTTACAAATAATTATGAATTGTTAGTTGCGGTGATGTTATCTGCACAAACGACAGATATAAATGTAAATAAGGTGACACCAACGCTATTTGCAGCGTATCCAACACCGTTTGATATGATGCGAGCACCATTATCTGATATTGAATCATATATTAAAACGATTGGTTTGTTTCGTATGAAGGCAAAAAATTTACAATTATTAAGTCAACAGCTTGTTGAAAAACACGCGGGAATTGTTCCAAGTGATGCAAAATCATTAACAGAGCTCGCAGGAGTCGGACAAAAAACAGCAAATGTCGTACAATCAGTTGGTTTTGGCATCCCAGCTTTAGCGGTTGATACACACGTTCACCGTGTAAGTCAACGACTTGGATTAGTACGCAAGGGGAGTGATGTAGTTGCTACTGAACGAAATTTGAAACGGAAAATCCCTCGAGAACAGTGGATAAAATTTCATCATCAAGCAATTTTCTTTGGAAGGTATCACTGTAAGGCGAAAAATCCACAGTGTCAAAACTGTCCTCTTTTTGACATTTGCAAAGAAAAATTACGCTTCAAATAGTTATAAAATCACCAAAAAAACGTTTTCTTAAAGTGGAATAACAAAAAAAACAAAAAAATCAAAAAAAACGTTGACAATAATCAATAAATAGACTAATATAAATCATGCACTTAGCGTTAACAAACGTCAGTTGCAAAACGTGGCCCGTTGGTGAAGCGGTTGAACACACATGCCTTTCACGCATGCATACACGGGTTCGAATCCCGTACGGGTCACCATTTATATTATTTTATCGGAGGATTAGCTCAGCTGGGAGAGCATCTGCCTTACAAGCAGAGGGTCGGCGGT
>CAMFJD010000028.1 GCA_945956935.1 uncultured Bacillota bacterium | reverse complement strand
TATTACCTTATTATACTAACTCTCCACTCCTGGTACAACTTAGTTTAGCACGTCAGAAAAGAAGAATACCTTCAGAAGTACTTATTTTATATGCTTAAAGCAATGGATTTAAATCAATATAAATCAAAGGGAGCGCAGCCTGGTTTAGCAGTAGGAAATATTGAGAATTTATTAGCGCCAGTACCACCTCTAGAAGAGCAACAACGTATTGTCGATATTCTTGATCGTTTTGATATAATGTGCAATGATATTTCACAAGGTTTACCTGCAGAGATTGAAGTGAGAAATAAACAATATGAATATTATCGTGATAAGTTGTTAGATTTTCCTAAGCTTGAGCAAGATGCCTAACATAAAAAGTCAAAAAAGGGAAAATAATAGCTGTAAATAAAAAATAGGAGGGGAATCGATGACCGAATATAAACCAATAGCGGAATCAAATAGTTTTATTGTTTTAGATAAGTACAGTAAAATATCTGACCAAGGAACGGGTTATCACCAAAGTGAAGCTGAATTGGAACGCGAATTAATTGCTGATTTAGTCAATCAGGGGTATGAAAATCTCCCTGATTTAACAACACCACAAGCGATGATTGCCAATGTACGTACACAATTACAAATATTGAACAATATTGAATTTAGTGACGCTGAGTGGCAACGATTTTGTGAAGAATACTTAGACACTCCAAGTGATAATCATCTTGATAAAACGCGTAAAATTCATACTGATTATATTTATGATTTTGTTTTCGACGATGGACGGATCAAAAACATTTATATTGTGGATAAGCGCAATAAAGCGAAAAACAAAGTACAGGTTATTTCTCAGTTTGAGGCGAAAGGAACACAAGAGAATAGGTATGATGTGACAATTCTCGTCAATGGTTTACCGTTAGTACAAATAGAATTGAAAAAGAGAGGAATTGCGATTCGTGAAGCATTCAACCAAGTGAATCGTTATACGAAAGAAAGCTTCAATGCCGAAAATTCACTCTTTAAATATTTACAAATTTGTGTCATTTCAAATGGAACGGATAGTCGCTATTTTGCGAATACGACAAAACGAGATAAAAATAGTTTTGATTTCACGATGAACTGGGCAAAAGCAGACAATACACCGATTAAAGATTTAAAAGATTTTACGGCAACATTTTTGCAAAAGCAGACGTTGTTAGATGTGCTACTGAATTATTCAGTTTTTGATTCGAGTAATAACTTATTGATTATGCGTCCCTATCAAATTGCGGCCACAGAGCGAATTTTATGGAAAATCAAAAGCTCTTATGAAGCCAAACAATGGTCAAAACCAGAGAGCGGGGGCTATATTTGGCATACAACCGGTTCTGGAAAAACCCTCACAAGTTTTAAAGCTGCTCGTTTAGCGACAGAACTTGATTTTATCGATAAAGTTTTTTTTGTTGTCGATCGAAAAGATCTCGATTATCAGACAATGAAAGAATATCAACGTTTCTCGCCTGACAGTGTCAATGGTTCGGAAAGTACGGCTGGATTGAAGCGTAATGTAGGGAAAGACGATAATAAGATTATTGTGACAACACTGCAAAAGCTCAACAACTTAATTAAAAGTGAAGCAAATTTGCCAATTTACAACAAACAAGTCGTTTTTATCTTTGATGAGGCACATCGTTCACAATTTGGTGAAGCTCAAAAGAATATCCATAAAAAGTTTAAGAAGTATTACCAATTTGGTTTTACAGGGACACCAATTTTCCCTGATAATGCGCTTGGTGCGGATACAACGGCATCGGTTTTTGGGAGCGAATTACATTCTTATGTTATTACGGATGCGATCCGAGATGAGAAGGTATTAAAGTTTAAAGTTGACTACAATGATGTTCGTCCAAAATTTAAGGCGATTGAAATGGAGCAAGACGAAGAGAAATTATCGGCAAAAGAAAACAAGCAAGCATTATTACACCCTGAAAGAATTAAAGAAATTACGCAATATATTTTAGATAATTTCAAAATCAAAACGCATCGGATGCACATCGGTTCTAAAGGCTTCAATGCGATGTTTGCGGTGAGTAGTGTTGATGCCGCTAAATTATACTATGAGGCGTTTAATGAGTTACAAAAAGGCAGCGAAAAGCCTTTAAAAGTAGCAACAATTTTTTCTTTTGCTGCGAACGAAGAACAAAGTGCCAAAGGTGAAATTTCGGATGAAACATTTGAATTAACAGCAATGGACAGCAGTGCAAAGGAATTTTTGACATTTGCGATTAAAGAATACAACGCTATGTTCAAAACTAACTTTGGTGTCGATAGTACAGAATTTCAAAATTATTATCGGGATCTTGCCAATCGTGTCAAAAAACAAGAAGTTGATTTGTTAATTGTTGTCGGTATGTTTTTAACAGGATTTGATGCACCAGCACTGAACACATTATTTGTCGATAAAAACTTACGCTATCATGGTTTAATTCAAGCCTTTTCGAGAACGAACCGTATTTACAATTCGACAAAGAATTTTGGAAATATTGTAACATTTCGAAATTTAGAACAAGCAACGATTGATGCGATTACACTATTTGGTGATAAAAACACCAAAAATGTTGTATTAGAAAAAAGCTATCAAGAATATATGGAAGGGTTCAAAGATATTTTGACTGATCAAGCACGTCGTGGCTATATCGAAGTAGTGAATGAGTTACAATCACGTTTTCCAAACATAGATGAAATTGAAACTGAAAAAGCGAAAAAAGCTTTTGCGAAATTATTCGGTGAATATTTACGTGTGGAAAATATTCTTCAAAACTACGATGAATTTACAAGCTTAAAAGCGCTGCAAGCGGTCGATACGAGTGATGAACAAGCAATTGAAGCTTTTAAAGCATTACACCACGTGAGTGATGAGGATATTGTCGCTATGCAGGCAATTAATGTACCAACAGAAAGAGCGGTACAAGATTATCGTTCAACATATAATGATATTCGAGAATGGTTACGTAGAGAAAAAGCCGGTAAAGATCAAGATGATTCAACATTTGATTGGGACGATATTGTCTTTGAAGTTGATTTGCTGAAATCACAAGAAATCAATCTTGATTACATTTTAGAATTGATTTTTGAAAAACATCAGGGTACGAAAGATAAAGCAGCCTTAATCGAAGAAGTTCGCCGAATTATTAAGTCAAGTACAGGGAATCGAGCGAAAGAATCGTTAATCGTTGATTTTATTAACAAGTCAGATTTAGATGAGTTCAAAGATAAAGTAAGTATTATGGATGCGTTTTTCAAATTTGCACGCGAAGAACAAAAAAGAGAAGCTGAGCAACTGATCAGTGATGAAAAACTGAATACGGAAGCAGCTAAACGTTATATTTTAGTTTCGCTAAAAAAAGAGGCAGCGAGTGAAAATGGGACAGAACTCAACGAAATACTACCGAAAATGAGTCCACTTAATCCAAATTACTTAACAAAAAAACAAACAGTTTTCGAAAAAATATCGCAGTTTGTGAACAAGTTCAAAGGAATCGGTGGCGGAGTGTAAGAATTTTCGGATGCAATCTACATCATAAGTTTAAATTGTACTATCAATTAGTTAATAGTACAAAACACTTGATCACGTCAGCATAAAGGGAGTAAAAGAATGATAAAAAAAATTAAAATAGAGAATTTCAAATGTATTAATGGTAGTTTTCTGTTAGATTTTAAGAATGGAATTAATATATTAGTAGGAAACAATGAAGCAGGCAAGTCAACTATATTAGAAGCTATTCATTTATCTTTAAGTGGCATGTTTAGAGGGAAACAATTGCGTGGAAACCTTACTCAATATTTATTTAATTATGAAGTAGTTTCAGAATATATTAAAAATATTAATAGTGGTATTTCTGTAGAACCACCATATATTCTTATTGAATTATATATGAATGATACCTATCCTATTTTAGAGGGTGATAAATTTTCGGAAAAAGCAACTGTTGGAAAGGTTAGTGGAATTGGTTTAAAGATTGCATTAGATGAAAAATATAAAGAAGAATATGAATCATTAGTTAATGCTCGTGATTTAGTAAGCTTGCCAATAGAATATTATGACGTAGAGTGGTATTCGTTTGCTAGGAAAGCATTGACTTCTAGAAGTATTCCTATCAAATCATCATTTATTGATGTTGGTTTTAGTAAGTTTCAAAATGGATCAGATATATATATATCTAGAATCGTCCAAAATATACTTGAAGCAGATGAAAAGACAAAAGTTGCTCAAGCATATAGAAAAGTAAAAGAAACTTTTTCTCAAGATGCTTCAATAACGGATATAAATAGTAAAATAACGGGTATATCCAAATTGAGTGATAAAAAGATAGAGTTGACTGTTGATTTGGGTTCACGCTCGACATGGGAGGGGAGCTTAATAACTCAACTAGATAATATACCTTTTGACTTTATTGGAAAAGGAGAACAGGCAATAGTAAAAACAGATTTAGCATTATCTAATAAAAAAGCTGAGTCGTCAACTATTATTCTTTTAGAAGAACCTGAATGCCATATTAGCCATACAAGACTGAATCAATTATTAAAGAATATCAAAGAAAACTACGATGATAAACAAATTATCGTGTCTACACATAGTAGCTTCGTATCTAATAAACTAGGACTAGATAATTTGATACTGTTAAACAACAAAAAAACTATACGTTTCAATGGTTTAGAGTCAAAAGATTTTTTCGAAAAAATTGCAGGCTATGATACATTAAGACTGATACTTTGTAAAAAAGCAATATTGGTTGAAGGAGATTCGGATGAGTTAGTTCTTCAAAGAGCGTATATGGATAGTAATGAGGGAAGACTCCCTGTTGAAGATGGAGTTGAAATAATTTCTGTTGGAACATCTTTTCTTCGGTTTTTGGAGATTGCTAAGCACCTAGACTTACCGGTAAAAGTCGTTACTGATAATGATGGTAATTTAGGTGCGCTAAAGCGAAAATATGCTGATTATATTGGCAGTAATAAAAAAGATAATATAGAAATTTGTTTTGATGAAAATGAGTATACAGGTGAATTGAAACTTGATAAAAAGAATGAGAAAAATTTTAATTACAATACATTAGAACCGTTGCTTCTCAGAGTAAATAGTTTACAAACATTTAATTCAATATTTTCTACTAGTTATTTATCTGAAGATGATATGCACAAATATATGAAAAAAAATAAAACGGATTGTGCCTTGAAAATCTTTTCTTATGGTAGCAACATTCAATATCCAGAGTATATTTTGAGGGCACTCCGATGAAAAATGAATTGTTAATTGCATCTGCTGGTGCTGGGAAAACGACACTTTTAGTGAAAGAAGCTATTAAGTGTAAAAACACAGTATTAATAACTACTTTTACAGAAGAAAATGAAAAAGAAATAATCAATAAATTTATTGAACTAAATCATGGAATCGTACCATCACATGTTACGGTTAGAACGTGGTTTTCATTTTTAATTGAACATGGAGCAAAGCCATATCAAGGGAAACTAACATCTAATCCAATAGATGGTTTGATTCTTGTAAATAAAAAATCAGGGTTAAACTATAAAAAAAACGGAAAGATCTCTGTTTACTTCAAAGAAGATGAGATTGAGTCGCACTACTTTACAAAAGATTTTCAAATATATTCTGACAAACTTTCAAAATTCGTAATTCGTTGCAATGAAAAAAGTAATGGTTATGTAATCGAACGTATATCTGCTCTTTTTAAAAATATTTATATTGATGAAGTACAAGATATGGCAGGTTATGATTTGGAAATTATTAAATTGTTATTTGCAAGTAGTTCTAATGTGAAAATTTCTGGAGACCCAAGACAAGTAACTTACCATACACATTTTTCAGATAAATACAAAAAATATTCTGATGGTAAAATTCAAAAATTTGTAGAAAATGAGTGTAAAAAAAGTAATTGCAATATTGATTTGGAAACGCTTAACGGCAGCTGGCGGAATAATAAAATTATCTGCTTATTTGCAAACACGATCTTTCCTGAATATCCTCCCTGTAAGGCTTTGCAGGTAGAAACCACTAATCATGACGGTATTTTTCTTGTAAGAGAAAAAGATATCGATAAATATTTAAGAGAATTTAGTCCAACACAATTAAGGTATTCTAGAGCCAAAGAGGTAAATTCTTACTATGAGGTAAAGAACTTTGGTGAATCTAAAGGAGCCACACGGGATAGAGTGTTAATATACCCAACAAAGGGAATTACGGATTGGTTGTTTAAGGATAAAGATTTTACTAGTTTTGAAATCAAGTGTAAATTCTATGTTGCTGTAACGAGAGCAAAATATAGTGTTGCAATAGTGTGTGAAAACAATTTAATTACAGATAAGTATCCTATATATAATAAATAATTAGTTTTTGAGAGAGTATCCGTATAAAAAATTATGAAATTATAGTTTTGAATCAAAAGGCTACAGAGTATATTTTAGTGATACACTTTTGATACACATATTTCTAAAAATAACCTATTTTTGCATTTGCTAACAAGCGAAAAACTTAGTAAAATAGCGGTTTGATGAGTTAATAAAACATAAAATTTCTTGAGTGGGAATAAATAAGAGTGACTGATTGCGGTGCTATCACTAAGTAAAGAAGGATAGCAGAAAGCACGTTTCAAATCCACTAAGTGATGAAGCCGATGCTGAAAACCAAGTATTAAGTCAGCAACGAGTGTGGTAGGCAAAATTAGGAAGGAGATACAGGTAGCTGAGATGCCGCCCGTATCTTCTTTCGTTTTTGCGAACACTCGTAGGCTGAATCACGTTATGGAGCGTAGGCACATGTAGTAACTATCAAACAACTACATATAATCCAACAGATAAAACCTCCACGCTAAAATACAACGTCAGCGTGGAGGTTTTTTGTTTCGAAATTTTCAATATCATTCATAAATCAACATTTTCCAAAATAGAAATAGTTCAAAATATTATCTTGAACAAATGTGAGCAGTCGAATAGAGTTCATGTGCAAAGTTTACACATTGATGGAAGAGTATAGATAAGTAAAAATGAATAGCTAGATAATCAAAAAGTTAAGGTTCTGTAGTTGATAGAAAGAAAGCTTTTTCAAAAAGTGAATAATTCAATCAAGAAACTATTAAAAAGCTAGCTATGTCTAAGGAAATTATGGTATTTCGTTGTCAAAAAGATGATGAAGTATTAGAAGATATGAATCAAAAGCTATCACTGACAGAACAAGAGTTATACGAGCACTATATTGAATATCTCGGCGGGGCAGACAATATTGTAAAAGTTGATAATTGTGCGACACGTTTACGTCTAGACGTTGTAGATTCAAGCATGATCAATGAAGTTGCATTAAAGAAAATTGGTGCAAAAGGGGTCATGAAGTTAAATAGAACAACAGCTCAAGTTATTGTCGGCACAAAAGTTGAATTTGTTGCAGATGGAATAAAAGCACTATTGAAATAATTATTTCCAAGGCAATAAGGGAAAGTTACGTATACACACACAGAATTACGAAGTAAAATGTGTGTGTTTTATTGTGTCTTATAGCATAATCCTGTATACTCATACAAATTATTTTTTTGAATGAGGGTGATTTAGGATGAACCAGAAAATTAAAATAGTGAATTTAAACAAATGTTATGGTGAAGTAATAGCAGTAAAAGGTCTTAATTTACAGGTAAAACCTGGACAATTATTTGCTTTTTTAGGTCCAAATGGAGCAGGTAAATCGACAACAATTGATATTATCTGTACGTTGTTGAAAGCGGACAGTGGAACAATTCAAATAGATGAGCAGTATGTTGGAAAAGATGATAATATAATTAGGAAAAAAATTGGTGCAGTTTTTCAAACTGGTGTATTAGATGAATTGTTGAGTGTTGAAGAAAATCTAGCAATTCGAGGAAGTATGTATGGATTACATGGAACCAATCTGAAAGTAGCAATCATGCAAACTGCTCAAACAACGGGAATTGTTAATCTTTTAAAAAGGCCGTATGGGAAGTTATCAGGTGGACAAAAACGACGCTGTGATATAGCACGAGCACTTATCCACACTCCCGAAATTTTATTTTTGGATGAACCAACAACAGGATTAGATCCTCAAACACGTCAAGCTGTTTGGGAGACAATTCAAATGATTCAACGACAACAAAAAATGACTGTTTTTTTAACAACGCACTATATGGAAGAGGCAGCACGAGCGGATTATGTTGTTGTTATTGATAATGGTGAAATTGTCGCTGAAGGAACACCATCGCAATTAAAAGATTTATATGCTAAAGATAAACTTATCATATCTACTGATGATATTGCTGAACTTGAAGGATATGTGAAGCAGTTAGATATGCCTTATATAATACAGGCTGATTCAATTATAATTGATATTCCAACAACGAAAGCGGCATTACCTATTTTAGAGAAATACACGGATTTAATCGATAGCTTTGAAGTGTTAAAAGGGACGATGGATGATGCTTTTATAGCCATTATTGGAAAGGATGATGAGTGATGGTGAGTTTTACTATTCGAAATTTGAAAATATTTTTCCGTGATCGCTCGGCTGTCTTTTTTTCATTGCTTGCGGTGTTTATTATTATTGGTATGTATGCACTGTTTTTAGGTGATGTGTGGTCAAAAAATCTGTCTGAATCAGGAATGAATGACACACGACAACTGATGGATGCATGGATTATGGCTGGTATGCTAGCTGTGACACCGGTCACTACAACTATGGGTGCATTTGGAATTATGATTGAAGATAAAACGAAAAAGATTACAAAAGATTTTATCGCTTGCCCAATGACAACAGGGCAACGTTTAGGTGGTTATATTAGTAGTGCGATAATAATTGGTGTGATTATGAGCCTGATTACACTTGTATTAGTTGAGTTATATCTATTAGTAAATGGTGGGGAATTGATTGGGTTTCAAACAATGCTGAAGGTATTAGGACTCATTGTAATTACAACTATTTCAAATGCGGCATTTGTCTTGTTTTTCGTTTCGTTTTTTCAAAGTAATGCGGCTTTTACAACTGCTAGTACAATCGTTGGTACATTGATTGGGTTTTTAGCTGGTATCTATATACCAATCGGAAACCTGCATGACTCGGTTCAATTTGTGATTAAAATATTTCCAATTTCACACGCAGCTGCACTCTTTCGACAAGTGTTGATGGAAGGGCCAATGAATACGAGTTTTGCGAATGCGCCAGCAAGTGCGGTGGAAACATTTAAGCAGTTTATGGGAGTTGAGCTCGTTTTTGGTGATACGATTGTCCAACCTTGGGTGAGCATTAGTGTACTCATAGTTACAGCAGGGATTTTCGCTTGCTTATCGATTTGGAATCTTACACGTAAAATGAAATCATGATATGGCAGTATATAAAGTAATATGAACATGTATGGAAAAACACTGCATTAAAAATAAAGGATGTAGTGTTTTTTATTTTGTTTGAAATTCAAATTAAAAAAAGAGTAAAAATATAACATTTAAACATACTATAAGAAATAATAAAATGTCAAATAAATGAAAAATTTTCAAATGAAAAACGAGCAATTAAATTGCTTAAATAAGCAAAATATTTGATTGTTTAAGTGGCAAAATATCCTGTAAATGTATTTTTTTGGTCACAAATCACAGTGTTTTTGTAATAAATACAAAAAAAAGAGGAAATTTTCTTTTTTTTGTCAATATTGTGTTAAAAAGGATTTTTTTGATTCAATTTATGATATTATTAATAACAAAGTGAAAAAACCACAAGTCAGAAGTTGTTGATTAAAACAAAAAGATGCAACGACTAGGAAATGATGAGTATTTGAACGAATTAATTCTAGCTGACAAGTATTTCAATAATTAGAGGTGTAATAATGATACAAATTGAAAATTTACGCAAAGTGTATGATAACCAATATGAAGCACTTAAGAGCATCAATTTAGAAATCAATGAAGGTGAACTTGTTTGTTTACTTGGTCCAAGTGGTTGTGGAAAAACAACTATTTTAAATTTAATTGCAGGATTACTTGATCCAACAAGTGGAGATATTAAATTTGACGGTGAAACAATTATTGATAAGCATCCAAAAGATCGCAATATCGGACTTGTGTTTCAAAATTATGCATTATATCCACATATGACAGTATTAGAAAACGTGATGTTTCCACTCGTTGTCGGAAAAAATAAAAAGTCGAAAAAAGAAGCAATCGAAATTGCGAAAAAATATATGAAAATCACAAGTATTGAAGAGTTAGCTGACAAGAAACCGGGTGAAATGTCAGGAGGACAGCAGCAACGTGTCGCGATAACACGTGCACTTGTACAAAATCCAAAAATTTTATTACTTGATGAACCACTCTCAAATTTAGATGCACGTTTACGTTTGAAAATTCGTGAAGAAATTCGCCGTCTTGTGAAAGAAATTGGTATTACGACTGTCTTTGTAACGCATGACCAAGAAGAAGCGTTATCAATTAGTGATCGCATTGTTTTGATGAATGGTGGTGTCGTTCAGCAGTTCGATGCACCACAAAACTTATACTTAGAACCAGCCAATTTATTTGTTGCCCAATTTATGGGGAACCCAATCATCAATATTTTTGAAATGGAAAAACATGGAAATCAATTAGTGGGAGGAGACTTCTCAATTGACTTGGCTCACTTAGCAGTTGATCGTATAAAAGCATCGATTGATAAAACAAAGTATTATGTTGGAATCCGTCCAGAATATTTTATTCCGACAACGGGAAATTCATTATTTACAACAATAATTGAAGCAAATGAATTAATTGGAAAAGACTGCATCTTAAACTTTACAGCGAATGGTGTGAATGCGAAATCAATTACTGAAATTAGTAATAGTACAGATGAAGGAGCGACAGTAGGATTCACAATTGATTACAATGGTATCTACCTATTCGAAGAGAATGGAGAGCGAGTATACTAATGAAAAAGTTTTATCGATATCGCGCTGAAAATTCACCACAGGCATGGTTTTTCTTACTTCCAGCATTAGTGATTATTGCAATTTTCAATGTTTATCCACTATATCAAACAGTAAAGCTCTCTTTATTTAAAGGTAGCTTAAATAATTTAACTTTCAATGGATTACAAAATTTCCAAGTTGTATTACAAGATCCGAAATTCCATACGGCATTATCAAATACGGCTATTTATTCATTTATCGTTGTACCAGTTGGACTCATTATTGCTATGTTCATCGCGGTAACAATTTATGAAAAAATTAGATATAAAGATTTCTTTGAAACGATTTTCTTTATTCCATATTTAACGAGTATCATTGCTGTGGGGGTTGTTTTCCGTTTTTTGATGAATGGAGAGTATGGATTTATTAATCATCTACTGAGTTTTATTAATGTTGGGCCAATTAACTTCTTAGATAGTCCATCAATGAGTTTAACAACTTTGATTATTTTTGGAATTTGGTCAAGCTTAGCATTTAATATTATTATTCTCCTGTCAGGTTTGCGGAATGTAGATCAGAGCTACTACAAAGTAGCCGACATGTTTGGTGCAACAAAAATTGAGCAATTTTTCAAAATTACGCTCCCACAAATGTTGCCA
The DNA here is from genome assembly GCA_945956935.1 of uncultured Bacillota bacterium. Lineage (GTDB taxonomy): Bacteria > Bacillota_I > Bacilli_A > Culicoidibacterales > ZOR0006 > ZOR0006. Next base: position 11,307 of record CAMFJD010000028.1, on the reverse strand, counting down.
ATTATTACGTTCTTATCAATTGTCAACTTTATCAGTGCCTTTAAAGTATATGCACAAGTGTATGCTGTCTTTAATGGAAAAGCTGGAATTGCTGATAGTGCGACAACTGCCGTGTTTTATATTTTCAATAAATTTTATGTTGAAAATCGTTATGGACAAGGGATGGCAGCAGCCGTTATTTTATTCTTATTAATACTACTATTCACTTTAATTCAAAACAAAGTTTTAAAGCGAATTTCTAAATAGGTGAAAACATGAAGAAAGCATATTCATTTTTATCATACACATTTATTATTGTCATGGCGTTTGTAACGTTATTCCCGTTTGTCTACATGATTTTAGCGAGTTTGATGACGTTCCAAGAGGCGACAAGTATTCCGCCAACGCTTATCCCAGCTGAATTTCAGTGGGAAAACTTTAAGATTGCATTGGCTCAAGCACCGTTTGATCGATACTTCTTTAACACGATCTTTGTTGCAGGAGCATCAACATTAGGAACATTGGTTACATCTGTATTAGCAGCTTTTGCTTTAGTAAAGCTTGAGTTCCGTTTTAAAAATCTTATCTTAATGGGAATGATTGCCTTATTAATGGTTCCGTATGAAGTAGTCGTGTTCACGAATTATCAAACTATCGCCAAAATGGGATTACTTGATACATATCAAGCACTCATTTTCCCATCATTGGCAAGCGTCTTCTATATCTTCTACTTGAAAGAATACTTAACGAGTGTTCCACTGTCATACTACAAGGCAGCAAAAGTAGATGGGTGTAGTGATCTGGAATTTATTTGGAAAATTTTAGTGCCAATGGGAAAACCAGCATTATTTACAATGGGAATTTTGAGTTTTATCAACGGATGGAACGCCTTCTTATGGCCGATCTTAGTAACAAATTCAAAAGAGATGCGTTTATTAAGTAATGGATTAAGTTCGTTTGCCACTGAGAGTGGAACAAGCGTTCAATTACAAATGGCAGCATCAACGATGACAATTGTTCCGATTTTGATTATTTATTTTATTTTCCGTAAACAAATTATTCGAGGAGTTGTTAAGAGTGGTGTTAAAGGATAAAAAAACAAACATTACGTTCCATTCAGGGTTACGTACAATTGGTGGAACATTGATTGAAATTGCTTATGAAGATAGCCGTATCTTCTTCGATTTTGGAAGTGAGTATAATCCAGCATTACCAGAGCAACCGGAGACGTTACAACAATTACTTGATGCAAAACTTGTGACATATGTCGAACACATTTTTGACCCAGCTATTGAATTAACAGGGTATAAACAAGAGAGTGAAAATCCGTTTGTAAATACAGCGGTATTTGTTTCACATGTTCATTTAGATCATACAAAAATTATTAATTATTTAGATCCAGCTATCCCATGTTATACATTGGAAGGAACAAAATCGTTATTAAATACGTTAAATATTAATAATGATTTCTTGTTTCCACGTGTAAATCCAGTTGATGGAAAGAATACACGCGATATTGTTGGTGTTGATCATAATGAAATTGTATCGGTTGGATCAATTCAAGTGAAGGTGATGCCAATTGACCATGATGCGTATGGTGCATGTGGATTATTAATACAAACACCAGATATGACAATTGCATACACTGGAGACTTACGTATTCATGGATATCGTCCTGAAGATACTTTTGCTTTTTGTGAAGCGAGTAAGCACTGTGATATGTTAATCATTGAGGGTGTGAGCGTCTCTTTTCAAGAAATTGATAGTGAAGTTGGAGAAAAAGGTGATTTGAATGAGCCGGCGTTAATGAAACGTTTACAAACGCTTGTTCAAGAGAATCCTGATAAACAAATGACTTTTAATTATTATATTGCAAATGTTGAACGAATTATGCAATTAATTGAAACATGTCCACGTACAGTTGTACTTGATGCGTATTCGGCATATGTCGTAAAACAAGCAACAGGATTTGATGCTTTTTATTATCAATTAGATGATATTAACTATAATCTTGAAGGAGATAAGCAAATTGCTTTTGAAACACTTCTTCAAGACACAACACGCTTTTTCTGGCAATTGGAAACAAATGCCATTAAATATATAGATAAAATGCAATCAGGTGGGATTTATGTCCATTCAAATGCACAGCCATTAGGTGAATTTGATCCAGCTTATCAGCCTTTTATCGATAATTTTGCTGCACATAACATTGAATTTGTTTTAGCATCATGTAGTGGTCATGCACATCCAAGAGATTTAATCTCAGTGATTGATATGATTGAACCAAAGGTGTTAGTACCAATTCATTCGTTTAGACCAGAAAAATTATATAATAATTTTGGTGAAGTTTTCTTACCAGAAAAAGGACAAACAATTTAAAAATTTCATGACATTATGGAGGGTACAAAATGAAATTAGCAAAGAAATTGATCGTTTCGTCATTAGTAGTCGGAATCTTAAGTGGATGCGGTAGCACGAGCGGGGGAACAACGAACAGTGACATCGTAACAGAAATCACAGAACCAGTAGAAATTACATTCTGGCATGCGATGAACGGTGCACAAGAAGAGTCATTAACAAAGTTAACTGAGCAATTCATGGCTGAAAATGAAAACATTACAGTAACATTACAAAATCAATCGAGCTATGCAGATTTACAACAAAAGTTAACAGCTACACAAGTAAGTCCAGAAAACTTACCAACACTAACACAAGCATATCCAGACTGGATGTTAAATGCAGTTAATGATGGTTTAGTACTTGCTTTAGATGAGTACATTACAAATGAAACAATCGGATTTGATGACTATGAAGATATCGTAGAAGGATTCCGTGAAGCAACAATCTTTGGCGATCAAACATATGCAATTCCATTCAACAAATCAACAGAAGTGTTATGGTATAACAAAACGTTATTAGATGAATTAGGATTAGAAGCACCGACAACGTTAGAAGAGTTAACTGAAGTTTCAAAAACAATTCAAGCAGAAAAAGGGATTGCGGGAGCTGGATTTGATGCATTAAGTAATTACTATACAACGTACATTACAAATGAAGGTGAAGTGTACAACAATGAATTTGATGTAACTGGTCAAGCGTCACAAGATGCAGTGAACTATTACTTAGACGGAATTAAAGACGGATATTTCCGTATTGCTGGAACTGACAAATATTTATCAGGACCATTCGCAAGTGAAACAGTAGCAATGTACATTGGTTCAAATGCTGGTGAATCATTCGTTACTCAAGGTGTAGACGGTAAATTTGAAGTTGGTGTTGCACCATTCCCAGCAACGAATAAAATCCAACAAGGAACTGATTTATACGTATTCGATAGCGCAACTGCTGAGCAAAAAACAGCTGCATTTGAATACTTAAAATTTGTAACTACAGCTGAAAGTCAATTAACTTGGGCAACTGATACAGGATATGTACCAGTACGTACAAGTGTACTTGAATCAGATGAGTACAAAACAAATGGAAGTTTAGTAACACCAATCTTAGAAGAAGCTACGCAAGGTTTATTTACAAACCCTGTAGTTGAAGGTGCAAACGCAGCTTATAAAGAATCTTCAACAATGTTAGAAGGAATTCTTGCTGATCCAACAGTGGACGTAACAGAAAAATTAGAAGCATTTAAAACTTCTTTAGCATCAATTTGGTAATTCCAAAAATTTCTGTTATTATTATAGAAGAACGGCAGAGGAGAGTGCGAGTTTCGCACTCTTCTTTTGTTCGATATGAGAGGAGTTACAGACATGCGTATAGCTATTTATCACACTACTGATTTACACGGATATGTATATCCAACGAATTATGTCAGTGACCAAAATTTAGGAATTTTAAAAATTGGAAGTTATATCCAAGAAGATCAAAAAAACTATGATGCGGCTTTGAAAGTTGATTGTGGTGATTTAATTCAAGGTTCACCATTCACGCACTTTTTATCAAAGCAAAAGTATGATCACAATGTTGTTATTGATGCATTATCGGCACTTGATTTTGATGCGTACGTACTTGGGAATCACGAATTTAATTATGGACTTGATTATTTATACAATGGCTATAAAAAAGTAGCGGACCGTGTCATTAATGCAAACATTACAGGACTTGATTTGCAAACACGTCCATACCAAATTTTTGATTATGACGGATTTAAAGTAGCATGTATTGGCTTAACGACAAGTTTTATTCCGAACTGGGAGAATGATCAAAATATTGCAGGTGTTTCGTTTTTGGATCCGGTTGAAATGTATGCGAAATATGAAGCGCAATTACAGGCTGAGGCAGATTATATTATTGTGTGTTATCATGGTGGATTTGAAAAAAGTTTAGATGAGACGATGATGCCAACAGAAAAGCTAACAAAAGAAAATCAAGCAAGCGAATTATTAGAAAAGTTTGCTTCGATTGATATGATTTTAAGTGGTCACCAACACCGTTCATTTATGACGAAAATTGGTGATGTTATCTGTTCACAACCGTTAAATAATGGGCAGAACTTCGGAAAACTTGTTTTAGACACAGCTACACGTGAAGTAACTGCACAACTTGTTGAAACAGATACATTAGATGTTGTGATTGATCCGAAGTTAGAACAAATTTTCACGAAAGAACATGAAAAGCTAGCTATTTATCTCGATCAAAAAATAGGGAGTTTTGATGAAGATATGTTGATTGATGATGTTTTTCAAGCACGCATTGATGGACATCCATTTGTACAATTATTACATAAAATTCAAATTGACACATCTGGTGCACAATTTTCAGCGACATCACTATTTGATAATGCGATTGGATTCAAAAAAACGGTAACAATTCGTGATGTGATTGTGAATTATCCATATCCAAATACACTGAAAGTTTTAGCTATTACCGGTGAAAAACTAAAAGAAGCAGTTGAAAAAGCGGCATCATATTTTGAAATCATTGATGGAGAACTTGGTGTAAGTGATGAATTTATCATTCCAAAAAAACAACATTATAATTACGATATGTTCGGTGGTTTTTGCTATGAAATTGATGTGCACCAACCAGTAGGATCACGTGTGACCCTTTTGACAATGGATGGAACACTGCTTGACTTATCACAAACATACACCATTGCTATGAATAATTATCGTGCAACAAATACTGCTGTGTATAGTGCGTATGAAAATGCAGAAGTAGTAAAAGATATTAATCTTGATATTGGTGAGTTAATTATGGATTATTTCCAATCAAATGGAACTTTAACAGTCGATCATACTAGAAACTTTACAGTAAAGTTTTAAGTATATAAAAATGCCACACGAGTCTATGCTCGTGTGGCATTTTTTATTCTGATGTATCAAATTGGCTGTTATAGAGATCGCAATAGAACCCTTTGGCGGCGATGAGTTCATCATGGCTACCAGTTTCGATAATATCTCCATCTTTCATAACAAAGATTACATCTGCATTTTTGATTGTTGATAAACGGTGAGCAATTACGAATGAAGTACGTCCAGATGTTAACGTATCAATCGCATTTTGAATAATTTTTTCAGTACGTGTATCAATTGATGATGTTGCTTCATCTAAAATAAGCAATGGGGCATTTTCAATCATAGCACGTGCAATCGTAATTAATTGTTTTTGTCCTGCAGATAATGCTGTTTTTTCATCAAGAATTGTATCGAATCCGTGTGGTAAAGTTTTAATGAAGTGATAGAGCCCAACTTCCTTACACACAGCTTTTAATTGTGCATCTGACACGTTTGGTGTAGCGTAGACAATATTTTCGCGTACTGTTCCTTCAAAGACCCATGTATCTTGGAGTACCATTCCAAAGAGTTCATGGACATTTTCACGTGTTAAGTCAGCAAGAGGGACACCGTCAATAGCGATAGTACCTTTGTTTAGTTCGTAGAAGCGCATTAATAAATTTACTAGCGTTGTTTTACCAGCACCGGTTGGCCCAACAATAGCGACTTTTTGTCCTGATTCAACATGCGCTGAGAAGTTGTTAATAATTGTTCTTTCCGCATTATAGCTAAAGTTGACATTTGTGAACGTTACATCACCAGTAACATTTGTGAGATGTTTTATTTTTTGTGACTCATCAACAAGTTCTGGTTCATTGAGCAGGGTAAAGATGCGCTCACCAGCAGCAGTAGCAGGTTGGAGTGCACCAAAGGCTTGAGCCATTGTACCAAGAGGATTCATAAAAAGGCGAACATAGAGCATGAATGCGACAATAACACCGATTTCAATTGAGCCATTTAAAACAAGTGCTGCTCCTGTAATACAGACGACAACATATCCGAAATTCGAGATAAATCCCATGATTGGCATCATGAGTCCAGATAAGAACTGTGCTTTCCATCCACTTTCATACAAGTCAGTATTTTTGGCATGAAAGGTAGCACGAACGTTTGCTTCATTATTGTAAGCTTTGACAACAGTTTGTCCAGTGAGAACTTCTTCGATTTGACCGTTTAATTCACCAAGCTCTTTTTGTTGTGCCAAGAAGAATGGCTGACTTTTTTTCATAATGAGTCCGGTTAATACAAATCCCAAAACTGTTGCTGATAAGCCAGCAATTGCCATCATCCAGTTTGTATAGAACATCATGAATAATGTTCCGATAATCATGATGACACTACTAATTAATGGACCAATACTATTATTCAATGCTGTTGCTAATGTGTCAACATCGTTTGTAACACGGCTTAATGTTTCACCATATGTTGTTTGATCAAAATAAGCGAGTGGAATTTTATCAATTTTCGTATTGATATCACTGCGAAGGCGTTGTGATGTGCGTTGTGAGATAGTTGCCATCATAAAATTTTGGATGAAGCCAAAAATCATACTACCAAGCACAAGAAGTGCAGCTGTAAAAGTCAGTTTTAAAATAGTATCGATGTTGATGTCACCAATAAGTCCAGCTTGGATTTCAGTTGTGATTTCACTTAAGAAATCAGGTGTAATAACTGCAAATACAGCACTCATACTTGCAAGAATAATAGCAATGATGAGTAGGAGACGGTAACTTTTTAAATAGGCAAATAATTGTTGTAATGTTGCTTTCATTAGTTTAACTCCTCCTGTGATAATTGTGAAAGAGCAATTTCTTGGTATACAGGACATGTTGCCATTAATTGATCATGTGTACCAATACCAACCGCTTTTCCATCTTCTAAAACAATAATTTTATCGGCATTGCGGATTGTCCCAATACGTTGTGCGACAATGAGCATAGTTGCATCTTGTGCAACTTCACGTAAAGCTTGGCGTAAAACTTTATCAGTTTTATAATCAAGTGCTGAGAACGAATCATCAAATAAATAAATTTGTGGATCGCGAGCAATCGCGCGGGCAATAGAAAGACGTTGTTTTTGTCCACCAGAGAAGTTTGATCCGCCTTGAGCAACATGCGCATCGTATGTTCCTTCTTTTTGTTCAATAAAATCTTTTGCTTGACTGATGTGAGCTGCACGAATAATACTTTCAGATGAAATATCGGAAATTCCATTATCTCCATAGGCAATATTATCAGTGATTGTTCCACTGAAAAGTGTACTTTTTTGTGTAATGTAACTCATGCGGTTGCGAAGTGCATGGATATCAAAGTCTTTTACATCAATACCGTCAATCAATACTTGACCAGCTGTCGCATCATAGAAGCGTGGAATCATTTGAAGTAATGTTGTTTTTCCACTACCAGTAGCACCAATGAAGGCGACAGTTTCTCCTTTATTAGCGGTGAATGAGATGTTCTCAATGACAGCTTCCTCAGCATCAGGATAGGCAAAGGTAACATTGCGGAATTCAATTGTTCCTGGGATAGTTCCTTCTGTTTCTGTTCCATTTACTATTGAACTAGTTGTTGAAAGCACTTCGGTAATACGTCGCAATGAAACCATTGCACGTGGTAACATGATAAATGTAAACACGAGCATAATGAATGAGAAGACAACTTGCATAGCATATGATGACATGACAATCATATCTGAAAATAATGTAAGTTTATCAGGTCCGATGGCATCCTGAATTAAGAATGCACCTACTGCGTAAATGGCAAGTGATAGCCCCGAAGATACTGAGGTTAAAACTGGTGTTAGGAATGCCATCGTACGGTTAATAGCTAAGTTTGTGTTTGTTAAAGTAGCATTTGCATCTTCAAAGTTTTGTGTTTGAAATGGTTCTGCGTTGTATGCACGTATGACACGAAGTCCAGTTAAGTGTTCACGTGTGATTCGATTTAATTGATCAGTTAATTTTTGTAAGCGAATTGTTTTTGGATAAACAATTGCGATAGCACAACTTAAAATAATAACGATAATTACGACTGTAATAGCGGTTGTAATTGTCCAGGCACTAGCAGAACTTGAAATTTTCATAATTGCCCAAACTGCTAAAATTGGTGCTTTGATAAATGTTTGTAATCCCATGGCAACTAACATTTGCACCTGTGTAACGTCATTAGTACAACGGGTAATGAGACTAGCAGTTGAAAATTGATTCATTTCCGCCATTGAAAAATCTAAAGTCTTATCAAATAATGATCCACGTAGCCGCATTGAAACTCCAACGGCAATTTTAGCAATAAAAAATCCTGTGAAAATGGCAGCACCCATACTACCAAAAGCACATAATAACATGTAGAACCCACTTGTTAAAATCGTGCTAAGTTCACTTCCCGGTGTTTGAATTAAACGTGTAATCTCAGACATGTATTCTGGAATACGCAAATCCAACCAAATTTGTGACACAATAAAAATGAGGCTCAATAGTAAAAAGAGCCAGTCACGTTTTTGAATGTGTTGTAAAACAATTTTCATAAAATCTCCCTCCAAGTTGACAATTGTTTGTTTGTTCGTCATAATAAATAAAACAAATGTCTCATAGTGAGACGAATGTATCATTTTTCATAAAATACTACATCTAGGTCGTATCGTCAAGTTATCTGAAAAGAAAAGAAACAAAAGGGTGGTTTTGTCTCATGAAAACAATTGATAAACGAACAAATTTTTTAAAAGAATGCATTGCAGATAGTTTGCTGCGGTTGCTAGAAACAAAAGATTTTGAATCAATTACAATTACTGAAATTACTAAATTGGCAAATGTAGGGCGTGCAACATACTATCGCTATTTTCCAACGAAAGAAGCTGTAATTGTGTTCAAGCTCCAATATATGCTTGAAGAATGGGAAAATCAATTACCGGAGCCATTAAGAAAAAAGCAACCACCGACTATGGAAGGCGCAGTTGCTTTCATGACATTTTTTTATGTGAACGATCAGTTGTTTAAACAACTATATCAAAATCGACTATTACATCTATTATTAGAGGCATTTTATGGTTTTTTTGAAAAAAGTATCGAGCCTGAAGAAGAGTTGAGTCCCTTTATTCAAGCATTCCATATTTTTGGGATGTTCGGTATGATTCGTGAATGGGTTCGAACAGGAATGGAAGTAACTCCGGAAGAAATTACGATAATCATGTTTAAAGATGCACTGCAGCGAGAAGAGCTTCTAACAAAGCGACGACCTCGAAGTACAAATTGTTTATAGTAATGTAGTGAATTATATATTTAGCGATTCATCTGTTTACGTTTTTCAATAACAACAACGAGAGGAGCATCATTGCTTTGATTGATGAATTCGTATTGTAAAACATAATATTCATAGTGGGGAAGTGTGCGTACATATGTTAAAAGCGCACTTTTTTCTTTTTTTCCAGCATCATGCCCATGATAAATGACGAGAATAAGAATTCCTTGAGTAGCTAAATAGGGTAAAATTTGTTCAATTGCTGCAATAGTTGTTTCAGGTTGGGTGACAATGTGTTGGTGACCACCGGGTAAGTAACCGAGATTGAAAATAGCAGCTTGAATTTTTCCTTGGAATGTGCTTGGGACATGGTTCGTAAAATGTTCGTGTCCAGATTTAAATAATGTGACTTGTTTACGTAAGTTGTGTGATTCAAGAAGTTGGTGCGTGTTTTTAATTGCGGTTGACTGGATATCAAAGCCAAATACATGCCCTCTTGGGCCCACGAGTGAGGCTAATTTTTTTGTATCATAACCATTACCAACAGTAGCATCAATAGCGATACTACCACGACGAACAGCTTTTTCAAGTAAAGAATCAGTAAAAGGAAGAACCTTTTGAATTATCATAATGTAAACCTCCTAAGTAAGTGGTATCTTGGTTTTAAATAAGGATGAAAGTTTTCTCTATCAGTCTTTGAAAGTAGCAACTATTCGAATAACTTGAAAACAAGTATAGTAAAGTGATTCATTGTAATCTTATGTGTATTCGATACATACTAAATATATCATATAATATCTATCAAAAAGTCAGCATTTTATCGGATAATTTGGATTGCTTTGTAAGAGAAGGATCCTTTCTTTTCGATAAAATAAAAATGTGATATGCTAAATGAGAAAATAGGAGGTTAGAAAATGAAAAGAATTATCGCTATTGATTTAGATGGAACATCTTTATCAGATGGACAGACAATTGCACAAGAGACATTGAATGGACTACAGGCCGCGAAGTTACAGGGACATGAAATTGTAATTGCAACCGGCCGTCCGTTGAGTGCAATGCATCAATTTGCAAAACAAATTGAGCCGACAGCCATTGTGACAAGTAATGGTGCAGTTGTTATGCATTACGATGAAGCAAATTTTACTGTTATTCATCAATGTAATTTGGACGGTGGAAAAGTAAAAGCTACATTGAATCTATTCGAAAAAGATATTGCTACGATTTGGTTAGAGGCCCATGATCAAACGTTAATCACATCACTCCATCCTAATTTACAAATTATGTTTGAAACACATCGTCCACCAGGATTTGAATATACACTCAAAACTTTAGATCAACATGATTTTTCAATGGCACAAGTATGTTTAGTATTGTTAAACGATGGTATCGATGCCGAAATAAAGCGTCAGTCAATTCAAAAAAATTTAGGAGATGAGTATGTAGTGCATGCTTTTGATCATGAGGGAGTTGGTTTTTTAGAGATTGCGAGCGCTAATGTTTCGAAAGCAACAGGATTGGAAATTTTAAATCGAACGTACGGATGGACATTCGAGCAAATGATTGCTTTCGGAGATCAATATAATGATTTTGAAATGCTTCAAGCAGTTGGACACGGTGTTGCGATGTGTAACGCACCAGAATTCATTCAAGCGATTGCAGATGATGTCACAATGGATAGTAATATTTCAGGCGGAGTCGGAACATATCTTTACCAGTATTTAAAACTCTAAATAAATATACGAAAAAAAGGAGCATATGCGGTGCACCCCATTATTTGGACACAAATAATGGGGTGCTTTTTGTATGGC
>CAMFJD010000027.1 GCA_945956935.1 uncultured Bacillota bacterium | reverse complement strand
AGTTAAGCTCTTTGGTGCCGAATGTAGTTGGGTTCGCCCTGCGAGAATAGGAAGCTGCCAGGCTTTTTTTTTTGCTTTTAAAATGCAAAACAAGTATTTTTTCCACAAAAGATGGTGGAAAAGTATTGTGTTTATGAAAAAAATTTAAGATAATTAAACTATAAATCCTTGCTTTTATAAGCTTTAATGATAAATTGAACGGAAATGTGGAAAAATTGATTTATATGAAAGGAATGAAATAAAATGTGGCGAATCCGTTGTACAAAAGCGGGATATCAAGAAGATATTTCTGTTCTTAAGTCACTGGATATCAACTTTAAAGATAAAGAGAAAGTGGCACTTATTGGTAAAAATGGAAGTGGGAAATCTACTTTTGTCCAGATGTTGTTAGGAACATTACCATATTTTCAATTTGAATTGACCCACAACACAAATGAATATAAAACACTAGATCAAGTGCGTTCAACGATTGCAGTTGTTTTTCAATATCCGGATGATCAATTTATTGGATCGACGGTATATGAGGAATTGTATTTAAATAGCGTGAATCATAAGGTATCAGAATTAAAGATTATGGAGCTGATTGAATATTTTGAGCTCAATAAGTTATTATATTTGGAGCCACATCAACTCTCAGGTGGTGAAAAACAAATTATTGCATTTGTGACAACACTATTATCTCAACCGAAAATTTTACTCCTAGATGAGTCAACAAGTATGTTAGATCCATCTTCTAAAGCACAATTTTTAAAGAAAATATTGTCATACCAAGAGCAGCATGAAATGGCAGTTATTCATATTACACATGATTTAAATGAATTGTATTTATTTGATACCATTGTATATCTGAAAGATGGTGAAGTGATTTTTCATGGTTCATATCAGACATTTATGTTACAGTTACATAGTATTGATGCATTTCACTTACCTTTTGAATTAGCAGTAGCACAAAGGCTTTATCTTCAAGGAAAAATTCAATGGATGCCGACTAATGAAGTCGAGTGGGAGGAAGTGCTATGGCAATTACAGTTACTGGGTTAACGAAAGAAATGTATATACCAAGTGAAATGGAGTATAAGAAAATACTTGATGATATTTCAGTTCACATCCGTTTTGGAGAGTTAACAGCTATTATCGGTAAAATTGGTAGTGGCAAATCAACATTTATTCGTTATCTTAATGGGCTATCAAAGCCAACAAATGGAACAATTTCTGTAGGAAATAAGGTGTTTGGTTTTCGAAGTAGGGAATGGTTACAGCAAGTCGGTGTTGTTTTACAATTTAGTCAACAGCAATTATTTTTGCCAACTGTACGAGAAGAACTTGTATACGCAGCAAAAAATTTTGGAATAGATCTAGATGTGAACCTATTGTGTCAAAAAATTGGATTAGACGAAAGTTTGTTAGAACAAGATCCTCACTTATTAAGTGGTGGTCAAATGCGAAAAGTTGCAATAGGTAGTGTGTTGAGTGCAAATCCTCGCATTCTGATATTAGATGAGCCATTTGCTGGACTTGACTGGTCGGCTCAATTTGAATTGACTCAACTGTTACAACAACTTGTCTCATCAGGGATAGCAGTTGTAATTGTAACGCATGACTTAAGTTTTGTTTGGGAGTATTGTCAGAGAGTATTAGTATTTGAACAGGGGAGAATTATAGTCGATACTGATTCAAGGAGCTGGATTGAAAGTAGTAAGCACGGTAACGAAGAGACAATTGGTTATTCACGGTTTTTTTCACAGTTAAATGAAAAAAAAATTAATGTTGATAGTGTAAGAAAGTGGTTAGAAGAACAAGAGGAAAGGAACTAAAGTATGCAACTTTATCGATATATCGCAGGTCAATCAATATTTCACCGGTTACGACCACAAATAAAAATACTCTTATGCTTGTGCAGTTTTTTTATTATGTTTTCTGTTCGTTCATTGCCAGCGATGTATGTTGCTAGTATAGGATTATGTGTGTGTTTGTGGCAAACAAGGATTCCATTTAAATTATATGGGCAATTTATTTTACGATTAAAATGGCTCTTTCTTTTTCTTGCTATACTGTATTTATTCTTCTTACAACAAGGAGAAATTATCCTCCAAACAACATGGATAACAATATATAGTGGTGCATTGGCTCAAATTATTCGAGTCAGTTTTCAATTAACATATATGATGTTAACGGCAGCTTGGCTGATGTATACGACCACACCATTAGAGCTAATAATCGGGATAGAAAGTTATTTACTTCCACTAAAGAGATTTGGAATTAAAACAGAACGTGTTCTTCTTTTGCTTTTTATTGTTTTTCGATTTATTCCAATTCTTTTTTCTGATTTTGAGGAGTTGAGGTATGCACAAGCATCTCGAGGAGCACATATATATGAAGGGAATTTACAGAAAAGAATTCAAGCATTACCAGCATTGTTTGTTCCGTTATTTAGAGCAACTTTAACACATGCAACGCGAAACGCAAAAATGCTAGTAGCAAGACGATATGATTGTTTTTCTAATTTTAAAATAAATGTAAAATATTTGAAAAAAATAATAGAATATGGTATAATTTTAGAGTTTATTGCTATATTATTAGCTGTACTGTGGTTTAACTATGAAGGGTTTCTTTTTTAAAAGCACAAAAAATGAAAATAGTTAAAAAACAACTAGAAAACGGTTACACTTTTTAGTATAATTAAGGTAATAAAACATATAAGGAGGATATTTTCATGAAAAAATTAATGAGTACAGTTGCAATAGCAACATTAGCATTAGTGTTAACAGCATGTGGTGCATCTGAAAAAACAGGGACGGCTCAAACTGATTTCGATACAAACGGATGGGCATACGTAGTTGAAGTAACTTTAAAAGGTGACGATGTAACTGAAGTAAGTATCGATGCATTACCTGATCCAGAAAATGCAGATACTGCAGCTTATGCTGATGCAAATCAAACAAAAAAATCATTAAAAGAAGACTATGGAATGAAAGCCGCTTCGCCAATCGGTAAAGAATGGTATGAGCAAATCGCTGCTTTAGAGGCATATATCGTAGAGAATGATGGTGTTACAACAATCGAATTAAACGATAGTGGAAAAATTGATAATGTAGCTGGAGCAACAATTAGTGGACAAAACATTATTGATCTTTACAATGAAGCGGTAGCAAATGCACAATAATTTTGACAATCAGCGATAGCATTCAGAATGCTATCGCTTATTTTTATTGAATGAGGTGAAAATATGCGATTTTTAGCAGAACTATTTAAAATAGGATATGGTGTGCATATTCCTGGTGAAAAAAAGCATTTATATGATCAAGCATTGACACGTTACTTAGAGCCAACACATGTATATATCCCGTTAACAAATCATGTGAAACATAGTTTACGATCATTAGTAAAAGTTGGCGATTATGTAAAAATGGGACAAAAAATTGGTGAGCGAGCAGATAATGTTTATGCAGCTTTGCATGCGAGTGTGAGTGGAAATGTTGTAGGAATTGAAAAATGTTTACATCGATCTGGAAATTATGTTGATTGTATTGTAATTGAAAATGATAACAAGTATATTCAAACTGAAGAGTTAACGAAAGCGTGTTGTTTGGAAGCAACACTTTCTTCAGAAGAAATTGTTGATAAAATTCGTGAAGGCGGGATTGTTGGTCTTGGTGGAAGTGGTTTTTCAACGTATGTGAAGTATGTATCACCCACTGACATTGATACAATCGTACTAAATGGTGTAGAATGTGAACCATTCATCGCAACTGATCATAATATTTTACTGAATCGTACTGAGCTAGTTTTCGAAGGGCTTAAAATTATGATTCATGCTGCGAAAGCAAAGCGCGGTGTAATTGCTATTAAAGAACATAAGGAACATCTATATGACTATTTAACAGAATTTGCGGCTAATTATGATAATATTAGTGTCGTTCAAGTACCAGATGCGTATCCAATGGGATGGGAAAAAGTGTTAATCCGTCAAATATTTAAAAAAGAGTACGATCGTTTACCAGCGGATGTTGGCATTGTTGTAAATAATGTTGCAACAGCTGTCGAGGTTGCATCAGCTGTTCGGGGTGATTTGCCATTGATTTATCGAACAGTGACTGTTAATGGTCCTGCGGTTAATAATCCACAAATTTTTAGGGTTCGTATCGGGACGAAAGCAAGTGAGTTACTAGCCATAACTGGCTATAAAGACAATGTTGATACAGTACGTTTAATAGCTGGTGGACCGATGATGGGAACGGTGATGGAGTCGGATGATTTTATCATTTCAAAGGGTGTGAATGCAATTACGTGTTTAATTGAAGAAACAAAAAAAGGTGAAAAACCTCAAGAACACCTTGAGTTACCGTGCGTACGCTGTGCGAGCTGTGTTGATAATTGTCCGGCAGGATTACAGCCTGTTAATATTATGATTGCAGCAAAATTAGGTGAGAAAGATACGCTTGAACAATTAGAGGCGCGTGCATGTATTGAATGTGGATTATGTTCATATGTATGTCCATCAAAAATTCCAGTAACGCAGTGGATGCGTGAAGGAAAAAAAGTGATGAATGGAGGGAAGTAGTGTGAAATTTGCAAAAAGTCAAAACGCACCGAGTTTACGTTCACCATTATCAACACAACGCATGATGAATGATATCGTCATTTGTATGGTGATTTTAAGTGTAATTGCGGTCGCAACACAATGGTATCTATCGGGAACAGCAGCAGGATTACAAGCTTTGATATTAATTGCAATAGCAGCAACGACAGCGATGCTTACAGAATGGGGATTGCTTATATTAAAAGGAGAGAGATGCTCATTAGTAGAAATGATTCGTTCGTATCCAGTAATTTCAGGATTAATGGTAGCACTCTTATTACCAATCGGCACACCATTATGGGTTGTTATTATCGGAACAATGGTTGCGATTATTGCGGGTAAATTTGCTTACGGTGGATTGGGAAAAAATATTTTTAACCCAGCACTTGTAGGACGGGTGTTTGTAACAGTTGCATTTGGTGGCTTATTAACAACGACACTTACAGGAGTAAGTGACAGTGTATCAATGGCAACGCCTTTGACACATTTAGCATCTTTACAAAATATTGGCACGCAAAGTCAAATTATTGACGTGTATGGTATGAGTAATTTATGGCTTGGATTGTATCCAACTGCTTTAGGAGAAGGAATGTCAGTCGTTATCATTTTAATGGCTATTTATCTAATCATTCGTAAAACAATTGATTGGAGAATACCAGTTGTTATGATTGGAACAGTATTCGTTATGACATATTTCCTAGGCATTGAAAATAATATGGGACTTTGGTATCCAACGTATCATGTAATCACAGGTGGTTTATTGTTCGGAGCAGTTTTTATGGCAACAGATTTAGTAACAACACCAGTATCACGAAGTGGGCGAATTATTTTTGCAGTTGGTGCAGGTGTACTTACTGTAACAATTCGTATTGTTGGTGGTATGCCTGAGGGGGTAGCTTGGTCAATACTAGCAATGAATGCACTTACTCCCGTGATTGATCATTTTACATTAGGTCGTATTCGTTTCAATGTGATTTCAACTCGAATGGTAGCAGTAATGGCAACAATAGGATTACTTGTAGTGACAATGACATTTTATGTGGGAGCTACTGCTAAAACTGCCAAAGCTGATGCACAAGCAAAAGAGCTAAAACGTCAGCAAATGCTACTAAAAAAAGCAGAGAGACAAGTACAAATATTGAGTGAGCGACCATCTGCAACAGGTATTGTATATGAAGTACAGACAAAAGGATTCACAGGTGATTTTATCGTCTATGTTGAAATCGACACTCAAACAAATACAGTGAATAATGTAGAAGTATTAGAGCATAAAGAATCAATGGGATACGGACAAGATGTTATTGAATCTGATTTTATGCAAGCATTTGATGGTCAAGCAGTTGATAGTATTCAAGTGGATACTGTTTCAGGTGCAACAATAACATCAGAAGCAATCATTAAAGCAGTTGATAAAGCAGTGAATGCTTTTGAAGGGGAATAAGGAGAGGAAACGTATGCAGTTTAAAAAAATAATTGGTCCAAGCATAACAATTGTTGTTGCGAGCACTATTTTGATTGTAATGAACATGTTTATTGCTCCAGTAGCCCAGGATAAGCAATTAGCATCGAAGCAACAATATTTTAAATTGATTTATCCAGCAGCTAAGCAATTCAGTCCTGTTTCAACAACACATTCACAATTACAAGCGTATGTTGCACAGCAGAACGGGATGAATGTAGGAATTGTTTATGAAATAACGGTCAAAGGTTATAAAGATGATATTGTCTTTTTTATCGGTATTAATCGAGATGGTACATTAGAAAAACCTGTGTATTCAAGTTTGAATGATACACCTGGAATTGGAACTAAAGTTGAAACGGATAATGATTTCGGTGATCAATTTCTTGAGACAACTATCGATGACTTTTATTTGGATACCATTAGTTCAGCAACAATAACGAGTCAAGCAGTTGTGGATGGAACTCAGTTAGCAGTGCAAGCGTTTGGACAAATGAAAACAATTTTAGAGTAAGGAGTAAGAAGATGAAAAAAGAAACAATAATAACAGGTCTGAGCATCTTAGCACTCAGCATAGTAGCAACGACATTTACTAACGGTATATATGTCGTCGGATTATTTCTTATCGCAAGTTGTTTGGCATTCATTGTTCGAATATTGACACTTAAATTTCAGTTAGAATCACTTGTAAGTATTATTATGCTTGTGAGTGTCCTGACAGCGCTTCGCCTTGGTTTTAGTGTAATTGAACCGACTATTGCTCAGCAACCAAGTATTGTAGGAATTGGATTTTTACCAATTTTGATTACAATGGTACTACCGAATGAATGTGTGTTTAATACGAAAGAGATTGGCGTAGCTATTTTTACAATAGCTAGTGCGATAATTGTGATTAGTGTCATGGTAGAATTGTTAGCAACAGGTTATGCCTTTGGGATAAATTTAAGTTTTGTTGAACCGTCAAGTTTTTTTCAGACACCGGCAGGAATATTGTTCATCGCTGCTACAGTCATTGCTTGTACACAAATAAGAAGTCGAGGTGAGCAAAAATGAGTATATTGATAGCTTTTTTAGTCGCTTTTATAACATTAAATGTACCACTCATTACTGGCGCAGGGATTGCTCAATTTGATATAAAACCTCGGTCATATCAAGCACAATTTATTCACGCGGGTGTGCTGGCTATTTTTGCTTGTTTGTTAGGTATCGCCGCGCAAATAGAAAGTGTGTCAGTACTTGTACCGGTTTTAGCGGTTGTTTGCAGCGTAGGAACCGTCGAAATTGAAAATAAACTATTATCTGAACAGCGCACTACTAATTGGCAAGCGTATGTAAGTGTTGGAGCAACATTGACATTTATTGGATTATACGCGAGCAGCTACAGCATGGTGAGTGGGGATTTTTATGCGACCGTGTTGGGAATGGTAGCAACATATAGCTTGACACTATTTAGTTTACAATTAATGCAACGACGTTTGAATTTAGCTGTCATACCGAATTTTTTAAAAGGTGTACCAGTGCTTGCGGTTACATTGGCAATTTTAGCTATGGTTTTCTCGGGCTTTACAGCAATTTTTTAAAGAGAACTGACCGGTTCATTTGAATCGGTCTTTTTCCTATGTTAAAATAATAAGCGTAAAGGATGAGATGATATGAAACGAAAGAATTTGCTCTTATGCATATTTTCACTCTGTTTTATGCTTGGCGGGTGTCAGGGGAAAACAAGTGATTATGTGAAGGTAAGTGAACAATTTTTTGCTATGGATACATATATAACATATACAATATACACGCGTGAATCCGAGGTAGATACAACGAAGATGCTACTAATGCAGGCAAACGCTGAGTTTGAAAAAATTGCCCAACTAGCAAACCGATTCGAAATGTATGATGGTATTGAAAATGTCGCAAGTATTAATGCGCAAGCTGGAGTGTCTCCTGTTACTGTTGATGAACAGCTCATTTCAATGGTACAAACAGCTCAACAAGTGATGGAACAAAGTGAAGGTGCTTTTTCAATTGTTCTCGGTCCTATAAGTGATGTGTGGCGTCAGTATCAAGAGGGAATGTTAACCGGAATTCCAGATCAAACAATGCTCGATGCGTTGCGCCCTTTACTTGATGCATCAAACCTTGAAGTAAATGAACAGGAGCAAACAATTTATTTGACAACTCCTGGAATGGTGCTTGATCTCGGTGGGATTGCGAAAGGTTATGCTACTGATTATGTTGCTCATTGGTTAGAAGAACAAGGAGTAGAACATGGGATTGTGAATGCAGGAGGAAATGTAAAAACGATAGGGACGCATCCAGTAAATGAAACATTCCGAATTGGCTTACAAGATCCAGATGACTTAGGTGCTGTTTTTGGAAGTGTAAGTATTGGAGCGACAAGTGTTGTCACAAGTGGTGACTATCAGAGGTATTTTGAATATGATGGGCAACGTTATCATCATTTATTGGATCCTAATACACTTCAACCAGCTCGGCTGTATCGAAGTGTAAGTGTTATTGTGGAAGATAGTATGTTAGCCGATGCACTCTCAACTGCTTTATTTGTTATGGAACAGGTAGAAGGTGAAGCTTTTATTCAACGGTATTATCCTGACGTAGCGGTGTTGTGGTACACACAGACTGGTGAAATTATTATGAATGATGCTATGCACCAATGCTTCCAAAGTGGCGGTGAATAGCAATGTGGCGTGCGATAATTCGTGAGTTGAAAATAGGGGATATTGTTGTTGTATTTATGACATTGTGTCTAGTTGGAGTATGGATGAGTCAAACATTTACTGCAACAGCACAACAATTAGAGGCACGTGTGTTTGTGCGTAATGAGCAAGTTTTAACTATTCCATTGAGTGAATTAACAAAAACAATACAGTATGTTGTTGAAGGAGTCAACGGTGAAGTTGTCATTGAGGCACAATACAATCAAATACGAGTCTTACAAGAACGTTCACCAAAGCATCTTTGTTCGATTCAAGGTTGGGTGAGCAATAGTGTGTTTCCAATTGTTTGTTTACCCAACCAAACAGTTATTGAAGTAAGTGTAAAAGGAGGAACGAGTGCTGATGATTTTGACTCAGTCGTCCGATAATAAATATATACAATTTCAACAACTCAGTGAGTTTGCTTTGTTGTTATCAATGGCATGTGTGATACAATTTTTTGAATCATTAATACCATTACCGATTCCGATTCCTGGTGTTAAACTCGGATTAGCAAATGTTATGACATTACTTGTGTTGTATCGATATGGTTTTAAACGTACGTGGCAATTTATGATTGCACGAGTAGTAATTGTCAGCTTGATTACTGGGACAACTTTGAGTGTGCCGTTTTGGTTGAGTCTAGGTGGTGCTTGTATGAGTGGTGTAATGATGACTTGTACATATCGGCTCCCGTGGTTATCAATTATTGGTGTGAGTATGCTGGGTGCAATTGGTCACAGTATCGGGCAAATTATGAGTGTACAGCTTATTTTACAAATACCACAAGCAATTATATATTTACCAATTCTTTTGGTAGTAAGTTTAGTGAGCGGGAGTGTAATTGGATTCATCGGAAAACAGTTACTTCCGATGTTACTAGTAAGAAAGTAGGAAAAAAAATGCAAGAATTGTTAGCCGTTTTAAATGAACAACAATATGAAGCAGTTACAACAACAACGGGATATGTCCGTGTAATTGCTGGAGCAGGTAGCGGGAAAACACGTGTGCTCACACATCGAATTGCTTACATTATTGAACAAGGATTGGCAAGACCGTGGGAAGTATTAGCAATTACGTTTACAAATAAAGCGGCACGAGAAATGAAAGAACGAATTAGTGAGTTGTTACCAGAAGGTAGCGATGTATGGGCATCTACATATCATGCAATGTGCGCACGTATTTTACGGGTGCACGCACCAGCTATCGGATATCCACAAAATTTTATTGTCATCGATAGTGATGATCAAAAAGCTGTGTTGAAAAATATTTATGCTGATTTAAAACTGAGTGCTAAAGATTACAAGCCGGCTAGTGTGCTTTCTTATATTTCAAATTGTAAAATGGCATTTATTGATCCAAATCAAGCAAAGCAAACAGCTTATGCACAGCCAGAGACTGAGTATGCCGAAATTTATTTTCGTTATGATGCATATTTGCGAAAACAACAAGTATTTGATTTTGACGATTTAATTTTAAAAGCATTATTTTTATTACAAACACAAGCAGATGTTCGCGAAAAGTATCAACAGCGTTTTAAGTATATCCATGTTGATGAATTTCAGGATACAAATGAAGCACAGTATGAACTTGTGAAAATTTTGAGTGGTGGTTGGAATAATTTATGTATCGTTGGTGATCCTGATCAGGCTATTTATAGTTGGCGTGGTGCAAATGATCGACTTATTTTAGAATTTGATCGTGATTTCAAAGAAACGAAAACAATTATTTTAAACCAGAATTATCGTTCGACAGCCAATATTTTAAGTGTAGCTAATTCATTAATTTCACACAATCCGAATCGCTTGAAAAAAGATTTGCAGACAGTTAATGATAGTGGAAAATACACATATTATCATGAAGCTTTCAATGAAGAAGCTGAAGCACGTTTTGTTTGCGAAGAAATTATTGATTTGGCAAACAATGGCATAGCAAAGAGCCAAATTGCAATTTTATATCGTGCGAATTATTTATCACGTTTGATGGAAATTCAATTAATGAATCGTGGAATTCCATACCAAATTTACGGGGGTGTGAATTTCTATGCTCGTAAAGAGATTAAGGATGCACTTTCATATTTACGTTTATTAAATAATCAACACGATGATATTGCTTTTGAGCGTGTGGTGAACGAACCAAAGCGTGGTGTAGGAGCAGCATCAATTGCTAAGCTTCAACGATATGCGAATCAATTCCAATGTTCACTCATGAAAGCTATTCATGAAATTGAAGCAGTTGGATTAACAGGAAAAGCAAAAAAATCATTAATTGAATTTCATCAAGTGATGCAAAACTTACGCAATCGTCAAAGCAAATTGACATTAGATGAATTATTATGGGAGACATTAGAAGCAACAGGTTATTTGGAGGCGCTCAAAGCGGATGACGAAGAACAAGCACGAGTTGAAAACTTAGAGGAACTTCGTAAAAGTATGCGCAGTTTTATGGAACAATATGATGATGAAGTAACACTTGATTATTATTTACAAGAAATTGCTTTATATACTGATCAAGATACACAGGCGGAAAATGGAAATAGTGTCACATTGATGACTGTGCATGCTGCTAAAGGTCTTGAATTCCCTTATGTTTTTGTGATTGGTTTAAATGAGCGAATTTTCCCTTCACAACGAGCAATTGATGAAGATGTGAAGAATGTTGAGGAAGAACGACGATTGGCATATGTTGCATTTACACGTGCTCAAAAACGACTATATCTGACGAGTGCGCAAGGATATGATTTCATCAGTAGTACACAAAAGCAGCCATCACGTTTTATCAGTGAAATTGATGAGGAATTGCTTGATGGTCAAAAAAAATTATCAAATTATCAAAAAAATATAACAAAACAATTTGAAAATTCTAATAAAGATGCTACAATGATAGACACAAGCCAACAATTGTCGAAGGGGGACCGAGTAATTCACCGAAAATTTGGTGAGGGAACGGTTATCTCAGTCGAAGGACAGATGGCAAATATAGCTTTCTCACCTGCGCATGGAGTGAAAAAGCTACTCATTAATCACCCAGCATTAAGTAAAAAATAAATATAGGAGGCTATTATGATGGCAAACAAACGCGTATTAGTAATTGAAGATGAAACAAATTTAGCACGTTTTATCGAGCTTGAGTTGAAATTCCAAGATTTTGATGTTGATAAAGCAATCAACGGTGAAGAAGGACTTGAAAAAGCTCTTGAAAATGAATATGATTTAATTTTACTTGATTGGATGTTACCTGGAATGCAAGGTATTGATATTTTACGTGAATTACGTAAAACATCAACAACACCAGTTATTATGATGACAGCAAAAGAAGGTGTTGAGCACGAAATAGAAGGTTTAGATACTGGAGCGGATGCTTACATTACGAAACCATTTGAAATCGATCAATTATTAGCACATGTTCGTGCAGTATTGCGTCGTACAGAAAAAGAAGATGAAGCGGCAGATGGAATTATCCACTATCAAGATATTACAATTTATACAAATCGTTACGAAGTATTCGTTGGTGAGGAAAAAGTTGAATTAACGAAAAAAGAATATGATTTATTATTGTTATTTATCCGTAATAAAGGTGTAGCACTAGATCGTCGTCGTATCCTTTCAGAAGTATGGGGATATGAATATTATGGTGAAACAAACGTAGTTGATGTATATGTACGTTATTTACGTTCAAAATTGAATCGGGACTATATTAAGACAGTGCGTGGTGTCGGATATTATATCGAATAATATATAATAATTATGAAAATTACCACTTAAAGAGTGGTAATTTTTTTCGTTTATATGATGATTCCTATTAAACTGGAGACTGATATGATAGAATAGATAAAGTACATTGTTTTTAGGGGGAACACCATGTTTCGAAAACTCCAAACATCATTAGAATGGAAATATCTCATTTGGAATTTAGTTAAGCAGTTAGCAATGGCAATTATTTTGTTATTTGCAACAGTTGTTGTAATCTTTTTTGTAGCATATTACCAAGAAATACAGTTAATTCAAAATCGCTTAAATAATATTGAAACAAATATTATTCAGTATTATGTGACACAATCACCAACGTATTTTAATGAAATTGATTCAGCCATGCGACCAGGAGAAAAAATTCGGATTGTAAGAACTGATACACAACAAGAAATTTACTATCGTTCATATTTATATGGAAATGATGCAGAAGCAAGGAAAAATGATCGGATTGTAACAGTAGATAAGAAAGAATTACCGAATTTTCAGTACAATTCATTTGAAACACTTCGTTTATTTACCTATACAATAACGAAGCAATCACCAACGGTTTTAGAAGTTACAGGTAGTGTGACAATACCTGTAGGTCCAACATTCGAAGTGCAGTTGCACGTCAATTTATCGCGAACAATAGGTCAGCAAGTTGATTTGATAGCTTCGGTTTTATTTAGTATTTTACTTGTATTTACATTTTTTTCATTTATGTTGGATGCCTATATGTTTAGACAACTATCAAATCCAATTTTTCGAATGTCAAAGACAATGAATAAAATGACACGAACAAATGATTATACTGTACGATTACCACGACGATATAATCATGATGAAATTGACCAATTAGCAGAGTCGTTCAACATTTTAATGGATAAAGTGGCGAAAAATGCAGATTTACAAAAACAATTTTTAGCAGATGTGAGTCACGAATTAAAAACACCAATTGCTATTTTACAAGGGTATGTAGAAATTATGGAACGTCATCAAGAGCGCTTAGATGCTTCGTTTATGGAAGAGTATATTAGTGTTAGTAAAGGCGAATTAAAGCGTATGCGTAATATGGTGCAAGAGTTATTAAATATTTCACGACTTGAATTTGAAGATGTGAAAAACGCACCTGAGATTGATGTCACGGAAAGCTTTTTACAAGTTATTCGCAGTTTCCAATTTGTTC
Organism: uncultured Bacillota bacterium; assembly: GCA_945956935.1. Taxonomy (GTDB): domain Bacteria; phylum Bacillota_I; class Bacilli_A; order Culicoidibacterales; family ZOR0006; genus ZOR0006. Next base: position 9,609 of record CAMFJD010000027.1, on the reverse strand, counting down.
GAGATGATATTGAGTTAACAGTTTTAGCAGCTGATCAAGCAACATATAAAATCGTACCAGATCATTTTGAACGTCTTGTCAAAATTTTTGTTGATAATGCTATAAAATACTCGCCTGAAACAAAAAAAGTTGATGTATCATTGAGAAAGACGGCTGCGCACTTAGTATTGATGGTCAAAGATTATGGTGTGGGTATTAGTGAAGAAGATGTGCCTAATATTTTTGAACGATTTTATCGTGTGGATAAAGCAAGAACGAGTTCAGGAAGTTTTGGATTAGGTTTAGCAATTGCCAAAAATATTATTACGAAATATCAAGCAACGATTGATGTAGAAAGTAAGCTCGGTGAAGGAACAACATTTACGATGTATTTTCCATTAGAGCGAGTAAATCAAAAAACAAAAGGAATTTAAGTGAATGAAAACGCTCTTTGATGAATCAAGAGCGTTTTCTTATTCGGTATATTTATGGTATAATGAGAAAGCATGAATTCAAAATGAAGGTGAAAAAATGGAAAAGATACAAACACGAATTCAACAATTAGTGACAGACTTAAAACGTTACAATCAAGAGTATTTTGAGAATGAACAACCGAGTATTTCAGATGCGGCATATGATAAATTACTACGTGAATTGAATGATTTAGAGGCGCAGTATCCTGAGTATCGTCAATCAGATTCACCAACGCAACGTGTTGGCGGGACGCGATCAGAAAAGTTTGCGAAAGTGGTGCATCAACACCCGATGCAAAGTTTAAGTAATGCTTTTTCATTTGGTGATTTAGTAGAATTTGAACGAAAAATTTTAAGCGTAATTGATGCAGCTGAAGTTGAATATATTTGTGAACTCAAAATTGATGGTTTAGCAATATCGCTCCAGTATGATCAATCAGGAAAGTTATCATTAGGTGCAACACGCGGGGATGGATCAATAGGTGAAGATGTGAGTGCAAACATTTCAACGATTCAAACAATACCACATCATATTTCAATAACATCACCTTTAGAAGTGAGAGGTGAGGTATACTTATCAAAAAGTCAATTTATTCAATTGAATCATGAACGCCAATTAAATGGTGAGGGTATATTTGCGAATCCAAGAAACGCAGCAGCGGGATCAATGAGACAACTTGATGCTGATATTGTAGCTCAACGAAAACTCGCTATGTTTGTATATGGAGCACCGATTAATACATATGGTACATTTACAGATGACGGAAAACATTCAACATTTTTAGCAGAGATGAAAAAATTAGGATTACCGATGAATCCACACAGTCAGATATGTAAAAATTTGACGGAAGTACGAGCATATATTGAGAAGTGGACTTTTGAACGAGCAATGCTAGATTATGAAATAGATGGTATTGTAATCAAAGTAAATAATACAGGACTATACGAACAAATCGGTACAACTGCTAAAGCACCTAAATGGGCAATTGCCTATAAATTTCCAGCTGAAGAAGTGATAACGAAACTAGTAGATATTATTTTTACTGTTGGACGAACAGGACAAGTAACACCAAATGCGGTACTTGAACCAGTTCAAGTTGCAGGTACAACTGTTCAACGAGCAACATTACACAACGAAGATTATATTGTTGCCCGGGATATTCGTATCGGTGATTCTGTCGTTATTCGTAAAGCAGGTGAAATCATTCCTGAAGTAGTTGAGGTAGTCATGGAAAAACGAGAAATAGATGCTGAAGCATTTACTATGATTCATACATGCCCAACTTGCCAAAGTGAATTGAAACGGCAAGAGAATGAGGCAGCATACTATTGCTTGAATCCAAATTGTCAATCAAAAGTAATTGAAAATTTAATTCATTTTGCTTCTCGAAAAGCAATGAATATTGATGGATTAGGTGAGAAAATTGTTGAACAATTATACGGTGAAGGACTTATTAAAAATATTCCGGATTTGTATCGTTTAGAACATCAGATTGTTGCATCACTAGAACGATTGGGAGATAGATCTGCTCGTAATTTATTGATAGCAATTGAAGACTCTAAGCAAAATTCATTAGAAAAACTCTTGTTTGGGTTAGGAATTCGCTTTGTCGGCGAGAAAGTATCGTCCGTTCTAGCAAAAGAATATCAAACGATGACAGAACTAAGGAGGGCGACTGCTCAACAATTAGCAGAGATTCCTGATATTGGTGTGAGAATCGCGCAGTCTGTTGAGGAGTGGTTTTCACAAGAGCAAAATTGTGAACTTATTACAGATTTAACCCAATTGGGTGTGAATATGGACTATTTAGGGGCAAATGAAGCTATTGTTGAAAATATGTTCTTAGGAAAAACAGTTGTCCTAACAGGAACACTTGAACGTTTAAAACGTACACAAGCAAAGCAGATACTTGAACAGTTAGGGGCAAAAGTGACAGGAACTGTAAGTAAGAAAACTGATTATGTGGTTGCTGGTAGCGAGGCAGGTAGTAAGTTAACTAAAGCATTGCAACTTGGTGTTGTGGTTTTATCAGAACAGACATTACTTGATATTATAAAGGAGGTAGGTTTAATTGAAGAAGGTTAATATTTGGAAAGCACTATTAGTGCTTTGTCTGATTATGACTCTTGGAGCATGTGGGAAAACAGAAACGGAAACAGAAGGGGAACAAACAAAAGTTGTTGTATCAAAAACGAATACAAATGGTTATTATCGTGTTGCTTTGTCTACAATTGATGGTGAATCACAATTTACACCAAGTCCCTCGCGTGGCTTATTAACGCGATATCTTGCGAGTAGGCAAGATGTTGAAGCTGTTGAACAGGGATTAGCACATTTGTCAATGACACCGTTTAGTCCGAGTACATATTACTTTCAGGATGGATCATACTTAACCTATGATACATTAATTGAATGGTTATCTCCTAAATTAACAGCTTCTGAATTAGCACGGGCAGTTGAAAATGATGCGAATTTTGTCGACCACGGACTTAATCCTTCAAGCGAGGAAAAAGTCATGACAGCTGAAGGGGTGGAAATTACCCCAGATTATATTGCTCACATTCTAGAGCAAACGTATGTAACAATTGATGCAAATAATGTAGCGCAACTTGGTGGTGTATCAATTGCAATATCAATGACTGGCTGTCAATATTATACAAGTTCTGAAGGTTATGATCGCTATCATTGTTATGATGACAGTGTCTTAAAGGAGCAAGCAACAAAAGCAGCTGATGCGATTGCAACTTATTTACGTCAAGAGTATGGATTAACAGTACCAATTTTATTTGGTGTTTATAAGCAAGCAGCAGCAACATCAAGCGTCCCAGGACAATATATTGCAACAACCATGTTAGAGGGGACGTCAACTTCAGTGTCGAGTTGGCAAGATGTGCAACAACAAACATATTTATTACCATCAAGTGAAGCCAGTGCCAGTTTGCCTGAAATTGCGAATACATTTACAAGTTTCCAGACGCAAATAGCTAACTATTTCCCGGGGAATGTAGGTGTAATAGGCTATACAACAGTATGGAGTGGTCAAGTAGAACGACTGTACGTTGAGGTGAATGTCAGTTCACGTTCATATATGGAAATAGTAGGGCTCACACAGTTTTTAGAGTCAAGTATTAATGAACGTTATGATTTTAATACTGACTTAGAAATTGTGATTAAAGATGGACAAGCAACAAAAGCGGTTATCGAAAAGCAGTATGATCAAGTTGCACGTGTTAATATAATTAATGGTTAATTTCTTGATGGTAGCATCAAGGATGCAATAAATGTGTAAAAATGAATAAGAGAGAAGGAGTGTTTACATGTTAGAAGTAAAAGATATTATCAAAATCGGTGACTTGGCGAAAATTGAATTAAATGAGGAAGAAATTGAAAAAACGACAAAAAAAATAAATGAAGTATTAGGGCTAGTTGATACAATTCAAGAACTTGATTTAGATCATGTTCAACCAATGATTCATCCGAACCCATTACAGAATGTTTTCCGCACTGATGAACCAGTTGCATCGGCAGAATTAGAGCCATTATTAGCAAATGTGCCACAAACACAAGAACAACAAATTAAAGTGCCGACAGTATTGAAAGCATAGATGTGTGATAGGAGGAAAAAACATGTTAAACAAATCAATTCGTGAATTACATGCAGCGATAAAAAATAATGAGGTGACACCATCTCAAGTTATTGAACAAACATATGCAACAATTGAGGCGTATGATGGAAATTTAAACAGTTTTGTGACATTAAATAAAGAAACAGCAATTGCACAAGCGAAATCACTCGATGAAAAACCAATACAACATGTATTACAAGGGATTCCAGTTGGAATTAAAGATAATATTATCACAAAAGATTTACGGACAACTTGTGGTTCGAAAATGTTGGAAAACTTCAATCCAGTTTATAATGCAACAGTAATTGAAAAACTAGAGGCAGCAGGAGCGATTGTTGTCGGGAAATTGAACATGGATGAATTTGCAATGGGATCGTCAAATGAAACTTCATACTTTGGCCCGGTAAAGAATCCTTGGAATTATGATTACGTACCGGGAGGATCAAGTGGCGGTTCAGCTGCGGCAGTAGCAGCAGGAATTGTACCGGTTGCACTTGGAAGTGATACAGGAGGATCTGTACGCCAGCCAGCAGCATTAACAGGAATTATTGGGATGAAGCCAACATATGGGCGTATTTCACGTTATGGATTAGTAGCATTTGCATCAAGCCTTGATCAAATTGGAATTTTTTCACGTACAATCGAAGACAATGCAACTGTGTTACAAACAATTGCTGGAATTGATCCAATGGACAATACATCGTCTCCACTAGAAGTACCAAACTATACAGAAAAATTAGGAAAATCAATTGATGGTATGCGTTTAGGAGTACCTGCTGAATATATGTCAGATATTGTTGAACCTGAAGTGAAAGCAGCTATTGAAGCAGCCATTGAGGTGTATCGTTCACTAGGAGCAACGGTGGAAGAAGTTCATATGCCGCATTTAAAATATGTTGTACCAGCATATTACATCATTGCGCCAAGTGAGGCGAGTTCAAATTTAGCACGTTTTGATGGTATGCGTTATGGTCATCGTTCAAGTGAAGCAACAGATATTGAATCAATTTTCCGTAAGTCACGTGCAGAAGGATTCGGTGAGGAAGTCAAACGTCGCATCCTCGTTGGAACATATTGCTTGAGTGCCGGACATTTTGACGCATATTATATGAAAGCATTAAAATTACGCACGGTTGTCAAAGAAGATTTTGATGCAATTTTCAAAGAATTTGATGCGATTATTGGACCTACAACGACTGCACCGGCATTCAAAATAGGACAAAATAAAGAAAAAACAATCGATATGTACATGAATGATATTTTAACTATTCCAGCAAACTTAGTTGGACTACCAGCTATGAGTATTCCAGCAGGATTTAGCTCAGATGGTTTACCAATTGGATTACAATTAACAGGGAAACATTTTAATGAAGCGACACTGTATCAATTAGGGCATGCATTCCAGGCTGTTACTGATCACCATACAAAACGTCCAACATTATAAGCAGGAGGAACTTTTATGAATTTTGAAACTATTATTGGGATTGAAGTCCACGCTGAAATTAAATCAGATGCAAAAATTTACTCACCAGCTCCTCATGCATACGGAGAAGCACCGAATACAATGACACATGTAATTGACTGGGGGTACCCTGGTGTATTACCAACAATGAATAAATCAGTTGTTGAACAAGCGTTGCGTGCTGCTCTTGCGTTAAATTGTGAAATTACTCATGAAATGAGTTTTGATCGTAAAAACTATTTTTATCCTGATAATCCAAAAGGATACCAAATTACGCAAGATCGTACACCGATTGGACGTAATGGATATATTGAAATCGAAGTGAATGGTGTGAAAAAACGTATTGGAGTGACACGTGTACACATTGAAGAAGATGCTGGAAAATCAACGCATTATGATGGGTATTCACTAGTTGATTTAAATCGACAAGGAGCACCATTGATTGAAATTGTATCGGAGCCTGAAATTCACACTGCTGAAGAAGCAGCAGCTTACATCGAACAATTACGTGCAATTTTACTCTATACTGATGTATCAGATGTCAAGATGGAAGAAGGGTCAATGCGTTGTGATGCCAATGTTTCAATTCGTCCAATTGGTCAAGAAGCATTTGGAACAAAATCAGAGTTGAAAAATTTGAATTCAATTTCAAATATCCAAAAAGGAATTGAATTTGAGATTATGCGCCAAACGAAAGCGTTGTTAGCAGGAGAAGTGCTACGTCAAGAAACACGTCGTTTTGATGAAACATTGCGTCAAACAGTTGTAATGCGTGTGAAAGAAGGTGCAAGTGACTATCGTTATTATCCAGAGGCAGATCTTTCTACGATGTACATTGATCATGCATGGATTGAACGTGCGAAAGCATCATTACCAGAATTACCACAACAACGTCGTTTACGTTATGAGAATGCTCTTGAATTAACAGCTTATGATGCACAAGTACTAACATTGTCAAAAGAAACATCAGATTTCTTCGATGCTGTTGTTGATGCGGGTGCAAATGCGAAACAGGCAGCAAACTGGATGATGGGGGAAGTACAAGCATACCTAAATAAAAACCAGTTACAATTAGCGCAAACACCACTTACTCCTCAAACATTATCGGAAATGATTTGTTTAATTGATGATGGAACAATTTCATCAAAGATGGCTAAAAAAGTCTTTACGTTTTTAATTGAGAAAGGCGGAAGTGCTGAACAAGCAGTTGATAAATTAGGTTTGAAACAAATTTCAGATGTCGGTTTAATTACTAATATTATACTGTCAGTGCTAGATGCAAACCCACAATCAATTGAAGATTTCAAAAATGGGAAAGACCGTGCAATTGGTTTCCTAGTTGGACAAATTATGAAACAAACAAAAGGACAAGCAAACCCACAAGTAGTGAATCAGATTTTAATGGTTGAAATCAATAAACGCTAAAAATGATAAGGCAGACCGATTGGTCTGCTTTTTTATTAATATGCTTTTTACAAAAACTTTGGTATAATAGATTGGCTAGAAACAACAATTGAGGTGAAACTTTATGGCGGAACAAACAACACGTCGCAGTCAAAATAATCAAAAAAAAACTAAAGTAAAGCGAACAACAAATAGAAAGCCTTGGAAAGTTTGGGGATTCAGGATTTTAATGTTGCTCTGCTTAGCTGTTGCGGCTATGCTGGGAGCAATTGCATGGCAATTCTGGATTCCTGAAAACGTTGAAACTTATGTACAACGGTTAGATAAACGGCCATTATTAGAAGAAAGTGTGCTTGCAAATGCAAATGCTCAGCTTGCGACATTAGGGAATGTATCCGTGCAACAAGAAGGACCAGTCTTTATGTTTACAGTTGAAGTAAGTCCTGAAGAAGATGCACAAACAGCGAAAGATTTAAGTTGGAGTGCGATTCAAACATTTGTGAATACAATTGGAGCCAATGGTAGCGAAGAACAACCATTTGGTGATACTTTTTTAACATATGAGGCACAAATTATTGTGAAACAAACAGGAACAATAACACCGGAAGATCAAATTTTAAAGGATCCAAATAATGAAGAAGGTGATGTTGCTTTCCCAATTTTTGGAGTTGTGAATCATGTGCAGTCACAAACAATTATTTGGACGAATAATAATTAATTACATGAGTGATAAAAATCATATATAGGCATCCTAAGTGCAGCGCGCAATGATGAGCTTGCACTTAGGTTTTCTTTTTGTAATCTATGTACGAGTGAATAAAGGAGTTTGAGAGATGAAATCAGTAAAGTTAGTACCACCAGTACAAAAAAACGCGTATTACGAAACAACCTGTGTTGATATTTCACATGAAGGTGTAGGTGTTTGTAAAATTGATAATTATCCAATTTTTGTACCTGGATTGCTAGTAGGTGAAATAGCTAAAATTAAAGTAATTAAAGTGAAAGGACGAATGGCATTTGGTCGCCTTGTTGACTTGCGGACGGTAAGTGAGTACCGCGCGACACCACCTTGTCCAATTTATCAACAATGTGGTGGTTGTCAAATGCAGCATGTCTCTGCAGATGGTCAAAAACAATTAAAATACGAACGTGTGAGACAAGCAATGGAACGTATCGGTGGTTTTACTGATAGTATGATTCATGAAACACAAGCAATGGAGCAACCGTGGTTTTATCGGAATAAAGCACAGGTTCCATTAGGGAAAAAAACAGATGGGACAATTGTTGCAGGGTTTTATCGTCGTCATACACACGAGATCGTCCCTATGACAAAGTGTATGATTCAGCATGAAGCAAATAATACTTTATTGACACGAACAGTCGAATTATTAAATGAACATATGTGTTCGATTTATGATGAACAAACGCATACTGGAGCATTGCGTCACTTGCTTGTTCGTCATGGAGAACACACAAATGAACAAATGCTTGTATTTGTCACGCGCACAAAAAAAGTAATTGAATTAGTTAAAATTGCTCAGCAACTACAAACTGAATTTCCACAGTTAGTTAGTGTTATGCAAAATATTAATCCGGATAAAACCAATGTTATTTTAGGGGAAACAACTAAAATAATAACTGGAAAGGCATATATTCAAGATTATATTGGTGATGTTTGTTTTAATATTTCAGCACAGTCATTTTATCAAGTCAATCCAATTCAAATGGAAGTGCTCTATAAACAAGCAGCAGCATTAGCTGATTTAACTGGAAATGAAATAGTATTGGATGTATATTGTGGTATTGGAACAATTGGATTATTTATGGCAAAGCAAGCAAAACATGTATATGGTGTTGAGATTGTGCCACAAGCAATTGAAGATGCGAAAGCAAATGCTAAGCGAAACAATATTACCAATGCAACATATGTATGTGAAGATGCAAGTGTAATGATGAGACAGTGGCAAGCGAAAGGATTACATGCTGATGTTGTTGTGCTCGATCCACCTCGGAAAGGCTGTGACGAAGCACTGCTAACGAGTCTTGTTGAACTTGCACCAGAAAAAATCGTCTATATTGCTTGCGATGTTGCAACTCAGGCACGTGATGCAAAATTTCTGGCGGCACATGGATATGAACTTCATGATGTTTACCCTGTAGATATGTTCGGTCAAACATTCCATATTGAGAGTGTTGTATTGATGACTAAGAAATAAGCAATAAGTGAAAAAATCCCTTGAAATATAGGTTTTTCGAGAGTTAGGAAGTGAATTTCTGGCTCTCGATTTTTTATTGGATATTTAATTAGGAAACATATCCACTGTTCGAAAAACGTAGGGGTGAGTTGACACTATGGGAACGGATAGGTTGTGTTGACAGGTTGGTTATGGCGGTTCAATTGGAGCGTTAAAAGCTATGGGTGCTTTAGATATGGGGTTAGAGGAAGAAGAACTACAGCCTTTGGTTCACGTTTGGAGATCATCAAATGTAAACATTGTATCTCTATGGTGGGATATTGATGCAGCAGTAAAGAAATGCGTAAAAGAAAGAACAACTACAGAGGCTTATGGTATTTCATTTATCTATCAAAGTGGATTATTATTTATATTATCCTAAATTGGAATAACAAATTGCACTATTTTCCAATACCATTTATTTGATTGA
>CAMFJD010000026.1 GCA_945956935.1 uncultured Bacillota bacterium | reverse complement strand
CTGTTGTGGGCTTTTTTTATTTCCACTAGTGCAATTTCATTATACAATTAAGCATCGAAATTTATGATCCAAATGATGAAAATGAAATAAACATAGCTTTCAGTCTGAGATTTTGATAAAATAGAAATGATAATAAAAACGAAAAATATAATAGTTGGAGTGATAAACATGGAACAATTGACAGAACAACAACTCGTTCGTCGTCAAAAAATGGATCATTTAAGTGAAGCCGGATTTGACCCGTTTGGACAAAAATTTGAACGCACACATCATACAGCAGAATTAATTGCAATGTATGATCAATATTCAAAAGAAGAATTAGAGACGATGGCAGTTCCTGTTACGTTAGCAGGTCGTATTATGACAAAACGTGGAAAAGGAAAAGCCGGTTTTGCTCATATTCAAGATGCTGAAGGGAAAATTCAGTTGTATGTACGTCAAGATGAAGTTGGAGAAGAGCGTTATCCATTTTTTGATAAAGCTGATCTTGGTGACATCGTTGGAGTAAGCGGAATTTTATTTAAAACGAATGTAGGGGAACTTTCAATTCGCGCAAAATCATATGAACCTTTAGTGAAGGCATTACGTCCATTACCTGAAAAATACCATGGGTTAACAGATATTGAAGAGCGTTACCGTCGTCGTTATGTTGATTTAATTATGAATGAAGAAAGTCGTCACACATTTAAAGCACGTGTACAAATTATGAATTTTATTCGTAACTATTTAAATGAGCAAGGATATTTAGAAGTAGAAACACCTATTTTACACCCTATTGCAGGTGGAGCAGCAGCGCGACCATTCGTGACACATCACAATGCATTAGATATGGAGTTTTACTTACGTATTGCACCAGAATTATATTTAAAACGTTTATTAGTTGGTGGATTTGATAAAGTATATGAAATGGGACGCATTTTCCGTAATGAAGGAATGTCTCCACGTCACAACCCAGAATTCACGATGATTGAATTATATGCAGCATTTGAAGACTATCAATATATGATGAATATTGCTGAAGGGGTTGTCTCAGGAGCAGCTCAAGCAATTTTAGGAACAACAGATGTGAAGTATGGTGAGTATGAATTGTCATTAGCAGCACCGTTCAAACGTATTCACATGGTTGATTTAATTAAAGAACATACTGGTGTTGATTTCTTTGAACAAATGAGTGTTGAACAAGCGAGTGAATTGGCGAAAACACATGGCGTTGAATTACAAGAGCATATGTACACTGTCGGTCACATTATCAACGAGTTCTTTGAACAAAAATGTGAAGAGCATTTGATTCAACCAACATTTGTTTACGGACACCCAGTTGAAATTTCACCATTAGCGAAATTAAATCCTGAAGATGGTCGTTTTACAGATCGTTTCGAATTATTCATTGGGGCACGTGAGTACTCAAATGGATTTACTGAATTAAATGATCCAATCGATCAAAAACAACGTTTTGAAGCACAGGTTGAAGAAGCACGTTTAGGAAATGACGAAGCAAATGGTGAGGTTGACTATGACTATGTTGAAGCATTAGAATATGGAATGCCACCAGCAGGAGGATTAGGAATCGGAATTGATCGTTTAGTTATGTTAATTACAAACTCGACATCAATCCGTGACGTATTATTCTTCCCTCACATGCGTCATCGTTAATTTTTCAAAAACAAACCGCCTAAGCGGTTTGTTTTCAATTATAAAGCAACAAGAAGCACAGGCAGTATAAAACATTCAAAGTTGATAGGCGGTAAAGAGAAATGAACTCAAACGAGAAATATGTCGTAGTAATTGGACCAACATTAGTAGATGTTATCGGAACACCGAAAAAGCGATTGGTGATTCACGATTCAAATCCAGGCACAATTCGGACAGTATTTGGGGGAGTTAGTCGAAATATTGCATGTAATTTACAACGTTTAGGGGTGAACGTTGTATTCATTACAATCGTCGGGAACGATGCTGATGGGCGTGGTTCAGTCGAAGATGCAAAAAAATTAGGTATTAATATGGACTGTACAATTTTCCGAGACGATATGTCGACGGCAAAATTTATGTGTATTAATCAAGAAGATCGTGATTTATATGTCGGTCTTGTTGACACAAAAATTGTTGACTCGATGTCAGTAGCAGATATCGCACCATATGCAGAGATTATTCGTAATGCGAGTGCTTGTGTTGTAGATACAGATAATCCACGCGAAGTATTAGAATATTTAACAGAAGAGCATAAGCACGTACCATTGTTTGTTGATACAATTTCAGCACAAAAAGCAGCACGAGTGAAAGATTTGATTCATTCATTTTATGCGGTGAAACCAAATGATATTGAGGCAGAAGCATTTTTAGATATGACTATTGAAGAAGATGAAGATTACGTTGTAGCAGCTGATCAATTTATTGCTCACGGGGTTAAGCGTGTCTTCTTAAGTTTAGGTTCAAAGGGATTATACTATGCGGATGAAACAAAACACGGACATGTTTATCCAATTCCAGTTAAAATCAAAAATACATTAGGTGCCGGAGACTCAGTGATGGCTGCTATGGTATATAGCTATATGAATGATATGTCAATCGATGAAAGTGCACACTTTGCGACAGCAACAGCAGCAATTACAATTCAAGCAAAAGGTGCGACGAGTGAGGATCTTACGGAAGAAAATGTCCGTGATTTAATGAAAACAATTACGAACACACCATTATGCCAATAAAATAAAAAGTTTTCCACATGTGTATAACTTAGTGGAAAACTACAGTAAAAGCCAAGTTTTCCAGTTGAAAATTTGGCTTTTATTCATTTTTGTACAACAAAACGATGGGAAAACTGTTTGAGAAGAATATGCTAGCAGTGGTTGATGAATTTTTTTAGAATGAGAATAATAATAAAAAGAATATGGTATGATACAAGTAAGAATTGTAGTGAGTGAAACGAAAGTGAGTGAAAAATAAGTGGCTGTAGCAAAAAAAACGAAAACAAAATATTTTTGTACAGAGTGTGGATATGAAACACCAAAATGGATGGGAAAATGTCCGGGGTGTCAACGATGGAACACACTGACAGAAGAACTTGTTGAACAAAAAAGTAAATTTGTGAATACGTCAATTCAAGCGGATACACCAAAACCGATTACACAAGTACCCGCAGAAGATGCTTTCCGAATTCAGACGAATTATGGTGAATTTAATCGATTACTCGGTGGTGGAATTGTGAATGGGGGCTTGCATCTCATTGGTGGTGATCCTGGAATTGGGAAATCAACGTTATTGTTACAAATAGCATGTGATCTTGCCAAAAATGGGCACCGTGTGCTGTATGTATCTGGTGAGGAAAGTATGTACCAGACAAAATTACGAGCACAGCGACTCGGACTTGAAAGTGACGAGCTTTATTTATATAGTGAAAATGATTTGAATCGCGTGACACAACAAATTGATAGTGTTCAACCAAAATTTTTAATCATTGATTCAATCCAAACGGTGTATTTAAATGAAGTAGCGAGTGCACCAGGGAGTGTTTCACAAGTTCGCGAATGCACGGGTGAATTAATGCGTATAGCGAAAAGTAAACAAATTTCAACGTTTGTTGTTGGTCATGTGACAAAAGAAGGAACGATTGCAGGTCCAAAATTATTAGAACATATGGTGGATGCTGTTTTGTATTTTGAAGGAGAGCAACATAATTCATTCCGTATTTTGCGTTCGGTTAAAAACCGATTTGGTGCGACGAATGAAATTGCTATTTTTGATATGCAAGGTGGAGGACTTGTTGAAGTGTTAAATCCATCTGTGTTATTTTTAGAAGAACGAACGGTGATGCGTAGTGGTGTGAGTATTGTTGCTGCAATGGAAGGATCAAGGCCAATTTTAGTTGAAATTCAATCACTCCTCTCGCCAACTGCCTTTGGTAATCCAAGACGAATGAGTAATGGAATTGAAAATAACCGTACTTCATTAATTTTGGCAGTGCTTGAAAAACGAGCAGGTTTATTATTACAAAATCAAGATGCATATATTAAAGTTGTTGGTGGTGTGAAACTGGATGAACCGGCTGCTGATTTAGCTTTAGCATTATGTATTGTATCAAGTTTTCGTGACCGTGCATTGAATCCAACCGATGTTATTATTGGTGAAGTTGGGTTAACTGGTGAAGTACGTCGTGTAGTAAAAGTTGAAGAACGATTGAAAGAAGCGAAAAAACTTGGATTTAAACGAGCAATTATTCCAAAACGGAATATGGATGGGTTAGAAATAACAGGAATTGAAGTCATAGGTGTGGCTGATATTCAAGAAGCTATCCAAATTGCATTGCAACCTGCCAATGAACAGCAGTTACCATTCTAGGTGACTAGTCAAACAACTTAATTTTTTGTATAATAGAAAAAACTAAAATAGAGGTGTCAATGATGAAACGTGAATTAGCAATTGAATTTAGTCGAGTAACTGAAGCTGCTGCCTTAGCCGGATTTAAATGGTTAGGACGTGGAGATAAAAACTTAGCGGATGATGCGGCTGTGAAAGCAATGCGCCACACATTTAACCAAATCGATATTCAAGGTGAAATTGTCATTGGTGAAGGTGAAATTGATGAAGCACCGATGCTGTATATTGGTGAGAAGGTTGGAACGCAACTTGGCGATGCAGTTGATATTGCCATCGACCCAATTGAAGGAACACGAATGACAGCAATGGGACAACCAAATGCCATTGCCGTTTTAGCAGTTGGTGAAAAAGGCACGTTTTTAAAAGCGCCAGATATGTATATGGAAAAGCTTGTTGTGTGTCCGCAAGCAAAAGGGTTCGTGAATTTAGATGATTCACTTGAGGTGAATGTTCGCCGTGTTGCTCGCGCAACCGGAAAACAGTTATCAGAATTAACAGTTATGACATTAGCGAAACCAAGACATGATAAAGTAATTTCACAACTTCATGCACTAGGAGTACGTGTGTTTGCGATTCCGGATGGAGATGTTGCAGCAAGTATTTTAGTTTGTATGCCAGAAAGCCAAGTTGATATGTATTATGGAATTGGTGGAGCACCTGAAGGAGTTATTTCAGCCGCTGTTGTTCGTGCACTTGATGGTGATATGGATGCCCGTTTAATGGCACGTCATGAAGTGAAAGGTGATACACCAGAAAACCGCGAGCTCGGAATGGATGAACTTGCACGTTGTGAAGCCTTAGGTATCCAAGCGGGTAAAGTTATGAAAATTGATGAGCTAGTGAAAAATGATAACATTATTTTCTCAGCAACGGGAGTAACAAAAGGTGATTTACTCGAAGGTGTTGTTCGTCGTGGGAATATTGCCACAACAGAAACATTAGTGATTCGCGGAAAATCACGAACAGTCCGTCGCATCCAATCAACACATTATCTTGATCGAAAAGACCTCGAAGTACAAGACATCATTTTATAAAAGAGTGTGAGTATGTCGCCATTTATGGTAGCTGACTGACATGACAAAAAAGGAAAGGCAACGAGAACACAAAAAAGTGTAGCGTTGTCTTTTCGTTTTGATGAAACTCGAAGTGCAAGGCGTGTTTAGAAAGAGCGCAGACACCGGTGATTTAAGCAAGTGAAGGTAGAACCCTTCTCTAAAGAATCAATTTCCAATTTCAAGTACAAGTTTGTATTTTCTCAGTATTTAATTTTTTCTACATCTATCATATTTTCGTATTTTTTAGTTGTTTTTTATAGTGTTATTGATAATGAGACCATTTCAGTCAAAGATAGCATTTTTCTTTCTTATATAATCAAAAACAAATAATTTGTTAAAATTAATGATTTAAATTAAAAAAATATTGATTTTTTTCAAAAAGATTGTTATTATATTAATAATTAAAGCGGGAGGGGGAGCTGCTATGATTATTAATGAATCAAGATTAGAAAAAGAAATGAGTACGGGTGGTGGAATTTGATGGCAGAAACTGTGAATAAAGAAATAAATATAATTGCAATGAATAATGGAGTGCATAAATTCGGTGATATCTTTTTCTATATTGGAATTTTATGGATGTTACTTTATAACGATTATGGGGTGATGGCCGTTGGAACGATTGCTTTTTTAGAAGCGGGCGTTGGTTTTCTCCAAATTCCATTGAGTGCCATTATTGAACAACAAAATAAAAAAATTATGTACATGATAGCAGCAATGCTACGAATTGGGAGCATTATTGCAATGGTGGTATGTTGTGTATCTCAAGCAACAATTGTTTTAATTGCTGTTTTTTATTTTATTCACGAAATATCCTCGACAATTATTTCAGCTACAAACTTTAGCTATACTGTTAAATTGTTTGGCAAAGAAACATATCGGATTTATCAAGTGAAATCGAGTACATTACAGCAAACAGTTATGATTATTGCTACTGGATTAGCTGGAATCGCTTATTTTGTAGTCGGAGTAATCGGGATGTTGGCAATAGAACTGTTAGCAACGATTGTATTTACACTAATTGTTACGATCTATTATCGTCAAGAACCAAAAGTTGTGAAAATGACAACTGAGCAGGCGGAACAGTCGACATATGCGAACACGGTGAAATCAGGTTTGATGTATGTACTGAAAGAGCGAAAAATTTTAACGATTATTTTAATCGCTATGACTGTTAATATGCTCTTTGCACCGTTAATGCAAGTGATTTTACCAGTTATTTTCTTTGAGTTAGACGGAGAAAGTGCGAGTATTTATAATTCAATTGTGAACAGCTGTATGTTGGTAGGTATGGTTGGAATGGGAATCGTGTTCATGAAGAAAGCGAACTGGTTACAAAATATGCAAACATTCTTACCCATTGGCATTGGCTTAACGGTTGTTTTCTTGGTTGCACTCATCAGTGGAAATATGCTGTTTGTTATTGTTGGGGCATTGTGTGCTGGAATCGGTGCGAAATTGAATGGAGCAGCAGTTGAGTTTTTACTTGTCAACGAAACGAAAGAGGATTACTTGGCTCGCGTTGGAGCCATTTTTAGTACACTCTCTCAGGCAGCAACTGTCATTTCAATCCCGATTGTCACGTACTTATTGAGTGTGAGTGACTATCGGTGGTATTGTTTTGGTGCATGTATCGTGTTTGGCCTTGTTGGACTCATTTATATGAGTATTGAAAAAAAATCATTGTCTGGAAATGAGAATGTAGAAGGACTAGCAGAATAATATGAAAAAAGTATTTTAAAGTTGAGTCGTGTAAATTATAAAATTACCTTGACATAATATTTGTTGTCGTATTATAATAAATGGGATGATTTGACTGGATTCCGTTCATCAGGAATCCCCAAAGCCCTGGGTCGAGCCCCAGGGCTTTTTTTTGTGAAAAAAGAGGAGAAAAAGCCTTGTGAAATCAATAATACTTCGATAGGAATGAAGTGAAAAATCGAAAAAAACCATCGATAGGAGATGAAGTTTGTTATAATGAAAGTGATTTTAACTCAAATGGGAGGCGAATAACAATGTATACAGCGATTTTATTGGCTGCTGGAAGTGGAACTCGCGCTGAACTCGGATATAATAAAGTACTTTACACACTCAGTCAAAAACCAGTTTTCCTGTGGTCATTACAGCGGTTTTTGGAAGATGAACAATGCAAACAAGTAGTCATTGTTACAAAAGAAATTGAAGTTGATATGTTTGCAGATTTATTGGAGGCGTATCAAGTATCTGATACACGGATTGAATTTACAGTTGGAGGTGCTGAAAGACAAGAAAGTGTTTCAAATGCATTGAAACACGTTAGCCAACCATATGTGATGATTCATGATGGAGCAAGACCATTCATTACAAACATACAATTACAAGCATTGTATACAAGTGTTCTGACAAATAAAGCAGCTATTTTAGCAGTTCCATCGAAAGATACGATAAAGCAAGTGGACGGGGAAAATATTGAACATACCCATGAGCGTCAAAAGATGTATTTAGCACAAACGCCACAGGCATTTGAAACACAGTTAATTACTCATGCACATCATCATGCGCAAACGGTGGAGTTGTTAGCAACAGATGATGCCTCATTAATTGAACAACTTTGCTTACAAACGGTCAAAGTTGTAGCAGGAAGTTATGTGAACATGAAAGTAACGACACCAGAAGATTTCATTATTGCCCAGGCATTAATCGAAGGAGGATTGATAGAATGATTCGGATAGGACAATCAACAGACATTCACCAATTAGTTGAAGGACGACCATTATTTTTAGGTGGTATTGAAATCCCGCATACTCATGGATTGCTCGGTCATTCAGATGCAGACGTTTTATTACATGCGATTACAGAGGCTATTATAGGAGCATTAGGGCTTGGAGATATCGGAGCACACTTTCCTGATACAGATCCTCAATATAAAGGAATAGATTCAAAAGTTTTATTAGCACACACTATTCTATTGGCAAAATCACATGGATATATTGTAGGGAATGTTGATAGTACTGTTTTGGCTGAACAACCGAAATTACGACCACATATTGAAGCGATGCGTGAAATAATTGCACAGCTACTTGAAGTCGATACGACACAAGTGAATGTAAAGGCAACACGGGGAGAAAAAATGGGTTTTGTTGGTCGTAAAGAAGGTATGATGGCACAAGCTGTTGTCTTAATGATCAAACAAGAGGGTTATTTTCAAAGGGCTGAAAAACTGCTATAATGATGAAGAATATAGCCATTTTTGAAGGAGAATCGATTATGAGTAAACGTGTACGTGTGCGTTATGCACCGAGTCCAACAGGACATTTACATATTGGAAATGCGCGAACAGCGTTATATGTCTATTTATTTGCAAATCACTATAATGGTGATATGGTATTACGTATTGAAGATACAGATATCGAACGAAATGTAGAAGGTGGAGAAGCAAGTCAAGCAAGTAACTTACACTGGTTAGGGATTCACTGGAATGAAGGACCTGATATGGGTGGGAATTATGGACCATACCGTCAATTAGAGCGTCTTGATTTATATACAAAATATGCAGACCAAATGATTGCAGATGGAAATGCCTATCGTTGCTACTGTACTGAAGAAGAATTAAGTGCAGAGCGTGAGGCACAAATTGCTGCGGGACATCCAACGACACGTTATAGTGGGAAGTGTCGTCATTTAACACAAGAACAACGTGATCAAAAAGAAGCAGCGGGACTTGAATACACCGTGCGCTTTGCAGTACCTGAAAATGATACATATGCCTGGGATGATTTAGTACGTAAAACAATTACATTTGAATCAAAGGATATCGGTGATTGGGTACTTATTAAGAAAAATGGAATTGCAACGTATAACTATGCCGTTGTTGTTGACGATTTCTTAATGGAAATTAGTCATGTATTACGTGGAGAAGAACATATTTCAAATACTCCACGACAATTAATGGTGTATAAAGCATTAGGTTGGGAAGCACCGTTATTTGGACACATGTCAGTTATCGTGAATGAAAACCGTAAAAAATTATCAAAACGTGATGAGTCGGTGATTCAATTTATTGAACAATACCGTGAATTAGGGTATCTTCCAGAAGCACTCTTTAATTTTATCGCATTACTTGGATGGTCACCTGAAGGAGAAGAGGAAATTTTCACAAAAGAAGAATTTATCAAAATCTTTGATGAGCATCGCTTAAGTTCAGCACCAGCGATGTTTGATCGTGATAAACTCGCGTGGATTAATAATCGTTATGTGAAAGCAGCACCGTTAGAAACAGTGGTAAACTTAGCACGACCACATCTTGAAAAGGCATATGATTTAAGTGGAAAAACAGATGAATGGGTAAATAAATTAATTAGTTTATATCATGATCAATTATCATATGGAGCTGAAATCGTAACGCTTGTTGATTTATTCTTCAAAGAAACAATTACATTAGACGAAGAAGCGCAAAACTTTATTGGTCAAGACGGTGTTAAAACAACGTTGGAAACACTGTTAGGACATGTAGTATCACTTGAAACTTTTGATGCAGCAACAATTAAAAAAGCAGTGCAACAAACAGGAAAAGATTCAGGTGCAAAAGGAAAGATGTTATTTATGCCTGTGCGTATTGCAACAACAGGACAGATGCACGGACCTGATTTACCAAATGCAATAGAGTTGCTAGGAAAATCAACAGTAGTGAGTCGTTTAGAAACAATTATTGCTAGCCTATAGGTATAGAAAATGGGTAGTTATCAATAATTATCCGTTCTCACAGAGTGCTTTCATTTACGGGCAAAATAAATTGTGATATGATAAACAGTATAATATGGAATGATAAGGAGACGAGAACAATGGGAAAAAGTCCAATTTTATTAGCTATTCTTGATGGTGTAGGAATCGCAGAAGCAAATGCAGGAAATGCATATGCAAAAGCAAATAAACCAAATTTAGATCGTTTAATGGCAGAATATCCAACAACACAATTAGGTGCTTGTGGAGAAGCTGTAGGTTTACCAGAAGGGCAAATGGGGAACTCAGAAGTTGGGCACTTAAACTTAGGTGCTGGGCGTATTGTGTACCAAAGCTTAACATTAATTAACAAAGCAATCCGCGAAGGTGAATTTGAGAAAAATGAAGTATTAGTTGCTGCAGTTGAAAAAGCAAAAGCAAATAATAGTCGTTTCCACATTATGGGATTATTATCAGATGGTGGTGTTCACGCACACATCAATCACATTATTGCGTTAGTGCAAATGGCAAAAACATACGGAGTTACTGATGTTGTTGTACATGCATTTTTAGATGGACGCGATGTTGCGCCAACAAGTGCAATGACATATATCAATCAATTGCAAGCAGCAATTGATGAGATTGGTGTTGGGGCAATTGCAACTGTTTCAGGACGCTACTACGCAATGGATCGTGACAAACGTTGGGATCGTGTTGAATTAGCATATGATGCTATCGTTGATGGAATTGGACCAAAATACACAGATGTATCTGAGTATGTTGCAAGTGAATATGCAGCTGATCGTTTAGATGAATTCGTCTTACCAGCGGTTAATGCCAATGTTGATGGAACAGTGAATGATGGAGATGTTATTATCGATGCAAACTTCCGTCCTGACCGTGCTATTCAATTAGCATCTGTATTAACAAATCCAGAATATGATTCATTTACACCAAAACGTCGTGCAAATGATGTCACATTCGTGCAAATGATGAAATATGCTGATTCAGTAAAATCAGATTTCGTAGCATTCCATGCAATGAAATTGACAAATGGATTAGGAGACGTATTAGCTGAACGTGGATATAACCAATTACGTATTGCTGAAACAGAAAAATATGCGCACGTTACATTCTTCTTTGACGGTGGAGTAGATAAAGAATTACCAAATGCTGATCGTATTTTAGTAAACTCACCAAAAGTTGCAACATACGATTTACAACCTGAAATGAGTGCAGCAGAAGTAACAGAAAAATTATTAGCAGCAATTGCAGCTGATAAATATGATGTTATCATCTTAAACTACGCAAACTGTGATATGGTTGGACATACTGCAGTTGAATCAGCAGTTATTAAAGCAGTTGAAGCAGTAGATGCTTGTATCGGTCAAGTTGCGGATGCAGTTATTGCGAAAGGTGGAGTTGCATTAATTACAGCTGACCACGGAAATTCTGAGCAAATTTTAGATGAGAATGGTAATGCATTTACAGCACATACAACAAACCCAGTACCGTTAATCGTGACGAAAAAAGGCGTTGAATTACGCCAAGATGGTGTATTAGCTGATTTAGCACCAACAATTCTATCATTACTTGGTGAAGAATTACCTAAAGAAATGACAGGAAAAACTGTTATTTTATAAGTAAATAAAAAACACGGGAAATTTCCCGTGTTTTTTTGTATATAAAAAGCAGTTAATGCCGCTTTTACGATTACAATTGTGCTAAAAATGCTTGCACCTCTTTTTTGAGCCGTTTGACAGGTAATCCAATAACATTTGTTTTCGAGCCATTAATTTGGGCAATTAATTCATCGCTAAATGTTTGAATTCCATATCCACCAGCTTTGTCAAATGGTTCACCAGATGCGATATAATTTTCAATAAATACATCATCAAGTCGATTAAAAGCAAGTTCGGTTGCTTCAAAAAAGCAATGACTCATTGAACCTAATCTCAAGCAAACACCAGTAATAACGGTTTGCGTGTTGCCACTCATCATTGTGAGCATTCGGCGCGCATCGGCATCATCTGTTGGCTTGCCTAAAATTTCGTTATTACAGACAACCAGTGTGTCAGCAGCAATAATAAGACTCTCAGGATAAAAGAAATGTACTTCTTCGGCTTTTTGAAAGGCGAGCTGCATTGCGACACCTTCAGGTGTTAAAGTATGGTCAATGATTTCTTCGAGTTGACTAGGAACAACAGTGAAGTCTTCAAATATTTTCTTCAATAATTCTTGGCGACGAGGCGAGCTCGAAGCGAGTATGATAGGAATGGAGGCCATTGTCCACTCACGCTCCTTTTTAGTTAGGTAATTTTTTTCATTATAACATACTTAACGGTAAATAGAAGTAGCATTTTTCTTTAAAAAATGAGCATACTTTTCGTATGAATTTGCTAAGTTTTGGTATAATTAAATCAACAGAAATGAGGAGAATTATGCAAAAACGAAATTATCAAACAGAATTGGAAGAACTTATTGAGCAGTTACAAAGCGAAGGGCGTCGCCCAACTTTACTCGTCCACGCTTGTTGTGGACCTTGTAATACGAAGGTTTTATCGAGTTTGTCTGAGGCTTTTAAAGTTACAGTCTTGTTCTATAATCCGAATATCCATCCAAAGCCAGAATATGAGAAACGGCGTGATACACAAGCTGATTTCATTGTAGCTTTTAATGATAAAAATGGTACTGATATTGAGTTTGTTGAAGGAAAATATGATCCAAGACGTTTTTTTCAAGCAACAAAAGGGCTTGAAAAGGAACCTGAAAAGGGAAAACGTTGTGAGGTTTGTTACGAGTTGCGTTTACAAGAAGCTAAAAAATTTGCAGATGAAATAGGATGTGAATATTATACGACATCACTTACGGTGAGTCCGTATAAAAATACTGAGGCGGTGAATACAATCGGAGATACACTTGATGAATCTCAAAATGGAAGTCAATCACAGTTTCTACATTCTGATTTCAAAAAGAAAAATGGTTTTAGAGAATCCATTGCTCTTGCTAAGGAGTACGATTTATATCGTCAAAATTACTGTGGTTGCATTTATTCGTATACATCTCGATTTGGTGGTATGGGAAAACTTGCAATACCATCAGAAAATAAGCACGAATAAAAGGACATGAATGCGGTAAATCCAATAATTTGGGCAGGATAAAATTTTAAACAAGCAAGGATTGATTTCTGGATTAAACAGGAGTCAGTCCTTTTAATTTTACCGAAATACGTTTGGTATATTGCGTTTGCTTCGATTATTTGTTTTTCTATTTTGGATTATACTATGATTTTGAGGTATTATCCAAAATCTCAATTCTAGGATCATTGATTAATTTTCATTAAATAGTCAACATTACTTTTATGCTGTATATGAGTGTTAATTGTCTTATCGATTCTCCTGATTTATAACGTCCATACAGTTCAATTCGTTAATTTTTCTAGTATAAAAAACACCCATTATTTGTATCAAAATAATGAAGTGTACTAGAGAATGCTTTTTTGTTTAAAAAAATAAGCTATTGTAAATCTTTTACTCATTGAATACCATGTGTATATCAGTAATAATACAGAGAGATTAATTATGTGAGCAGTGGGTGATTATGATGAAAAAAACAGGGATTATTTTTGGGAAATTTTATCCTGTCCACCAAGGACATGTGCATTTTATAGAACAAGCAAGCCAATATGTTGAGGATTTATATGTTGTTTTGTGTAGCCATACGGTTCGAGATTATTATTTGTGGGAGACGAGCCAACTACAATTTGAAGCAACACCGGCAGATCGCTTGATTTGGTTGAAAGCAATCTTTGCACAGAATGAACATATTCAAATTTTACATTTACACGAGGAAGGCGTACCATTATATCCATTTGGATGGGAAGCATGGTCACAACAAGTGAAGCAATTATGTGTTCGATATCAAATCGATCCAGACATTATTTTCACGAATGAAATTGATGACCTTGATAATTATAATTATTATTTTGATGCACATGTACAATTACTTGATACAAAACGGATTAATATTCCTGTATCTGGAACACAGGTTAGGCAACATTTGTGGCGCTATTGGCCAGCAATTCCATTGCTGGTTCGTCCAGCACTGCAACAAAAAATACTAATTGTTGGTACAGATGCTAAAATAGTAGCTCAGCAACTGTCACGAACATTCAATACCATTTGCCAACATGGAGAGATAAATCAATGTTTGGAGGCGCCATTTGTATTTGTAACAGATAGTCACCAAAGAGAACAAGCAGTGCTCAAATTTGCTATTGATGATGCAATGAACGTTCAACCGCATTTATTAGTTGGACGTAGTGGTGCATACATGCAAATTTTCAAAGCGATAAAACAATATTTTTAATCAAAAAAAACTTGACAAATGTAAACGCATTCAAACGAAAAAAATAATGAAAAAGGCAGAAACGACATTTTTTTGTTTGAAACGTATAAAAGATGTAGTATAATTTGGGTGTATCAATCTTTTGAATAAAAGGAGAATTAACTATGTCAAGAATTGAAGCAATTTACGCACGCGAAGTATTAGATTCTCGCGGAAACCCAACTGTTGAAGTTGAAGTTTATACTGAAGAAGGTGGATTCGGACGCGCAATCGTACCTTCAGGAGCATCTACAGGAGCTCGTGAAGCATTAGAATTACGTGACGGAGACAAATCACGTTACTTAGGACGTGGAGTGTTACAAGCTGTAACGAATGTAAACGAAACTTTAGCGCCTGAAATCATTGGTATGGAAGTAACTGACCAAGTTGGAATCGATAACGCTATGATCGCATTAGATGGAGATGCATTCAAGAAAAACTTAGGAGCAAACGCTATCTTAGGTATTTCTATGGCTGTTGCTCATGCTGCTGCTGATGAGTTAGGATTACCATTATACACTTACTTAGGTGGATTCAATGCAAAAGTATTACCAACGCCAATGATGAACATCATTAACGGTGGTGAGCATGCTGATAACTCAATCGACTTCCAAGAATACATGATCATGCCAGTTGGTGCTTCAACTTTAAAAGAAGCATTACGTATTGGTGCTGAAGTATTCCATGCTTTAAAAGCTGTATTACACGGAATGGGATTAGCAACTTCAGTAGGTGATGAGGGTGGATTCGCTCCAAACTTAGAGTCTAACAAACAAGCATTATCAGTTATCAATGAAGCTGTTAAAAACGCTGGATATACTCCAGGTGTAGACGTAGTTTACGCTATGGATGTTGCTTCTTCAGAGTTCTACGATAAAGAAACAAAAATGTACAACTTAAAAGGTGAAGGACGTTCATTAACTTCAACTGAATTAGTAGCTTACTACTCAGAGTTAGTAGCTGAATTCCCAATCGTATCTATCGAAGATGGATTAGATGAGTCTGATTGGGATGGATTCAAACACATGACTGAAGTTATGGGTGACAAAGTTCAAATCGTTGGTGATGACTTATTCGTTACAAACCCTGCAATTTTAGCAGAAGGAATCGAAAAAGGAATTGCAAACTCAATCTTAATCAAAGTTAACCAAATCGGTACATTAACTGAAACATTTGATGCTATCGATATGGCTCACCGTGCAGGATACACAGCTGTAGTATCTCACCGTTCTGGAGAGTCTGAAGATACAACGATCGCTGACATCGCTGTTGCGACAAACGCTGGTCAAATCAAAACTGGTTCTATGAGCCGTACAGACCGTATTGCAAAATACAACCAATTATTACGCATCGAAGATGAATTAGGAGCTACGGCACAATTCCGTGGAATCAAATCAATCAACTGTGCAAAATAATTTTGTCTGAAAAAGAACACTTCGGTGTTCTTTTTTTAATTTAATACAAAAAAACACATCATTGGATGATGTGTTTGCCATTAGCATAATGGTGTATGTTAAGCGAGTGGATCAATGTCTGCAATTTGGCCAAAAATAACATCAATTGATACATGGTTTTGGTTGTATGACACATGTTCAGGATCGATGTCGCAATGAAAGCAAACATCATGAGATTGCTCAGCAAGTTGTTGAACTTTTTGCTCGAGCTCGGTTAATGATGGTGCTTCAACTGTAATTGTGTAAATCTTTTGCATAATAAAACTCCTTTTTATTGAGCAACCGTCACATCTGTGACAGCTCGCAATAACTATACAGAGTTTTACTCAAACTTACAAATTAAAAAAATATTGAATAGATTAAAAAAACTTACTGAATATAAGAAAAGGTAAATGAATTATTTGAAAAAAAAAGTGTGTTTGAAGCAGTTTTTTGCTATAATAGTTTTTGGAATAGCTTTTGAAAAAAATGGAGGTTAAGCGATGGAAACAGCTTTACATATTTTGTTATTTATTTTATCAATTATTATTATTATCATTGTTGGGATGCAGGGTGCCAAAAGTGAAGATGCATCAAGTGCGATTATGGGTGGAAATAGTGAGTCAAAATTATTTGCAGAATCAAAAGATCGTGGTATTGATTTATTTTTAACACGTGCAACAATTGCAGCATCAGTTGCATTTTTTGTGATTGTGATTGCAACTTGGGTGATTAAGTAGGTTGAAAAGAAATTTAAGGGTGTAAACAAATCATGTTTACGCCCATTTTTTTATAATTTGTATTATAATGGGAAGAGAACAAATGATAAGAGTTAGTCCAAAGAAAGACAGTGAAAATACTGAAGAGGATATATAAATGAAAACAGCACTATTACAGTATTTGTTACAACCAGATTGTAAAATACGAACATTAAAGCAAATTGCTTTTGATTTAGGCATTCCAGCTAACCAAAGTGCTCAGTTACAACAGGCACTAGAAGAATTAGTCGATGCTGGAGATGTGGTAACACGTAAAAAAAACATGGCATATCAAGCAGCACAGAAACTTGGTTTTGTTAAAGGAACTGTAATTGGTCATGCACGTGGCTTTGGGTTTGTACGTCCGATTGATGGAAGTGTGGCGGATGATTTTTATTTGAAAGCGGAAAATTTACATGGAGCGTATCATGGTGATTTTGTGTTAGTCAAACCATTGAGTGAAGCAACAGCAGATTTACGAAAAGAAGGAGTTGTTGTAAAAATTCTTCGGCGGAGTTTTGCCCCATTAGTTGGAACAATCGTAGCCTATAACAAAAATTATCATGAATGTCGCATTGATGATGAACGCTTTAATCCACGTGTGTTTATTGCTAAAGATGATAGTTTAGGGGCAATTCCAGACCATAAAGTAGTTATACAGCCGCTAGAGTATTACGAAGATGGTGAGGTTCTTGCGCGAGTACAAGAAATTATTGGTCACAAAAATGATCCGGGTGTTGATATTTTATCAGCTATTTATAAGCATGGAATTACAGTCGAATTTGGTGAAGATACGCTTGCACAAGCAGCAAGTGTTGAAGAAGAAGTAGCAAAAGAAGAATATGATAATCGTAAAGATCATCGTTATGAGCAAATTGTCACAATTGATGGTGCTGATGCAAAAGATCTCGATGATGCTGTAACTGTGCGGGAGCTTGAAAATGGTAATTACTTTTTGGGAGTACACATTGCGGATGTGAGTTATTATGTGCCGATGGGGACGCCAATGAGTAAAGAAGCATATGAACGTGGAACAAGTGTGTACCTTGTGGATCGTGTGATTCCTATGTTACCGCATCGCTTATCAAATGGCATTTGTTCGTTAAATCCACATGTTGATCGTCTTGTCTTATCATGTGAGATGGAAATCAATCCAGATGGAGAGGTCGTTTCATATGAAATTTCACAAGGAGTCATCCATTCGAAAGCACGAATGACATATCAAGCAGTCAATGAAATTTTAACTGATAAAAATCCACAAACAATTGCGGATTATGCCGAATTTGTTCCAATGTTTGAAGCAATGCAAACACTTGCTAAGATTTTAGAGCGAAAGCGTCATGATCGTGGAGCACTAGAATTTGATATCCCTGAAGCGAAAATTAATGTTGATGAAAATGGGAAACCGATTGCGATTGATTTGCGTGAACGTGGAACAAGTGAACGAATCATTGAGCAATTTATGCTCGAAGCAAATGAATGTGTGGCGAAACATTTTCGATTAGCACATTTACCTTTTATATATCGTATTCATGAAGAACCAAATGAACAAAAATTACAAAATTTTACGAATTTAGTAGCTAATCTTGGCTATCCAATTCAGGCACGCGAAGGCAAAATTTCGGCGAAAGCGTTACAAGATGTATTACATGCTGCAACTGGAACTGATGCAGAAGCGGCAATTTCAACGATGTTATTACGCTCGATGCAAAAAGCGCGTTACAGTGAAATATGTGAAGGGCACTATGGGTTAGGAGCACAATATTATACACATTTTACGTCACCGATTCGTCGTTATCCAGACTTAGTCGTTCATCGCTGCATCCGTGAATTTTTAGTTGAAAAACAAACGGATGAGCAGACACAAACAACATGGAAATTATCGTTACCAGAAATTGCACAGCAAACATCAACAGCTGAACGGCGTGCAATCGATTGTGAACGCGATGTCAGTGATATGAAAAAAGCAGAGTATATGCTTGATTATATTGGTGAACAATATGAAGGAATCGTCTCGTCAATTACGAATTTTGGAATGTTTGTCGAGTTACCAAATACAATTGAAGGACTTGTACATATGAGTGAGCTAACTGATGATCACTATGAATTTCATCAAACACAGATGTGCTTGATTGGTCATCGCACCAAAAAAATGTATAAAATAGGTGACCATGTTCAAATTGAAGTGCTTAGTGTTGATAAAGCAAAACCAGCTATCGATTTTAAAATTGTCGGTATGAAGCAACGTCGTCCACTCTTTGATCAAAGACAGAAGAATTCAAATGGAAGAAGTCAGTCAAGAAAAGGTTCTGGTGAAGGACAACGTTATTCAAGTCGTCGCTCACAACGTGATCGAAATGATAAACGACAGTCAAAGCGCTCAAGAAGAAAATAAACAAAGGAATGTGAGAAATGAAAAAACGTAAAGTAAATCGGAGAATTCTTGTCACTGCAGTGTTATTAGTGTTTATTCTTTTATTTTCAGCTTTTTTAGGCATTGCATACGGCCAACGTCCATATATTGTTGATGGAGTTGATCGACCAACGAGCCAAGTTAATCCTGATGATACCTCACAACAAGAAGAAATGATTGTTGAATCAAAAATTACTCGTGCTACATTTGTTGGCACGGGTGATATTTTGATTCATTACACAAATTGGGAAGATGCGCAAATAAGTGAAACAACTTTTGATTTTCGCCCAGCTTTTTCCGCAGTTAAACCAATAATACAACAAGCAGATTTTGCTTTCGCAAACGAAGAAACTATTCCAGGTGGAATTGAACTTGGATTGCAATCATATCCAATGTTTAATAGCCCAAGTGAGGTAATTGATGCTTTAGCTGATACAGGATTTAATCTTATCCAGCAAGCATCAAATCATACACTTGATCAAGGAGAAGCAGGCATTGCCAATGCTTTGATGACATGGAGTAATTATCCTGATGTGGCAGTTGCAGGGTCTTATACATCACAATCGCAGCGTGATGAAATTAAAATAATTGAACAAAACGGTATTCGTGCCGCTTTTTTAGCATATAGCTATGGTACAAATGGCATACCGGTACCAAATAGCTATAATATCAACTTGATAGATGAAACGGCAATTCGATCAGATGTGACAAGAGCGAATGAAATGGCTGATATTGTTATTGTTGGGATGCATTGGGGTGATGAAGATAGTCATGAAGTGAATGAAATGCAGCGTTCCTATGGACAATTATTGGCAGATTTAGGTGTTGATATTGTCGTTGGGACACATCCACATGTTTTACAACCAGTTGAATGGCTCACAGGTGTAGATGGAAACAAGACATATGTCATTTGGTCGATGGGAAATGCTTTATCAACACAATTAGCAGTACCAAATTTGACAGGTGGTTTGTTTGGTATTACGATTGAGAAAGAAGAACGTGGTGAGGATGTTGAAATAAGATTACTTGATCCATTTGTTGTACCGACATGGAATGACTATACGAGTGATTATCGTAATTTTTTGATCACACCATTTGATCAAGTAGATACAAGTCGATTTCCAGGTGACTTTACAGCACATCAGATACAAACAGAAGAACTACTTCGGACATATATAAAAGATCTTGATATTCGTAGTAGTGATGATTTTTAGGAGAAGATAAATGGGAAAACATGGTGTAAAAGTCGTTGCTAAAAATAAAAAGGCATATCACGACTATACAATTGAAGAAAAATATGAAGCAGGGATTGTCTTGCAAGGGACAGAAATTAAATCAGTACGTGCAGCTAAAGTGCAATTGAAAGAAAGTTTTGCACGGATTAAAAATGGTGAAGTGTTTATTCATAACATGCATATTAGTGAATTTACGCATGGAAATCGTTTTAATCATGATCCAATTCGAGTGCGTAAATTATTATTACATAAGTCAGAAAGGCTCAAGTTAGAACAACGGATCAATCGTGATGGCTATACGCTTGTCCCACTAGCGATTTATCTTAAAGATGGTTTTGCGAAGATGGAACTTGGCTTAGCTAAAGGGAAGAAAGCACATGATAAGCGTCATGCGTTAAAAGAAAAAGATGCGAAACGAGAAATTGCGAAAGCATTTCGAGATCAGCAAAAATACTAGATGTAATTTGGGGGATAAAAAGATGATACGTAAAATATTAGGAGCCATTTTATTGATTATAGGGCTAGGATTAGTAGGTGTGGGCGGATATCAGTTATATACAGCTTATGTTGCTGAAACAACAAGCCTTGATGAAGCGAAGACAATTTTAAATGCGGGTATTGTTGAGAAACCAGATGCTTTTGTAGATAGTGATGTCATTGGTCTTGTGAGTATTGAACGATTAGCTTTTGAATCGGCTATTGTCGAAGGCGTTGCAGATGAAGATCTTATCAAAGGTGCAGGACATATCAGTGATACGGCACTCCCTGGAGAGGGTGGGAAAATTGTGTTAGCAGGGCATCGAAATCAAGCATTTGGGAAGCTTGAGCATGTCAGTGTTGGTGATGTTGTCAATGTCCAAACAATTTATGGTGAGTATACATATAAAGTACGAGAAATGGAAGTTGTTGATGAAACACAAGTTGAAATTCTGAATCCGACAGATCACGAAGAACTCGTATTATTTACTTGCTATCCATTTGTATTTGGAGCACCAACAGAGCAACGTTACGTCGTTTATGCAGATTTAATTAGCGAATAATAGGCGGAAATACTAGTTTTTTATAGTCAATTTTGATATAATCATGGTTGACTATTCCCTGGGGGTGTTTTGGATTCGACAGGTATGCTAGGGTATAGGTTGCAAGTCGGCGGCATTCCGTAACGTGCACTCGTTTAATATAAACGGAAACTATAATACAAACTTAGCAGCTGCCTAATTAATCGCAGCTCCCTTACTGAGTAATCGCCCATGTTGCTTTGTTAAGGGTCACTAATGTGGGATACGCGTTACGCATCCGTCTGGTGTAAGACGAAGAGACTAATCAGACTCGAAAGGTAGATGGTTGTTCATTCCCAAGCTAGCTTTCTAAAGATTTGGATGAAATAAACTTGTAGACGCCTATATTGAGGTGTGCTTGGACACGGGTTCGATTCCCGTCACCTCCACCAAAAAGAACAAAGAGTCTGATACCGATTTTGCGATTATACGTAAAATGGCAAAAACAAAAGACTAGAAATAAGCAGAAAAAAGAGCGCAATCAATCACGAAGATGAGAGATGCGCTCTTTTTAGCTTATTTGGGTATTTTTAAGATTTCACAAAAAAATATCGAATCATTTCAGCATACAAAAGCGAATCATTTTTGTATAATGACAGTAAGAATACACATATTGGAGGAAAAAATGATGATTCAACAAATAGGGAAAATAACAGTATATGTGAATAATCAAACAGAAGCAAAAAAGTTTTGGACAGAAAAAATGAATTTTGTTGTAAAGTTTGAACAACAAATGGGACCAAATATGACATGGTTAGAAGTAGGACCAAGTGAGCACGCATTTACTACTTTTGTTCTTTATGATAAAGCAACAATGCTTACACACAATCCAAGTGCTAATGTCGGTCATCCATCAATTCTTTTAAGTACAACGGATATTGAAAAAACGTATGCTGAATTACAAGCGACAGGGGTAAAAGTTGATGAATTAATGAGCATGCCATACGGAAAAATGTTCAAATTTTTTGACCAAGATGAAAATGAGTATTTAATTCGCGAAGATAAATAAATACAGGACATCTTAAAACAACACATTCTTGAGGGATGTGTTGTTTTTTATAACAAAAAAAGCTATTGAATAATCAATAGCTTTCAAGTCAGATATTACGAATAATCTGAATCACACGTCCAATAATTTTAGCATCTTCATTATTGAGTAAGATAGGGTCATACGATTCATTTTCAGGAAGGAGCCAATGTTCTCTTCCATCAAATTTGTAGCGTTTTAATGTGGCATTGTTTTGGTCAACAGAAGCGACAACAATTTCATTATTGTATGCTGTTTGTGACTGTTGGACAACGACAATATCGCCATCAACAATGTGAGCATTAATCATACTATCGCCCTTTACACGGAGAGCAAAGAGTGGAGAATTCACTCGTCGATTCATCATAACCGGAATTAATTCTGCGTCTGTACTTAACATTTCAATTGGTAATCCAGCAGTTACAAAAGAAAGTAATGGAACTTCTTGAAATGGTGCCATATTTTTTTCAGGGAGATCAGCATCAATCAGTGAGGCAAGATCAATTTGAAAATGATGAGCTAATTTTTCAAAAAATTGAATATTTGGTTGACGGCGACCATTTTCATAATTTGCATATGTAAATTGATTGATTCCAAGTTGTTCTGCAACATCGCGTTGTGTGAGTTTGTGCTCTTTACGATAAGCACGCATAGTTTCAATCCAAAGCATATATTCACCAGCTTTCGTTATAATATAAAAGTATCATGACTCTATTATAACGTATGAGATGAAAATGGTCAAAATGAAAAATATTAAAATCAAAATCTGATAAGTTTTGTAAAAAAAGTTAAAAGTTCGGCAATAAATAGCATTAAAAATGAATGTTTGATATAATTGAAATGTCTAATTATAGGAAAAGGAGTGGATTGGAAAAGTGAAGAAGTTAATTGTTATATTAGCAGTTGTATCAATGTTTGTTGCACAAACGACCCCATTAGTGGCAGTGGCAACGACGATACAAAATAGTCAAAATACGGATACAGTAACATCAAATGATAATACAGAAACAGAAGATGAATCGAATGAGGAACTCAATCCATCTGATGAGAATGAAACACTTAATGATGAAAATATAAGCGAAGATACAAACACTGATAAAGAAACACCAACAGAAGAATTGCAAGAAAATATAGTTGATGAGAATGAAGTATCGCTTGAAATAGAAGTTGAAAGTGAAGAAACGAGTTCATCAGAACAAGAGACAGTACGGGATAGTAAACAAAAATATACAAAAATTGTTGCGCCAATTACGATGGGAAACACACGAGCGAAACGAAGTGTTGTGGAAGTTGAAAATGAATACGCAAAGGGGCAAGTGAATACATATATTGATCCAACACTTATTGAGCAAAAGCAAAGTGATGAGCTTGAGGCATTACAACCTCTCACTGATCAAGAATTTGAAGTAGCGGTAATGGATGAAAATGAGGAATATTACTTTGTAGACTCGATGGATACATATGAAGAAGCTGTAAGTAGTGCGAACATGATTACTGAAACAATGAGTGAAGAACCAGTTGTTATTAATCGGCGAGGAATTGTTGTATACAGTAATTCGAATGTAGCTAGAATTTACAAGCAGGTAAATGGGGCTTTATACGGAGGCTGTGATTTAAATACTGATTTATATGCGGATGCTAGCTTGAATAAGACAGTAGGCTATACGAATCATTGTTATGGTGATGATGCGGCTGTACTTCAAGTGCAAGGTGATGCAGCACAGATTATGTTAGCGGGTAAAATTGCTTGGGTGCGTATTTCAACGGATGTACTGTTTGTTGCACCGAATCAAGTCGTTAATCCAAGTTATTATATAAATGAAAACGGAAATTTTGTGCACTATATTACTACAAACTTAGCACGTGTGGAATCAGGTGGGTCAAAGTTAGCACTTGGACCAACGAATTCGATTTTACAAAACAATGTTAAGTATTATAGTTTTGATGGGCTATACTTCTATACGGATATTGAGGCTATTGGTCCAGATATGCGTGATGGTATTGCAAATAATGCTGTGAATGCAAATAATCCATACTACAATTACTTTTTAAATTTACCATTTAATAGTAAAGCTGTAGCAACAGCAGCACAAATTGATAGTTATATTAATACAAACACGCAAGTAACAAGCAAATTACGAAATACTGGTCAAGCATTTATTGATGCTCAAGAAAAATATGGAATCAATGCGATATTAATGTTAGGGATTGCAATCAATGAAAGTGATTGGGGAATGAGTAAGATTGCACAAGAAAAAAATAATTTGTTTGGTTTAAATGCAATTGATTCTACTCCTGGGGAATCAGCAAATTATTTTCCAAGTGTTGCTCAATGTATTAATGATTATGCGAGTGATTGGTTAGCTCAAGGTTATGCTGATCCACAAGATTGGCGATATTATGGTGGAATGCTTGGAAATAAGAGTATGGGTGCAAATGTGAAGTATGCATCAGATCCATATTGGAGTGAAAAAGCTGCAGCACATATTTATACAGTTGATCGTGGTATCAATGGTGGGACCTCTAAAGAGTGGCAGTATTATTCGTTAGGTTTATTTACAACGACAAATAGTGTAAAAGCATCGAATGGACAACAAGTATATCCAATTACTGGACCTGATGCGAACGGAGTATTATCATTGTATAGTGGTTACACGAATACACCAATTGTTTTAAAAGATACAGATGCAAGTGATGGGAAATATGTCGTATGGCCAGCTCGTAACAATACATTGAGTGAGAGTAATAATGTTCCAACAGCATTACCATATAATTGGAATGGTAGTGAATATGTGAGTAGTAGTGGAGTGAAAATTATAGCTCAGGGTAACATAAATAAACCAAGTGGTGTTGGGACATCATTTCGAACGATGAATGTGACAAATGGGAAGCTAGAATTAGTCAGTCATGCGAGCTATGCAAACAATATTGAAGCACCAATAGGAATGATAAAAGGAAATTTAGTCTCAACAGACGGAGCGTCAACTATAGCATTAGAAGTAGCGAAGTTAAATGAGTTTGAACACAAATTCAGTGTTGATTTAAGCAAGTTAGTAGTTGGAAAACAGTATAAATTTATGATAACTGTCGATGGGAATAGTGAACAAGTATGGAATGGAAGTCGCCCATTGCCAAGTGTGTACGAAGGAAGCGGGTTGAAAATCGAACCAAAGTTAATTGATCAACGATTTGCGATTCAAGTATCAAAACAAAATCTCGGAATTGGAACATCATTCCGAACGATGAATGTGACAAATGGGAAGCTAGAATTAGTCAGTCATGCGAGCTATG
>CAMFJD010000025.1 GCA_945956935.1 uncultured Bacillota bacterium | reverse complement strand
AATCAATCAAATAAATGGTATTGGAAAATAGTGCAATTTGTTATTCCAATTTAGGCACTAAAAATAACAGTGAATGTTTTAATAATAAGTAAAATATCTGCTTTAAATGATTGTTTTTGAATATATTGTAAATCAAGGTGAATCCATTCTTCATGACTCAAATCATTTTTACCTGGTGTTGTTTGCCAAATACATGTTAATCCCGGTAATACCACAAGGCGATGATACATCCATTCTTCAAATTGAACGACTTCATTTGGCAAACTTGGTCGTGGTCCGACTAAAGACATTTCACCTTTTAATACATTCCACAATTGTGGTAGTTCATCTAACGAAGTTTTTCTGATAAATTTTCCTGTTTTTGTAATTCGTGGGTCATCTTTTATCTTAAACATTGGTCCATCTGCTTCATTTAAATTTGCTAGTTCAGCTTTTTGTTCTTCTGCATCAACAACCATTGATCGAAATTTATACATCGTAAATGTTTTACCATTTAATCCAACTCGTTCTTGTCCAAATAGAATGGGTCCTTTCGAAGTACATTTCACTGCAATTGCTATACCAATAAAAACTGGAATTAACAATATCAATGCTGGCAATACTAATAACAGATCTAATGTTCTTTTTCCTATTTTTTGATATACTGTTCCTTCTTCAACATCCACATAATGTTCATCTATATACGCTACTATTCGTTCCAAACCCATTCACTCCTTTTATAATTTCCCTTTTCCATCGTTTTTTGTTTAAAAACTGTGTAGGTGAATGCTGCCTTGATGCCAATCACTCATTCATTGGGATTGGCAACGCGTTCAGCACTTACTTCTGATAATAATAGTAGTAGTCGCCTTGGTTTTTCATGTCGACTTTATTCATGACGACTCCTAAGATGTGGGCGTTGACTTTATCAAGGCGTTTTTTCGCTTCGGCTAATTGATCTTTTTTCACTTGGTTGTACCCTGCTACTAAGATTGTTCCATCGGCGATTTGAGCGATGATTTGTGCATCGGCTACTGCTAATACTGGTGCGGCGTCGATGATGATGATCTCATACTGTGTACGTAAGTAGGCGATGAAGTCGGCCATTTTCTGGCTTGCTAACATTTCTGCTGGATTTGGTGGGATTGGTCCACACACAAGTGCATACAGATTTTCTTGACCGCTCACGGGTTGAATACAGTTTTCTAACTTTTCAACTCCTACAAGTACGCTTGAGAGTCCACGCATTTTCCCAAGATTAAAACGTTTATGTAAGGTTGGTTTTCGCATGTCAGCATCAACGATGATTGTTTTTTTCCCTGCTTGTGCAAAGGTTGCAGCAAGGTTTGCCATTGTTGTTGATTTTCCTTCTGATGGCGTTGCTGATGTGACGGTAATCACTTGCATGTCTTGATCAAAATTAGAAAATTGGATGTTCGTTCGTAACGCACGGTATGCTTCACTCGCTACTGATTTACTATTTTTAATTACTTCAACCATGTTATTCTTCTCCTTCTAATAATGGGATCATTCCAATAATTGGTAATCCTGTTACATCTTCGATTTCCTCTGGACGTTTCACACGTGTATCGAGGTATTCGATAAGGAAGGCGATAAATACGGCGATCATACCACCTAAAACAAATGCAATGGCTACGTTCATCGTTTTGTTCGGTGCCACTGGTTTTTCTGGTAATGATGGTGGATCGAGTAATTGTAAGTTGTCTTGTCCTAATTTCTCAGCGGCGACAACTTTTAACGATTGTACGAGTGCTCCAACGTATTGTTGTGCGAGTTCTGGTTCTCCAGACTGGACGCTAACTCGTAAGATTTGTGTATCTCCTTCTGGTGTAACACTGATTGTTTTAGCAAGCTCTTTAATCACATCTTCTGGAAATCCTGCTTGCACACCCGCATTTTGGTACACTATTTCCAATTTCGCCATACTTGCATATGTCGAGACAAGTTTTTGGTATGCTGTAATATCATTGACACTCGTTGAACTATTAATTTCATTACTTGGACGGTTAATCAAGATACTCGCGTTTGCTTGATAAACTGGATCCATGAAGAAGAAGCTAATGATACCAGCAATCAGTGCTGCAAGTAGCGGTAAGGCGATGATCATTTTCAAATGTTTTTTGAAGATAAAGGCAATATCCTTTAAATCAATGGTTGTTTCTGTCGTTTCCATACGTATATAAATTACTCCTTTATTTTTTCCTAATTGTTGACTCAATTCTTCATTGTTCAACTGTTCTTACTTATTATACAAGAGGTTTTGCATTTTCACAACTAAATCCTTAAGAAAATATGTGTAAAATTGTAAATTTTTTCATTTTTTCACCTAGTTTTGTTAAGTCATGACGTTTTAAATTGTTTTTTCGGAAGATATTCGATATGTTTTCAATCAGTTTATTAAATTTTTGTTTATTTAAACTTAATATACATCAAATTTAACTATCAAATTCTTTTCTTTTTCTTTATTATACGCAATTTTGATTCGTGTAAAAGAGCCAGATGTTGCTATATTGCCACATGTGTCATCATTCGAACAAAAAAAGTCCGATTTTCATTTTCTGAAAATCGGACTGATTGTTTCACTAAATTACCACTCTTTTGGAAAGCGATCTTGATATTTTTGGAGACGTCGTTGAACGGTCCGTGGATGGATGCCTAATTTTGTGGCAATTTCTTTATGTTTATACCCTTTTAAAATGAGATGTACAATAGTGAGATCTTCTGGATCAAAGTAATCGAGTAGTTCACATTCATATGTTTGTGTCACATGTTCTTCATACAATGTTTGATCATCACTATAAATAATTGGTGCTGTTTGACGATTTGTTTTACGCAATGTATCAATTAATCGTCGTCGCACATGCTGAGTAAGATACGCGACTTTATTTGGATGATATGGACTCAGTGTTGGTAATGCTTCAAGAATGGCATACATACCTTCTTGAAAGTAATCTTCTTTATCTTTGAAAATGCCAAGTTTACGAATTTGCTGTTCTACAATTGTTTGATACCGACGATACATAATTTGAAAGCTATCAACAGTATACACGTTTTCATTCATGATTGATTCTTGTTTGATCATTTGAATGGTCCTCCCTTTTTGAAAAAGCGCTTGTTCGCTTGTATTCACTTGGTATATCGTCACTAATTGATAAAAAGTGACAACACATTTTGTACATTTACTATCATCATTGTCGATGCACCCTCCTCTTTCGCTATCGACACTGCATTGTACCATATGTTTTGTTGAAAAGTTGATTTATTAACAAAAAAAGAACGAGATTAACTCGTTCTTTACAAAAGGGGGATTTCGTTAATATTTTGTAAAAGTTGGGCATATTTGGCAATATAAGTGTATATTGTTTCATTACTCACACCCGTACTTTTACTCATAATAACTACTATGTATGGACGTTGTCCATCGACGATAGCTATATCGTGATAATAATTCGCATCGTCATCTGGATAATCACCAATTTTATGTGCTACGGTTATTGGTGTCGTTGCTGTTGTTGTAATTGTTGCAATTCGGCTTTGGTCGCTTGTCGTTTGCATCAAAGTTAAAATTTCATCCCGTCCTGGTGTTGTAGCTTGCCAAAGGTAGGTCAAGATAGCTTGTTGTTGGCTCACACTCAACTCATTTTTGGTTGGGTCAACTGGTGTGATTCCGGTAATTCGTTCAATGTAACGTTGTGTTCCAATTGTCCAACCAAGCTGACTTAATAACATATTCGTCGCAATATTGTCTGATTCTTGAATCATCAATGCAACTAGTGTTGCAACATCTGCACCGGTAAAATCAGTTTCATATTGTAATGGTCCAGCACCAGCTTCAAAGTGACGTGCTTCATCATAGCTCAGCCATGTATCTTCACTTAAGTTTCCTAAGGCGATTTCATCATAGACATACAGCGCAATGGCGACTTTCACTGTACTTGCAGCCTGAAAGTTCATTGCTTCATTATATGTATATGTACAATCAGTTGTGAGTGCATGGTAGCTCATCGCAAATTCAATGTCAGCTGGTATATGTTGTAAAAACGTTGTTGTTACTTGCTCAACGAGTGCACACTGTTCTGCTTGCGTATACGTTTTTTCCGGTTCTATCACTTCAATTACTGAGAGCGTGCGTTCATTTTGAGTTTGTGCTTGTTGTTGTGTTGACACTGAATCATTTGCCGACTTCGTTATGGCAACAATACAGGCAATCCCATTTACAAGTAAACAAGCAACAATAATGATACACACTACCCACACATCATGACTTTTTGGTACTGTTCGGTTTGATTGTCCTTCTTTTTCCATAGACAAGCCTCCTTTATTCCACCGTTACTCGTTTTAATTCATACGCATGATGGATTGTATTTCCAAGCTCAGTAATGAGCTCGTAGACTGTTGTTTCATCGACTGGTTGTGAGCTTGTTAGTATGACAAGCACGTATTGATCTTCATCACCAATTAAAGCAATATCATGGAGATAAAAGATACCATCTTCATTATAATCACCAATTTTATGTGCGATGATTGGCTGACTTCCATCTGTGTTGGTAATTTCACCAAGCCTTGTCGTGTTCGTTGTCTGTCGCATGAGTGCTTGGATTTGATCACTTCCTGGTGTATTGGGATTCGCTAGGTGAATCAGTGCTGCTCGCAACGTATCGGCACTGACTGCGTTCGTTGTTGGCTCTAAGCTTCTTATGTCACTGATTGTTTCTAAATACGCATGCATTGCTTCTCGTCCACCAAGTGCACGTAACAACATATTTTTGGCAATATTGTCTGAATGGACGATCATCACTTCGATTAAGCGTTCAATACTCACGCTTTGTAAGTTCGGCTCACTTTGTAACACGCCAGCACCAGCTTCATAATCTTCACTCGCTTCATACGTCAAGTGATCATCCAATTGCCATTCACCACTTTGAATTTTTTCATAAGCCATTAATGCGAGCACGACTTTCGTTGTACTCGCACCAAGCCACTCCTGGTCTGCATTCGCTTCCGCTTGACAATTCGTAGTTAAATCATGGTAAGCAATACTAAAACTTATGTCATTGTCACTATGTTCACTCACAAACGTATCAATAACAGATTGAATTGATACATCTGTACATGTTACATCATCACTGTATGGCTGAACTTCCGTTTCATCATGCTGGAGTGATGGTGGTGTTGCTGCCGGCAAATTTCCTGGCGTTGATTCAGTTGCGGGTGTTGCTGCAATCCTTGACTGATTATTCGCACGAATATGCACAACACTTGTGCAAACTGTTGTTATGATAGCTACACTGACAACGAGTGCAACGAATATATTCCGTTTTGTTTGCTTCTGTTTCATTCGATGATTTTTCATCTCTCTTTCCTATTTTCTTTTCTATGTCTTTTTTGTTGTATTTATCGATTATTTTGCTGTTTATCATTGTTATTTTATAAATTCAGTATCGCAAAAGTGCCAAAAAAAGTCAAAAAAAAGAAAGGTATCACTCGGACACCTTTCTCGTTAAATTCATACTGATTATTCAGCATATGTTAATGTTGCTACTTCAACTACTGTACCATTTTGGCATTTGAACTCAAATTTTAAATCGAGAACCTTTTCATCACATACGTTATTTTTGGCACGGAACTCGCTAATTTGTAATGATGTTGGTTTTTCGACTGTTCCTGAGACACTTTGAAATGTT
Organism: uncultured Bacillota bacterium; assembly: GCA_945956935.1. Taxonomy (GTDB): domain Bacteria; phylum Bacillota_I; class Bacilli_A; order Culicoidibacterales; family ZOR0006; genus ZOR0006. The sequence continues at coordinate 20,538 of CAMFJD010000025.1, read as the reverse complement.
TGTACTGGCATTGTAATAGACTCCTTTAAATTCCTTTTTGCTCTTGCTGTTACTTCCTTTTATGATTATACCGACCAAATAAGTTTTTTCAAGTCTTTTTTGTGTTAAAAAACGCTTTTTTCGTAAAAAGAACATTTTATCGCTTTTTCATCGTTTTTTTCTTATTTCTATTCGTTTTTATCGTCAAAAAAGTAATTTACATGTGCAGAAATCGATTACAACGCGTTTTTTATGCACTATCAATAATTTTATGAGTTTTTTTATGCATTTTTTATCTATTTAAGAGATTGCACCGTGTGAATCAAGTATTTATTTGATCGTTGCTTTTCAACTCTTTGTGTTTCAACGTTTTTTTCACTTTTAATAATAACTAGCCAAAAAAACCACTCAAAACGAATATGAGTGGTTTTTACTTATGATTGTTGTTTCTTTTTATATGTGAGTCCAATCCAAATACATACACTCACACCGATACATCCTGTTATGATTACTGGAATCCCGATTTGAGCATTGAATGTACGCTGTTGCGTGTGCTTTGCTTGCGTATTTTCATACTGTTGCACAACTTGATCTTGATGAACGAGTACACTTGTCGCATGCACATCATACGCTTGTGTACGATAACGTGTAAACAATGCTTGCACTTGTTGTTCAGTCGGTGCAGCAACGAGCATGATATTGTCATTCACTTGTATTTGACCAAGTATATCGGTCACTTGAACAAAGTCAGCTTGCCCAATAATTGTTCCATCCTCTGCTAATTGATATGGCATCGTTTGCGATACTGCAATCGCTGTTGTTTGTGTTGGCGTTGTAATGAATACCCCACGATTCATTGCCTCTCCTTGCGATGGTGTCTCCACTACATTCACATAATCAATTCCACGTGATTGACTAGCGATTTGTTGGATGAAAGGAATGAGATCAACTGTTGTCCGATACGTATCATCAATAGTGATTGTCCCACTCAAACGACCTTGTTCATCTTGCATTAAGGCAGCACTTGTTTGAATTGTTGGTACGCTACGCTCTGAAAGTTTCATATCATATGTTGATTCATTTGGTTCCATTCGCACGTATGCACCCGTATTCGTCAACATATCACAGCTCATCACTGGTGTATACAATTCAAAACTCACGCTAATATTCCAAGCACCTTGCATGGCAATATCATTAGGAATATCAACATCAAGATAGATACGTTCTGTTGCATTTGTATGTATGATTGGTTGTGTCTCGACAATTTCACCATTTATTTTCACTTGTACAAATGAACGTTCAAAATCGATAGTATTACTAATATCGTATGCGAACTGAAGTGTCGCATCAGAGGCTACTTGACTTTGTGGAACTGGCACAAAGTATTGGAATGTGTGTGTCCCTGTTCCTGTTTGCGTCATCGTATCATACTTTAAATTAGCAAATGTTCCACTCGATTGGAATGATTCAAACGTATGTGGGGCTAAATCAGTCAACGTCACTGCTGTTGTTTGTAATTGAGCCAGTGTATCAGGATAGCTTAACATTTCATTTAACGTTGTTATTTGACTTTCATCGTGTGTCATCACACACAGCTGCCACTGTCCATCGAACTGAATCCATTTCATTCCACCATTTTGTGTATACATCGCTTGTTCTTCTTTTGTAAAAGCATTCGTAAACTGTTGATTGAGCTGTTCCATCGTCCCTATGTAAATGACTGGTCGATTCTTTTTCGCATTCTTGTATGTTGTTTGTGTAATGTCTGCTTGGATTCCTACTTGTTTGGCACGTTGTTCGATTACCGCTACGAGATTGACGAATTGCGTTGAATTGAACGGCGTTGCTGCTTCTGGCATAGCAATGCTAAATTGTTGTTCATCGTGTTGCGTTTGTAAAAACCACTGTGCAATCGTTGGTTGCTGTGTTTTGCTCGTATACGTCAGTTTTGTCGCATCACTGAGCACAAACCAATTCACCTCATCTGTTGGTTCACACGTTAACGTCGTTGACTTCAAAAACCCACTAATTTGTAAATTATTGTGTGTTTGGAATAACTGATTTGGTAATTGCACTGTAAATGTTTCATGTTTTCCTGGATTCAATCGTTGCGATGTGACTGGCACACCATTAAAACTCACTGTCAAATAGGCTTGCTCTGGTAAAACAGTTGGACTTGTCTGCACATCGAGTTGTAATGTAGCATCTTGCACCGTTGTTGTTTCAGCAATTTGAAAATAATATGTTTGCGGTGTTGTTTGTTGTACGACACTTTGTGGAAATGTGTACTGCATCGGTACTTCTAATGCACCTTGCTTTGTTTGGGCATCAATACTTGTCGGAAGTATCAGTGTACATAAAAGTATCCAGCATACAACACTATATTGTACAAGTCGTTTCATAATGGAGATTCTCCTTTCAAAATAGCTATCTTGCTCACGTTTATTTAGCGTTCATATAGTTAAAAACGTTTTGTTTTTTCCCATTTAAATTCGCGTTTGAACACTTGATCAATGATAAATGAACTCAATGCTTGAATGGAAATAATTAAAAATAATTGTGAATACGTAAAGTAGCTCACAACCGAAATCCAAGCATTTTCCCACGTGCTTTGCCCTTTATCAAAAGCTAAAGCAATATTGACTTGTAGCACATAAATCGCCATCATCGCGAACCAAGCAAGTGTAAAGTTAAAGTAAATGCGCAAATGCAACACTTCAGCAAAACTTGGAAAGATTGGTTTTAAAAACAAGCTCACCAAAACAGTGACAAATAGAACATCTGAAACAATGACTGTTAATAAAAACCAGAAATACGTTAACACATAAAATCCAAGTTCAAGTTTTACTCGCCATGTGATACTTGGCTTGAACAATAAAGGAAAGTTTTTAACAACAACATAGAAATTACCTTTAGCCCACCGCTTTCGTTGCTTCATGTACGTTGCTAGTTCTTCTGGTTCTTGTTGATAAGCTTCAGAACGAGTTTCTAAAGCAATTTTGCCACCTGCGCGCAAAATAGAAAATCCTAGTTCAGTGTCTTCTGTCAATGCCTTAGTATCCCAACCGCCTATACTTTCTAAAAAGGAACGTTCAATGATGAAATTCGTACCAGGAATTTGCCCGAGTTGAAATAAAAACCACCGACCAGTATGGACAATTCTCTGACTCACAACAAGTTCTAAATGAATACTTTTCGTCAAAAAATTCCGACTACGATTCCGTGCTTTATTTCGTCCATAAACCGCTATGTATTGATCACTCTCTAAGTATTTGCTTACGAGTAATAATAACGCATGTTTTTGTGGTGCAGCATCGGCATCATAAATCGCAATTAAGTCTGTTCTCACTTGCTGTAACGCTAAATTTAACGCATGTGACTTCCCTCTTCCACCTGTTTCTTTTGTTGTTGTTAAAACATCAAAATGTCGATCTGGATATCGTGCTTGCATCATCGCCAATTGTTCACCTGTATTATCACTTGAATTATCATTAATCACGAGTAAATGTAGCTTCTCTTGTGGATATGCCAATGAAAGAATCCGTTCTACTGTTGTCGCAATCACAATACCCTCATTGTGTGCTGGCACTAAAATGGTCACAGTTGGTAAATCAGTTGTTACTTCAGGTAATGGTTTTGGGTGCCGTGTTTCAAGATAAAAGCTTGCAATTGCTCCAACTAAAATTGCCAGGGAAATTAAAATGGAGAACCACATCGAAAACATCGTCCACAAATATAATAATTCAATCGCTGTTTTCATCTTTTTCTCCTCTCATCTATGACCGAGTAAATTTTTTGGCTGTTTGAATTCTTGCCCACACAACAGCAATTGTTAAACCAGTAATGGCTACACCAAAAACACTCACAATTCCAATCCCAATTCGCTCAATTGTGGCATAACGACTCACTGGTTCAAACGTTTTGTATTCAAAAGCTATCGGTTGAAAGTCAACCAAATCTTGAAAGAGAAGAATTGTGCTCATATTAAAATCGTTTGGATTAATGAGTAATGTCTGCCATGCTGATGGCGTAGTCTCATCGTATTGTTGAACACTGAGCGCTTGATCACTTGTTATCGCAATCACTTGGAACGGCTGTAATGATGATTGGAAAATGACACCATTTTCGTCGTTTAGTGCAATGACTGCATCAAAAAGTTCACTACGCAACGTTGGCGTATTTGCTAATTGTTCATCAATTGTATGCTTGTCATCTTCGATAGCCAGCCAAATTCCTTGTTCAGCGCGAAATTGTTTCAACACATAAATGATGTCATATGGGTAATTCGTTGTTTGACTCACTAGTACAATTGGTGTGAATCCATGTGTCTGCAATTCATGTATTTGTGTTTTCACAACTGGAGCACTCACCGGCGTGCGCATATCATACAACACATATGGCGTCGTTTGTTGGGCTTTTACAGCCTGTGGGAAGAGGCAACAAATACTAATGCTCAAGCACAATATCAACTTCAGTTTGTTTTTGCAAACGTAAAATAATTGTTTCAAGTTTTTGGAAATCATTAAAATGTTCTGTTTCATATTCAATCACACCATTTCGGATTGTCGGGATAAAGCGTTTATTGTTTTGGTCATAGCACTCTATTTGTTCAAATTCAGTTTGAATGCGTGTTGCAAGGTGTTGAAAGTATGCTTGCTTTGTTAAGGGCAACAAAAGGATAAATACACCATCTTGCAAAAGAAATTTATAGTCTTCTTGTCGAATACACCGTTGCAAAATTTGTGAGATTTCTGCCGTTAATTGACTATACCCACGTTCACCAAGCGAGGCTTTTGTCGTTTGCAAAAAATCGATACGAATCATTGCAAGACTAAATGTATATGACTCATACCGTTTCGCTAAATATGCCTGTTTAACAATTAATTGATAGAGTTGATCACCTGTTGGTAATTTAGTAATGGCATCTACTTTTGAAGATTGTGCATTTTCAGCAATTAATTGTTCAACATACAAATCATTTTGCTTATGTATCATATGAATGTAAGCACCAAGCAATGTCACAAGTGGTAAAAACACAAGTGAAAGATATGTCAGGAATTCACTTCGATCTGGAATCGTCAAATTGGCAATGACACCAACCACAATGTAGACCACACTATACATGAGAGCTGGAAGTAATCCAAATAAAAATCCAATCAAACCACCTAACAAGAAAAGATCAATTGTCACAAATAGTGTGAGACTAAAAAATTGAAATTCATAGACGATTAAATAAACAAAGAGCTGTGATAATAATAATAGAAACATAAACGCGATAAAACTCAATTGTAATTGTGATTGTTTGTATTTCATTTTTCGTTTCCTCCTTCGTATTTATTCGCGTATCCGTATGCATACGCTACGAGTGTTTGTAATTGATCATATGCAATGACAGTTTGTGTTTGCTCATCACCTAACGCACCAACTAATTCACTATCAGTGTCTGAAATTTGCCACTGCCACACTTTATCCATCGCTTGAGCATACAATTTTTCATTGTTCAATTCGGCAGCAATTTGAGCAACAAGAGCATACACAGCACTCGATTGTTGTGTTGTTGTTGGTGTGCCATCAACAGTATAGGCTGCATAAATTGCCGTATCAATCGTGTTTGTCAACCAATCAATTGTTGCTTGTTCTACACGGTTCACTTAAGCAAGATTTTTCACGACGAGTAGACTTTCAATCATATTAATGGTTGGTTTTGTTTGAATACTCAATGTATCTAATAATAATCGTTGTCGATAAAAAGGAAACTCATCACCTAAGTAACTTTGCTCAATGAATGCCTCACTTTGTATTTTCATTGTTTCAATTGCAGATTGATCCGCTATGTGTTGCTGTTGTAATAATGCTAATCCTTGCAAGTGTACATAACTCGTATCTAATTCCGAGCTTTTAGCGTCTTGAGCAAAATCATAACCATTGTTCATGAACTCATTGTAACTCGCATAAGTAATAAAGTTTTTGGCAAAGAGCTCGATACTTGGCTGTAATATATTTGCCTGCTCTGGCCACTGTTCACAGGCTAAAATAAGCTGTTCAATAATTTTCAAATCATCAATTGTAGCAGTAAATTGTGTTTGATTCGTAAAATCATCATCAATTCGCCAACGAAAAAAACCACTCGCTAATTGGAAGTGTGTTTTCGTATATGCCCAAGTATCAAAGAACAGTTTTTCATCTTCCATCAATCGGGCATATTCCAACAAAAGTCCTTGTGATTCCGATAAAATGGCGTGCCCTTGTGTAATCACGTCTTCAGGTTCAATCGGAATATCCAGATAGTTCGTATATACACCACCTTCGTTATTCATCAGTTGTGTTGTGACAAACGTTCGGAGTTGTTGTGCATTCATCGTATCTTGCACTGTCAATGGCCATTGTTTTGCTTCTTGTTTCGTATACCACTGGAAGCTGATAGCACCAATAACTACACCAATTATGATTATTCCGGCAATGCTTCTTCTATAGCTTTTTCTCATCTACGTTCACCTTGTAGTTCAATCTTAAAATAATCATAGCAATTATAAACGATTTTATTTCCACATACAAACGATTCAAGCATTTATCACCATTATTTCACTCTTACCAGTCAATTATTGTATTTTAATTCGTTTTTTTACCTTGTTTTTGTGATTTTTTTGCATAAAATAAAACTTTCATTACTATATTAATTAAGATATTGTGTTTGTGCAATTTATTTTTTAAACAAAACAAAAAAGCAGTGCTTATTTTTAACATGCACTGCTTTTCTTATCTATTTCATCGTATGTTATACGCTAAATGTAATGATGATCCTTTATTGCTCATCATCTTATTACAACCTATTAATTATTTTTCATTTTTTTGATTCATGATACGTTACGCTGATTCCCAATTCCCCCCGATTTGTGAATCGCTGCTCTTCTTTATCATTTCATTGACGTTCCTTAACTAGAACCACCTCCCACTTACTGATACATAGCATCTTTTCATCCCCCAAATCCATTATATAGTTTATTGATTATATCAACAAGTACTGACTTTTTTGTTCGTATGGACAACTGTATCCACTGTTGACTTGTTTAGTTCTTAGGACATTGCAGTTCTGTTTGTACGAAATTGTCGTATCTACGGCCCCAATCACAGAGCGTATTCAAGATTGGTGTCAGTTCATTTCCAATGGTTGTCATTGAATATTCAACTTTCAATGTTTTTTCTTTATAGACTGTGCGGATAATTAAATGGTGTCGTTCAAGTTCACGCAATTGTCTTGATAGTACCCTTTCATTGATTGTTGGGATTTTTCGTCTCAATTCACCATACCGAATAATCCCCGAATTTCCAATATGATGTAAAATAACTGGTTTCCATTTTCCGCCAATAATGTCTTTCGTTAGATCGACATAACAGTGGAAATCTTTATGTGTGTTCATAGCTAACTCCTTTGTGTTTCAAACTAATACGCTGATAGTATAACATGGTTTGTTTGACGCTTTCAATTAAATTTACTTTCTAGTTCATTAAACAAATTATGAGGATACTATTGACTATTACTTTTATCAGTATCTAGTTATGGACTTTTTTATTTTCCAATAAGATTCCATGCTGGTATTATTCAAAAAAGCGAACGGCATACATTCAACATGCGTAAAACAGTTTAAAAAAACAAAAGGAGCAGTATTAAAGTGACTAATAGTTTTAAGTCATTTTAATACTGCTCTTTTCCACCGTGCTCAACCGCTTTATTTTCGCTACCGGTGTCAGGCACTTATTATAGTTCCACGTTGTGGTACACTTGCTGCACGTCGTCAAGGTCTTCTAATGCGTCAACAAGTTTTTCGAATGCTGCTAAGACTGCTTCATCTTCAATCACAATATCAGCTGCTGGTAGCATTGTTAATTCTGCTGTTGTGAATTCTTCAATTCCGATTGCTTTCATCGCTTCTTGTGCTGCATGGAAGTATTCTGGATCTGTATAAATCATAATTGATCCATCTTCTTGTACTTCGACATCACGGAAATCACAATCAGCTTCAACTAATGCGTCTAATACTTCTTCGTCCGTTTTCCCACTGAATCCGATTAAAGCAGTTGATTCAAACATGAATGCAACTGAACCACTCACACCAATGTTTCCGCCATTTTTCCCAAAGGCTGCACGTACTTCTGGAAATGTACGGTTCACATTATCTGTTAAGGCATCAACGATTAACGCTGATCCACCTGGTCCATATCCTTCATAACGCATTGGTTCATACGCTTCATCTGAACCACCTTTTGCTTTATCAATGGCACGATCAATGATGTCACGTGGTACTTTATATGTTTTCGCACGTTCTAATACGACACGTAAATTACGGTTACTTTCTGGATCTGGCTCTCCTGATTTTGCTGCTACGAAAATTTCACGACCAAATTTCGCATAGATTTTTGAACGGTTTGCATCTTTTGCCGCTTTTGCGTACTTGATGTTATTCCACTTACGTCCCATGAATATCGACTCCAAACTTTTATTTTTTTGTTCCCGTTTCACATCGGGTTGCATTTCCTATTCTAGCATACTTTTTTATGACTGACAATGAAGCCTATTACAAAAAAGCAGGTGTTATCACGCTGCTTTTCTTGTTTATTCTTCATCAAATAGTGATAATTGTGTCAGCTGTTTGTTGAGATTTGCGACTGGCGCAAAGCTTTGTCGATGCAATACACAAGCACCATACTTGTTTAAAGCTTCAAGGTGTTGTTTTGTTCCATACCCTTTATGCTTTTCAAATCCATAATGTGGATACATCTTGCTTGCCTCAACCATCATCGCATCTCGAGTCACTTTTGCAACAATACTAGCTGCTGCAATTGACTGGCTATTTCCATCACCTTTAATAATCGATGTATGATCAATTGTCAATTCTGGTAATGGCATCGCATCAATTAGTACATAATCCGGTGTAATTGTTAGTGCTTCAATTGCTTCATACATTGCAAGTTGCGTGACTTTATAAATATTACTGGCATCAACGTCTGCTGCTGTTTTTTCAATCAATGAAACTGCCAGCGCTTGCGCCATAATTTGCTCATATAATGCTCTGCGCTTTTTCTCACTCAATTTTTTTGAATCATTGAGTCCTTCAATCGCTACATCGTGTGGCAAAATGACAGCACAGACAATAACAGATCCCGCAAGTGGTCCACGACCAACTTCATCAACACCAGCAATACATGTTTTACCTGCTTGATACCCTACTCGCTCATAAACGAACAAGTCATGATTTTGTTCAAGCTGTTCAGCTGTCGGCAAAAAATTATTCATGATTCACTTCTGCTGTTACACTTTCTAGTTGGCTCACTGCTGTTTTCGCATCGTCACTAATTGTTTCTTCTGCTAATGCATCCACAAGAACTGCTTCATCTTCAGTTTGTGTAAAGTCACTTGGTGCTTCTAATGTATATGTCCCTAAACGTCCACTGCGAATATCATCTAATACGAGGTGGTACACTTTTTCGTAATCGTATTCACCTTGTGATAATAATGCACCCCGACGTTTTGCAATAGTGCACAATACTTCTTCATACCCTTCACGATCGATTTCTGCTACACCATATCGTTCTTGAACACGACCTGGATAATGTGCTAAGAAATAACGTAATGCCCACATAACAATTTCATCACGTGGTAAAATATCATCTTTAATTGCCCCAGTTGTTGCAAGACGTAATCCAATTCGGTAGTCTTCAAACTTCGGCCATAAAATCCCTGGTGTATCTAATAATTCGAGGTCTTTGTGAATGCGAATCCATTGTTGTGTTTTTGTTACACCTGGGCGATCACCAATTTTCGCTACTTTTTTGTGTACAAGTTTATTGATTAAAGTGGATTTACCAACATTTGGAATTCCAACAATCATGACACGAACAGCACGTGGCTTCATACCACGACTTGCTTCTTTCGCAAACTTTTCTTTCATAACATCTTTGGCTGCATCGGCTAAATAATTTAAATTACGGCTATTTTTTGAATCAATGGCAATCGTCGCATGTCCTTGTGCTTTAAAGTATGCTACCCATTGTTTTGTCATTTCTGGATCAGCTAAATCTTTTTTCGTTAAAATAATTAAACGCGGTTTATTGCGACGCATTAAAATTTTATCAATCATTGGATTACGTGATGATAATGGTAAACGTGCGTCAACGAGTTCAAATACCATATCAACAATCGGCAAGCGCTCTTCAACTTCACGACGCGCTTTACTCATATGTCCTGGGAACCATTGGATTTGTTTCATAAGTCTACTATCCTTTCGCCACATGATTTTTTTGTACAAACATTTGTTTGCTTATCACTATGACTTGTTTTGTAATTTGCTGCTATCCTATTTCGCCAAGTATATCTCATCTGCTGCGTATATTCTCGCCAATCAAACATACCTGTTCATAGACAAAATAGCATACTCATTCCCTATTCTACCACAAATTCTATTCCTTTAATAGTCTGTCATTGTTTCATATCCGTGAATCGTTAATTCATAATATCCATCAATGCATTGTAACTTCCCTTCATTGATGAGTTGTTGTAATGCTCTCCTAACAATGTGCTGTCTCAGCTGAATATAACGCTCAATTGAAACAACGCCATTCGCAGTATGTCTCGTTTGCTGTTGTCCATAATAATAGACGTGTGTCAAGATTGTTTGGCATGCAAGCTTTTGTAACTGTTGACGTTTTATATAAATACCTGATAGTAACCCATGCTTTGGTGTCACACAAAAAATTACCATAAAAGTAATTCCTGTCGATACAGCCATACTCCCAGCAATCGATACATCGAAAATGATGGCGAATTGATAACCAATGATTGCGTTCCAAATGCCAATTCCTATACTCAACCAAATCATACGTTTCAAATCTGTTGTCAAAAGATATGCTGATAACGGTGGTCCAACAATAAAGGCGATGACTAAAATAGCACCGACTGCTTCAAATGCACCAACTGTCGTTAACGATACTGATGTCATCAGTCCATAAAACAGCAAGGTCGGCGAAAAACCAAAGAGTATAGCTATTTCTGGGCTGAAAATGGCGAGTTTTATTTCTTTAAAAAAGAGCAGAACCAACGTAAGGTTCACAAGCACAATCGCCCCCATCGTATACATACTCAAAGGACCAATGTCCACTCCAAATAATCGTAAGCGATGAAATGGTGCAAAAGCGAGTTCGCCAAGTAAAACTGAATCAATATCTAGATGAATACTACTCGTGTAACGACTGATAAGTAAAATAGCAAGGCTAAACAAAAATGGAAAAACGATTCCAATTGCCGCGTCACTTGAGAGTTGTTTTGTTTTCGTAAACATTTCAATAGCCCATACCGTTACGACGCCCATTGCTACTGCTGAAATACTCAAAATTGGTGAATGTACGTTTTGAACGACAAGAAACCCAAGAACAATACCGAGTAAAATCGTATGCGTAATTGCATCGGTCACCATTGTCATTTTCCGCAAGACAAGGAATGTCCCTGGTATGCTACAAGCAACCGCAACGAGCATTGCAATCAATTGAATTTCAAGGTGTGCCATATTGTTCCTCCTTACTGTAAAGTGTTTCTACATATTCAACACCACGTTTTGTTAGCGTCCATTGATCATTCTCACAATAAACAAATCCTTGTTTGCGTAGACGCTCTAGCTCTCTTAACATATCATACAGCTGTGCTTGCGTTGTTACTTTCATCTGCAGCATTGAGGCTACATTGTGGCGGTTGAATACACGTTGTTGTTGGCACAATAGTTCATATAATAAACCTAATATATGCTCCTGTGCTAATCTCCGCTGCTGTATCCGCGAATGATGTAATCTCCAAACAACACCACGGCTTGGGGCAAATACAATACTTATCAGTACAATGATACCCATACTTAGTACAATACTTGGACCTGTTGGTATTTTCGTCATGAGCGAACTCACCAACGTACCAATTCCGCCACTCACACCACCAAATATTCCAGCTAAAATAACCATTGTTTCCAGTTTATGTGTCCATTGGCGGGCAGCGACTCCTGGTGCGACAAGCAATGCGCTCATTAAAATGACTCCAACGGTCTGTAGACCAACAATACTTACCAATACAATGAGCACCGATAAAAAGAGTGAGATTGTTTTCGGTGAAATCCCAATACTTTGAGCAAAAATCGTATCAAAAGTCACAAGTTTTAATTCTTTCCAACATAGAATTATAACACTCATACTAACAATAGCCATAATAGCAATCAATAGAACATCACTTTGTAGGAGCGTTGCTGCTTGACCAAAAATAAACCGATCAAGACCTGCTTGGTGAGCATTTGGAATCGTTTGAATATATGTTAACAGCACTAAACCAAGTCCAAAAAACGTTGATAATATCAGTGACATAGCACTTTCTACTTCGATTTTCGAGTAAGTTTTCATCGTATGCATACACACCGTTGCCAACAAACCTGTTACAAGTGCACCAACAAGCAAAAATTCATTACTTTTCGTTTGTGTCAATAAAAAAGTAATTGCGATTCCAGGTAAAGCTGCATGAGCAATTGCATCCCCAATGAGACTTTGTTTTTTTAAAACTGCAAAACTACCGATTACACCACTCATCATTCCTAGCAAAGTTGCACCAAGTGCCACGATATGAAACGTGTAATCTGTCAAAACATACATGAGATTATTCATACACACATCCAGCGTCGCTAGCAGTATGCAACTGACCTTGATACGTCTCTTGTAGTTTTTCATTCGTAAATACTTGTTCAACTGGCCCACTAGCAATTACACGTTTGCGCAACAACGTCACCCAATCAAAATAACGTGCAACTGTTGATACATCATGGTGCACAACAAGTATTGTTTTGCCTTCATCACGCAATTTTCGCAGTAATTTCATCACAATTTGTTCTGTTTTCGCATCCACACCTTGTAACGGTTCATCAAGGAAATATATTTCTGCTTGCTGAGCAAGTGCACGTGCTAAAAAAACCCGCTGTTGTTGTCCACCACTTAATTCACTAATTTGACGATCTGCTACATTTGTTAACTCTAGTTGTGTTAATGCTTGTAATGCGACTGTTTTGTCTGCTTGTGTTGGCCTTTTTATCCAACCAATATGCCCATAACGTCCCATTAACACGACATCTTTCACAGTAATGGGAAAATCCCAATCGACATTACCACGCTGTGGGACATAGCTCACATGTTGCTTGTCTCGCTTATTTATTCGCACAGATCCAGATACTCTTGGCACAAGTTGTAACATTGCCTTTAACAATGTCGATTTCCCTGCCCCATTCGGTCCAACAATTGCCATCAATACACCTTGTGGCACGTTAAGATCAACTGTCCACAACACTGGTTGTGCATTATATGCAACGCTGAGATTCGACACTTCTATTGCCTGTGTTTGTTTCATTCACATATTCTCCCCCTTCTTTCAAAATACATGTCATCGTAACGCTTCGACAATCGTATCAATATTACTTTGAATAGTACCAATATATGTCTCTGCTGCTGTTCCTACACTTCCAAGTGAATCTGAGTGCAACTCACCACCGATAACGACTTCAAATCCTTGTGCTTGTACTGCTTCTTGTAACGCTTGGATTTGACGCGGTGGGACACTTGATTCAACAAAAATGGCTTTGATTTGACGTTCAACTATTATTCTAGCCAATCCACTCACATCAGCCGTCCCAGCCTCTGCCTCCGTTGAAATCCCTTGTAATCCTATGACTTCAAATCCATATGCTTGACCAAAATATTGAAACGCATCATGTGCTGTAATCAGCACTCGCGCTTGTTCGGGGATTGTTGCTATTTGTTCGTTCACATAATCATGCAAGATTTGTAATTTTTGTCCATACATTTCATAATTCTGTTTATATTCAGAGGCATGATTTGGATCAACAGCACTAAGTCCTGCGTATAAATTGTGTGCTGCTTGTTGCCACAATTCAACATCAAACCAAATATGTGGGTCAATTCCCCCCGTTTCTTCATCTGCCAATAATCGATTCGTCGGTAATCCCTTTGCAATCATCACAACTTCGCTTCCTTGTTCATTCAAGTTTGCGAAAATATCAGCAAGTTTACTTTCTAAATCGAGTCCATTGTAAACGACAAGATCAGCTGCTTGTATCGTTGAAACATCGCCAGCACTAGCTTGATATAAGTGAGGATCTATCCCAGGACCCATTAATCCTGTAACTTCTACATAGTCTCCGCCAAGCGTTTTAGCTAAATCAGCTAACATTGTCGTTGTTGCTACAACTTTTACCTTTTGATGTGCCGTGGGCACTGCTTCTTTATTTGTATTTAAACACCCTGATAACAAAAATAAAAAACTTACAATACACAATCCTAACATAAGTTTTAGATAGTTTCGTTGATTTGTTTGATCTGTATTCCAATACATACGTTCACCTCTCTCTTCTTTCGGTATGATTTTATTTTGATGTAACTCATATATACGTATCGTTACACCCTTCCTTCCATATATTACCTCCAGGTGTCAATCATTTTATGACATATTATTCTTTCGACTGTACTTACCGCTCATCGTACGCCTCGCTATCCTTGTCACAGCTTACATACAAAACGACTTGTCATGCAGTCTAGTTTAGCAGATGGATATACAGCACGTTGACATCGCTATTGCTTTTCTTCAAAATAATCAACTGCGACTCGCTTCTGTGATTGTTTTGTCATTGGTTCAATCCTTTGATCGTGTAGACAATACATTGACTGTCCAAGAAATGCACACAAACGTTCTTCTAGTTGTCGTGATGTTACATGCTCGAGTCGTTCTGCCTCAACGTGAACTTCATCCCATGTATAACCAAGTGTATTCACAAGCAATACTTCCCATAAACGATGAATACGAATCATTCGGCAAGCAACTGCTCTACCTTTCTCAGTCAATTTTGACCCTTTGTATGGTTGATAATTACTATATCCTTGTATTGTTAATCGTTTCACCATCTCATGCACACTTTGTGCTGTATGATTAAAATATTGCATGAGGGCTGTGTTTGTCACAAACTCTCCTGTGTCAACTTGTGATTCAAGTGTATACATCGCTTTTATATAATCTTCTTCCCCACGATGCATAATCACTCACCCCTTTTTCAGGCTTACCTGAAGATAATCTATAGTTTGAATATAAAAGTTTTAATTGACGTTGTCAAACAAAGTACTCATTTCATCATTTATTCATTTCATTGTTAGCTTTTTGTTTCACAAGTGTATAATAAAAAACGTTTCACTTTTTGTGAAACGCTTCCTGTTTGTTACGAATATCAATTACAATTATTATTGTGCTACATGAATGTCTTGTGGGGGCCAAATGACCCAATTTGTTTTTCCAATAATTTGATTTGCATCAACTAGACCGATTTCACGACTGTCAGCACTCACTGTACGATGATCACCTAACACAAGATATTGCCCCTCAGGTATTATATTATACCCCCCTTGAAGATCTTCGAGACGGAAATCGAACGTGTACTGTTCAATTGGATCAACAATATATGCTTCATCTACTTGTTCCCCGTTGATATACAGCTTGCTATTTTCATAAGCAATATGATCGCCTGGCAAGCCGATTACACGTTTAATGATGAAGTTTTCCGGTGTTTGAACGACAACAATATCGAACCGTTCGATATCATGGAGTCGATATGAAAGTCGATTCAAAATCATTAAGTTGTGATCTTGCAATGTTGGTTCCATTGATGAACCCGATACAGTAATGACCGTAAAGACGTATGAGCGCAATGCTGTCGAAATCGCAAAGATGACAATTAACATCCCGACATATTTTAAAACTGTCATGATTTGTTTTTTCATGGATTACTCTCCACCTTTCCGCATTTTATCATAGCAAAAACAAAACAAAAAAACAACTCACGGACTTTTGATATTTTTGTCGGTATTCAAAAAACACGTATAAAAAATGAATAATCTGTGACAATGACTCCTAAGATTTCACTATTCCGTTGCAATTTTCTTAAACAAGTAGCTCGCTAATGCCGCACTCACTGGTACTGTGGCAATAATCCCAATGCTACCCGCAAAACTTTGAATTAATTCAGTTGCGACAAAATCATTATTGATGAGTACAACAAGTGGTAATTCCATTGCCATAAGAAGGATTAATGACGTCAGTGAACTTCCGACAAACGCCAAAATCAAAGTATTTGACATTGTTCCAATAATATCTTTTCCAACCTCCATACCACTCATAAATAGTGTTTTCAACGAAAGTTGCTTATTGAGTACTACAAATTGTTCCATTGATGAAACAATTGACATAGCAACGTCCATCACTGCACCTAGCGATGCAATTAAAATTGTGGCAAACATTAAACCTCGAACTTGCAGACCACTTTGTTCTGCTATATAAAAAAGATTTTCTGAATCTAGTAATGTTGCACCTGATAAATGCGATAATTCACCTGCAAGATATGAAATAATTCCCGCCAAACATACACCAAAAATCGTTGCGATTATTGTCATCCATGTTTTAAGTTGCCATCCATTAATCAGCGTCATCGTTACAAATGTACTTATTGCACAAATGATAACTGACCACATAATTGGCGATTGTCCAGCAAATAAGGTCGGTATAAAAACACCAAAAATAAGACTTCCTGTAAATGCTAATGCAATCAGTGATCGTAACCCTTTCAAATTTCCGACCATAACAATCGCCGCAATAAATAATAGCGCTAAAACAAGTAGTATTGGTGAACGATTAAAGCTGTGAATTGTCACTGTCACTACTTCTCCTTCCGTACTTTGGATTAAGCTTATAATATCGTCACCTGGTTCAACATATAAATTATATTGACGGCTAATTGGATTTTTCACAACGTATTCAGTTCCATCTTCCAACGCGATTCGGACGACTTGGTACCCAATCTTTGCTCCTTCAACGTACGGATCTGCTTGTACTTGTTCTTCAATTATTTCTAATACTGTTGCTTTTTCATACACTATTGTTTGCGCGAGTGTATCACGTATAACACTTGGATTAAATACTGTGAAACCGTACCAGCTAAATAGACCCGTCAGACAAATAATTATAATGGCATATATTGCTGTGTGATACTTTTTCATTATTTGTAACATATTTTTTCCCTCAATCTTTAAATACTACGATATACGACGAAAAGTCAGATTACTCTGACTTTCATCATAACAGTATAAATTATACATTACTGTTGTTTCCGTCGACGTGTCACGATCACACCACCAATAGCAAGTGTTGACCCTAATGTGAATAGCTCTAATGCTACTTGTCCTGTTGACGGTAATTTTTCTGTTGAATTTCCATCATTTATCGAAGGACCTGTTGACGTTGATCCTCCAGGAGTTTGTGTTATTTCTACTTCAAGCTCTGGCGTCACATCTCCATCTGGTCCGAATCCTGGCGTTGCTGGATTATTTTCGTTAATGCTTGGTAATGCTTGTACTAATGTTGCAACATCTAATGCATATGTTCCAAGCTGTGTTGTTGTTGTCTGTTCATTTGCATCCGATTTTACTTCTGCTACTTTCACATCTAAAGCAACGACTGTTTCATGAGTTGCCAATTCAGGGTGTTCAAGATAGATTGGTAATAACTCATGTGCTTGTTCCATTACATCCACTAATTCATCAACTGTAACATAATATGTTTCAACTGATTGAGTTACCTCATTTATAATTGATTCGATTTCTGTTTGAATGTTGATTAACGTTGTCTCGTCTGTTGTTTCTAACAATTCATTTTTCAAACGTTGAATCGTAGATACATATGTTTCCATGAATTCATACCGACCATTCGCTTGAATGTATGCAAGTAACTCATCCATAATTCCTTGCATCTCTATTTTATTTACTGGCATATAGATAATTTCTTGTGTGTTTCGTACACGAATTCGTGCTCCTTCAACATCATGTGAAGCGATTCCACTCGCTTGAACATAACTACCAACTTCAATACGTGTATCCCATTTTCCTTTTGATGATTCATCAATGCCGTCACCAATGTATCCGTCTAAGAACACACGTGATTCGCCACTTCCATCATTCATTTATCATTTTTTACAAATGATATTTTTATTTTATATATTTGTTATCTTTTTTCTTCTAAGCATTGATGTTCTGTTATTTTTTTGGAGTGCTACATAAAATCGACAAAAAAACCAGTATGAACTTTCTTGTTCATACTGGTTTTCTCTATTTATTCACTTATGTAGTTACAAATGATTAGTCACGGTCTCCGAAACGGCGTGATCCACGATCTCCACCACGGTCATTGCGACGGTCTCCACGGTATCCTCCGCGATCATTTCCACGATCATTGCGGCGATCTCCACGGTATCCTCCACGGTCATTGCGGTCTCCACCACGACGGTCTCCACGGTATCCTCCGCGATCTCCACCACGGTCATTGCGACGGTCTCCACCACGGTATCCTCCACGGCGATCTCCACCGCGTCCACCACGGTCTCCACCACGACGATCTCCACGATCACGACGATCATTGCGATCGCGTTTATTTGCTTGCTTACGTTTTTCAACGAATTCTGCTTTATCAAAATCAGGTGTTAATAAACGTAATGCTGCAGCGACAACAGTTTGTGCATCATTATTTGCTAATAATTCTGCTGCTACTGCTTCATAGTCTGATAATTCACCAGCTGCAATTACATCTGTTAAACGTTTTGCTGCTTGTAATTCGATTGCTTTTAAAACATCTTCAATTGATGGACGTCCGATTTTCTCAACTTTTGATTTTGTTTTACGCTCGATTAATGGCAACATTGTATTGTATTCTTTTGGCGTAATGAAAGCAATTGCTTCTCCGGTAGCACCGGCACGCCCTGTACGTCCAATACGGTGAACGTAGTACTCGATTTCTTGTGGTAAATCGTAGTTATAAACGTGAGAAACTCCTTGAATATCTAATCCACGGGCTGCAACATCTGTTGCAACTAACATACGCGTTTGTCCGGCACGGAATTTTTTAAATGCGAATGTACGCTGTTCTTGTGAAAGGTCACCATGAATACGGTCAGCGTGGAATCCTTCTTCTAATAACGCATCAGTTACTTCATCAACGCGACGTTTTGTACGAGCGAAGATAATGACACGGTCTGGATTGTCAACATAAATCATGTCGATTAATGTTGCTAATTTTTGACCATCACGTAATTCAACATACTTTTGGTTAATTTGGCTTAACACTTGTGCAGTTGCTTTAATTTGGATACGTTCTGGGTTTGTTAAGAAACGTTTTGCAATTTGTTCGATTTTATCTGTCATTGTTGCAGAGAAGAATAATGTTTGACGGTCTTCATTTAATTCTGAAACGATTGTTTCAACATCATCGATGAATCCCATGTTTAACATTTCATCAACTTCATCTAACACTAAGAAGTTAATGTTTTCACCGCGTAATACACGACGTTTCATTAAGTCGATGCAACGTCCTGGAGTTGCTACAACACACTCAAAACCGCTTTTTAAATCGCGAATTTGACGTTCGATAGATGCTCCACCGAATACTGTAGCTACACGTAAGTCTGTGTGCTTGCTTAACATTTTGAATGATTCAGCAACTTGAATTGCTAATTCACGCGTTGGTACTAAGATTAATGCTTGTACCGTTTTGTTTGCTTCCATTTGCTCGATCATAGGAATTGAGAAACTTGCTGTTTTCCCTGTACCTGTCTGTGCTTGACCGATAATGTCGCGACCTTCTAAAGCAACTGGAATTGCTTTTAATTGGATTGGTGTAGCTTGTGCATAACCGATTTCCGCTAAGTTCGCCTGCATTTTGTCTGATAAATTTAAGTCTGTAAAGTTCATAGATTCTCCTTTGAATTACACAGAGAATACCGCGCTGATTCCGTGCCTTGAATCAATGCACAGTGGTTCCGTGTTGATAATATAACTTCATAAGCATACAGTAAATTTGTAAAATTACCAAGTGTTTTGTCCATTTCTCCACTAAACTTAATAATCAACCGCTTTCAAAGAATTCGGTGATTGAAATATCCTTGAGTCAATCAATTGTTACAACTCTAATACGTCGTATATATTACATAAACAACGCCACCGTTTAGCCATAGAGAAGATATGCAATATAGTACTGTGTATTATTACACGTGCACAGGTTTATACTATTACTGAATTGTGTTCATTATCTTTGATGTTAATGACTATTTGATAATACCACATCATTAAAAACCGCTTGTAACTGGGGTTTGTTACAAGCGATTCACGATATAATATTTATTTTCGGGGTGAATGATTCTATTTATAATTATACTTTTTATTTCCTTGGAAATATATCTAACTCTAGCACCACCGGCAGCGCTCTGTTTTAAACACGCTTTCGGTTTCGGATTTCGAAAAAATCACAAGCATGTATTGCCGGCATCTCAGCTGCCTATCCATACTTGTTTATTTTTCACACCAATCCGATGCTACTTTGCTTACTTTGTTCTAGCACCACCGGCAGCGCTCTGTTTTAAACACGCTTTCGGTTTCGGATTTCGA
>CAMFJD010000024.1 GCA_945956935.1 uncultured Bacillota bacterium | reverse complement strand
ATCAAATAAATGGTATTGGAAAATAGTGCAATTTGTTATTCCAATTTAGGAATAAATAAAAAACGCTATAATAACTAATCTCACACCTATAAGATGGACAAATGTAAAAAACCATCTTATAGGTTTTTTTATGTTTAATAAAAAATAGATATTTAGAGTAAAGTGGAGAGTACAAAAATATTTATAAATGCAGTGAATAAGGATTGAAAGATGCCCGAAGATTATGAAGTGAGTGTTCGTTGGAACGAACACTTTCGGCAAAGGGAAAATTATTTGCAAAGCGATGAAGTATTGCAATCGGTTGAAAGGATCTCGTCAAATCAAGATGTATTTAGATTACAACCAACATTTTGAGAGTATGAGTGTAAAATAACTGCGATACTTTTAAACAAGTAAAGCGATCAATCGACAAGTATATTCGTTAGTACTATACCGTTAGATATAAAGGAATTAAAAAAAGATGACTCCTGTATTCTACAGGAGTCATCTTTTAGCTGTTTAGTTCATAATATGTTGGGTTTGTTTTAACTATCTTTGACACAGGTAGC
This sequence comes from uncultured Bacillota bacterium, assembly GCA_945956935.1. Classification (GTDB taxonomy): domain Bacteria; phylum Bacillota_I; class Bacilli_A; order Culicoidibacterales; family ZOR0006; genus ZOR0006. Next base: position 27,593 of record CAMFJD010000024.1, on the reverse strand, counting down.
AGATAAACCTACAGCGTTTTTTTTATAAAAATTCCCTCTCTTTTGTGGTGATGTATTACTATTAATCAGCATGAATATCAACTAAATGTGTAAGCGCACGGTGGGTGATAATATAAGAGATAATTCCAGCAACAATGTCTGAGATTGGGAACGATACCCAAACACCATAGACAGCGAGTTGTGGATCAATTGTATAAAAAATAATTGTCAGAATAAGACTTAAAGGGACGTAAATAAATACTTGGCGGAGTAACGAAACAAAATTTGCTTGTTTTTGTAATTGAATTGCTTGTAATGTAATTGAACTAACCATTGATAATCCAAGCATAAATATACCAAGAAATGCAATTCGTGTAGGTTGAATTGAAAAAGCAATAAATTCAGGATCAGTAACAAATAGTGCTAAGATTTCACCAGGGAAGGCAACGATACTAATTAATACAACAACGAGTAGTGCAGTAGTCACACGAATTGCTAAGTTGTAGACATCTTTAATGCGACTGAAGTTTTTCGCACCGAGATTGTAACCTGCAATAGGCTGAACGCCACTTGCAATACCAAAAGTAGGCATCGAAATAAATTGCACAATTTTTGAAACTGTACTATAGACAGCAATGTCATCAGATGTTCCAAAGAAACGGAGTAAATTGTTTGCTACAATCATAACCACTGATGCTGAAACATTGTTGAAAAAGGTTGGAAAGCCTAATTGAATGATTTGTTTGACATCTTTTAAAAGATGTCGGATATTTTTTGTCACATGTGGAATAACAAATGCATGTTTAAAGATATATGCATACCCAACTGTAACGATACAACCAACAATTTGTGCAATCATTGTCGCTAATGCCGCGCCTTGAATTCCCATTCCCATCGGGAAAATGAAAATATAGTCAAGAACGATATTTACAATTGCTGCAATAACCATTGATGTCATACCAATTTTTGGCTTTCCTTCAGCGCGCATAGATTGATTAATAACCATTGTTGTAGCGAAGAACGGGATACCAAATAAAATATATTGCATATATGTAACAGCACCCGGTAAAATATCAGCAGTAGATCCGAAAATTGTGAGTACTTGTGGTAAAATTGGGAACAAAATTATTGCTGCTAATAAAGCAAGTGTAATTACGGCCATTAATCCAGAACCCATGACACGATTAGCAGCGGCAGCATTTTTTTTCCCTAATTCAACAGAAATAATAACAGCTACACCACCACCTATTAAATTACCAATAGCCATTAAAATAACTTGTAATGGAAAGGAAATTCCAAGTGCACCGATTCCAAGTGCACCGACAGATTGACCAACAAACATAGTATCGACGATATTATAGAGTGCTTGGACAACAAAACCAACGACCATTGGTGCTGACATTTGCATTAAAACTTTTCCAAGGGGAGCGGTCCCAAGGAAATCAGTATTATGTTTCATTTAAAAATCCTCCTAAAAAACTTTGTATACTAACTAATTATAAAGGAAGTGCTTTGAAAATAAAAGTTAAAAAAAAAGGAAGTGAAATTCCGTGTTATTATTATTGATTTGTAATGCATAGCGGAAAAACTTACGATGTGAACTTAAAAAAATCAACAAAATATCATAAAATATCCAAAAAATTTATTTTTTTGTTATCCACTTCATGATAAAATAATATTGTGGTCAGAAGGCTAGATGTCCACAGGTTACGCAAATAAAGAAATACACGCTCAATGCGTGTATTTTTTTATTTGTTTTGGTCTATGATTTTAGATAGATACCAAAGAAATAGACCAAATGTCAGTGCAATAAGTGCGTGGAATAAACCTGCGATATGATTTAGTCCTGAAAATTCTTGACCAGTCACTGTGAAAATTCCACGTGTGAAGAGTGTGAGAGTAAGGCCTAAAAGGCTTATTTGGTAAAGCCAATAAAATAATGTCGATAATTGCAATGAGAAACTTTTCATAAAAAGTACTACGAGTAAAGAAAAGCAAAATCCGAGGACAAGTAAATGTGAATGAATTGTAAACAGACTTGTTTGTCCTTCAAAAGACATTGTTTTTGTAAATTCTCGTGCAAAAACACCGGATATTAGTGCGATTATGAGCCAAAATACTGAGCTCCAATACCATTTTTTCATAGGTTATCCTACTTTCTTTTTTTTTATCATCTGTATTATAATTGAATATGACAAAAATTGCACGAAAGAAGACTTTAAAATGAAATTATTTTTATCACCGAGTAAAACGATGAATGAAAAAGGGCATCATGAACCATTAACACAACCGATATATGCCAAACAAGCACAAAAATTGAGAACGATTTTATGTGGATTAGATCAAACAACACTTGCTGATCAATTTAAACTGTCACAAAAGCAAGTAGAACAAGTTCAACGGTATTATGCACATCAATTGCCAATTGCAGCAATTGATATGTACAAAGGCAGTGTTTTTCAACAGTTAGCATTGGACACATACACAACTGAGCAAAAACACTACTTACAAGCACATGTCTGTATTTTATCTGCTGTATACGGGATGTTATCACCTTTTGATGCTATTTTACCGTATCGATTAGATTTGAAGCAATCATTGCCACAGCTTGGTATGAGTTTGACTACTTATTGGCAAACAACCATCCAGCAAGCAGTTGATAACGAAGTATGTATTAATTTAGCTTCGAATGAATTTGCGAAAGTATTACCTAACCATGCAATTACTATTGATTTTGTAGAACGGTATGTGGATGGTAAACCAAAGCGATTAGCGACATATGCGAAAATTGCACGTGGTCAGTTTATTCATACCTGTATTTGCGAGCAAATATCAACAGTTGAACAACTTCAATTAATTAAAACTCAACGGTATTATTTTTCACCTGAGTACTCAACAGCTACTAAATATGTCTATCTTGCAAAGCTGTAAAATAAAACTGCCAATCATACTTGTATGATTGGCAGTTTTATTTTTTATTGACCTGACATTTTAAATTCTAAGAAAATATCATTGTATTTAGCAAGATTTGCTTTTCCGATATTTGTATAAAACTCTAGCTCATCAGTAATATCTGGTCCAGGATAGAAGCGTTCATCAGCAATAACTTCTTCATCCATTAATTCCATAGCAGCGGCATTTGGTGTTGAGTATCCAACATAATCTGCATTTTGGGCTGCAACTTCGGGGCGAAGCATAAAGTTAATAAATTCATAGGCAGCATCAATATTTTTAGCTGTTTTAGGAATAACAAGGTTATCTGACCAAAGGTTAGTTCCTTCTTCAGGGATAACATATGTGAGTGCTTCATTTTCATACATGATTTCAGCAGCATCACCAGACCAAACAAGTCCAAGAGCAGCCTCTTCATTAGCGAGTAACATTTTAATTTCATCACCAACAATTGCTTTGACATTCGGCATTAAACTTTGTAACTTACCACTTGTAGCAGCAAGCTCAGCTGAATCGATTGAATTTAACGAGAATCCGAGACTATTTAAGGCCATACCGACAACTTCGCGTGCGCCATCTGCCAAGAAGATTTGATTTTCCAGTTCAGGATTCCAAAGGTCATTCCAACTCGTGATTTCCATATCTCCAAGAAGGTCAGGGTTATAGACAATCCCAACCGTTCCCCAGAAATAAGGAATAGAGTATTCGTTATTAGGATCAAATTCAATATCTAAAAATCGCTTATCGATATTTTCCATACCAACGACTTTTGAATAGTCAATAGGTAACAGTAAATCTTCATCAATCATTTTTGCGATTGTATAGTCAGATGGGACAGCAATGTCATACGTTGTGCCACCTTGTTCGATTTTTGTCATCATTGCTTCATTTGAATCAAATGTCTGATAAATAACTTTAATACCTGTTTCGTCTTCAAATTGATCAATTAAGTCCGGATCGATGTAGTCTCCCCAGTTGAAAATTGTCAACGTGTTATCACTAGAATACCCCTCAGCTTTATTCAAATAGTCAATACTGAAAATTAATAATGCACACGTAATAATGATTGCGACTAAGGCACGAACTAAGTTTTTCATTATTCATCGCCTCCAATCATAACCGGTTTTTTTCGTGTCGATAAGAAATAATAGCCAAGGACAAGAATAAGTGTAATCATGAAAATAATTGTAGACAAAGCATTTATTTTTAACGAAATACCTTGGCGTGCTAATGAGTAAACTTCAACAGCAAGTGTATTGAATCCATTTCCAGTTACAAAAAATGTTACAGCAAAATCATCGAGTGAGAAAGTTAAAGCTGTAAAAAATCCAGCGAAAATTCCAGATGTAATATATGGAAGAATGACTCGACTAATGACTTGCCAACGAGAAGCTCCAAGATCTTGTGCAGCATCAATGAGGCTTGGGCTCATTTCCTTCAGTTTAGGAAGAATCATAATGACGACAATTGGAATTGAGAAGGCAATATGTGAAAGCAATACTGAGAAAAACCCAAGACTAATGCCCATAACAGTGAAGAGAATTAAAAACGAAGCACCAATGATAACATCTGGACTAACAATCAGGATGTTATTTAAAGTGAGTAACATTGATTTATATTTGGTATTTTCAATAGTATGAATTGCCAATGCTCCAGCAATTCCCACAATAGTTGCAATTGTTGCTGATAAGAGAGCAACAACGAGTGTATTTAACAAGATAATAAATAATCGTGTATCAGTGAATAGTTCTTGGTACCATTCGAAAGTAAACTCCTCAAAACCAACCATTGAGCCACCACTATTAAATGAGTAGATAGCAAGGAAGATAATTGGAGCATACAGAATAGCAAAGACTAATAATAAGTAACTATTCGCAAACCATTTTTTTTGTTTTTCCATAGTATAGAAGACTCCTTATTTCATGATTTTACGTGTGGCATACATAACAATAGCCATTGCGATAATGAGTACAACAGCAATAGCAGATCCCATGCCCCAGTCTTGTGTGACAAGGAAATGTTGCTCAATCGCAGTACCGAGCGTAATCACACGATTTCCAGCAATTAAACGCGTAATCATGAATAACGATAATGTTGGAATGAAAACAAGCTGGAAACCTGATTGAATACCGTCTTTAGTGAGTGGGAAAATTACTCGTTGGAACGTAGTTATATTAGAAGCACCAAGATCACGTGAGGCATAAATGAGTGACGGATTAATTTTTTCAATTGCATTGAAAATTGGTAAAATCATAAAAGGAATAAAGATATATGTCGATACAAAAATAAAACTAAAATCATTGAATAATAGCTGTTGACCACCAATACCGATTGCTTCCAAAAAGGCATTAACAGGCCCTTCTGTACCAAGAATTCCTAAAAAAGCATACGTTTTTAATAGGAGGTTGATCCATGAAGGTAAAATCATCAGCACGAGCCATAAACGTTTATGTTTCGTACGTGATAATAAATAAGCAACTGGATATCCAACGAGAAGAGAGACAGCAGTTACAATTGACGCATATAAAAATGAATTGAACATCATTTTCATATAAACAGGTGAAAAAAGTTTAGCGTAGTTTAATAGCGTGAAATTTCCTTCAATATCAAGGAAAGAATTGTAGGCAATTAATAGTAGCGGGGCAATAACGAAGAGTACGATCCAAATAGCATAGGGGATAAGTGCGAATCGACCAAAATTTTTAGTCTTCATATGCTTCCAAACGTTTATCAAATTCTGCTTCTGTTTCCCCTAAACGCATGATATGGATTGCTTCTGGATCAAAATCAAGTCCAATGGTGCTACCGACTTCTACTTTTTTTGTACTATGAACAAGCCATTCGTTTTTAAAGTCATCGTAACAGCAAATTTCATAGTGGACACCCCGGAACAGTTGTGAGTCGACTTTAACAGGTATTTTTCCAGTTTCGGCAGATGTCATTTCTAAATCTTCAGGTCGGATGATGACTTCAACAGGCTCATTTTGGTTGAATCCCATATCAACGCAATCAAATGTACGATTCGCAAATGAGACAAGGTTATCCGCTAACATTGTTCCTTCGACGATATTTGATTCACCAATAAAATCTGCAACAAAACGATTAATTGGTTCATCATAAATATCAGTAGGTGTACCAGATTGTTGGATTGTGCCTTTATTTAAGACAAATATCTCATCAGACATTGCCAAAGCTTCTTCTTGATCGTGAGTAACGAATACGAAGGTGATTCCTAAGCGTTGTTGGAGTTCACGTAATTCATATTGCATTTCAGTACGTAATTTTAAATCGAGTGCCGAAAGTGGTTCGTCAAGTAAAACAAGCTGTGGTTGGTTTACAATTGCACGAGCAATTGCGACACGCTGCCGTTGTCCACCAGACATTTCAGTGATCTCACGATTTTCAAAACCTTCAAGATTGACAAATTTAAGTGCATTTGCGACACGTTCTTTCACTTCATGTGCAGAAACTTTCTTAATGCGTAACCCAAAAGCTACGTTTTCAAATACATTTAAGTGAGGAAATAGCGCATAATCTTGGAACACTGTGTTAACAGGTCGCAAGTTAGCTGGAATTTTATTGACACAATTTTCATCAATATAAATATTCCCTTGCGTAGGTTCAACAAATCCAGCAATTAATCGTAAAATTGTTGTTTTTCCACAACCAGATGGTCCTAAAAGTGTATAAAACTTACCACGTTCAATTTCAAAACTGACGTTATCAAGTACAATGTGATCATCAAATACTTTTGTCACATTTTCAAAGCGAATAATTGTATTACTCATGTGTGAAGTAACCTCCTAAATAAAGTATATTTATAAATATGAATCCGTTACAACGAGAATAAGTTCGGTCTCGCCATCGAAATCATTTACAATTTGGTGCGTTTCAGATGCATAGAAATAAACTGTTTCACCAGCTTTTGCACGATAGAATTGTTTACCTAACCGAATCGCAATTTGCCCCTTTAAAACATAGGCGAATGTTTCTGAGAGTGAAGGCTCAAATTCTTTGAAATCGCCGTCTTTACGTAAAGTTAGTCGAATCGGTTCCATTTCATTTTCATTTGATTCTGGAATAAGCCACTCCATTTTATACCCTTTATCCTCATCTTCAAAGATTGTTATTTCATCTTTGCTATAGACAACTTTTTGCTTACTCTCTTCATCATCAAAAAATTCTTTTGGTGAACAACCAAGCACTTCAAGAATATTAAAAAACGTATCAATTGCAGGAACACTTAAATCACGTTCAAGCTGCGAAATATATCCCTTACTTAAATCAGTACGTTCACCTAACTCTTCTTGTGTTAAGCCTTTTTCAATGCGAAGATTTTTAAGTTTTTTACCAATAAGCATAAAAACACCTTCTTCTTATTTTTCTTATGTTTACTATAAATAAACCTTTGGTTTAATATAACGTTATTTATTATACACAAATAGTGTCTGAATTCAAGCTTTTTTCAAGAAAAAACATACTGATTTTAAAGAAAGTGTTTAGTCTCAGTGTGTTTTGATTATAAGATTAAACTTTTAAGCAACTGCTATGAAGTGAAATTGTGTTGAAAAAGTTATGAATAGTGATTGAAAGAGAACGGGATGGACTGTAACCTATAAAAAAAATATGGTATGATACAACAGTAAAAACAACTGTGAAAGCGAATGGGAGAAATTTTTTCTTATTTAGGCAAAGACACAGTATTTGGATAAAGAAAGGACTTAAGAGTTTTGTAAGAAAACTTTTAATGGATATGAATGTAGTTATGATACCAATTTCAAAACGTTTACAAACAATAGCACAATATTTACCAAAACGAGCACGAATGGCTGACATTGGCACAGATCACGCGTACTTACCGTGTTATGCAATTCAACAGCAATTAGCGAGTTTTGCTATTGCCTCTGATGTTGTGAAAGGACCGTATTTATCGGCAGTTCAAACAGTTTCAGATTACAATCTTAAGCAACACATTGATGTTCGATTAGGAAGTGGGATTCAAACATTGAGGTTAGAAGATCGACTTGATACAATTACAATTTCTGGCATGGGCGGAAAACTTATCAGCGATATTTTAAGTGATACATACTACCTTTTTGATGTTGATACGCTTATTTTACAACCGAATATGGGAGCACATTTTGTCCGCGAATGGTTACAAATGCATAGTTTTATGATTACAGATGAGACAATTGTGTATGAAAATGAAAAATATTATGAAATTATTGTAGCAAAAAAGCAATCTACTCCATCAACACTAACAGCACTTGAGTTACAGTTTGGGCCAAAATTAATGATTGAAAAGTCTCAGACTTTTATCTCTTTTTGGGAGCAAGAAATTCAAAAGAAACAGTATCAAATTGATCAAATGCAACTCAGTGGCTCAACAGGAGCACTAGTAAAAGCTAAAATAATGAAAACTGAAATAAAAATGATTCAGGAGGTACTTTATGGCAACTAAGAAAATAACAGCTCAACAAATAATTCGACAATTTGAACAATCTTTTCCTAAGTCATATGCAATGGATAATGATCCAATTGGATTACAAGTAGGCACATTAAATAAAAAAGTTACAAAAATTATGATCGCATTGGATGTTGATATGCGCGTCTGTGATGAAGCGATTGCCAATGGTGTAGATTTGATTATTGCACATCATCCGATGATTTATCGGCCATTACAACAAGTCTTGACTGATACGCCAAAAGGAAGAACAATTGAGAAATTATTAAAACACGATATTTGCGTGTATGCTGCACATACGAATTTAGATATTGCACCGAATGGATTGAATGATTGGCTAGCACAAGCATTTGCTCTTGAGCAGACGAAAGTATTAACACCAACACAAACGTTACAATTGAAGAAATTCGTGACATATGTTCCAGTTGAATGTGCGCTTCAGGTAAGGAAGGCATTGTTAGCAGTGAATTCATATGAGCAAAATGGCTATAGAGAGTGTTCGTTTATGTCTAGTGGAGAAGGAAGTTTTTTTCCGATGTCGCAGACAACACCAAATATTGGAAAAAGAGAGCAATGTAATTATGTGCAAGAAATGAAAATAGAGATGCTAATATTAGCTAAAGATGAACAAGCAGTTATCGATGTGCTACATGTAGTTCATCCATACGAAGTACCAGCATTTGAAACATATGTTGTAGATCAACCAGGCCCAGTCGTAGGATTAGGAAGAATTGGAGAATTATCATCTCCAACCTCAATTGAGGCATTTATTACAGATGTGAAATCAGCAAGTAATATTCCAATGTTACGTGGAGTTGGTATTAAACATGGGAAAAAGATTCGGCGAGTCGCTGTATTAGGTGGTTCAGGGAGTAGTTACTGGCAGAGTGCAAAACGTATGGGAGCAGATGTTTATATCACAGGAGATATTGGCTATCATGATGCACAAGATGCGATTGAGTCTGGAATGATGCTGCTTGATGTTGGACATTTTACAGAACATCTCTACAAGCAACATATGGTAAAATTTATCGAACAAATTATTGATGAACAAAATGCAACTGTTCGAGTCTTAGAGGCGACATGTGAGCGAGATCCTTTTCAATTCATGTAAGAGAATTTTGTTGGTAGTGTGAGCATGCCAAGGCTAATCGAAGATTTTTAGTATCTTTGAAACAACTGAAAGAATACGAGTTTGTTCAATTGTGAACAAATATATTCAGTTCACAAGAAAATAAAAGGAGGTATATACGATGAAAGTGAAAATTTTCCCAATGACGAGTGATTTTATGCAATTGTCAAAAGAAATGGAGACATTTGTGCAAGTAGTAGAAGATGATGGATATCGTGTCAAAGATGTAAAGTATTCAACAGAATTTGAAACGGAAAAAGGTGAACTTTATTCGGCTATGATTATTTATGAAATGTTGGATTTCTTTACAAGTTAAGTTGAAAATGAAGCTGTTTGGCTACATGATAAACATGTATGGTCAAACAGTTTTTTTGTCAATTTGAAAAAAAAGAGCAATGTACTTGAAAACAACAGATATTAACCGTAAAATAGAGTCATAAACCGGAATGAGGTGACTATATGACATTAGAAGAATTATTATCAATGCTTACAGAAAAAAAGTTTAAACACACAAAGCAACGCGAGCGCTTTTTGCAGTTGTTTATTGAAAGTGACCATTCATCATTGTCAGCACGTCAAGTGAAAGAGAATTTTCAACGTAATTTTGAAACGAATGTGAGTTATGATACTATTTATAAAAATTTAACGTTATTTACACAATTAGGCATTTTAGATGAACTTGTTGTTGATGGAGAACGTCGCTATCATGTTGCATGTTTAAAAAATCATAATCATCATCACCATATTATTTGTACTACTTGTGGTAAAACAGAAGTGATTCAATTTTGTCCTATGGATTACATGTCAACATATATAGGGAATGGTTATAAAGTTACAGATCATAAATTTGAAATTTATGGAATGTGTCCGGATTGTCGAACTAAAGAGGCAAAAATTTAACAAGATACAAGAGCATTTTTATAGCTTTTTAAGAGCGTTTTCGGTTAAACTAAAACTATGGACTAAAAACGTTTGAGGGGAGCTATTTTTTTATGGCAGTAGAATTGACAAAAGATATTTATTGGGTTGGAGCCATTGATTGGCAATTGCGAAGTTTTCACGGTTTTGCGACGCCACGAGGTGGAACATATAATGCCTACTTGCTAATTGACGAGAAGGTAACACTTATTGATAGTACGAAACCAGAATTTGGTGACGAATTATTACAGCGAATTAGTGAAATTATTGATCCGAGTAAAATTGATTATATTGTATGTAATCATGCTGAAATTGATCATTCTGGGAGTATTCCCACAATAATGAAAGCGGCACCGAATGCCAAAATTATAACGTCAACAAAAGGGAAAGTAATTTTAGAACGTCACCATAAACAAAACTGGGAGTATGAAATTGTTCGCACGAATGATGAATTTTCAATTGGAAGTCGGACACTTCATTTTGCAACGATTCCAATGGTTCACTGGCCAGACAGCATGGTAACATATGTAGTTGAAGATAAAATCTTATTTTCAAATGATACATTTGGTCAACAGATTGCTAGCTGGGAACGTTTTAGTGATGAGCTATCATTTGATGTTATTATGGAAGAAAATCAACGTTATTATGCAAATATTGTCATGCCATTCGCGAATCCAGTGAAGAATGCTTTGAAATTAGTGAATGGATTTGAGTGTGATATGATTGCACCAGCACATGGTGTTATTTTCAGAAATCCTGAACATATTAATCAAATTTTAGAAAGTTATCGAAAGTGGTCCAATCATGAATCAGAGGAGCGAGCAGTGATTGTTTACGATACGATGTGGGAATCAACAGCTAAAATGGCAAAATCAATTCAACGTGCTTGTGAATTACTCAATATTCCGTATACTATTCATAATTTAACTACTGATAATTTAACGCTAGTTACGCATGAAATGATGGTTTCAAAGTATGTTTTTATCGGTTCACCAGTATTGAATAATGGATTGATGCCACAAGTAGCTGCCTTTTTACATTATATGCGTGGCTTTAGCCCTAAAAATAAGGTTGGAATGGCGTTTGGATCATATGGCTGGTCAGCTCAGAGTGCTAAGTTAATTGAAGCAACATTTGAGAAGTTGTGTTGGACAATTTTACCGAGCATTGAGATTGATTATTTTCCAGATGAAACAGAACTTCTTGCACTTACAGAAACAGTAATCAAAAACTTACAAACAGATCATAAACAATTTGCTCATGTGAATCCATCAGAATGTGAATTGATTTAAAAAAAACTAAATGAATGCAGAAAACGTCACGAAAAATGGCGTTTTTTTTATGGTCTATGTTATAATAACGCAAAATTTTTTAAGTTAGGGAGCTCTATTTGAGTTGTATAAGAGTATGAGAAGAGTTATCAGAGTGATAATGTTTTTTGTAAATAGAAAGAAGGGGGCATCAATATGGGGTATGAACACATATGTAAAGAAGGAAAGGGTGTGCTGTATTATGCTAGACATGCTATTCGACTGAGAAATAATCCTGCGCTTACTTATGCAAAGCGATATGCGGATGAACATGGATTACCATTACGAGTAATTTATTATCTTGGGTTACATGAAGGGGAGCAAAAGAAAAGTCAACGACAGTGGCGTTTTTTATTTGAAGGTGTTGAGGAGTTTGCTGAATTATTAGTTGCTGCTGGTATTAATGTTGAAATTTTTGCAGGAGCAGAGCAAGAACTTGTAGATATGTTGAAACAGGCACAATGTGTTGTTTTTGATGTTGGTTATTTAAGAGCACATCGGAAATGGCAAACACGGATCTGCGAAGAAATACAGTGTCGTTGTGTAAGTGTAGAAACAAATGTTCTTGTCCCTGTGGAAGAAGTGTTACAAAAACAAGCGTATAGTGCGGGAGTATTTCGTCCAAAATATATGACTTGTGTTCAACAGTATTTATGTTCACATAATAAAATTGAACGAAGTGATGATAAGGGTAAAATATTAGGGAAATCATTATTGAATTTTAGTGATTTTTGTGCCAACAATAAGGATCTCATTATTCCTATAAAATACCCAGAAATGAGTAAATGGCGTGGAGGGAGTAAAGCAGCTGAAGCGCAATTGCAATTATTTATCAAAAATGGTTTATGTCAATATGGAAAATTAGAAACATCACTACATACACAATCGTATTCTCAATTAAGTCCATACTTACATTTTGGTCACATTAGTCCACTAACTATTTATTTTGAAATTATTATGAGCGGGGCACCTCAAGCAACGGTTGACGGATTTCTAGAGCAGCTGTTAGTTAGACGGGAATTGGCGATTAATTTTGTTTACTATTGTCCAATGTATGATCAGTTTCCACATGCACTACCGCAGTGGTCAAGAGAAACGCTAGCGAGACATATAAGTGATATTCGCACACATACTTATACATATGAGATATTGGAGTCCGGACAAACTCATGACCCAATTTGGAATGAAATTCAAAATAGATTAGTACTAACTGGAGAAATTCAAAGTTATTTACGTATGTATTGGGGCAAAAAGGTGATCGAATGGACGAAAACGTATGAACAAGCATGGGAATATTTAATTCGTTTAAATGATACATATGCATTAGATGGTCAAGATCCAAATGGATACACTGGTATTGCATGGTGCTTTGGATTACATGATCGTGCCTTTAAAGAACGAGTAGTGTTTGGAAAAATCAGGTATATGAATGAAACAGGCATAAAAAAAAGACAGCGGTCTTTTAAAAAAGAGGATGAAAAACTATCGTGAAGATTTAAGAGGTATCTCATATGGAATGGTTAAAAGAAATAATTCAACTTGATAAAACAGATGTTTTGAATAAGTTAGGAACAGATACTAACGAAGGATTATCCAGGAGTATCGGTAAAATTAAAACAAGAAACAAATGGACTTAATGTATTAAAACAACCAAAAACAACACCTCAATTTATTTTATTTTTACGAAATTTCACGCATTTAATGGCATTATTGCTTTGGATAGCAGGAACGATTGCTTTATTTGCTGACATGCCACAACTAGGAATTGCTATTTATATGGTAAATATAATAAATGGAGTATTTAGTTATTGGCAAGAGCGCCAAGCATCAAAAGCAAGTGAAGCATTACAACACTTACTTCCAACATATGCACGAGTGATCCGTGACGGTCGTGAGCGAAAAGTAATAGCACAAGAGCTAGTTGTTGGCGATATTATTCTCATGAGTGAGGGAGATAAGATTAGTGCAGATGCTCGATTAATTCAAGTGGATGACTTGCAAATTGATCAGTCAACATTGACTGGTGAAAGTCGCTTTGTACGCAAACAAGCACAAAAGCTTACACAGGTTGATGTGCCTGTTGCTGAATATACAAATCTTGTTTTTGCTGGAACAACTGTGTCACAAGGAAGTGGTAAAGCAGTTGTAATTGCTATAGGGATGGACACACAGTTTGGTGCTATTGCTGCACTTACACAAGCAACAAAAGAAGAACTCTCTCCACTTCAACGAGAATTGAACAGATTAACAAAACAGATTTCATTTATTGCAGTTTTATTAGGAAGTGTATTTTTTCTAGCAGCAGTTTTTATTGTAAAAGAACCTGTCGCACAATCGTTTATTTTCGCACTTGGAATGATTGTTGCTTTTATTCCTGAGGGATTGCTTCCTACGGTGACACTTTCGTTGGCTGTTGCTGTTCAACGTATGGCTAAAAAACAAGCATTGGTGAAAAAATTATCGGCTGTTGAAACATTGGGGAGTACAAGTGTTATCTGTACTGATAAAACAGGTACATTAACACAAAATGAAATGACGGTATCTCAATTATATGTCGCTGGTGAGCACTATCTGGTGAGTGGTGTCGGCTATGCACCAATCGGTGATATTCGAGGAATTGAAACTATCGCAGAAACGATTCCTGATTATGTTCAATTCTGTATTGAACAAGCAGCTTTATGCACGAATGCGAAAATTTTATGCGAATCGGATAGTGAAAAGAAATATCAAATACTAGGTGATCCAACGGAAGCGAGCCTAGTTGTACTAGCACAAAAAATAGGTTTGACTCAAGAACAATTGAGTAGAAAATATCCGCGTATGCGTGAATTGGCGTTTGACTCAGTTCGAAAACGGATGACTACTATTCATGAAGGAATAAATGGTGAGTTTGCTAGTTGTAAGGGTGCACCGAGAGAAGTACTGTCATGCTGCCGATTCATGTATGATAAAAATGGAATCACTGTACTAACACAAGCAGATATAAATATGATTATGGCAGAAAATGATTATTATGCACGGCAAGGTCTACGTGTGTTAGCGATTGCAACACGCAAATTGGATAACGCCAATTTACCTGCTCAAAAAAGTGGGTATACGATTCCGTTGATTGAACAGGAACTCACGTTTCTGGGATTAATTGCTATGAGTGATCCACCACGCGCAGAAGTTTCTTTAGCAGTTCAAAAATGTCATCAAGCAGGGATTAAAATTATTATGATGACAGGTGACTATGGCTTAACTGCCCAAACAATTGCACAGGCAATAGGTATAGCCGACGGAAATGATACGATAGTTGTGACAGGTATGGAACTTGCAGAAATGACGGACGAACAACTTTCAGCTGATTTGCAAAAACCAATTATTTTTGCTCGTATGGCGCCAGAGCAAAAACTTCGTGTTGTACAAGTACTACAACACTCTGGCTATGTCGTTGCTATGACAGGTGATGGTGTGAATGATGCACCAGCATTGAAAAAAGCAGATATAGGTGTTGCCATGGGACAAAATGGTAGCGATGTTGCAAAAGAAAGTGCTGATATGATTTTGTTAGATGATAATTTTGCAAGCATTGTTTCGGCTATTGAAGAAGGACGAGCAGTTTATCGAAATATTCGAAAATTTATTTTATATATTTTCAGTTCTAATGTTGCTGAGGCAGTACCGAGTGCAATGTTTCTTATATCAAAAGGTGCAATTCCACTTCCATTGACAATTATGCAAATTCTTACGATTGACTTGGGAACAGATATGTTACCAGCACTTGGATTAGGGGTTGAGGCAAGTGAACCGGATGTTATGCGTGATCCACCGAGAAAGCAATCTGAACGCTTGTTAAATAGAGCACTATTAATAAAAGCATTCTGTTGGTATGGACTCATGGAGGGAACAGTTTTAGTACTTGCTTACTTTTTTGTTAATTGGCAAAATGGTTGGCCAACCATCCCTTTGGCAGCAGGAACAGACATTGTTTACTTACGTGCAACAACAATGGCATTACTCAGTATTGGATTTTGCCAAATTGGAAATGTCTTAAACTGTCGAAGTGAACACGAATCGATTATCAAGCTAGGAATTTTTAGTAATAGCTGGATTAATGTAGGTGTAGTTGTCCAAGTTATCTTACTTGTCGCTATTGTATATTTACCAGTTATGCAGTCGTTATTTAAAACGGCACCACTAACATTGACAGATTGGTTGTTTTTGAGTATTTGGCCAATTTTGATTTTTGGTTTTGAAGAAATGAGAAAAACAATAGTTAGAAAACGAATGAAACGAGGTGTGTCTTGATGAAAATAATTATTGTTGGTTATGGTCGGTTAGGGCGAGGCGTGTTGTTTCAACTCGAACAGCAACATGACGTTGTTGTCATTGAAGCTACGAATCAGCGTGTCCAAGAACTAATTGATAGAGGTTATCCTAACATTGTAGTAGGTTCTTTATTGGCCCAGCACACATACATACAAGCAGATATTGAGCATTGTGATGCTTTAATTGCATGTACATCGTGCGATGAAATGAACGCAGTAATTGCCCGTATGGCCCAGCAGTATTATCGGGTACCAAAAGTAATCGCAAGACTATATGATCCTAAACAAGTGCAATTGTATCAAGCGTTTGGTATTCAAACCTTAGCTACGACACTTTGGGGGATTGAACAAGCCGTACATATTTTAACTACTTCTTTATTAGAAACAGTGTATGATATTGAACATGGTGGAGTGAAAATGATTTTGATGACGGTTCCACAATTTTGGGTTGGTAAACAAGTGAAAGCATTAAACGTGGAACATGAAATACAGTTAATTGTAATTGTACGCAAAAATAAGGCTTTCTTGCCGCAAATAACGACGGAATTAGAAGCAGAAGACCAATTATATTTTATTGCACAATCATTCGCACAAGAACGCTTGTCCTTGATGTTGGGAATAAAGGAGTGAAGTGAAATGAAAATTCTCATTATAGGTGGTGGAGAGCTAGGGAATCATGTACTACAAGTTTTAGTCAGCATGCACCAGTGTACCGTAATTGAAAAAAATGAAGAGAAATGTCAGCTGCTAGTCGATATGTATCCACATATACAAGTAATATGTGGGAGTGGGAGTGATAGTTCAATACTAGAACGAGCACGCTGCCGTGAGCAAGATATCGTAGTTGCGATGAGTAATCATGATGAGGTGAATTTAGTAGTGGCTACTTTAGCTAAATATGACTTTGGCGTAAAACAAGTGATTGCAAGAATGAATGAAAAAGAGCATGAATGGCTATTTTCATCAATTAACGGAGTTGATGAAACAATTAATCAAACTCAGTTGCTTGTATCAGGCATGATACAAGTACTACACAGTGCACTTACTACATATAAATATGATTGACAAGAAAAGAAAAATTGATATTATTAAAGATAATAGTTTGTAAATAAAAGGAAAAGTGAGGGTGTATATGGTAAGGTTAGAACGATTATTGTTAGCGAATCAAGCATTTGTTGATTCACAAGCATACGAAGAATTTATTGCAACAAAGGTTCCGGCAGAAAAAACATTGATTCTATCATGTATGGATGCTAGATTATCGGCATTATTACTACCAGCACTCGGATTGAAAAATGGGGATGTACATGTAATCAAATCAGCAGGAGCAATTATTACTGACCCATATGGGTCTCTTATGCGTTCTATTTTAGTTTCAATCTATGAATTTGAAGTTGAACATATTTTTGTTATAGGACATGATGATTGTGGGATGGCTCATCTTGATGGATGGTCAATGGTTGATAAAATGCGTAGCCGAGGCATTAGTGATGAGATCATTGATGCGGTGCATCATCATGTTGATTTAGAAAATTGGTTGCAAAAAATTGGTCATAGTGATACTAGTATCAAAAAAACAGTCCAGCTCATCAAAAAACATCCGTTGTTACCGACAAATGTCGAAGTTGTTGGATTGTGTTTAGAACCAAAAACAGGTGGAATTCGGATTATTGAAGCATCGTAAAACACCATAAATAGAGACTGATAATTGTTATGAACAAAAGTCAGTCTTTTTTTGTAGCTAAGGTAAAAAAGGAAGTGTGTACGTTTAAAACAATTCCTTTGAAAGGTTAAAGCATAAAATAAAATTAAAAAGTCCCTATGAATAGTTTGTATTCTACAAGCTATTCATAGGGATTATGTAGTGTTATAAATCGATGGAAAAAGTGCTTTTTTTTGAGTAATTAGTAGGCACTTTCGAAAATTGAAATAATTTCTTCAAGTGTTGCTTGTTTAGGATTAGTAAAACCACAAGC
Source organism: uncultured Bacillota bacterium (assembly GCA_945956935.1). Classification (GTDB taxonomy): domain Bacteria; phylum Bacillota_I; class Bacilli_A; order Culicoidibacterales; family ZOR0006; genus ZOR0006. Next base: position 9,552 of record CAMFJD010000024.1, on the reverse strand, counting down.
ATCTTTTAATGCATTTTCTGCTAAAGCAGGAAATGCTGTACGATCAACACCCAGTTCAGCAAGGCCTGATGGAATGTCAACTTGAGCTGATAGTTCTTTAATTAGGCGAATAGCTAGTTGAGCACCTTCAGAAGCTGATAATTCGGTTGTATTACCACCCATAAAACGTGCTACATCAGTTAAACGTTCAGGAACGACGTGAGCATTATACATTTGTACATGAGGTAATAAAACGGCATTACATACACCATGCGGTAAGTCAAACATTCCGCCAAGTTGATGAGCCATAGCATGAACATAGCCAAGTGAAGCGTTGTTAAACGCCATTCCAGCGAGATATTCAGCGTATGCCATTTGATCACGTGCTGCAACATTTTTTCCATCATGTACAGCAGTTTTGAGATGTACTGAAATAAGTTCAATTGCTTTTTGGGCACATGCATCTGTAATTGGCGTTGCTGCCGTTGATACATATGCTTCAATTGCATGTGTTAATGCATCCATACCAGTAGCAGCAGTCAAACTTTTAGGCATGTCAATCATGAGTGAAGCATCATTAACAGCAATAATTGGTGTCATATGTTTGTCGACAAGTGCCATTTTAATATGTCTATTTTCATCAGTAATAATCGAAAAGATTGTCATTTCACTAGCAGTCCCAGCTGTTGTGTTAACAGCGATAAGTGGAAGTTGAGGAAATTTTGATTTATTTACACCTTCATAGTCACGGATATCTCCACCATTAGTAGCGAGTAAGGCAATACCTTTTGCACAATCATGCGGTGATCCACCACCAAAAGAAATCACAAAATCGCATATGTGCTCTTGTAATAGAGCAAGACCAGCATTGACATTTGCAACGGTAGGATTTGGTTTGGTACCATCATAAATAACATAATCAATATTTGCATCTTTAAGTAAAGTTGTTAAATGTTGGATGAGACCAAGTTCAACTAATACAGCGTCCGTCACAATAAGGGCGCGAGTAAATCCAAGATTATTAATTTCTTTTGGTAATTCTTTTAAGCAATCAGTACCCATTAAACTCATTTCAGGCATATAAAAACGTGTAGTCATAATAATCTTCTCCTTATTTTCAACTAAATTTCAAAAGCGCTTTCATAAGTTAGTTATAACGCTTTTAATTTTTTTTGTAAATAGAAAAAATTATTTTTCTCACTTTTTTATTTTGAGTACTTTTTCTATTTGAAATAAGTTGACAATGAAAAAAATTTTTGAGAAAATAGATTTAGCACTTTACATAGATGAGTGCTAATAAAAAGAGTAGCTAAAAGGAGTAAATAGACATGAGCCAACATGAATTTAAAGCTGAATCAAAACGATTACTTGATATGATGATTCATTCCATCTATTCAAATAAAGAAATTTTCTTGCGAGAATTAATTTCAAATGCTAGTGATGCAACGGATAAAATGTACTATCGTTCGTTGACAGATCAGACATTAACATTTGATGCAACTGCATATGCAATTACAATCGATACAGATAAAGGAACACGTACATTAACAATTTCTGATGCTGGAATTGGTATGAGTGAGAGCGAGTTACAAGAGAATTTAGGAACAATTGCGAAAAGCGGATCACTTGCTTTTAAAAATGAAACACAGGCAACAGATGGGTATGATATCATTGGACAATTTGGTGTCGGGTTTTATGCTGCCTTTATGGTAGCTGATCGTATTCGTGTTGTGAGTCGACATGTAGACAGTATGCAAGCGTATGCTTGGGAGTCAACAGGAGCTGATGGTTATACTATTACACCTGTTGACGAAGCAAATATTGGAACAACAATTACACTACATTTAAAAGAAAATACAGAAGAGGAAAATTACGATGAATATTTAGATGCAAATCGTCTACAAGCGATTATTAAAAAATATTCTGATTTTATTCGTTACCCGATTCGTTTAATGATGCCAAAAGGAGAACAAGAGGAAATAACGACGGTGAATAGTATGGTACCGTTGTGGCGTAAAAACCCAAAAGAAGTGAGTGAGGCAGAGTATACTAACTTCTATCAAGAAAAACATTATGGATTTGATAAACCATTGAAACATATGCACGTACAAGTAGATGGAACAATTAGTTATAATGCGTTACTGTATATTCCGGAAACAATGCCATTTGATTATTATTCAAAAGAGTATGAAAAAGGACTTGAACTATATGTAAATGGAGTTTTGATAAAAGAAAAAGCAGGTGAGCTGTTGCCAGATTACTTTAGTTTTGTGAAGGGTATGGTTGATTCACAAGACTTATCATTAAATATTTCTCGTGAAATTTTACAACAAGATCGTCAATTACAATTAATTGCGAAAAATATCAAAAATAAAATTAAATCACAGTTGCAAAAGATGTTGAAAAACGATCGTGAAACATATACAAAATTTTTCGAAACATTTGGTCGTCAATTGAAGTTTGGGTTGTATAATGATTTTGGAATGCACCGCGATGATTTACAAGACCTTATTTTATTCCGTTCATCACATGAAGGTACATATGTGACGCTTGCTGAATATGTTGAACGTATGGAGGCAGAACAACCACATATTTATTATGCAACAGGAGAATCAGTTGCACGAATTGAACAATTACCACAATTTGCTTATGCAAAGGAGAAAGGGTATGAAGTCCTCTATTTCACAGAAGAAATTGATGAATTTATCACAAAAGTATTGATGCAATACAATGAGAAATCATTCCAATCAATTATGAGTGCTGATTTTCAAGTTGCTGATGAAGGAAGTGAAGAAAATGAAGCACATAAAGATTTATTTGCACAATTAGGGACATTACTTACTGGAAAAGTAAGTTTAGTTCGTGCGAATAGCCATTTACAAAATCATCCTGTTTGGTTAACAGCAAAAGGTGATGTATCTTTAGAAATGGAGAAAACATTGAATGCAATGCCAGACGGTGGGAATGTGCAAGCTGAAAAAGTACTTGAATTAAATCCAAATCATCCATTATTTGCGACACTAGTAGCGAAGTTTAATGAACAACCTGATTTATTGGCCCCATATGCAAATGTTTTATACAATCAAGCACGATTACTTGAAGGATTATCGATTGAAGATCCAATCCAATTTGCTAATGACGTAGCCATGTTAATTAAATAAAAAAGTGATGCATAGTTTCCGAGAGGGACTATGCATTTTTTATAATATTAAAAATAATGAGTAAGCGTTTACATCTCTTCTTGGGCATGCTAAACTGTAAGCAACATATCTATACCTTATCCGAGAAGGGAGTTATAACCGATGGGAACATTAGTAGGACTATTAAGCGTGGTTGAACAAAAAAGTGCAAAGATTGAGCAGGCGACAAAACAGTTGCAGCTAGTAAATGAAAAATTACAACAGAGTACTGAAAATAATCAATTGATAGCTATTAGAGCTGAATATGAACAATTAACAAGAGTTTTACAATTATTAGAACAGGATATTTGGCAACTGGAGCAAAAGTTGCACCATGCTATTACTGAAGCAGAAGAAATAATAGCGGTAGAACGGAAATCACATAAGGAATTTGTTAATTTATTAGCGGACATAGAAATGAAACATTTAGACGATATGACAAAATTGATGTCTAAAGAGAGTGAACATGGTGAACTCATCAATTTATTAGCTGAAGTCCAACTTCAATCAGAAGCACAAAATAACGAACATATGCATTTAGTGCATGAACATAAGACACTAGTTAATTTATTAGCTGACGTTTCTTTAAATCCTTCCAAGGATAATAATAAGATTCAATAGAAAAGTTATATGATCTTGATTGTGTATGAATTAAAAGGCAAGGTATTTGACCCATCAATTGCTTTGCCTTTTAATTTGGAATGATTGTGATAAAATAGGTGGATAACGAGAGGAGTATTGATATGGATATGAAACAACTTGAACAAGCGGTTGAACAGTTTGAGCCGATAAATGATCAAGAAAGTTGTGATCGTGCAATTATATTGGAATATTTAAAACAAGGGAAAGGAATTTTATTGCGTAGTCAATTGCAAGCACATGTAACTGCTTCTGCATGGATAACAAATAAGCAAAGAAACAAAGTTGTTTTAGCCTATCATACGCTATATGATTCATGGGCTTGGACTGGTGGCCATGCCGATGGTCAGGCTGACGTACTTGCAGTAGCGATGAGAGAGGCGTGTGAAGAAACAGGGCTCCAACGAGTCCAAGCGATTACAACCGATATCTTTTCGCTTGAAGTACTAGCAGTTCAGCAACATATGAAACATGGATGCTTTGTACCAGCACATGTTCATCTAAATGTTACGTTTTTACTTGAAGCAGATGATCAAGCGCCACTGTATGCAAGAGTAGGTGAGAATACACAAGTTGCTTGGTTTGACATTGACGAAGCAGTTCAAGTGAGTAAAGAACCAGCAATGCAGCGTATCTATCAAAAATTAAATGATAAGTTACGGAGAGATAGCGAAAAAGCATAATCTAAGCTTGTTAAACACTTCCTTATGAAAATACATAAGGAGGTGTTTTTATGTAATGTAAAGTGAGGTAGTATGTGAATAGTGTCCTATGTCAATGTTATACTGCATGCAATTTTAGATGAAAAGGTTTCTGGAAAATTGAACATAACATGAAAAAAATAATTTGTTTGTTTGAAAAAAATATGAAAATAGGGTTGTTCGTCATGAAATCATGTATACTAGAAGAAATAGAAAATAAAGGGGAAATGTGTGTTGAAAGTAGTAGATATATACCGAACCTACAAAGCTATGTGGTGGGGGAAACCACAATTACAACCAGTATTTGGGCACCGTCAATCATCTTGGATTGAATTGTTTTTTGATCTCATGTTTGTTGCAGCAATTAGTGTATTGAATCAAAAAATATTTTCGTTAGTAAACTATTTAACCTGGCAAATAATAGGAATTTATTTTCTCGGATTCCTCAGTGTGTGGCTTATTTGGATGAGTGTAACATTTTACAGTAATTGGTTTGAAATGAATAGTGTTAGACATCGTGTCATTATTTTAGGGAATATTGTAGCGATTGGTCTATTGACGTTCAGTTTAACGACAAACTTTACATGGCGTGTAAATATGTATTCATTAGCAGTCATGTTGATCTTTATTGGAACTCGAGTCATGTTATTTTTTACATGGCACGTAGCACAAAAGGCATATGCTATTCCATCAGTACAACAAGCGGTACGTACAATTCAAGGTATGTACGCAATAAGTATTGGTTGTGGAATCGCTATTTTTGTTGTAACTACTATGTTTAAACTTCATCTTCTGTTGGTACTATGCCTTTTCGGTGCCATATTATTATTTGAATTTTTTATACTTCCACTTATTTTTGCACATTCACAAGCGTATGTGACAACACTTCATCGTGGACACTTGACCGAGCGATTTGGGTTGTTCACAATGCTATTACTAGGAGAGATGATTTTGACTACGCTTGGTGGCTGTAGCAAACAGCCGTTTACATTTCATACAGGGGTAGAATTGTGTCTTGGATTATTCATTATTTTCAGTTACTGGTGGGTCTATTATGATCAGGTACTATCAACTTCATTTCGCGAAACGGGTCGTTCAAGGGTTATTTGGACAACATTTCATTTTGTATTTGCTGTAACCACAGCATTATTGGCTGTAAATTTTCAGTTTTTGATGGAACAATTGACGTTTATTATCCAGACAAAAAATTGGTTAATTGGTTGTTTTTTGGTTTTTTTTGTATCAATTACAGTCTTACATTATACGCTTGATCACAAACATTTATACGTGGGCCAAGTGTTTGATGTACAATTAGATACGATGCAACAAATTCACAAATATATGAAAAAAGTTATTTTCACACGAATTGTTTCGATTATTTGTTTGTGTGCGTTGCTGATAGCCCCTATCAGTACAACTATTGAACTATTGATATATTTGAGTAGTATTTTTATTGTTAATATTATCGTTGGTGTTACTGTCTGGTTACAAGCAACACATCATATTGCACAAGTTGAAATTGAATAAGTATGAACTTACTAGTTATAAACCTTGTTATTTTGATGGAATAATGAGGTTTTTTATAATAAATTAAATAAAAGAAATTGTAAAAATTGGGTATTTGATTGTTCGTTTTGTCAAAAAGGCCAAAATATGCTATGCTACAATTAAGGAGATGATCAAGGACATGACACGTATTTATTTTTGTGAAAAGCCTAGTCAGGCTCAGAGTGTTGCACATGCACTCAGTCAGCGGATAACAAAAAAATCAGGGTATTTTGATGGAAATGATGGGAATATTTATACATATGCGTACGGACATTTAACTACTCTAGTCGCACCTGAAATGACTGATCCGCAATTTAGTTGGCGTGGTGATCTAGCAAAGTTTCCTTTTTGTTTGCGAAATATACCACTCGAATTGGTTAAACAAAAAGGTGTCGGAGCACAGTTTAAGATTATTAAAAATTTTTTTCAGCAAGCGCAAGAAATTATCGTAGCAACCGATGCTGGGAGAGAAGGGGAGCATATTTTTCGAACAGTATATCAACTTGCCGATTGTCGAGTACCCTACAAGCGTATGTGGTTACAAGATATGACTGACGATGGTATTCGTTTAGCAAATCAGCAAGCGAAACCTGGAAGTTGTTATGATGGATTGGCACTTGCAGGACGATTACGTGCTGAATCAGATTGGTTAGTAGGTATGAATACAACAATTTTTGCTGCCCGCACATTGCAAGCAAGGATTTCACTTGGACGTGTACAAACACCGACATTAAAAATGCTAGTTGATCGTCAAAGAGCAATTCAACAGTTTGTTTCAAGAACCTACTATACGTTAGTTGTTTCAACGCCACTTGAATCGATTGAGTTTGAATTAAAACGAAACGGAGAAAGTGTTGAGCTTACACAAATATCCGCACAGCAGTTATGTGATATTTTACAACCTTTACCAATTGTGAATTGGCAAATGAAGCAGGAAATAAATCAAGAAGCACCGCCACGTTTATTTGACTTAACTGAATTACAAAAAGTTTGCAATAAGCAGCTCGGTTTAACAGCTAGCGAAACACTTGCAGTTGCACAAACATTATATGAAAAAAAACTCATAACTTATCCAAGAACGAGTTCTCAATATTTAGCGAGTGATGAAGGATTATTATCACGTGTTCAAAAATTAGGAGGACATGAAATTATTGAGAAAGGGTATCAAATACGTAAAACGTATATTAATCCTAAAAAAGTAACTGATCATGAGGCACTTATTCCAACTGGAAAACTTGTACAAAAATTAGCGCAGCGAGATCAGGCTGTATTTGATATTATTCGTACACGTTTCTTTGCGGCATTTTATCCCAATGCTCAAAAATTAAAAATGACGATTCAATTCGAAAAAGGTGATGAAGTATTTGTTGCTACGCATACATCTATTGAAGTGGCTGGATGGTTGGCATTATACGGTAAAAAAGTTGAGCAAAATAAATTATTATTGTTAAGTCAGTCACAAGTAGGGCCAGTACAGTTAAAAGAAGTGATTACTCAGCCGCCAAAACCGTACAATGATAGTAGTTTATTAAGTGATATGAAAAATGCAGCGAAGTTTATCACAGATGATCCTGCTTTAGCAAAAATGTTAAAAGTAACCGATGCGAAGGGGATTGGGACACCTGCAACACGTGCGGCAATCATCGATGCTCTCATTAAGCGTGAACTTGTTTATCGAAGGGGAAAACAACTACAAGCAACAGAAAAAGGAATGGAGTTGATTTCTGTTTTGCCAGATGATTTTGCATTGTGTTCACCCAAAATGACAGCAGTTTTGGAGTCCTTACTTGCAAAAATCGAACTTGGTGAATTGGATGAACAGCAATTTTATACACAGTTATATGAAGGATTACATAGTCTCATTTACCAATTAAGACTTTTGCAACCTATGAATAACGTTCAGACGAGTAATCAAATGAAATTTAATCATAAATTAGTAGGTCAAAGTAAACAGAAAGGGATAAAATTAGAGCAAAAAGTAATTTGCCATTGCCCTAAATGTAATGCTCCAATTTTTGAAAATGATAAAGCGTTTGCGTGTAGTGGGTATAAGCAAGGATGCAAGGTGACGATTTGGAAAAATGGTTTGGCAAAGTTAGGTAAAAAATCTATAACAAAGACAGAAGCAAAGAAATTGTTTGAACATAAGGCACCAAAAGTGAAACTTAAAAATAAAGTAGGCCGAGTGTATGAAGCATATGCAATTTGGAATGAACAAAATAATTGGATTACAATTACATTCCAACAACCATCATTACATAAAAAACAAAATCTTCAGAAACAAAGTGAGCAATTGAATCGAGCAGAACAGGTAACTCAAACAAATCGATTGATAGCAGGCAATGAAGTCGATAATCAACCAATTGTAGTGAGTAATTGTGCAAATATTGTTGCCAGTGATATTCCTGATTACAGTAATATTCCATTACCACCACCTCCACCAGAAGAAATTGAATAATCAAAAAAACAAGACAATCTTATAAGACTGTCTTGTTTTTTATTCGTAAAAAGTGAATCAAAGAATTCGTTTTTTGTGAAAAGAAATTCCAGTGCAGTTTGTAAGCGAATCCACCCTTGTAGATATAGGGTTTTTGTAATCTTGTTTTGATTGTAATTTAAAAGATTAACTGTTAAAATTATTTATAATTGCTGAATAAATTGTGAAAAAGGATAAAACGAAGTTGAGATGAAAAAAGAAATAATAAAAATAGGGACTATTTGCTTATTAGCAACTGAGTTAAGTGGTATTTTGATGAGTCAGTCATCAGAAGTGATTGTATATGCAAGTGAGTCAAATATAAAAGATATTGATATTCGTTGGCTTGATTATAATATTGAAGTGTATGTAGGTGCTGAGATTGAATTTGAAGCGTATATAAAAGGGGACGAAACATTTGATAATATCGTCTGGAATCTGAATAATGAAGGAATCATTTCGTTAGATACATTGAAAAAACAAGCAAAGTTAATAGCACTGAACGAAGGTGAAGTGGAAATTGCTGCTTGCGTGCCTGACGGGAGTGAAAGTTGTATTCATCGCAATATGTTTGTAAAAGCATATGGTGAATCAGAAGCAGAGCAAGAAATTATAGCACCTTTTATTCAACCAATTCAACAGATTGGGCTTGAAACAAAAGAATTACAAGTTGAGATTCAGCAAAAAATTCCTAGTGAAGACAAAGGCTTGTATTTAGATCAATATTTACATCAATTAGTATTTATTGGGGAGCTTACCCAAGAAAAAACAGAAGTGAATATGCATCCAAGATACGATTTTTATACATTTCGTATTGGGAATCGGTTACAAACTTTGACAATTCGTATTGATAGACAGGATCAAAGCTATACGCAATTGACAAACATAATAGAAAATTATGAAAATTATAACACTGTCCTTCCCTGTCCACCTGAAGAGCCCGAACAACCCGTTCCACCAGTAGATCCAGGTGTACCACCTGAAGAGCCCGAACAACCCGTTCCACCAGTAGATCCAGGTGTACCACCTG
>CAMFJD010000023.1 GCA_945956935.1 uncultured Bacillota bacterium | reverse complement strand
CACCTTCAAGACTCAAAAAAACACGACGAATATCTGGCGGTGTCTCAGCCACCTGTGAATATGCGATTATTTTTCAACCACACTGATGAAAACTGCTCGTCCTTGGTTTTTCACCGTGCTCAAACGCTTAGCTTTTTAACGTGCTTCCACCTACAGGAGTTTGAAATAAGCCGAAATCTGTTCAAACTTTCCAAATGAGTTTCTGACAGATTTCTCTGCTTATTTCTGGACTCCTGTTTTTGACTCTATTTCTTATTGGTGCAAAACCGGTGTCAGACACTCATGCTTAACGTGCTTCCACCTTCTCCTTCTTCGACAAGCCCAAAATTTCAGTTTTTTGTGCTCACAGAAACTTCAATTTTTACCACTTGTCCACCAGAAGGAGATGTTTCCTCTAGTTTCTTCGTTTGAAACACCGGTGTCAGGCACTCAGGTTTTTAACGTGCTTCACACTTTGAGACTCGACAAATCGTAAACATTGTTGGCCGCAGTCTCAACCTGCTACCAATGTTCACTTATTTGTCATACCGTCTCAATGTAACCCTATTATTCCTTTGTTGTTACAACGTGTTCAGCACTCAGGTTTTTAATGTTATACATGATAGCTTCGTATGGACGAAGTGTCATTGTTTGTGTTATTGCTGGTGCTGTTGTGTAGTTAGCAATCATAATTGTTCCATACTCAACATCACTCGCTTGTTCAAATGTAAATGTCGTTTCATGATCAGTAAAATTACATACAACGAGGATAGTTTCATCTTCATATTCACGTAAGTAGGCAAATACGTGTTCGTTTGTTTCATCTAGCATCGTAAATGTTCCATAAACAATACATTGATGTTGCTTACGTAAAGCAATGAGCCGTTGATAGTGATAGAAAATCGAGTTTTTATCTGCTAATGCTTGTTCAACGTTAATTTCTGTGAAATTTGGATTCATTGCTAACCATGGTGTTCCTTCTGTAAATCCTCCATGCACACTTGTATCCCATTGCATTGGTGTTCTCGCATTATCACGTCCTTTTGCATAAATAGAAGTCATAATTTCATCGTTTGTATATCCCTGTTCAATACGTTCAGCATACATATTTCGTGTTTCAATGTCATCATATTCTTCGATTGTTGCAAACTTTACATTCGTCATACCTATTTCTTCACCTTGGTAAATATATGGTGTTCCTTGCATACCATGAAGTAATGTTGCTAACATTTTTGCACTCTCCACACGATACGTCGTATCATTTCCCCAACGTGAAACGATACGTGGAAGGTCATGATTATTCCAAAACAAACTATTCCATCCTTGTCCATCCAGTTGCGTCTGCCATTTATTGAACACTGCTTTGAGTTCACTTAACTGCAGTGGGCGTAAATCCCATTTTGATTTCCCTGGTTGTTCATCAAGTCCAATATGTTCAAACTGGAATACCATGCTTAATTCATTACGTGCCGGATTCGAATAAAGTTTTGCAATTTCAGGTGTTGCCCCCCATGTTTCACCTACTGTTAAGACATCATAGTTTCCAAATGAAGCTGTATACATTTCTTGTAAATAATCATGCAATTTGGGACCATTCCCAGTAATACATTCATCTGGTAATTTCCCAATTAAATCAATCACGTCCATACGGAATCCACCAATTCCTTTTTCAAGCCAGAAATTCATCATATCATACACTTCTTGGCGTACTTTTGAATTTTCCCAGTTTAAATCTGGTTGACGCTTACTGAAAATATGTAAAAAATATTGCCCAGTTGTTTCATCAAATTGCCAAGCAGGTCCACTAAATGTTGAGCCGAGCGCGTTTGGTACACTACCGTCTTGCGCTGGATCACGCCAAATATAATAATCACGGTATTCATTATCTTTTGATTTTCTTGCTTCCACAAACCACGCATGTTCATCAGATGTATGATTTACAACAAGATCCATCACGATTTGAATGTTACGCTTTTTCGCTTCAGCAATTAATTGATCCATGTCAGCCATCGTACCAAATTCTGCCATAATATTTTGATAATCACTAATATCATATCCATTATCATCATTTGGTGATTGATACACTGGACTTAACCAAATGACATCGATTCCAAGTGTTTGTAAATAATCGAGTTTACTTATAATTCCTGGTAAATCCCCAATACCATCGTTGTTACTATCTGCAAAACTACGTGGATAAATTTGATATACCACTGAACTATGCCACCATTTTTTTTCCATTTTCATATCCTCCTTGATATTTTCCTATTGAAATGACGAAAATTATCTTTCTTTTTATTACAACTATGATTATACTAGTCTTAAATAGTCAATTCTTGGCTCATTTTCGCAAAAAATAGGTATATTTTGATGTTTGGGAGGACTTTATGGAAAAAGCACTATTTGTTGATCAACAATTAAAGGAAACTGTCAGCCATGGCACATCATTTTTACCAATAAAAATTTATTTGAATCAACCACTCTCACCACAAGTATCACTGTATACACATTGGCATGACAGTATTGAAGTGGTCGCCTGTATAAAAGGTACATTTGAAATGACAATTGAACATGAAACATTCCTTGTCCATGCTGGTGAGTATGTCATTGTCAATCAAGCTGCTTTACATGCAGCGTGTAGCTACCAAGAACAAGAGTCCGTTCATCATGCACTGATTTTCGATTTAAAGTTACTCCATAGTTTTTTATACGATGCTACCCAAAGTCAATTCTTGGATCCAATTTTAAATAAAGAGTTGCTTTTCCCTAAAAAAATTGATCGTTCTACTCCATGGGGAGCTCGCTGCTGTACTGAATTTGATGAGATTTTTCAACAGTACGATTCAAAAAAATTCGGGTGGGAATTATGTGTAAAAGCAAATATGTTAAAAGTTATTTCACTACTTGTTCTCGAACAACAATTCCTAACGACAACTATAACAACTAGAATAACGTCCGAGAAAACACAGATGATTAAGTCATGTATTGATTATTTACAGCAACATTATCAAGAGAAAATTGCCTTAACACAATTAGCTCAGCTCATTAATGTATCTCCAGAATATTTTTGTCGATTCTTTAAGACACATACTGGTATGACTGCAATTGCTTATTTACATGAAATTCGGATTGAGGCTGCAACCCAACTACTCTTACATAGCGATTTATCTATGCTTGCGATTAGTTTACAAGTTGGTTTTGATGATCCAAGTTATTTCACCAAAAAATTTCGCCAACGTAAAGGTGTCACTCCTGCTCAATTTCGTAAACAGTATGCAACACATACTTAAAAAGACGATGGGCATACTGATTTTAAAAAAAATCTCCCTATAGAAAGTTTTTTTGATTTCATGTAGTTGGTCTTTGATCCTATCTTCAAACCTCAAAAAACACGACGAAATACTAAGTGGTGTCTCAGCCACTTGATTTTCGTCGTGTTTTTTATGTTGTCTTGCTGCCAACTGTATTCTTTGTTTTTGGCATCGGTGTCAGACACTTAAGATTAACGTGCTCCACACTTTGAGACTCGAAAAATCGTAAACATTGTTGGTCGCAGTCTCAACCTGCTACCACTGTTCACTTATTTGTCATATTGTCTCAATGTAACCTACTATTCTTTTATTGTTACAACGTGTTCAGCACTCAGGATTTTAACGCGTTTCGTACTTCAAGACTTGTCAAAACATAAACGGGTGTGACGGTATCTCAGCTACCTACACCCATTCACTTTTTTGACGTGCCGTCTTGATGCTACCCATTATTTCTTTTCTGTAGCAACGTACTCAAACGCTTATGCGTTGTTTTGCATAACTGGTACGATTTGTTTTTTACGTGATACAACTCCGCTTAACAAAGCTGTGTTGTCTACTAATTGTACGTTGAATGCTTTTTCAACCAGTGCTGTTTCACTTCCTAATGCGATAACTTGTGAATTGCTATTGATAATATCAGTAATTGCAAAGAAGAACAATCCAAGCCCACGTTCAGTAATAATAGTTGCCATTGCTGCTTCAATTTCTGCTTTACGTTCCATTACTTCAGGAATGCTCGCTGTATTGATTTGCGCAATTTCCATTGTAATTCCATTCATATCAAATGGTTTTGCATCAATTGATAATAGTTGTTCTGCACTATAATCACTTAAATCTGTCCCTGCTTTTAACATTTCTAATCCATACACTTCTAACTCTAAACCGGCAATTTCAGCTAATGCTGTTGCAGCAGCAATATCTTGTGGTGTACATGTTGGTGATTTGAATAATAATGTATCTGACACAATTGCACTTGCCATTAAACCTGCGATTGTTGCTGGAATTTCAATATTATTTTCGTTATACATTTTATAAAGAATTGTTCCTGTACATCCCACTGGTTCAGCACGGTACAATAATGGCTCACTCGTTTGGAAATTTGCCATACGGTGGTGATCAACAACTGCTAAAATGCGCACATTTTCAATCCCATCAGCACTTTGATTAAATTCATTGTGGTCAACTAACATAACTGTTTCAACACCATCTAAATTTTCAATTAAACGTGGTGCTTCAATATTGAAATGATTTAAAATGAATTGTGTTTCTTTTCCAAAGTTTCCTAAACGTACAGCTTCAACATCGTTTCCAAGTTGTGTTTGTAAATGTGCCATAACAAGGCTTGATGTAATTGAATCTGTATCTGGATTTTTATGTCCGAAAATTAGTGTTGTACTCATATAGTCATACTCCTTTTAAATAAATGAATTTTTTCCCTTTTTTATTTTACGCTATTTCGCCTAAAATGCTAGCTATTTTGCTTCATTTTCAGTATTTTTCACAAAATAAAGTTGTGCTTGTTCTTCCATTAAGGCTATTTTTTGTGAAACTTGCTCGTGAAGGAGTGAAAATTGTTGTTCATGTGCCAGTCGTTGTTGCTCCATTTGATCTTTTATTTTCGCAAGCTCTGATTCAAGTCGATCATTTTCACTTTCTAACTGTTCAACCTTCACTTCATACTCCTGGATAAGGTTTTCCTCATGTACTCTTTGTTCATCACGTTCTAGCTCGTACAATTCAAGCAATTCTAACCGCCATTTGTTACTTTTGTTTCCAATCATCATCGGCCATTGTTGTTGTAATTTATCACTGAGTTGGCTCATTCACTTCACACTCCATTGTAATTTCTTCAATCCGTTGTTCAATTTTAGCGAGTACTTTATCTGGATTTAACCACCAATCACGGCTCCACACACGTAACGTATGCCATCCAAACTGTGCTAAAATTGCTTGTTTGACTACTTCACGGTGTTTTACAACAAATGGTTCATTTTGCGGTGTATCACATTCAATGCCAAGGATATAACGCTCTGATTTTGCATCATAAATAGCCAAATCATAATGATACATTTTTTCACCGAGATTTTTGTGAACTTCAAACCCACGCATTTCTAAGTTCAAAGCTAATTGTTTCGCAAACGTTGATGTTTTTGGTTGCACCCTCTGATTATGCCTTTGTGTTTGTAATTGGCGTAATACTTTTTCTTTTTCAATCGTGTTTTGAGTCGAAATGGCACGAACATATGTTAAGTACGCTTTCAACAATTTTGCTCCGGCAAATTTTGTTTGTTCAACTTCAAGTTGTTCTGGTTCGATTGAAGTGACAACATAAATTTGTTTTCGGGCGCGTGTAATCGCAACATTTAAGCGATTTTCACCACCTTCTTGAGAAAGACTTCCGAAATTCATACTCATCTTCCCTTGACTATTTGGAGCATATGCTGTTGAGAAAATAATAAGATCTCGCTCATCCCCTTGAACATTCTCAATATTTTTGACAAAAAAGCTGACATCTTCACCTTGCTCAAAGCGTTCTTGTTCAATGAAATACTGCTTAGCAAACACCTCATCTTCTTGTGTATACTGTTCTAACAAGTCTAAAATGAGATCTTTCTGTTTCGAGTTAAAGGTAATGACTCCTAATGTTTCTGTTGATGCTTTCGTTGACAATAAGTTTACTACAAGCGCTACGACTTCATATGCTTCAGCTAGATTGACTTGTTCTTTCCAAATACCAGCTACTTTTAAGCGTTGGATTGGCGGATGTGTAGCATTTCGTTGTTGAACATCAGTAGTCACTAACAATTCATTTTCATAAAACGCAGCATTTGAAAAGGCGATTAATTCACTCGCTTGTGAACGATAGTGGTGATTTAATTTCACACTAGGGTATTTCAATTTTGCTAAATCAAGTATACTTTCAACAGTATACACAACATCATGTTCTCCTTCATTCATATCATCATCGTATTTCAATAAAAATGTCTGTGGCGGTTTTAATTGTTGTTCATCTCCAACAACGACAATTTTTTTCCCACGATAAAACACTGGTAATGTTTGTTCGGCTGCTAATTGTGATGCTTCATCAAATAAGATAATATCAAATAAATCGGCTTCAAAGGGGAAAATATCTGCAATCGTCTCCGGACTAGCTAGCCAACATGGAAACAATGTTGTATATGCATCGTAGTATTGATGGATACTCTCACGAATTGTTGTTGTTGCACGTTGTTTTGTCACTTGATGGTATAAACTTTCACATTCCTGCGGATATTGTTGACGATACGTTTGGATTGCTTGTTTTTGATAAGCAATTAAATACGCTTGAACGATTTTTTGCTTCTCGCGCAATAAATATTGGGCTTGTTTTTGTAGAAGCGAAAATTGTTCCATCGTTTCGATTACTTGACAATTCGCTTCTTTTTGTCGAACCGTTTGTAGAATTAGCAATTCAGGTAATGATTGCACAAAACTTTTTGCTTTTGCTTCATCATCAAACACTCGAATCACCGAATCTAAAAAAGTAATTTCATCCTGAGAAAGTTTTTTAAATTCTGCTGTTAATTGTTCGTACGCCCCTAATAATTCAAAAGCCTCATCTAACTGATTAAAATAAATACATAGCTGATCATAGTTTCCTTGTTCTAAACTCGTTGTAATTTGTTCCCAGTATGCTTTTGGTAAGAGCGTTTCTAAATATGCGAGTTGTTCAACATATGCCTCATAACGTTGAACAAGTGCCTGCTTTTGCACTTGAATTTGCTCATAAAATTCTTCCACACTATGACTTACATGGGCAATTTGACTCCAATACTTCAAGTTCCACTCAGAATTCTTCGTGTTATGAGTCCCACACTCTGGTTTAATACCATTAAAAAAGTTCAACATCAGTTGAAACTGACTCTCGGCTTGTACTTGTTGCTGTGTTGATACACTCGCTAAAACTGGCACATACGGATTTTCTTTCATTTGACGTGCTTGGAACGCTTTAGTAATAAAGGAAAATTGTTGAAATTTTGTTTGGAGTTGCACAGATTGGTCAAACGTTAATGGCTTTTGATCATGAGCAAGCTGCCAAAATCGCATTAAATCATACCGATGATCTCGGCGCATATGAATTGGGCTTGATTGTTCATACATTTGTTGCATTGTCAAACCAATGTCTTGTTGTGTATACAAAAATTGCTTAATTGCTTCAAATGACTGCAAAATCGTTGCAATCTGCTGATTACAGTTATACAGTTGCTTATGTAAATCTCCAACTTGCACATGGAATTCTGGTTGCTCGAGTGCATACGTCACTTTTTGAAAAAATTGTTCTGATTGCATTGATGGCTGATGTACAAGCATTGCTTGATCTTGTAAACTATGAATACGATTATACAAAACATCAAGTGCTGCCTTTTTATGCGATACAATCAAAACTTTTTTTTGATTCGCAATTGCCTGACCAACAATTGCTGCGATTGTCTGTGATTTTCCTGTTCCTGGCGGACCATAAATTACCGTATATGGTTTTTGTTCAGTCAACGAAATAGCACGTTCTTGACTCTCATCTACCATTGTTAAAAAAAATTGTTGTGATAACGGTAATGAATCAATTTGATTCGCTGCTTGTGTTTGTGCTTTAAATAAATGCTCTATTGATTTTGGCATGTGCTGTAAACGTTGCATTTTTTCATAATCATAATACAATGAGTTCGCAATTGGAAAATTTCCAAGAACTAAATGATGTTCAATCTTAAAGCTACCAGTAATTGTTTCTTTAATTTGCTGTTCTAATTCAATTTTCGTCGGAAATGGCTGCAACTCAATATCTTGCCAATCAATATGTAAGCTAAATTGACGTAAAAGTTGTCGATAAAGATGTTCACTTGTTAAATCAACTTTATCGACTGCAAATTTTTCAATAACATCTAACGCAATTGGTGTTTGATTATATTTTTGTACTGCCAATAAGAAAACACGGTTTATTGTCGGTGGTTGCTGGTTGAAGATTAAAAACCACGTATTATTGGCGCCGCGTTCTAATTGGACTGTAAATAAAAATAATGGTGCATGAACAGGTGTCCCATCCAAAAATTTCCCCTTTATAAACGGATAACCAATACTTAATTCATATCGTCCTGTTTCTTTTTCAAGTGCAATACATTCACGATGTAAAACAGCAAGACGTTTTTGTTGTGTTTCAATAATCTTTACAGCATTTGCCAACTCACGCTTCACTTGCTCACGTTGCTGCTTCGCATGCTGCTCAATTGCTTCCCATCTCGCAGTATACGCTTCTACCCCCAATGTTTGCTGTTGTGTATTCAAATCGCTCAATGCATCATTTTGCTCTGCTTGAATATGACGACGAAATTTTTGCTCTAAACGGTGTTGAAATTCAATCATATCTGGAAAGAGTTGAATTCTCCCAGCTTCGCGCTGTATAATTTTTTGATATATTTCTTCAATGAGTTCCGGATAAAATTGTTTTGTTTGCCAAAGGTCAAAATTTTGTTTTTGATCAATTTTTCGTAAATACAAACTCCGATTATTGCTGTTTATGTTCACTAGACGATTTTTATAACGTTTTAAAATTTTGTCCACCTAATTCCCGCCTCCTATACTTTTTTATTTTATCATTTTACATGAACGGTGACAATTTTTTTCCATATAAAACAAAAAAACCACCTCAAAAAGAAATGGTTTTCTTAATTCATACAACTTATTGCTCACGAGTTTGAATATTTATCTCAGAAACAATTGTATTTACAACATAACTTGCACAGATTAACCCTGCAACTGTCGGTACGAAAGCGTTTGATGCTGGTGGCATTTTGGCCTTACGAATTGATGATTCTTGGTTACCAACTGTCTCATTCACATCAGCGCGTGGAATAATTGGGCTTTCCGTTGAAAAAACAACAGGAACTTTTCCATAAATACGCTCTTTTTTCAGTTTCGTGCGGATAACTTTCGCTAATGGATCATATGTGGTTTTTTGAATATCAGCAATTTGTAATCGCGTCGGATCCATTTTATTTGCTGCACCCATTGAACTAATAAAACGAATATTTCGCTTTAAACATTCACGAATAATTAAAATTTTCGCCGACACTGTATCACATGCATCAACAACAAAATCAAGTTCGTGATTAAACAAAACATCTTTTGTATCTTCAAGCAAAAACATGTGATATGGGACAACTTCACACTCAGGATTAATCGTCGCAATACGCTCTTGCATCAACGTTACTTTTGATTGTCCAACCGTTTCAAGTGTCGCATGTAACTGACGATTAACATTTGTAATATCCACATTATCTTTATCAATTAAAATAATTTTCCCTACTCCGCTACGTGCGAGTGCTTCTACTGCTTGTGCACCAACTCCACCAATTCCAACAACAGCTACTGTTGCTTGTTTTAATAGGTTCAGCCCCTCGCTTCCGATAGCTAGCTCTAAGCGTGAAAATTGATTCAACATTCTTTAACAACTACTTTCTTAACTAAATTAAAAAAATAAGGCAATTGCACACCTATGTGCAATTGCCTTATCCCGGTAATGCCGTGGTCTTTCAAAAAGCCTGCCTCTGCAGGTGGGTAATCTGCTTCAATCCTCAGGATTCCTCTGCTGACACTTGTATCAAAAAAACAAGTGTAGTCACAAGGCATTCAACACCAGATGAAGACTCCAATTTCCCAGTTTAAAAATGTTAGGTTTTTAAACAACTCACGCACACTCCAGAAGTGCTTTCGCTTGATTAGATTATATCATTCATATCGAAATCTGTCATCATTTTTCACGAAAAAACACTTACTTTTTTAGCGTAATTTCAAACGCAGCTCGCAAGTGATCGACATACACACTCCCAACTTGGCGATGTCTTTTCACAAATGGAGTTAACCCTTTTTTTAACGCCCCTGTTCCTTTACCAAAAATAATTTCGACACGTTGAACACCAGCATGATGTTCCAAAAATGTATGAATTTCAATTTGGGCTTCAGAAACAGTTTTCCCGTGAACATCTAATACTGGATACAGTGTTTGTGGAAGATGTTTACGGTCATATGCAACTTGTGTTTTCACTCGTCTTGGTGCTTGAATAATTCGAACAAGCTGTGTTTGTGTGATGGACATTTTCATTCCTGATTTCAAAATCACATCATACCCTTTTGAATGTTCTCGTACTACTGTCACCTCAATTGGTGCTAAACTAGGCTGTAATTGCACAATTGCTCGTATAGACATTATTCAAACCATGCCTTAAATGGATTGTGTTGTCGCTCTTGTGCTATTGTCGTTGCTTGTCCATGACCTGATATTACTCGATAATCATCTGAAAATGTCTGGAAAATACGCTGTAAACTTGCTTGATGGTGCCCACCATTACTTGTCGGAAAGTCATAACGTCCTACTGACCCTGCAAATAAAACATCCCCTGCGATCATAACTTTATCATTATCAACTGTAAATACTGTCGAACCCGGTGAATGTCCTGGTGAATGCCAATAGTTCACTATAAATGTACTAATTGACAATGTTCCTTCTGATTCAGAAAAGAGTGTTGGCTGTGTTGTTAACGTAAAATTCCCAAGATTTGCGCGTGGGTTTGTGAAACAATTCGCATCTTTTTTATGAATATATGCTGGAATGCCATAGCTATTTACAATTGTATCAACATTAACGATGTGATCATAATGTCCATGTGTCAAAAGAATAGCCACTGGTGTTGCTTGCTCGTCTTGTAGACATTGTTGTAATCGTACAAGTGCAATCCCTGGATCAATAATTAGTGCTTCTTTGTTATTATTAATAATAACATATGTATTTTCACCCATCGTTGGCTCAGTGAGTGTAATATATTTAGCCATTATGCTTGATACATATGTGCATGGTATGCTGCCCCAATGACACCTGCATCATTTCCTAATGTTGCTAATTCAATTTTCACACCACTTGTTGCGGCTTTAAATACGCTATCATAATAATATTTGCCAACTGTATCAATGATAATCGCACCTGCTTTACTTACACCTCCGCCAATAACAAATACCTCTGGATTTGTCACTGCCGATAATGTTCCCATTGCTTTAGCCAATGTTTGCCCAAAATAGTCAACAACTTGTAGTGCTAATACATCATGATTTTTTGCCGCATCAAAAACATCTTTTGCTGTCAATGGATGGAATTGATCTAATGTTGTCGGTGTCGTTTCTTCTGCTAACATTTGTTTTGCCACACGGACAATACCTGTTGCAGATGAAACAGTCTCTAAACAACCTTTTTTCCCACATCCACAAGTAAACGTGAAATTTTCATCACATACGATTGGCATATGTCCAATTTCACCACCTGCTCCATTAAAGCCACGAATGATGTTTCCATCAGCGATAACACCGCCACCAACACCTGTTCCAAGTGTAACCATCACAACATTTTGAGCACCCTTTGCACCACCTTGCCACATTTCACCAAGTGCTGCAATATTTGCATCATTATCTAAAATAACTGGTAAGTTCATCATATCGCCAAATGTTTTTGCAACATTGAAACCACCAAATCCACCTAAATTTGCCGCAACTGACATTTCTCCATTTGGTTTGACTGGAGCAGGTACACCCATTCCAATTGCATGGATATCAGCTGTTGTTAAGTTTAATTCTGTTAATTTACTCATAATTGAGTGTTGTAGATTAGGTAAAATAGCTTCACCATTTTCAGCAGTTGATGTTGGCACTTCCCATTTTGTTTCAATTTGCCCTTCAAATGTTAAAATCGCTAGTTTCGCTGTTGTCCCACCTAAATCGATTCCAATGATCTTTTTCATCTTCATAACCTCCAAAAAATCGTGATGTCTTTCACACCACAGAATTCACATTCTCATTAATCATAATAGCTGAGTCATTATTTGACAAGTATATTCACCGTTTTCGCTCGAAAAATGAAACGCTTTCACTATCAGCCAATAAAAAAAGCTCCGAAGAGCTTTTGATTAGTCTAAATATGGATCTGTTGAAGCTTCAATAGTTGCTTTTAACGTTGTAAATGATTTTGTCATTTTTGCTTGATCAACTGCATTTAAGTTTAATTCAACAACTTCTTGAATTCCGTCACGTCCAATAACTGCAGGTGTTCCGATGTATGCACCTTCACATCCGTATTGTCCTTCTAAGAATGCAGATACTGTTAAAATTGAATGTTCATCATTTAAAACCGCGCGAACGATACGAGTTAATGCCATACCGATTCCGTAGTAAGTTGCTTTTTTACGATCAATAATTTCATACGCTGCGTCACGTACATTTTCGTAAATTGTTTGTAATTGCCCTAAATCTAAATCTTCGCGCTCATCAACTAATTCAAGAATTGGTTTTGTTCCTACATACGTATGAGTCCAAGGTACGAATGAAGAATCTCCATGCTCAGCCATAATGTAACCGTGGATGTTACGTGAGTCAACATTTAAATGTTCTCCCATCATGAAACGTAAACGAGCAGTATCTAAAGTAGTTCCTGATCCGATTACACGTGATTTTGGTAATCCTGAAACTTTTTGTGTTACATATGTCATGATATCAACTGGGTTTGATGCAACTAAGAAGATTCCATCAAATCCTGAAGCCATGATTTGTTCAACGATTGAACGCATGATCTTTGTATTTTTTGCACATAAGTCAAGACGAGTTTCACCTGGTGCTTGAGCTGCTCCTGCTGTAATAACAACGATGTCTGCATCTCCACAATCACTGTAATCTCCTGCCCAGATTTTCATTTTACGTGGTGCGAACGCTAAACCGTGGTTTAAGTCCATTGCTTCACCTTCAGCTTTGTTTTTGTCAAGGTCAACTAAAACTAATTCTTCAGCTCCTCCTTGATTTAAAAGTGAATAAGCAAAGCTCATTCCGACAAATCCTGTTCCAACTAATACAACACGACGAACATTTTTCTTAATTGCCATAAAAACACTCCGTTCTTTCTTTATTATCAAATTCCTACTCATTGTAGCATAGAGTTTTTATTGTTGAAAGCGAAAACCTAAAACATTTAGAAACTCATCACCTAGCCCTAAACATAAAGCGATTTCATCTTTCTGTAATTTAATTTTCGTTATTAGTTATCGTTGTTTTTTAATTTTAAAAGTAAATTTTCATCAAATTCTTGGCTTCTAAGCATTTCAATTTCTAATTTATATGGAGCAACGGTTGCTTTTTTATCATTAGGATCAATTTGTACGTATGGTGTTTCTAAAATTCTCGGGGCTTGCTTTGGTAAGTCACGATGGTGCACAATGTAATTAAGTGCATCAAAGCCAATCGTTCCAAAACCAATGTTTTCATGTCGATCTTTTTGAGCTCCGCGTATATTTTTACTGTCATTAATATGTAACACACTTATTCGCTCTTTTCCTATGATTCGATCAAATTCTGCTAATACGCCATCAAAATCATGAACAATATCATATCCAGCATCGTTCACATGACATGTATCAAAACAGACAGTTAGTAATTCATTATGTGTTACACCGTCAATAATTTGAGCAAGTTCTTCAAAATTACGACCACATTCTGTCCCTTTCCCTGCCATTGTTTCAAGTGCGATTTTCACTGGGAAATTTGGATCGAGTACTTCATTTAATCCTTGAACAATTGATCCAATACCCGCTTCGACTCCTGCTCCAACATGTGCACCTGGGTGTAAAACAATTTGATGTGCACCAAGCGCATGTGCACGTTGGATTTCTTGTTGTAAAAACATCGTAGCTAATTCATATGTTTCTGGTTTGACTGTATTCGCAAGGTTGATAATGTACGGAGCATGTACAACAACATCTTCCATTAAAAGTCCATGTTGTGCCATGAGGGCTTGTCCTGCTTCAATATTTAATTCTTCAATCGGTTTCCGACGTGTATTCTGAGGTGCTCCTGTATACAACATCATAGCATTCGCCCCATAACTTAACGTCTCTTCGACTGAACCGACAAACATCTTCTTTCCATTCATCGATACATGTGAACCTATTTTAATCATTTTTCGTCACTCACTTTCTTCTTTCTTTTTCCCTTTTATTTTACCACATTTCAAGCTAAATAAAGGGTGAAATACTTTCCATTTACAACTAATTATGCAAAAAAACACACATGATACTTATCATGTGTGTACTCATTTTAATACATCCCTTTATTTGCTTTTGCCTTTGCTTTCCGTTCTTGGCGTCCTGCTTGACGAGCTTCTTGGCGACGTGATTTTTGTAATGCTTCTTTTACTTGGCGTTTGCGTTTCGCTTTGTAACCAGGCTTTACTTTCCCACCATTTTTCTTTCCAATCAGATTTTCAATACGAGCTTCTTTCGTATTTTTCGCTGTGGCTGTTGATTTTTCTTTACGTGTACGATTATTTAATGTTTTCCATTCACCGTTTGATGCAACTTCTTGGTATGTGAAATCAACCCCACGTTCGATGAGCTTGTGAATCAATACTTCTTCTTTTGCTTCTACTAATGCATAAGAAATTCCTTGATTATCAACACGTGCTGTACGACCACTACGGTGAATATAGAAATCTAAATCTTTTGGAACTTCATAATTGATAACATGACTTACACCTTCAATATCAATTCCGCGGGCTGCGATATCCGATGCAACAACGTATTGAAATTCCAAATTACGAACACGGCGTAACATTTGACGACGTTCACGTGGGTTTAAGTCACCGTGTAATTCACCTACTTTATATCCTTGATCGCGTAAAAACAATGCAACTTCACTTGCACTTTTACGTGTATTTGTGAATACCATTGCTAAATATGGATTAATTGCTCCAATAACATCGAGTAAAATTTCTTGACGACTTTTACGACGCACTGGGACGACAACATGTTCAATTTTTACTGGTGTTGCTTGCTTTGGTGTAATACGGAAGCTCTTTGCACCTGATAAATATTTTTTGATAAAATCTTGTAATTGTGTTGGTACTGTTGCTGAAAATACTAGCAATTGTGCTTGTTCACAAATACTTGCTAATTCATCAACTTCTTCTAAAAATCCTGTATCAAAAATCATATCTACTTCATCAATAATCATTGTTGAAGCCGTATAAATTTTCAACACTTTCTCTTTCACAACTAAATCTTGAACACGACCTGGTGTTCCAATAACTAGTTGTGGTTGTAATGCTGCCTGCTCTTCGTTTCCTTTTAATTTTGCAACTAAACGCTCTCGGTCAGTTCCACCAATTGCCATTAAAATACGAACATCTTGATTACTAAAACGTGCTAATTCACGTGCTCGCAATGTAATTTGCTCTGCTAATTCACGTGTCGGTGCAATAATAACCGCTTGCACCTCGTCAAGTGTCACATCCATTTTTTCAAACACTGGAATTAAATACGCATGTGTTTTCCCAGTTCCTGTTGGTGCTTGTCCAATCACATTTTCACCTTTTAATGCTGCTGGAAATACTTCATGTTGGATTGGTGTTGGAGTGACGAACCCAAGCTTCTCAATCGCTTTTTTCATACTTTTTTTGAAATTATAATCAGCATACTTTGTTTGCATTGCCATAGTTTCACCTCATTTTATTTTTTCCTTCATAGCCATTCATACACACTACTCGTGTGCTTTTAAACAGACAATAACTTATCTATCATAGCCGAAAAGCCTATATTTGACAAGTCTATTCACATGAATGATTAGGTTTTTATGATGAAATTTCAAAAGAGCAGACGAAAATAAAAAAAAAAGTTATAATAAAGGCTAGAATAAATTTTCCCAACAGAAAGGTATGTTTGCTTTTATGAAAGTAATTAAAATAAATCCTCGTGGCTATTGCCACGGTGTTGTCTCATCGCTCAATTTAGTCGTCCAAATCGCTCACGATCCTGAGACACCAAAACCGATCTATATTCTTGGTCAAATTGTCCATAACCGTCATTTATCAAAAGCTCTTGAGAGCTTAGGTGTCGTTACACTCGATGATGCAAGTAAAACCCGTCTTGAATTACTGGATACAATTCATACTGGTACAATTATTTTCACTGCTCACGGAGTCAGTCCTGAAGTGAAAATCAAAGCTGCTCAAAAAGGGCTCAATACAATCGATGCCACATGTATTGATGTAACAAAAACACACGTTTTCATCCGTGATGCTGTCAATAATGGTTACGATATTATTTATATCGGTAAGAAAAAACACCCTGAGCCTGAAGGTGCTGTAGGTGTTGCACCACATGCTGTGCATCTTGTTGAAACGATTGATGATATTCAAGCATTAACACTTTCTAATGATAAAATTATGATTACAAACCAAACAACAATGAGCCTTTGGGATGTCAGTAAACTTGCTCAAATTATTCAAACAAAATTTCCAACCGCTCAATTTCATCGTGAAATCTGTAATGCGACACAAGTTCGACAAGAAGCTGTTGCCACTCAAGCAAAGCAAGCAGATCTCGTCATTGTCGTTGGTGATCCAAAAAGTAATAACAGTAACCGTCTAGCACAAGTTGCTATTGAACATGCTGATGTACCTGCACATCGTATTGAAAATTTAGCTGAATTAGATATCGCATGGTTACTTGATCCCGCTGTTCAAACTATTGCTGTTACTGCTGGCGCATCAACACCAACACTTGTCACAAAAGAAGTTATTGACTTCTTAGAGGCTTTTGATCCTAAAAACGATACGACTTGGGAAAAACAAATGACATTACAACTTGAAAAATTACTTCCACGTCCACGCAAAAAACGTTCAGAATAATAAAAAACGGAACCTATCCTTGATACGTTCCGTTTTTTCTATGCTTTATTTTGAATGATTTCGACTTTATAGCCATCAGGATCAGTCACAAAGTAATAGTTTGGCTTTTGCCCTGGCAACCCTTTTAAAGCAGTTAATTCATATCCCTTTGCTTTATGCCCCTCATAACTAGCTACTAGATCATCAACACCTATGGCAATATGGCTATACCCATTTCCTAATTCATATGGTTGTTCTCGATGATAGTTATATGTAAGCTCTAACTCATAGTCTCCTTGCTCAAATGCCAAATACACAAGTGTAAATTCGTATTCTGGATAATCTAGTCGTTTTACTTCTTGCATCCCTAAACCTTCTGTATAAAAGGCCAATGATTTCGTCAAATCCATCACTCGCACACATGTATGTAACATCTTTTTCGCCATCATAATCCCTCCTCTTTTCATTTGTTTTTTCATCTTTATTATAACATTTTTTTGTATTAAGCAAATAAAAACTCGTATATATCAGTATGAATGATATATACGAGTTTTATTTTTAATCGACATCTACTGCTAGTAATTCGTCTTTATAAAACACACGTAAAGCAAAGTAGACTGGAATTCCAATTAGCACCATGAAAATAGCGAAGAATGAAATACTTGGACTTGTAATAATTGTTGACACTAAGAAATACACACCACCGATAATTGCAATAATTGGCAACACCGGATATAACGGCACCTTATATGGTCTTACAAGATGTGGGTGTGTTTTGCGTAATACAATAACAGCCACAAAGGCAAAAATGTAGAAAATCCAACTACCAAATACACCGATGTCAGCAAGAGCACCAAACTGTCCTGTTGAAGCACAAAGAATTGTAAAAACACTTACCCAAATTAACCCACCAATTGGTGTTTTTGATTCTTTTGATAACTTTTGAAGTGATCGACTAAACGGTAGACGGTACTCTGTACCTAATTGATACACAACACGACTTCCAGCCATCAACATCCCATTTAACGCTCCAAATACCGATACTAATACACCAATATTCGCAATAACTGTTCCTGCTGAACCAAAGTATACACCTAACGTATCTGCAGCAATTGTTGAAGATGCGAGTACGTTTTCCATACTGAATGTTGTCAAGTATGCAATATTCACCAATGTATACACAACTGTAATTGTCAATAATCCAAAGATAATTGCTTTTGGTAAATCGCGACTCGGATTTTTCATTTCACCGGCAATTGCTCCAACATCAAACCAACCACCATATGCAAAGAATGCTTTCCCAATTGCGGCTCCTAATGTTACGCC
Organism: uncultured Bacillota bacterium; assembly: GCA_945956935.1. GTDB lineage: Bacteria > Bacillota_I > Bacilli_A > Culicoidibacterales > ZOR0006 > ZOR0006. The sequence continues at coordinate 12,109 of CAMFJD010000023.1, read as the reverse complement.
AACGACTGCAAATGATGTGTTTTCTGGAATCGATAGTGTTAAGTTACCAAATCCAACCGCTGATGGATTACTATTACCAAAGAATACTCCCATAATAATAATCAAAGCGATGGGTAATAATTTTCCAATTGTTGTTACAACTTGAATACGTGAGCCAAATTTTGCATTAATCATATTAATTGTCATAATAACAACTACAACTAATACTGAAATAACATTAATACTTGGTAATCCTATGATTGTTTCAGGTAATCCAAAGAATGGGACAAATGTTTGTGCAAAAATAATCGAGAAAACACCGATTACAGATGGAAAGAAGATGACGCTTAACATCCAACCACATGTTCCACTCATTAAGTCACCGAATGCTACGCGTAAATACTCAACAATTCCTCCCGTTTTAGGAATTGCTGCTGCTAATTCTGAAACTGTCATTCCAGCTGCAATGGTAATAACCCCTCCTAAAAACCATGCCAATACTGACAGTACTGGTGATTGTGTCACTGCTAATGTGCCTTGTGCTTGAAAAAAGATTCCAGAACCTATAACCATTCCAATAACCATTGAAACAGCAGTCCAAAACCCAAATTGTTTTTTTAATCCACTCATATTTATTGTTCCTCCTGAGAAAAGTCTTGATCTTTTGAATATCAATCTACAAAAAAAATCAGAAGCACTTCATGTTTTCCTAAAGTGTTCTGATTTCTCATTTATTCCCTCTATCTATTGATACCGGAAACTCAAACCCTTTAGGTGTTACACGAAAAGGATTTGAGTCAAAACCGACCTAAATCCTAGTGCTTCCAATAAAAATGAAAATAAGCTGTATGTAGTTGTTGCATATTTGTTGTTGTATCCATTTTTTGCATCTTACATACACCTCTTCCAAAAGATTTCTAACAAAGTATACTACAATTCATTTACTTTTGTAAATAGTTTCAAAAAAAAATATACCGAGAAGAAATTCTTCTCGGCTTAACAAGCTATTATTGGGCAAATTGACTGTTATATAAATCTGCGTATAAACCAGCTTGTAGCAACAATTGATCATGTGTTCCACTCTCAACTACCGTTCCTTGTTTCATAACTAAAATAAGATCTGCATCTTTAATTGTTGATAAGCGATGTGCAATAACAAAACTTGTTCTGTTTGCCATTAAATTTTCCATCGCCTTTTGAATCAAGATTTCAGTACGCGTATCAACACTACTTGTCGCTTCATCTAAAATTAAAATTTTTGGATCTGCTAACAAAGCACGTGCAATTGTCAACAACTGCTTTTGCCCTTGTGAAATATTTGTAGCATCTTCATTAAGCTGTGTTTTATACCCATTCGGCATTGTTTTGACAAAATCATGCACATGGGCAGATTTGGCTGCTGCCACAATTTCTTCTTTTGTTGCACCAATTTTTCCATATGCCAAATTTTCCTCAATTGTCCCAGTAAATAGCCATGTATCTTGTAATACCATACCAAAGGTTGAACGTAAATCGTGGCGTGTCACTGTCTGAATATCTATACCGTCTATCGCAATTGTTCCAGCATTTACATCATAGAAGCGCATTAATAAATTTACAAGTGTCGTTTTTCCAGCTCCAGTAGGTCCAACAATAGCAATTTTTTGTCCTGCCTTTACATCAATATTCAATTGTTTCATTAATAAATGATCAACTGAATAACCAAAATCAACATTGTGGAATGTAACATTCCCTTGAATATTTGCTAATGTTGTCGCCGGGCTTGGATCAGCAATTTCATTTAACTCATCTAGTAATTCAAATACCCGTTCAGCTGCAGCTAACGTTGATTGAAAAATATTTGTAATATTGGCAATTTGATTAATTGGCTGTGTCAATTGTCGTGAATATTGGATAAATGCTTGAATATCCCCTATCTGTATCGACTGACCAATAACGAGAATTCCACCAACAAGTGTAATTAATACGTAACCGATATTACCAACAAAATTCAAAACCGGCATCATAATTCCTGAGATAAATTGTGATTTCCAACCCGAATCATACAATTCATTATTAATTTTCTCAAATTTAGCAATTGATTTTGCCTCTTGATTAAATGCTTTGACAATATTATGACCCGTATACATTTCTTCGATGTGGCCATTCAACTGACCTAACGAGCGTTGTTGTCCAACAAAAAATTTCTGTGCACGTAAGATAATCGGACGAATAAAAAACAATCCTAACACCATACTCGCAACGCTCACAACAGTCAATAAAAAATTAATTGTTAACATCATAACAATAACTCCTACAATCGTAATGACCGAAGCAATTAGCTGTGTTAATGTTTGTTGGAGTGTCGTACTTACCGTCTCAATATCGTTCGTAATTCGACTCAACGTCTCACCATTTGTATGAGTGTCAAAATAATTAAGTGGCAATTGAGCAATTTTCCCATTAATTTCTTCGCGCATATCATACACTGTTTTCTGAGCGACATGTGCCATTAAATATTGTTGTATATATGAAAACAAAGAGCTAAGTACATAAAGTGCTGCTAACCACACAAGAATTGATGTTAAACTCATCCAATCAATTGTAGCATTATTACTTCCATTCATGATAGCAAGCGAACCATTAAATAACACCGTTGTTGCATCACCTAACAATTTAGGGCTAATAATGAGGAAAACAGTACTCAGGATTGATGCGATGAAAACAAGGAAAATTCCAAGTTTACGTGGCTTAAAATAGGTCATTAATCGCTTTGTTGTCCCTTTTAAATCTTTGGCTTTCTCTGTTCCAACTGCAATTGCTCCACGACCCATTGGTCCACCGGGAGTCATTTGTGGTTGTTTTGTCGGCATTTTGCTCATGCTAATTCCTCCTTCGAAAGCTGTGAACCAGCAATTTCTTGGTATACATCGCACGAACGGAGAAGATCATGATGCTTTCCAATACCAACGATTTCCCCATGATCAAGAACAATAATTTGATCAGCTTCCTTAATCGTTGAAATTCGTTGTGCAACAATTAACATAGTTGCTTTTCGTTCAGCACTCAGTAACGCTTTACGTAATTTAGCATCTGTTTTGAAATCTAATGCTGAAAAACTATCGTCGAACAAATAAATACCAGCATTTTTCACAAGTGCCCGTGCAATTGAAAGTCGTTGTTTTTGCCCTCCTGATACATTTGTTCCCCCTTGGGCAATATGTGATTCAAATCCATTTGGCATAAGTTCAATAAAATCTATCGCTTGTGCTGTCTGTGCCGCTTGTTTGACTTCATCAAATGTTGCTTGTTCATTTCCATATCGAATATTTTCAATAACAGTACCACTAAATAGTACCGCTTTTTGTGGTACATATCCGATTTTCTCGCGTAATTGTGCTTGTTGCATTTGTTTCACATCAATGCCATCGATACAAATACGTCCACTTGTTGGATCATAAAAGCGAGTAATCAAATTCAATAGTGTTGACTTTCCTGAACCAGTTCCACCAATAATTGCCGTAACTTCTCCGGCTTTTGCCTTGAAAGATAACTGATTTAATACCGGTTCTTCTGCTTGTGGATAAGCAAATGTCACATTTTCAAATGTAATTGTTGCTGCAGAATTATTTTGGGCTACAATTGTTTCTAGTTCATCTACAATTGTATTGTCAGTATCAATCACTGCCTGAATACGTTTCGCTGAGGCTGACGCTCTTGGTATCATAGAAAAAATCATCGACAACATCATAACTGAAAATAGAATTTGTGTAATATATTGGATAAATGCCATTAAATCTCCTACAGCTATTGTGTTCATTTCAACTCGACTCGCACCAATCCATAATACAATAATCGTACTTAAATTGATAACCAATGATAATACTGGCATTAATGCAGCAATTATTTGATTTGCTTTAATTGATGTTTCAGTTAAATCTTCATTGGCTTGTGAAAAACGTGCTTGCTCATGTTTTTGCTGATTAAATGCTCGAATAACACGCACACCGGTTAAGTTTTCACGAAAAATCAAATTTACTTTATCCAATTTTTGTTGAATTGATTGAAATAAAGGGAGGCCAAGCCACCCAATAATGATAATAATCACAAGTACAATTGGTAAGATAACAACAAGAATAAGTGACATTTGGCCATCTTGTGCAATTGCCATGATAATTCCACCAATCATCATCATTGGCGCCATTAACATAATACGTAACATAAGTTGTACTACTTGCTGAACTTGTGTAATATCATTTGTTGTACGAGTAATTAGCGATGCCGTACCGAATTGATTGAATTCTGCAAGTGAAAAACTTTCGACCTTTTGAAACACTTTGCTTCGTAAAATTGTTCCTAATCGTGCCGAAACTTTCGCAGCATGGTATGCTGCTGTAATTGTACAAGCAGTCCCTATCACTGCAATAAGTAACATAATACAACCATACTGAATAATGTAATGAATATCTCCATTAACAATTCCGTTATCAACTATATTAGCCATAAGGTTTGGTAATAATAATTGGCTCATTGCATTCGCAAATGTTAGGGCGAAAATCAAGGCAATAATCCAAAAATATGGTCGCAGATAGCGAAAAAGCTGAAACATATAGTGCCACTCCTTTTTATTTATTCTTGTTTTCCATGTAATTGACAAAGGTTATTTTCCATTACAGTCAATAATTGATGTAATATCCTGAGTTCTTCCTCGTCTAAACCAACAAACATTTCTGATTCCATCACTTGGACAATTCTGCGTGCTTTTTTGGCTATTTTTTCCCCATGTGACGTAAGTGAAACCCGAATTTTCCGTTGATCTTGTGGATCTGTATGGCGTTCAATAAATCCACTTTTTTCCATCCGTTGTAACATTGTCGTTAATGTTGCCGCTCTTACGCATAAACGTTTTGCAATTTCTTTTTGTGTTAATTGCGATTGTTTCATTAAAACAAACATAATTGGTGCTTGACCTGGAAACACACCAATAGGCTCTAATTGTGCATGTGCATGTTGTAAATGCAATCGAATAATTCGATGATATTGACTCACGATGTCTTGCATGACTTGATTGCGCTCCATTTTCTCCCACTCCTTTATTGGCTATACTTGCCTCACTTACTGATACAGCAACTATAGCTCTTCTTCTTTTATACCTTCTAATGCTTTACGTTACAACGTTTAAGAGTCTTTGTCAACAAACATTCGATTACCTTCTAGCGCCAATAAATATTGTTTTATTTCATTACCGTATGCGTAGCCACCTAATGATCCATCGTGCGCGATTACTCTATGGCATGGAACCACTATAAGTAATTTGTTTTTTTTATTTGCCTGTCCAATAGCTCGTACAGCTTTAGGATTTTCAATCTGTGTCCCAATATCCCGATAACTTTTCATTTCACCGTAAGGTATTGCTTGTACTGCTGCCCATACTTGTTGTTGAAATTTTGTACCTGTTTGGTAAACCGGAAAAGTAAATGTGTCACGCTGATGCGTAAAATATTCATATAATTGTTGTATAGCTAATTCTGTTATATGGTTTGACAATTCAAATGTACTTTGTTCCTCCCTCTGTAAGAAATAAATTTGTGTTACTGCTGTTTCGGATGCAATTACACAGATTCTTCCTACTGGGGTGTTTAATAATTGTCGATAGTTATCCATCACTACTCACCTTTTCCTTCTTTTTTGTACATTCAATTCAAGATGTGTCAATACGCAGTGCACCCAACAGTTTGCACTCAAATAATTTGGTGCACTTCTGTCAATCATTTTTTATTTCTTAGATTATATCATATACACCTTATATAGCGTATCGATTCTCACAATTCCAAAAAATCAGCTGTCTTTCACAAAGAAAAAGAGTAGTCCGTTCTAAAATGTAACTACTCTTCTCACATATACCACTCATTTTTCAACAAGCTCGCTTTTTATTTCCTTCATTCCTCATTTGAAGCAACGATGTCGTCACTCGCTTATAAATAGCGTCGGTACGGACGATTCTTTTCTTCTGCACGTTTTGTTTTTGTACGACGTGTTTTTGATGGTTTACTAGCAGTTGATATTCTAATATCAACTGCTTCAACCATTTCTTTTGTTATTTCATCTTCTGTTTTTGACTTTAATGATGCGTACACTGCAACAACGATTGCAGGGATTGCAATAACAAGTACCATTGGTAAATCAGCGAATGTTTCCCATGTTAATCCAAGCATGATAGCACACAATACTAACGATACTCCACTCACAATAAACGCTGCTTTTTTCCACAGTTTATGTGATGCACCGCTCATATGTAATGCAACAACGTACCAAACTGCAATTGCTAAAATTGGCATCAACATTTTAATACCAAATGTTTGGAATAGTGCCGACATAACATCACCAAATGTTAATCCTGCACTTTGCTGAATTAATGTAATAACTTGTAATCCAAATGATACGAGTTGCGTCCCTACTAAATAACTAATGACTGCGAGTGTGCCCGCTAATACGAGCAATGCGCTCATTAAAATTACTTCGTTTTTCTTTTCTGTGTTCATCATCATGTTCTCCTCTGTCTGCATTATGATGCAATTGCATATAATTGACTTAATGTTTTTGTTACTGTTACTTTATCCCCATCGATTTTCGGTTTTGCACTAATTGCATAACATTTCAAGTCCCCAATATATAATTCACGCTTTTCAACAACGTCAAAATGTTCATCGATAAATGTCAAATGTGACTCTTGTTTATGATTTACTATTGTATTCTCTTGATGTACTAACGTTTGAATCCAACCAATAACCATACTCGTAACCTCCTTTTAAATTTATATTTCCTGATACATGTAGTATAAATGATAGGATTGAATGTAATTTGAACTCAATTTGAATTTTGTGTGAATTTTATAACAAATAACCCTATCCATTTATATCGTGTACTCCATACGCATTCCCACTTTTACGTATTGAAAGTTCACTCAAGTATTTATACTCGTATGCCACTTAGAGTAAGCAAAAACATCCTATAAACACTTTTTAATAAATTTATCAATTTTCTGCATGATAGTCAACTTTTTTTACAATATATAAAAAAAACAAAAGGCACGCATCTACGAAAATAGCGTATACGAGTGCCTTTTGTTTTTCTTCATACTGTTAATAACGAATTGCTGCTGGCTTAATATTAGTCACATCTGAAGCACTACATGGTGTTACTCCGTACACCATTTCACAATTTGGGCAAGTTGCAACATATGTTTCCATTATAAATGACTCATTACATTGTACACACGCCAATTCATACGCTGTTGGCATTAATTCATCAGCCATTCCTTTCATACGTACTTTATCAACGATTGCTGTTCCGCCTTTTTGCGAAGTTCCACATCCACATCCCATATTATATTCCTCCTAAAATCTTATATTTCCTTAGAATTCTAACATATATGCTTATATTTAGCGAATAATTCACTCTATAAAAACTATTTTGTTTCTTTTAGTTTAGCAAAAGCTGCACTAAATGCATTACTCTGCTTTTGTGCTGGCTGCTGTTGCATATATTTACGGACGTCTTGCTTTGAAGCTTTCGTCTGTTTTCCATGCTGTTCTTTCCGTTTCTTAAATGCACTCATTTTTTCTCGATAACCACATTGACATACGAAAATTTGTCCTTCTCCTTGGCCATGTAATGATAATTTCTTATGGCACTCCGGGCAACGGGCATTTGTTACTTGTGAAATTCGTTTTTTCGTTCCACATTCACGGTCTTGACATACAAGCATTTTCCCACGTTTCCCATTCACTTCAAGCATTCGTTTCCCACATGTTGGACAATTTGCATGAGATAAATTATCATGTTTAAATGTTGCTTCAGCATTTTTTATTTCTTTAACAAGCGCCTGTGTATACGCTCGAATTTCTGTCATAAATGCCTCTTTTTTCGCCATTCCTTTAGCTATATCTGCTAATTCAAGCTCCCATTGACCAGTCAAAATTGGCGAGCGCAAATCTGTTGGCACTAATTTCAACAATTGACGTCCCTTACTTGTGGTTTTAATTGACTGACCTTGTTTTTCAATGACAAAGCTGTTAAATAATTTTTCAATAATATCTGCACGTGTTGCAACCGTTCCAAGACCTCCTGTTGCTTTTAAAGTTGTTTTCACATCTTTATCTGCACTTTGAACAAATTGACTTGGATTTTCCATTGCCGATAATAGTGTCGCTTCTGTAAATAAACTTGGTGGTTGTGTTTGACCACTTGTTTGCTTTAATTCGTACTGCAGATCACTGCTTCCTATCTTAAATTCTGGTAATTGTGCATCTGTATCGCCACTATTACCTTCAATGGCACGCCATCCACTCTGTAAAACACGTGAACCTTTCGCTACAAACTGTTGTTTGCCCAAACTTGCTACAACTGTTGTTTGTGCTTGCTCAAGTGCTGGTGATAAAACTGCTAAAAAACGAACCACTATCAAGTCGTAAATTTTGCGTTCCGAATCTGATAATTGACTTAATTGCGGACGTTGCTCAGTCGGTAATAACGCATGATGGTCACTGACTTTAGCATTATTTACATATTGCTTTTGATTTTGCATTTTTTGTGTTAATAAACGTGTTGCATGTGTACTATATGCACCAATTTGCAATGCTCCTAAGCGTTCAGGTAACGTTGCTACTAAATCAGTTGTAATGTAGCGTGAATCCGTTCGCGGATAAGTAATTAATTTATGTTGCTCATAAAGACGTTGAGCAATACCCAATGTTTCTTTTGCTGAGTATCCATAGCGTTGATTCGCTACACGTTGTAATTCTGTTAAATCATACAATGCTGGTGAATATGTTTTTTTAGTTTTTGTCTGAACATCTTCAATAACTAAGTGCTCTTGGTGTAATTGTTTTTGCAAGGTATCAATTACATTTTTATCGAATACGCGTACACTCTGATTTTGCTTGTCAATAGCTGTAAATAGTGTTTGGCCAATTTTCAATTGCAAACCATAAAACGTCTTCGTTTGAAATGATTGTATTTCCGCTTCACGTTGAGCAATTAATGCGAGTGTTGGTGTTTGTACGCGTCCACATGATAATTGTGCATTATATTTCGTAGTTAATGCGCGTGTTGCATTCATACCAACAAGCCAATCCGCTTGTGAGCGAGCAACAGCTGCATCGTAGAGTGCATCATATGCTTTTGCAGGCTTTAAATTCGCAAATCCTTCACGAATTGCTTTATCAGTAACAGATGAAATCCATAAACGCTGCGTCTTTTTTCGCACACCCGATTTTGCCAAAATCCAACGTGCAACCAATTCACCTTCACGACCAGCATCAGTAGCAATAACAACACTTTCAACATCTGTTCGCTTTAATTGTGCTTGCACAACTTTATATTGTTTACTCGTTTGACCAATAACTACTAACTTCATATGATCTGGCATCATTGGTAAATGTGTCAAATCCCATTGCTGATATTTTTTATCATATACTTCAGGATCTGCTAAAGTTACAAGGTGACCAAGAGCCCATGTAACAATATATTTTTGTCCTTCTAAATAGCCATTTCCACCTTGCGTACATCCAAGTACACGTGCGATATCACGACCAACAGACGGTTTTTCTGCTAAAACAACGGTTTTCATATTTTCTCCTCCATTATTGATACACTGTATCCTTTTGTTAGTATATCATAAAACTAATTATTTGCTTCACATTCTTCAAGAATCACCCTTCACATTCATCCTGATATCTATCATGTGATGCAAATAAAAAAACACACCTCGGCCGAACGAATGTACACGACATACTTCGTTCTGTGTGCGTTTTTTATTTAAAAATGCGTGACGAGGAGATCAAGATAGCTACACTGGCTAATGTAAGTCACTATTGTCAATTTCTTCATCGTTGCCAAAAAAATCTGCTAAGATGAGTTCTTGAAAAATTTCTTGGACTAAGAAGAACATTCCAAGCACACCTTCTGCAACATTGTTTTGTATTTCATCATCAAAAACATCACTCAAAATTAAGCGCAAATGCGTTCCATCCATCCCTTGACTTGATTCTGTCAAGGTTAATTTTAATGGCATGCTCTCGTTAAACTCGTTACAATATTCTAAAAGTTCAAAACGCTCCGCCGATGTTAATGGACCTAAAAACAATAACTGATTGACACTGACAAATTCTTCATCAAACATTATATTACCATAAAGTGGTAACTCCTCATCTATCGTTAGTGTCTCTTCATTGAAATCATACAAAAATTGATGTGTTTCCTCCTGCTCGTCATAAGCATAGGTAAATACCTCTGCCATTTCTGTCATTGCTACAAACTCACGAAACAGCTCCGCATTACGATTTATATTCATTTTAAACCCCTCCTTTTAAAGAAACATCCCCTCTAATTTAGACGGTTGTTTTTTCTACGCTTTTATTATAACAAACCGCCAAATATAAATATACTAAATTCCCCTCTTTTCGTATATGATATCGATATATCATACATTTGTAGTTTTGATTATTTCCTAACGAGATATAAACATTAATCGTTCTTTAATATGTTTTGGTACATACTGCCAAAGTTGCTCATCTGCTTGTACTGCCTGTAAGCATAACTTTGAATGTTTAAAATCTTTTGGAATACAGGCTAGTAATTCTGGATTCGTTTGGATTATATCATTGACAACTACCTGTGTTAAAGCAGATTTTGGCACATATGCAATGTACTGTGGATACGATTGTAATAATGTGTGGTATTGCTGTACACTGAGTATCCCCATTGGTATATATTTAATAATCTCTGGATTTTTTTCAAGTAGTGTCGTCGCAAATGCCCTGTGCCATTTCCCCGAAAAATAACTCGCAGCCTGTGGATAAACTTCTACTGCTTGTACTATCAGTGTTTCAGTACAATAGTGCTTTGGTAGCCACTGAATAACACGTACATCTCGATTAAATGCCAGGTGTGCTATTTCATCAGTAATGTCACATTCATCCGCATACATTAATCCCATCGGTTGAATCATCACTGCTTCTCGAACATAATGTGGGCGCCAAAATCGATGTGGTAATTGAAAAATCAATGTTGGTTCCAACTGACACGCTAAATCAACGAGTGATAGTGTCAGACTGTGTTGTGGAAAGCTTGCAATAACTGTTGGATCATGGCGAATGGCTTGCTTCATCATCTTTTCATTCCAATACTCGATTGGAACAAACGGCAATACATGCGGATGGTGCACAACAATTTCTTGCACAAGTTCTTGTGTTAATTTTGAATGTGGTATATCTTGAATAGCTTCTGGTTGCTCATGTAACGCGGGCAACAATCGCCATACTTCAAAAAAACATATTGGAAAGCAGAAAATGTGTGTTGGCTCTTGCCTACAAACTGCATTTACAAGTGTTGGTGTCAACAAGTTTTTTGGTAAAGAATGAGACAGTTCTGGTGCTTGCAATAACACTTGCTCCAATAAAAACGGCGTACAATTCTGTGGATTCATAGACAAAATAAATTCTGGATTTACTTTCAACCAAGTACTTCTGTTCCATTCAAAATAATTATGACCATCAAAATAGTCTAAAACTAATAACGTGTCATTCTCGCATGCTTCTTTAAAAGATAAAATTGTAATTGATTTAATTTCATAGCGGGTATCAAATTCAAGCGCCACTTTTAAGTATGCAAACTGATCGATGTGAATAATCGGTAACAACCAAACAAAAAACGTCAATACTAACCCCTTTTTATTTCCGTGTTGTAGCTCGCTTTTCATAACATCAACACTCGATACTGTTTGTAAAACTTCTTCAATTTTCTCCTTATCAATACCCCAGGATTCAAAAACTTCATATGACGCACAACGATACCAATATGTTATCTCAACTTGTGTACGTATATGTAATGCCGTTTGTATTTTGACCAATAAATCATCTAATTCATCATATGTTAAATAATTCATCGCTCTTCCCCCTTTCTTATATTTTTATTCCCAATTGTTAATCTAATTATATCATTCACAAGTGAAAATTGAGTCGTTCCATCCTAAAAATATATGTTTTTTCATAGAAAATAAAAAAAATCTTCATATTTAGAAAAAATATTTTCTAAATATTATTTTTTTATCATTTAAATATGTTATCCACTTCCATGCTCTTGCATAGAG
>CAMFJD010000022.1 GCA_945956935.1 uncultured Bacillota bacterium | reverse complement strand
ATGAATTTGAAACGCTTGAAGATTTAAAACTGGCAATTGAAACATATATTGAGTAGTATCATAGCAAACGTATGTCGGTAAAATTAAAAGGCTTGACTTCTGTTTAATACAGAAATCAAGCCTCTTTTCATATATATCTTAACATGGAGAATATGGTTATATATTGTCCTGAAAACTTCGGTTTAAATGTAATGAAATTTACTGAATGGTTGTATAGTTGCATTAGTGATTAATATTACCAAATGTAAGAAAATGGGCTTGAAGGGATATTCAAGCTGAAAAAATGTCAAAAAACTAAATAAGTGAAGAAATCCGGTATGAGTTTATTTGTAATTTGTGACGAATTTCTGAGTTTTAAAGCAATTAATTTTTTCGTTTATTGTAAAAATTTATCATTTAACAAAAAATAATAGAAAAAACAACAAAAAGTAGATTAATTCAAATAAATGATTTGATTGACAAAGTTAATCAAATATAAAGTAGAAATGGTTGTATTTTTATTTATTAATATAAAAAGTTTTTTTAGCAAGCTAACAACATTTAGCGTTAATCTAAAGTGTATTGAACACAAATAAATAAAGGAGTAGAATTCAAGTTGTTGATATACATGTGCACATATATTAATATTTTATTAGTTTAACGATCATTAGGAGATGTTTAAAATGGCAATTTTACATTCGAACAAAGCAAATAAAACTAAAAAATTTCAATTGAAAGACACATACGATACTCCATTATTTGGGAATAAGGAAATGGATATTACATTACCTAAAAATATTATCGGGCAAGATTCAGTGAGTCCAGAAGTTGCATATCGCTTAATTAAAGATGAATTGATGGACGAAGGAAACGCAAGATTAAATTTAGCAACATTTTGTCAAACTTTTATGGAACCAGAAGCAACAAAATTAATGGCAGAATCTTTTGAGAAAAATGCTATTGATAAATCAGAATACCCACAAACAACCGAATTAGAAAATCGATGTGTGAGTATAATCGCTAATCTTTGGAATGCGCAACCAGATGAAAATTATTTAGGAACATCTACAATAGGTTCATCCGAAGCATGTATGCTTGGTGGAATGGCGATGAAATTTCGTTGGCGAGCAGCAGCACAAGCACGTGGGCTTGATTTAACGAAACAAAAACCAAATCTTATCATCTCTTCAGGGTATCAAGTTTGTTGGGAGAAGTTCTGTGTGTATTGGGATATTGAAATGCGTTGTGTGCCACTTGATGAACAACATTTGAGCCTCGACACAACAAAAGTACTGGATTATGTCGATGATTACACAATTGGAATTGTTGGAATTTTAGGGCTGACATATACTGGTAAATTTGATGACATCGTAGCGCTGAATAGCATTGTAGAAAAATATAATCAAAGACACGAACATCAATTAGCTATTCATGTCGATGCAGCATCAGGGGGTCTTTATACTCCATTTGTTAATCCAGAATTGGAGTGGGATTTCCGTTTGAAAAATGTTGTCTCAATTAATGCATCAGGTCATAAATATGGACTTGTTTATCCAGGTGTTGGCTGGGTACTTTGGCGTGATGAAGTATATCTACCAGATGAATTAATTTTTTCAGTGAGTTATTTAGGGGGGGAACTTCCAACAATGGCAATTAATTTCTCACATTCAGCAAGTCACTTAATTGGGCAATATTATAATTTCTTACGTTTTGGTTATAATGGGTATAAAGCTATTCATGAAAGAACAAAGGATGTTGCGCAATATTTAGCCAAATCAATTGAACTAACTGGTCTATTTGAAATTTATAATGATGCAACGAATCTTCCAATCGTTTGCTGGTGTATGAAAGAAAACACAGGTAAACAATGGGATTTATATGATTTAGCCGATCGATTATTAATTCACGGATGGCAAATTCCAGCATATCCATTACCTGCTAATCTTGAAGAAGTAATTATTCAGCGGATGGTTATTCGTGCAGATTTAAGTATGGATATGGCGGAATTACTCGTGCGTGATTTTAATGAAGCAATCGAACAGTTAGATAAAGCACACTACCTTGTTAGTGGTGGAGAAAATAAACATACAAAACCTTCCGGCTTTACTCATTAATTAAACAAAAATTGTTATACATTAGGAGTGAGAGTCATGGAATCAAAAAATTACAAAATAGATAATCCACAAAAACGTGGAAATGAAGCAACAAAAAATTTAACAATGTTTGGATTCTTTGCTATAACAGCATCAATGGTTATGGCTGTATATGAATATCCAACATTTGCTACATCCGGCTTTAGTCTTGTATTTTTCTTAATTGTTGGTGGACTTCTTTGGTTCATACCAGTTGCGCTTTGTGCAGCCGAAATGGCAACTGTTGAAGGTTGGCAAGAAGGGGGGATTTTTACTTGGGTAGGTAAGTCACTAGGCGAGCGCTGGGGATTTGCTGCAATTTCGTTCCAATGGTTGCAAATAACAGCAGGTTTTGTTCCAATGATATATTTCTTAATTGGATCGCTATCATATGTACTCGGATGGACAGAACTCAATTCGAATCCGATTATTAAAACAGTAGCAGCATTGCTCATCGTTTGGGGGCTAGCATTTAGTCAATTTGGTGGAACAAAATATACTTCTCGAATTGCTCGAATCGGTTTTGTCGGTGGAATTTTAGTTCCAGCAATATTATTAATTTCGCTTGGATTGACACACATTATTGGTGGTGGAGCAACGAATATTACGATGAATACCAGTACATTTTTCCCAGATTTTACTAAAATGAACACACTCGTTATTTTTGTATCATTTATCCTCAGCTATATGGGTGTTGAAGCATCAGCACCACATGCCAATGAATTGAAAAATCCAAATCGTGATTATCCATTAGCAATGTTTATTTTAGTAGCAGTTGCCATAACAATGAGTACTGCTGGCGGACTCATTATTGCTGAAGTTGTACCCGCAGGAAACTTAAGTTTAAACTCTGGTATCATTCAAACATTCGCATCACTTATGCAAACATATGGTACAGGATTTGAGTGGATTGTACGCATCTTTGCATTACTTCTCACATTAGGTATTATGGCTGAAATCAGCGCTTGGATTGTTGGACCAACGGCAGGTATGTATGTTGCGGCACAAAAAGGACTCCTTCCAAAAGTGTTTTCAAAAGTTAATAAAGCTGGTGTTCCAGTTCCACTCGTATTAGCTCAAATGACGATTGTTTCAATTTTCATCATTGTCCTTACCCTCGGTGGTGGCGGAAGTAACATGTCATTCTTACTAGCAATGGGACTCACAGTTGTTATTTATCTTGTTTCTTATTTTTTACTATTCTTATCATATATGGTACTAGCATTAAAAGGAAAAGACAAAAAACGTGCCTATCAAATTCCTGGAGGTACACCAGTGAAAATGATTGTTGCCATTATTGGTTTTAGTGTTTCTGTCTTTGCATTCATCATTTCATTTGTTGCTCCGGCAGGTTTGAGTGCATCAGAATCACAAACTTACGTACTTTTATTAGTTATCTTATTCTTAATTATTTTATCTTTACCATTTATTCTCTATGCCGTTCATGGTAAAAATGCTAAAAAAGCCAAAAATAAAACATATGAACGAGTGACACATGAAAATGTACATTCAAGTCATTTCTTTGTTCACCCTAAAGCTCGTCCAAGTCATGTGATTGATAATAATAAAAACAAAACTAAAGAATAATATATTTCATGGAACATCCCTTAAATAAGGGGTGTTTTTTTGTTTAGTGGCAGTCTACTAAAAACGATGAATTCAGATTGAGAAACAATCAGTACAAATTGACCATAACTTGATAAAATGGTATAGTTAAAGGGATTGTAATCAAGCAATACGTTTGAAATGGAAGAGGTAGAAAAAATGGAAAATCAACTTGGTAAAACAATTCGCATTAATCAATTGCTCGATCTTTATGGGCAACTACTGACACCAAAACAGTATGATTACATGGATCGCTATTATGGGGATGATCTTTCCTTAGCTGAAATTGCTGAGGAAATGACAATTAGTCGCGCAGCTGTGCACGATCAACTCAAACGTGGTGAATTACAGCTCGAAACTTATGAACAAAAGTTACAACTTTTACAAAAAACAAAGCAGCGTACGCAGTATTATGATTTATTGGCAAAAGCCTGTAATCAGCAAAATATTGCTGAAGTTGAACACATTTTATTTGAATTAAACAAAATTGAAGGACGTGAAGTATAATGGCATTTGAAAGTTTATCAGATCGCTTACAAGATATTTTTAAAAATATGACAAAAAAAGGAAAGCTTGACGAAAAAGATGTTGATCAAGCGTTACGTGAAGTACGTATGGCAATGCTTGAAGCTGATGTTAACTACATCGTTGTTAAGTCATTCATGCAAACAATTAAAGAAAAAGCTATCGGTGAAAAAGTATGGACATCACTTACACCAGCTCAACAAGTTATTAAAATTGTAAATGATGAGCTAACTGAATTAATGGGTGCTGAAAATGTACCATTATTAAAAGCAGCATCTGGGCCAACAGTTATTATGATGGTCGGATTACAAGGATCGGGGAAAACAACATCGACTGGGAAATTGGCGAGCCATATTCGTAAACGTTTAAATGGGAAGCCAATGCTAGTTGCTGCCGATATTTATCGTCCAGCAGCAGTAGAACAATTAAAAACATTAGGTCGTCAACTTGATGTGCCAGTTTTTGACATGGGGACAGATGTTTCACCAGTTGAAATTGCAAAACTTGGAGTCCAAAAAGCGATTGAAGAAGGTTGTGACTATGTATTAGTCGATACTGCTGGACGTTTACATATTGATGAAGCATTAATGGGTGAATTACAAGCAATCAAAACAGAAATCAATCCAACTGAAATTTTACTTGTTGTTGACTCAATGACGGGTCAAGATGCAATTAATGTGACGATTCATTTTCATGATCACTTACGTTTAACTGGAGCTATTTTAACAAAATTAGATGGTGATGCACGTGGTGGAGCTGCACTCTCTATTCGTCAAATGGCAAGTATTCCAATTAAATTTATAGGGACAGGTGAAAAGTTGGCTGCATTGGAAGCTTTTTACCCAGATCGTATGGCATCACGAATTTTAGGAATGGGTGATGTATTAAGTTTAATTGAAAAAGCACAAGAAGATTTAGATGAAGATGTTGCGATGAAATCAACTGAAAAAATGTTGAGTGGACAATTTGATCTTGAAGACTTCTTAGCACAAATGCAACAAATGAAAAAATTAGGACCACTTGAAGGAATTTTAAAAATGTTACCAGGGGCAGGGCAAATGGGGCTAGATAAAGTCAATATTGACCCAAAACAAATGGCTCATGTGGAAGCAATTATTTATTCAATGACACCTGAAGAACGTAAAAACCCTGCGCTCTTAAACCATAAACGTAAGATCCGTATTTCAAAGGGATGTGGACGAGGTGTACCAGAAATCAACCGTTTATTGAAACAATTTGAGCAATCAAAAAAAATGATGAAGCAAATGAGTTCAATGATGGGCGGACAAGCAGCGATGGGTGGCAAAAAAGGCAAGAAGGGGAAAAAGGGGCGGCAAGCAATGCCAAACCTAAGCCAAATGCCGAACATGCCAACTGGCGGGTTCCCAGGTCTTCCAGGTTTAGGTGGAAAAGGTGGATTCCCGGGAATGGGTGGAAAAGGCGGAAAAGGCGGATTCCCATTTTAGATAGTGCTCGGTATCTGAGTAATAATAAAATGTTTTCAGTTCTTATAGCATAAGTTTTTAATAATGTAAGAAGTGTTCGTATATGTATCGGACACTTTTTTACTAATCCATACTAAGACTATTTTAATGAAGGAGGACTCGTTATGTTTGTACGTTTTCGTCGAATATTTGCACTTGTGATTGATGGTGTCATTTTATTGCCTGTTATTTTATCGTGTAGTTTATGGCTATATAATCAAGTAGTGCATTGGAGCGGAGCAAATATTAATGCTATTGAATATGTATTAGAAATAAATCGCTACAGTGTTATTTTATATATTGTGCTCATTTTCCCTACAATCTATGTCCTGTATGAGTTGTTATGTTATATGTTATTTCGTTGTACTATTGGCCAGTTTTTTATGGGAATGACGATGGAACGTATGGATGCATTTGCTATCGTTTTTCGTAGTTTTTTTTCATTTATGCTGCACATTATGACAATTGGTATTTTCAGTATTGTTAATGCTATTTGTGCTTTTGTAAGCGGAAAAACAATGATTGACTTTTTAAGTAGAAGTCAACCAGAATTAATTGATAAAACACCTAAGAAGTATAGTTTGAAATTGTTTTCATTATTACTAGTAATTATGGTTACACTTGTAGCGAGTGTTTCGGTAGTGAAGGCGTGGGAACAAAGTTGCTTTGAGATCGTATGTGTTGAAACGGTATTATTAAAAGATGCTATTGAACGGCAAGTACTTCAACAACAGTTGCAAAGTGAAAGTTTATATGAGCGAACAGTCCAAGTAGCTAATTACACACATAATCAATTAGAAAACCAATTTTCATTAGCAGAATTAGTCTATGTAAAGGAATCAAAATTGAATTATGATTTGTTCACTACAAGTTTTAAAGAGACAATAGATGTATATTCAATTGATAACCAACAACAAATAGTGTTAGAAGCGGATGAACAGTGGATATTTCTTGTACGAAAAGATAGTATGAATCAACAAGATTGGCAAACATATGTCTATGATAATGTATCAAATAGTTTCTTACCTGTGAGAACAGTATTTTCAATTGCGAGTGAGAATTCATACCAATGGATGTTGAATGTGACAAGTGCACAACTTTCAAACGAGCAGTGGAATTTATTTTTTAACTATGATTTTGGAAACGTTTCCGAAATATCATTTGAAAAATAAGAAAATGCTTGTTATTTTCGTCTTAAGATGAGAAAATAAAAATAACAACAACTGTTAAGTAAAAAACCTTGACACAAGTTGGGAAAACAGATAAAATAATCAATGTTGATAAAAAAGAAAACAAACTCGGAGGTCATCAATTATGGCAGTTAAATTACGTTTAAAACGCATGGGTGCAAAGCAAGCACCATTCTACCGTGTGGTAGCAGCAGATTCACGTTCACGTCGTGACGGGAAAGTGATCGCAACTTTAGGAACTTATAACCCAATTACTGAACCAGCACAAATTACAATCAATGAAGAATTAGCATTAGAATTATTATCACAAGGTGCACAACCAACTGATACAGTTCGTAACATTCTTTCACAAGCTGGAGTTATGACTAAGTTCCACGAAATGAAATTAGGAAAATAATTTACTGAATGAATCCAACACAAATTCAAGGGTTACTTGAGACAGTTGCTTTAAGCGTTGTTTCACATCCCGAGAGTGTTACCGTTCGTGAGATGCCATCTGCTAACGATCATGAAGTACATTTCCACGTATTAGTAGATAAAGCTGATATGGGGCGTATGATTGGAAGGAATGGTCAAACAATTAAAGCCATTCGAACACTTGTTCAAGTTGCAGGTAAGCAAATCGGTAAACGGGTGAAGATTAACATTGAGGAATTTTAAAAGTCACCATACGGTGGCTTTTTTTCTTGGAAATATGATACAATCATACATAATATAAAAAGAAACTGGAGGAATAGTAATGGAGTTTGTTCGTGTAGGGAAAATCGTGAATACACATGGGATTCGTGGAGAAGTGAAAATCATGGCATCGACAGATTTTGCAAGTGAGCGATTTAAAAAAGGAAGTACATTGTACATTTTTAATAGCAAACAAGAACTTGTAGAAACAGTTGTTGTGAAGTCACACCGTGTACACAAAAATATGGATCTTGTTGTTTTTGAAGGGCTAGAAAATATTAACTTGGTGGAACGTTTTAAAACGATGATTGTCAAGTTCGCGAAAGATCAAAAAGAAGACGTATTAGCAGACGATGAATTTTACTATGAAGATATTATTGGGTGTGAGGCTTTGACAACGTCTGGAGAAACAATTGGGACAGTGAGTGATATTTTAGAAACAGGAGCAAATGATGTATGGGTAATTAAGCGTAAAGGTGCAGCAAATATTCTTGTGCCATATGTTGATGAATTCGTTGAAAGTATCGATATTGAAGCGAAAAAAGTTGTGATTATTCCAATACCAGGATTAATCAAATGAAAATAGATATTTTAAGCTTATTTCCTGAAATGTTCACTGCTGTTTTACATGAATCAATTTTAAAGCGAGCACAAGAAAAAGGCCAAGTTGTATTTGAAGTAACAAACTTCCGTGATTTTACAACCAATAAACATAACAAAGTTGATGATTATCCATATGGTGGTGGTGCTGGAATGGTTTTGACACCACAACCACTTTTTGACGCTGTAAAAGCAATCAAATCAAAAAATGAGACAACACCGAAAGTTATTCTGATGACACCACAAGGACGTCCATTTACACAAGCAATAGCTGAGGAACTTGCACAAGAAGAACACATTGTACTTGTTTGTGGTCATTATGAAGGGTTTGATGAACGTATTGTTGAATATTTAGCCGATGACGAAATTTCAATAGGTGATTATGTATTAACGGGTGGAGAATTAGCAGCTATGGTTGTGACAGACGCTGTTGTTCGCCTTTTAGATGATGTCATCGTGTCTGATTCACATGAAAATGATTCTTTTAGTATGGGAACACTTGAACACCCACACTATACACGACCAGCGGATTACGAAGGAATGAAAGTACCTGATGTATTATTAAGTGGTCACCACAAAAATATTGAGCAATGGCGGCGGGAACAAGCGTTAATTCGTACGGCAAAAAGGCGTCCTGATTTATTGGTAAGTATGTCATTAACAGATAATGAACGAGCGTTAGTAGCAGAAATCATTAGCGAAAAATAATCAACGAAAACAACAAGAAAACCTTGTAAAAAAAATAAAAAGTGATATAATTTTATGGTGACTATTAGAGTCATGTATTACGAATGTACCGCTGGCAAGATAAAAAGCTTGTTACGTATGTTTGAGATTAGAAGGAGCGTGCAAACATGCAAGCATTAATGAACAAAGTTGTGGCATCACAATTAAAAACGGACATCCCAACATTCAAAGCTGGGGATACTGTAAAAGTACACGTTAAAATCATCGAGGGTTCACGTGAACGTATCCAAATTTTCGAAGGTGTTGTTATTAAACGTCAACACGGTGGAATTCAAGAAACGTTCTCAGTACGTAAGATTTCTAACAACGTTGGTGTAGAGCGTATCTTCCCATTACACTCACCAAAAATCGAACAAATCGAAGTATTACGTCGTGGTAAAGTACGTCGTGCACGTCTATACTATTTACGTGCATTACGTGGAAAAGCTGCACGTATCAAAGAAATTCGCTAATTACTTGGCAGTTTCGTCTTGGAGTCTGGTATGCGATACCAGGCTCTTTTTTTCTAATAAAATAAGTAAAATAGATAAGAAATAAAAGAAATTATACCCTATTATCTTAAAACTATTGACTGTATACTTTAATCCGTTATAATTTTTTGTAGCATCGACTAAAAAAACAAAAAAATGATGGAATAGTCGAATATAGGATACCATAAAAAATAAATGTTTATTTATAATATAGAGAAAACAAACGAGTGAGGAGACAAAGTGTGCATGCAGATATTATCGCTATCAACTATCTTTAATAAGAGGGAATATCCGTTTTTATTTCAAATGACAAACAAATTTTGTGAAGCTGATTACGATAGTGTCCAACGAGCTGAAATATTAGCGAGTAGTGTTATCATTATTGATCGAGAATGTCCGAATTTTGAATTGTTAGTAACTACTATGCATGTGAATCGTCAACGTGTTGTGTTTATCATTGAACAAGAATCAGACTGGATTATGTTACAACAGTTTGCTATGCGTTGTGATATTGAAGCGTTAGTTTTACCACTATCACAAGCACAATGGGAGTATCATACTTTTTGCTGGAAAGAGCGTTTAAAAATTGCTGAGCAACAGTACGTAACCCAACTCAAATTAGAAACATTTATGAACACTGTTCCATTTATGACTTGGTTTAAAGATGTGGATAGTCATTATATCAATACGAGTGAAGCGTTCCAAATTCATTGTGGAAAGCACGCCGCGGATGTTGTAGGTCGAGACGATACATTTGTTTGGGATGGAAATATCGGAGAACGTTGTCGGGAATTTGATTTACAGGTAATGAATAATCGTGAACAAATTCGATTTGAAGAGGTTATTCCCGGTACACGAGGACATAGGCACTTCCATGTATATAAAGCACCTGTTATTGATGATTTACAAACTGTACTTGGAACAATAGGAATTGCAACTGACATCACTGACACGTTAAATGAGCAATCAAAATTAAGTGTATTAATCGAAAATTTGCCGTTTGCAATGTGTATGCGCGATACTGAAGGGAACGTATTGCATATTAATAGTAAATATCAAGAACATGTAAAGAATCCAATGGCAGTTGGAGATAATATTTATGCACCAAAATTTTTGGCTCGCGAAATGGATTTGCAAAAAGTAAGAAGACAAGATAAAGAAGTAATTGCTAAAAAAGAATCAGTAATTTTTCGTTCATACTTGGAACGAAATGGTGAAGAACGTGTGTTTGAATTTCAAAAAACACCATTCTCAGACGTTGACAATAAGATTACGGGAATTATTGTTATTATTCGTGATATAACAGAGCAAGTGAATCAAGAGCGATCAATTAAGAAATTGGCGTATGAAGATTCTTTAACAAATCTTGCGAATCGAAGCGGAATGTATCAACATTTACAAAAATATTATCGTGAACCAATTGATGGAGTAGCAATCTTTATAGATTTAGATAATTTTAAGCAATTAAATGATAGTTACGGACATTCAATTGGTAATAAATTGTTACAGGCAGTTGCACTACGTATTCGTGAATCGTTTCCAGAAGCTTTTATTGCCCGTGATGGAGGCGATGAGTTTACGATTTTGTTTTCTTTAGGTAAGAAAAATAAAATTGATATTGAAAAAAAAGCGAAACAACTGTTGATATTATTAAATGAGCCTATACAATATCAACATCAAAATTATCAAGTTTTTGCGAGCATTGGTATCGTTACTGGTGATATTACGAATGAAACAATTGATGAATTAATTTTAAAAGGTGAAACAGCACTCCAAGCTGCTAAAAATTATGGTAAAAATCAAGTGGTGTGCTACACACCAGAGCTTGATGAAAACAAACGGCTCCAGATGGAGTTTATTGCTGATTTTAAGCAAGCATTGGAAGAAGAAAAAGTAGAACTCTTTTATCAACCACAATATACTTGTCATTGTGAATTAATTGGTTTTGAGGCATTAATGCGTTGGTTCGAGCCAAAATATCGGCACTTAAATGTGATGCAAATGTTTGAATATATTGAGTCGAGCACAATTGTTTATGAAACTGGTGAATATGTTATGCGTAAAGCAATGATGTTTGCCAAAAAAATAAATCAAGTGTCAGATCAACCATTAAAAATTTCAATTAATGTTTCAGCACACCAAGTGATGGCTGATGATTTTGTTCATACTGTGAAACAGTGCTTGAAATCAGTTGAAATATCTGCTGATATCATTACACTTGAAATTACGGAGACGGTGTTATTACAAGATAGTATCGAAAATATTGAGAAATTAAAGCAACTACGTGCACTTGGCTTTGGACTTGCTTTAGACGATTTTGGAACAGGTTATTCATCAATGAATTATCTTGTCAAATTACCGTTATCACAAGTGAAAATTGACCGTAGTTTTATACGGGAATTAACAACGAGTACTCAATATCAAACACTCGTTAAAATGATGATTGAGGCAGCTCACGTAATGAATATGCCAGTTGTTGCCGAAGGTGTTGAAACAAAAGCAGAATTACACTTGCTTTCACAATGGCAAGGGGATTATATTCAAGGATATTATTTTTCAGCACCTGTAAATGAACAAGAAGCATTTACTAAAGTGGTTGAACAATGTAAAATAAAATAAACAAAAGACCAATCAAAAAAAGAAAGAAAGGTCTTAACTGATGACATCTAGCTATAACAACCAGGTTATGGACAGATGTCTTATTTTCGGTTAAGAGAGTGAAAATACATGTTACAAACACCCCAGTTTTTACAAGCATCAGCACCAAAAGAATATCAACATCAAGGAGAGAGTGTTTATTTTGATCGTTGGCAAAAGCGTTTTGTACCAATCAACGATTTTCAGCAGTTAAAGCAATATATCGGAACATATTTAGAAGAGATTGTTGGTGTTCCATCAACAATGATTCAAAGTGCGATGCCATATCGTTTGTATCGTTTACCATCTGATCGAATTGGTGATTTTGTCGTTGAGTATTATCGTCAAGGAAAATTAAAGCCATTGATGCTTATTAAATGTACAAGCCAACATCAAGAAGTAACTCAAACAATGATTACACGTGCATATGAGGCGGCTATGGAGCTTGGAAGTCGGTATGTAATTGTAACAAATGGTACACAGATGCATAGTGCAACATTGAATGGCGAGGCGACAGACTATGTACCTTGTGATCTCCAATCATACCATGTATTAATTCCAGAAAAAGCAGGTGAACAGGTTGGTCGTAATCAGTTTATACGTCAAAATCTTGAGCAATTACGGCAAGTTGATCACTTGCGTATGTGTAATGAAACACAAGAATGGGAAATTGTAGCGAGCGGTTTAAAAGATGAATATGTGAGTGTGAGTGTGAACCTAGCAGAGGCATATTTAGATGTAGCACATAAATTAGTACAGATGGAACAAGGAGCCATTTGTATTGAGATGGATTTGGGATTACGTTATATAAAATCAACACAAATTGAGGGTATTGCACCAGGTGGATATTATCGAAGTTTCTTAGTGAAAGGAAATGATGATACGTATCAAGTGATGTCATTTTTAGTGACAACAACACAAGTAGGAAAGAAAACAACAACAGCATTATTTGTACTTTTTGATCAACTTAAAACAAGCTATCAAGTGTTACAACTCGATTTAGGACGCAACGTAATACTAGATACGACAGCTGAATATATAACAGTTTGGCATAATGGTCGTTTAGCAAAACGACGCCAAGAAAATGAAAACATGGAGCCACTGTATACATTAGTAGAAGAACAGAGCAGTGATTTGTTAGTTGATGGAAAAATTCAATTTATTCCGTTAAGAACAAAACAAATGATGATATTATCTGAACCAACATTCGCACAGTTTACATGTCAATTAATGAATTATAGCTTGATCCGGGATACATTATTGAAAAAAATTTAAATATATAGATACACAAAAGCAAGGAAATAGAACTGACTATTCCCTTGCTTTTTATTTTGTTGTCAAAAAAGTTTACTCACAGCATGTATTATGAGTCAACAATTGTCAAAAGAGTGTAAATAAAAAGAGGAATGTATCCGAGTACATGACTCATACACAAGTAAAAAGCACACAAAGTTTACTCATGAGATGATTATAATTTTGCGTTTTGTATGAACTTATTGCAAAAGAAACATTAGAAAATAAAAAAATTTTTTTGTTATAAATAACAATAAAAAGAGTAAACATAAAGTTTACTATTACTATTTTTAGCGAACTCACCGAAAAAAGTACCTTTTCTGACAGAAGAGCGGAAAAAAAAGATATGCCTGCTCAAAAAAAGAACTTGTCATCTGTGAGAAAATATTTTAATATAACAACCGTTGAAACAGACGGACTTGTACTCGAAGATGCTTTTTTTTGCAAAGAAGTTTACTGTAGCTAAACTAATAGTTACTTGTAACGAGAGATAACAGTCACAGTAAACTTGCTGTTCTTCATTAACGGAAATAACAGTAATAGTAAACTTATGTATTTGAATGAAAAAGGAGGTGTTCTCATGCAAGAAACAACACCACTATTGTCAGCGTTATTAGCATATAGTGAAGACGATGTGGCATGCTTTGATGTTCCAGGACATAAGCGTGGACAAGGTATGCCAATATTACAGCATGCTTTTGGTGAACAATTAATGAGAATTGATACGAATTCAGCACCGCGAATTGATAATGTAGCAAATCCCAATGGTGTGATCGCACAAGCACAACAACTATTAGCTCATGCCTATGATGCAGATGAAGCATTCTTTTTAACCAATGGAACGACATCGGCAATTCATGTCATGATGATGTCAACTCTTGGTCCAAATCAAAAAGTACTGTTACCAAGAAATATTCATAAATCAGCAGTGAATGCTTTAATTTTGACTGGTGCAACACCAATATATGTACAACCGAAAGTGAATAGCAAGACTGGAATTAGTGAGAATATCACGCTAGATATGGTAAAAGTAGTGCATGAGAAGCATAGTGATTTAAGAGCAGTCTTCTTATTGAATCCAACCTATTATGGATTTGTGAGTGAATTATCTGCTATTGTGTCATATTGTCATGCCCACGATATAGTTGTTCTTGTTGATGAAGCACACGGAGCACATTTACATTTTCATGCTGAATTTCCGCAATCAGCAATGCAAGCAGGTGCTGATATGTCAAGTGTTAGCTTACATAAAACAGGTGGAGCGTTAACACAGGCATCAGCGTTACTTGTCAATACAAAGCGCATTTCTGCTGCAAAAGTACAACAAACAATTAATATGTTACAGACAACATCAAGCTCCTATCTACTAATGGGGAGTCTTGATGCAGCTAGACAGAATTTAGTTATTAATGGTAATCAACAACTCACAAAAACATTAGAATATGTGACGTATGCACGCAAATGTATTACAAGTATACCTGGATTAAGTTGTGTTCAATCACATAGCACACAGCAAACTGATAGAACGAAACTTGGTATTTGTGTACGTGGACTTGGATTGAGTGGATTTGAAGTGTATGAATATTTTTGGAAATATGAAAAAATACAATTAGAAATGGCAGATATGGATAATGTCCTTGCAATTTTTAGTTTAGGAGAGACACAAGAGCACGTCGATCGCTTAATCAATGCATTTAAAAGATTAAGTAATCGTTCAAATAATATTGAAGTGACGAACAAAGCATATATCCCCCTACAAGCAGAAGTAGTGTACACACCAAGGGAAGCATACTATGCGAAGAAAATCGCTGTACCAATTGAACAAGCAGTGATGCGTTTATCTGGTGAGAGCATTCTTGCCTATCCGCCAGGAATTCCTATTATCACACCAGGTGAGCGAATAACTGAAGAAATTATTACTTATATCAAAACATTACAATTACAACAAGCGTATTTAACGGACCATCATGATTCAACATTAGCCACAATTTTAGTTATAGAGGAGTAATTACACATGAAAGTAGAAACATTAGGACGTCATATTTTAGTCGAGTATTATAACTGTGATCCAGAGGTGTTAAAAAATCCTCGATTTATCGAACAATCAATGAATGATTCAGCACTACATGCAAATGCGACAATTGTTGATTCTGTATTTCATCACTTTAATCCATGGGGAGTAAGTGGAGCAGTTATTATCGCCGAATCCCATTTAACAATTCATACCTGGCCAGAATACGGATTTGCATCAGCAGACTTCTTTACTTGTGGTGATATTGATCCTTGGAAGAGTTTTGAATTGTTAGAACAATTATTAAAAGCAGAGTTTAGCGAGTCAGTAGAAATCCCACGTGGTTTAACAGCGAAAATTCAAAAGCATCATCCTGAAAATTTGGGGAAAATAACATTTAAACCAGAAATAGCATAAATAATTTCAGGTATAAGAGTATACATTCGCAAAGAATGAAAGAATAAGAAAGGACGTCAATTAATCTATAAGTTTTAGTATAAATTGGCAAGGGAATAAAAATGGAATTTTGGTATACAGAAGAATGGACAGAAAATATTCGTTTTGGTGTGAAAGTAACACAACATGTGTACCACCAACACTCTGATTTTCAACAAGTAGATGTGTTTAAAAGCGAAGAACTAGGGACTTTCTTAACATTAGATGGTTTAATGATGGTAAATGAAAAAGATGAATTTGTGTATCATGATATGATTGTTCATACACCAATGGCAGTCAATCCCAATATCAAAAAAGTGCTTGTTATCGGTGGTGGAGATGGCGGAACGGTTCGTGAATTGACGCGTTATCCTCATATTGAGCAAATTGATATGGTAGAGATTGATGAACTTGTTGTTCGTGCTTCACAAGAATGGATTCCACAATGTGCAAGTCAATTGGATGATTCACGTGTCAATCTCTATTTTGAAGATGGTGTTGCATTTTGTGCACAGGCAAAAAATGCAACATATGATTTAATTATTGTTGATTCAACAGATCCAATTGGTCCAGGAGAAGGTTTATTTACAACTGCATTTTATACTGACTGCCATCGTATTTTAAGTGAACAGGGGATTTTAGTTAATCAAAATGAAAGTCCATATTTTGCACATAATGCAAAAGAAATGCAGCGTGCACATGCAAAATTACAGACAATCTTCCAGGTATCACGTGTGTATCAAGCACATATTCCAACATATCCATCAGGACATTGGCTCTTTGGATTTGCTTCAAAAGGATTAGATCCAATTCAAGATGCAAAATTTGCTCAATGGAATGAATTTGGATTACAAACAAAATATTATAATACAGACTTACATGTTGGAAGTTTTGCGTTGCCAACATATGTATTGGAGATGTTAGCGAATGCCAAGTAATTTATGTAATGACTTTCAATTTATGGGCATGGATAGTAGTTTTGAAGACAGCGATATTGTTGTATTTGGAGCACCATTTGATGGAACAACATCGTTTCGTCCGGGAACGCGTTTCGCTTCGAAGGCAATGCGACCAGAATTTATCGGGTTAGAAACATATAGCCCTAAATTACAACTCGATTTAGTAGACTGTCGTGTGCATGATGGTGGAGAAATGTATTTTCCTCTTGGGGATGTACAGACAGTATTAAACACAATTGAAACGACAGTGAGCGAAATTGTACAAGCGGGTAAAAAACCATGTATGATTGGTGGCGAACATTTAGTAACGTTACCTGCAGTAAAAGCTGTCTTACAAGCACATCCAAATGCTTATATTTTCCATTTTGATGCACATACAGATTTACGTGATGAGCTTGATGGAGCATATTTTTCACATGCAACAGTTATTCGTCGTATTCATGATATTGTCGGTGATGAGCGTATTTTTCAATTTGGAATTCGCTCGGGCATGAAAAGTGAATTTGATTTTGCATTGCAAGATCAACATACTTATATGGAGCCATTTCAAGTAACGACAGTGGCTCAACAGCTTGAGAAGTTGGCAGGAGAAAAAGTATATATCACAATTGACTTAGATATTTTAGATCCATCTATATTTCCAGGAACAGGAACGCCTGAAGCGGGTGGAATAACATATCGTGAATTGGAAAGCGTCTTTACTGCATTTCAAGCGGCAGATGTGGAATTAGTAGGTGCAGATTTGGTTGAACTTAGTCCAGACTATGATCATAGTGGTGTGTCAACAGCAGTTGCAAACAAAGTATTAAGAGAAATTATCCTACTCTTGAACAAAAAGGCGAACCTAACATAATCCTTTCTAATTTGTTACGCATTTGTGAGTACGTCTAATATCAAAGTTAGCATTTTATGTAGCAATGAGGTTAAACGTAATCAAAAAAATGCCAGTGGCTGTACGTTCCAGACTGGCAAACAGGATAATTGTAATTTAAATGTGTCATATAACATTGGCACACGATATTTCATTACGAAATACGCAAAATCCATGTCTGTGAAGATATGGTCTCAAGTGGTGGAAAAAGTTCAACTGCTTGAGTGAAGAACTCAATGCACTTTGTCTACTTATAAAGCGATGTACGAGCTGGTGATAGCATAATTTGCTATCTTATGGATTTGTTCACATTTCCAACATTTTATATATCTGCGTTCGGTAGAAGAGCAGTCTACTTCGGTCAAATGAAGTGGAAGCCCCTTCCATAGTGCCTCATGGCGTTTGGCTAGGGGATGGTTCACTGAATACTTGAGGTCGGATATCCCAAGGAAAACAAGCTATATATGTCAAGAAAACATTGGAGTATTTTATTCATCAACTAACACTAACAACTAACACAAATAATACGAAACATGTTTATCAAACATATATATGATTAAAAAAACGATACTCACTTCAAAGTGAGTATCGTTTTTTTATACTTGTACAATGTGGTGCTCACCATCATCATCAAAATTGAAGTTTAAATCTAAATTTGAGGTATGCATCCATTTTTTTCGTTGCCAAATAATTAAGAGCGTTATACCGCGAATCCATTCATCAGCAAGCATACCAATGTAAATACCAACAATACCAAATCCGAGATAAATACCGGCAAAATAAGCGACAGGGACAGCAATCAGCCACATCCCAAGAATACCAACAATCATAGGAATCCGTGCATTTCCTGTAGCGCGTAATGCGCCGACAAAAGCGATATTCATCGCACGCCCAGGTTCCATTATAGCAATGACAAGAATAGTTTGTTGTCCAAGCGCGATGATTTCGGGATCGGATGTAAAAATAGTCAAAAGAACAGGGGCAGCGAGATAGACAGCAGCGCCTAAAATTGCTGAAACAGATTGAGAAAGCATATCAACTTGTAAAACCCGTTTATGTGCCAATGACTTGAGTTGTGCTCCAATCATATGACCTACCATTAATTCATTTGCTTGTGATATTGAAGCAGCGAATAAGTAAACGAACATCGTTAAATTATTTACGTATGTTCGTGTTGTAATACTAGCAATCCCAAGACTGGCGACAAAAGCAGTAATGAAAATTTGTGATCCGCTATATGACAGCTGTTCAAGTGCCCCAGGAATACCAATCGATAAAATGTTTTTAATTATTTTAGCATCAAAAGTGAAGCGCCAAGAAATTTTTAAGCGTTTAAAAATGATATAAAAAGCGATAACAACTTGAATGAATCGAGCAAAAACAGTAGAAATAGCGACACCAATCGGACCAATCGCGGGAAATCCGAACAATCCGAAAATAAAAATGGCATTCCCAATAATATTTAATGCATTCCCAAATAAAACAATTTTCATCGGTGTCTTTGTATCTCCACTGCTCCGTAAAATTGCACTTGTTACCGGTCCCAAAGCTGCTAAAAAAAGCATAGAACCAACAATTTTCAAGTACCATTGAGATGTTGAGAAAATCTCAGCAGGTGTATTCATCACTGTTAATAGAAAATCACCAGCAAAAAATACGAGAACGCTAATGAAGACACCAAAAGCAAGGTTCACATAAATTGATAGTGAGGCAACTTGACGTGCTTGCTCTGGTCGATTAGCACCATAGTTTTGCGTCATTAATACTGACGTTCCAAGTGCGACACAATTAAACATGACACTTACGAAAAAGAGGGCTTGATTAGCCATTCCAACCGCTGCAACAGATGAATCTGAATACATACTGAGCATAAATGTATCGGTTGTGGACATGAACATATAAAAAAACAATTCGATAAATAGTGGCCAGGTGAGCGTAGCTAATGTTTTGTACGAATAGTTAGGTAACTGAGCCATAAATAAAAACCTCCTATAAAGTATTTGAAAATACTTGAATTCAAACACTTCATACTATACTATGAAGAAAATGGGATTACTTGGTGAAATTTGCTAAAAAATAGCACAATTTTGCTGAAAAGAAAAAGGAGGGGTAATTTTGAAAAAACTAGCATTAAAAGAAAGTGTCACACACGGGGAAACACTTTTTCCATTTCAAATATACGAAGTCGCATTAGCAAATGGAGTTCGTGAAAGTCATTTACATTGGCATCCAGAAATGGAAATTATTTATGTGCAATCAGGTGTGCTCGTCTGCCAAGCGGACTTCTGTCAGTATGAATTACAAGCAGGTGAAATTTTATTAATTCCAAAAGGGCAGTTGCATAATTTTTTACAAGTTGGACATCACGATACCAAAGCTTGGGCAATCGTTTTTGATGTTCAATTTTTAAGCACAGCACTTGTAGAGCGTGGCTATCTTCAATATATTGAACCAATTCAACTTGAAACAATGTGCTTTCAACAACACATCCCAAAAGGGGGGGCTGGACATGAGTACTTGAGTTATCATCTAGAGGTAATGATTCAAAGTTATTTGAATCAACCGCTTGCATATGAACTAGAGATAAAGAGCCATTTGCTATTATTTTTAATGCAGCTTTTTCGTTATAAGTATACGAAACGCCAACCACAAATTGATGTAACAAAACAGAAGAAAATTAAAACAATCAAAGCAGTTATCCATTATATTGAACAACATTACCAAGAATCGCTAACACTTGAACAATTGGCCAAAATTGCAAATTACAGTGAGTTTCATTTTTCACGTTTTTTTAAGCAAGAAACAGGAATGACATGTGTAGAATATATGAACAATTATCGCCTCGAACAAGCATTACAAGCTTTATTGCGTCAGACACGACCAATTACAGATATTGCGAGTGAACATGGATTTGAGAATGTTTCATACTTTATAAAATGTTTTAAACGCAAATACCAACAAACGCCAGCACAATTTCGAAAACAATATTTCGCGGGGCAAAAACGAAGAATTATTTAGTAAGCTTGATTGTAATCTTGGATCTTTTAAGACTGAAACCAGGAATGTATTGGCAGAAGATCGTATAAAATTAACAAGAAAAAATCGAAAAAATTACATGACTTTAACACAATAATGATGATTTTAATGGCAGAATTTGTGATAATACAAATAAGTTCACGACCCACTACTACATGAGTAGGGTGAACGACTTTGTTCTTCATCGGCGTACGTACTATACAAGTATGTACGCTTTTTTTGTTTATAGACATGAAAAAACAGGTCAATGAAAAGACCTGTTGAAAATGTATGTCGATATTATTCGAATACTTTACCAGTTATGACATTTGTGAAGCAGTTTGGTGAAGTAGTACTGTTTGTGAAAATACTGTAACCATTTTCGGCTATTGAGTACGTACCATCAAGTTGTTTATTTAAAATAAGAATGTACTCATGACCGACATTGAATTGATAGTCATAATCAGTTGTAAAACGGATAAATTGCTCATGTTTTTCTGTCTCACTTAATTGATCAAGTTCCATTTTTGACGCTCTTTCTGGAAAAGTAGCGATGAATTGGGCGACACGAACATCACCACCTGGGAGATAGACAGTGTCAGTAGTAGGTAACTGTTCATCACCACTTAGTTGTTCAGTGATATGAATTGAAATCGGTGTGACGGGAATAAGTGCATCTTTGGGGAAAAATGTATTTGTTTCCACACGATCGATAGTTACTTTAACAATGGCATCAGCTTCAGCAACAAGTGATGCTACATCGGTTGGATCAAAAGCCCAACTATTCTGTGCTTGCATGTTTGAAATAACAGTTTTGTTTTGTGCTTGAATAGAATTGTCGTTACTAATAACTGTTTGATTTGCAGTTACTTGTGAAGGAACATGTGTGCTAGCGCTAAAAACAGCTGCTATAGCAAATAAAGGAAATATAATTTTGTGCATAAAAACAACTCCTTTTTGTTTATTTTGTATACAGGTAGAACATAATATCTATTTCTCATGTGAAAGCATATGAACAATAATCTTTCACAATTTAATTATATCAACATTTTAATAAAAAAACAAAAAATATAATTAAAAAACACATTTGCAAATCTTGATTTTAAGCAGATGAGATGATAGAAAAAAGCAAATGCCGACAAGTAAATCAAGATCATTAGCAAAGGTAGAGACGAAATGATGAACGTATGACTCATAGTGAACTGGCTGGGATATTTAGACATTTTTTGTTATAATAAGAGTTGTGGAAAGAAGAGTGAAAAACAATGAATATTATGAGTATTGAAAATATTACTAAAAGTTACGGTGTAAAAACGTTAATTGATAATTTCGCTTTTGGTTTGCATCAGGGCGAAAAAATTGGCATTATTGGTGTCAATGGTACTGGTAAATCAACGTTGCTAAAAATATTAGCAGGAAAAGAAACACCAGAAACAGGTCAAGTTGTGAAAGGAAATCATGTCCGTATTGAATATTTAGCACAGGATCCGGAATTCGATCCAGAAGCAACAGTGATTGAGCAAGTTTTTAAAAGTGATGCGAAAGAAATAGTTTTGTTACGTGAATACGAGCAATTACTGGCTATTTTAAGTGGAAGTTATGATGAAAAGCTGGGGGAGAAATTACTAGCCTATCAAGGAGAAATTGATCGATTGCATTTATGGGATTTAGAGAGTGAAGCGAAAGCAACGCTCTCTAAGCTTGGTATTCAAGATATAACATTGAAAATGAAACAATTATCTGGTGGACAACGTAAACGTGTGGCATTAGCATCCGCTCTAATTACACCAAGTGAATTGCTTATCTTAGATGAGCCGACCAATCATTTAGATAATGATATGATTGATAAATTAGAAACAATTCTCAATGCACGAAAAGAGGCAGTAGTAATGATTACCCATGATCGTTATTTTCTAGACCGCGTAACGAACCGTATCTTAGAAATAGACCGTGGACGTCTCTTTAGTTATGATGGAAATTATAGTTATTTTCTTGAACAAAAAATGGAGCGTATCCAATTGGAATCGGCATCTGAGCAAAAACGTCAAAATTTATTACGGAAAGAATTAGCTTGGGTAAAACGTGGTGCAAAAGCACGAACAACAAAGCAGAAAGCACGACTTGATCGTTTTGAAGCGTTGAGCAACCAACAAGGTGTTCAAATGCAACAGCAAGTTGATATCGCATTAGGAGCAAGTCGTTTAGGCCGAAAAATTATTGAATTTCACAATGTGAGTAAATCATTTGGAGAAAAAGTGATTATGAGTGATTTCACTTATACATTGGCAAAAACTGATCGTATCGGAATTATTGGACCAAATGGAATTGGTAAAACAACATTGATGAGAATGATTACGGGTGAATTGGTAGTTGATTCAGGAACAATCGAAATCGGTGAGACAGTGCGAATTGGTTATTTTTCACAAGACAATGCTCATATGAATGAGAATATGCGAGCGATTGATTATATTAGCGAAGTTGCACAAATTGTTGAGACAACAAACAAAGAAGTGATTACTGCTTCACAGTTGTGCGAGCGATTTTTATTTGATGGACACATGCAGTATTCACGTATTGGTGACTTATCAGGTGGTGAGCGGCGCAGATTACATTTATTACGCGTGTTAATGAGCGCACCGAATGTTTTATTACTTGATGAGCCGACGAACGACCTCGATATTGAAACGTTACGTCGACTTGAAGATTATTTAGATAGTTATGCAGGTATTGTGATTACAGTGTCCCATGATCGTTACTTTTTAGATCGTGTGTGTAATAAAATTTTTGGTTACGAAGGAAATGGATATATTCGTGTCTATACGGGTAATTATCAAGAGTATATGGAGTTTTTTGCACAGCATAAGCAACAAGTTGAATTGTTCGCTCAAGAACAGACAATTAAAACAGCTAAACCAGTACAAATACGTGAAAAACAAGCCAATAAATTGACATATCAAGAACGGAAAGAAAAAGAAACAATTGATGATGAAATTGAAGTATTGGAACTTGCGAATGCCGATTTGGATGAACAAATTGTTGTGCACGCTGTTGATTACAAGAAAATTCAAGTGTTAATGGCTGAAAAAGCAAAACTTGAAGCAGCACTCGAAGCAAAATATGAACGTTGGGAATATTTGCAAGAACGAGAATAACAAATTGATTGAACACACAATGATTGACTCATTGTGTGTTTTTATTTAATTACTAGGAGTTTTCTCTACTAAAACGGCAATAGTTATCTTTTTGTATTAGAATAGACAAGTAATTACTTATGAAAAAAATGAATAAATCAAATGGTTCACGTTTAAAAAAACATATTTCTTAGTAGTTGTCATTGAAAAAAATACGGATAATTCAATGATTCATAGATTACAATAGAAGACCACTCATACTATTGATAATTTTATCAAAATATTATCATGAATATCTCATCATTTTATTTTGTAAACAACAGATTTGTGCAAAGAGAGTTTTATTGAATTTTACAAATAAAAAATGGTAGACTTTAAAAGTAGTTACTTCTATATCATGTATGTATAGGCAAGTGAACTATTATTTAAGCGATAAACAAGAAAGTGAGGAAAAAAATACGTGAATCAAAAAAGGTGGGAGAAAGCATGGATAATGGGGAGTATATGTGTGTGTTTGCTTGGAATGACATCAACAGTATTTTTTGTTCGGGCAGATGAACAGAATGGAAATCGGGGAGATGTGCCAAGGCAAGAGGCAACGTATGTACAAACACAAACTTTATATACAAATAAAAATGCACAACATTTGCGTATTTCCAAAGGAGTACATCATGATCGCCAATATCCGGGGGTCTTTTTACAGACAGGTCAAATAATTCAAGCGAGACAAGTTAATCCGAATTTTCATGAAGGAATTACGTTTGAATTGTTAGCTGATGATGCAAAAAAAGAGGTACAGGGAACGATACCGCCAACGGGGGAGTATGTTCGCTTAATTGCTAAAGCAGATAGTGTGCCATTTGTACGTACACCGATAACGGACAATAGTGAACAACCAATTATTGAATATGTAATTGAGCGTGAAACAAAGGAGTTACCAATCTATGTAGAAGGTGAGGATGAGGGAGTGTTTCGAGACACTTGGCTGAACACACAAAGTCCTTACGCTATTTTTGATTCTAGACGCGCAATAGCACTTGTACCTCTCATCGATCAAATGAGTTTGTTGACGACTTTTCAAAGTAGCCTTGCGAACTTGGCAAATTTTTATAATGAGACACTTGATCAATATGATCGTTTTGCAGGTCTTGAAGCGAATTCGGATAATCCTTTAGATGTAAATGTGGTAGGAAAATACTTTTTAAAAGCAAATGCTTCCGGAGCTGGATGGGGTTATTATTCAGGAAATCACGTGGGTCAAAATGCACAAACAATGTCGGGATTACTAGGACCAGGTCACGGCTTATATCATGAGTTAGGACATGGGTATGATATTCACGGAGATGATATTGATTTGGCAGAAATGTGGACGAATATTTATTCACATTATATGGAGATTAAGCCCCAGTATGGTGTCATTCCATGGTTGAATGGTGATAGCCTTGATAACTCAGAGCAAGCAGGTTATGTGAGTTATCGACCAAGGTTACAATTTTTTATTAATTTATTTGATTTTATTGGACCAGAAAAAGCGATGTCGTCAGTAAATCGTGCATATCGTCAGGCGATGGCAACTGGTGGAGTCAACATGCCAATGACCGAATTTTTGATTCGGACATTAAGTGCTGAGTCAGGCTATAATGTAGCAAGTTATTTTGAACACTGGGGCTTTCGCGTGAGCCAAGACATCAAGCAATGGTCGTTAAAAGAAGGATTTAAACAAATGATTCCGCTCCAATACTTGTATGGAAAAGCATCGGAAGTAGGGGCGATAGAGAAAGCACAACAAAGTCAAGAACAACTTAAACTCGCTAATCGCTATACAATTGTATCTAATGAAATGATGCGTGAAATCGATGAAACAGCAGATTTAAATTTGACATTCAACATCAATGATTTGAGTGAATTGCAGGGAAGAACAGTCATTATATATGATGGTGAGCAAGAAGTTACACGTCAAACAATTCAATCAGAAAGAATGACATTTCAAAGTATACAGCTTGGACAATATACGTTGAAAGTGCCGAAAACACAAAGTGGTTTATACCAATATGATGAATTACGATATGTGAGCGTAGGGACAAATCGGAATGATGTTCAAGTTGACTATGAGCAATTACATGAATCAGCGTACAAGTCAGGTGTAGATATTACCGTTTTAGGACTTGGAAATAATTGGGTTGCTACTATGAAGTATGATCGTAGTAAACAACATGTGACGATTCATAAGGGGCGTGGTGAACCACATGTTTATTTTAATCAAACGTATTTTGGCTATAAAATAAGAGATGCAGTTGGAAATATTATTTCAGAAATAGATTTTAGTGGTCAGTTTTATGACATTTTTGATACAACAGTTGAGTTTAAAGAGGGGTATCAACTAGAACTTTTCCACGCTGAAGCAGCAACAAGGCTTAAGATTCAGTCAAAAGTAGATGCTCAAATTATGTATACACAAGCAAACGGTAACGATATATATACAATACGCGAGGGAGCTTTTGTGAAAGTAAGTGAATCACAGTCTAATAGTACATTACAACAACAATTTTTGCAGCAGTATCTTGATAATTTAATAACTCAATATGGCATTGATGAGGCAAGAAATCGTGTGTTGGATAGTCGCTATGCAAATGTTGTGACAAGTACTTTTGCTGAGTGGACTGACGAACAGAAACAGGCATTTGTTGTGAAAAATAATATGCTTTTTACGTCAGTTATGTTTGAAATGCCTACACGTTTCCAAGTACAGGTAGGTGAATTTTTGGGAGATGTTCAAGCAAGTTTAGAATCTCAGATGCATGTGTTTGGCAATGGTGAAATTCGTATGTCAAAAGATTGGTCAGCTGTATTTATTGATGAGGATCAAAAAGTAATGAAACCTGGTGAATATAGTGTAATGTATCATGCGAGTGATTATTTTGGATTGGCTGCTACTCAACAGATTCAAATTGAAGTAGTTGATCGAGAAGATGCAGTAGAGAGTGAGACATTAGAAGAAGAAATACTAACAGAAGGAAGTACGGAACCACCGAGTGAAACGGAGAGTACATCGCCAACAGAAGTACCAAGTGAAGGTGTAGAAGAAGAGAGTGAGACATTAGAAGAAGAAACACTAACAGAAGGAAGTACGGAACCACAGAGCGAAACGGAGAGCACACCGCCAACAGAAGTACCAGGTGAGGGTGTGGATACGTTGATAGTTACAGAATCAGTAGGAAATGATAATGATGATATACAGCGAATTCCGCTATACAAAAATGATTATTCATCTATTTTATATGCACTGACAACAGTAGGCGGCGTAGCTTTAGGAATTTGGTGGACAGTAAAACGGTTTTTTCGTTATTAAATGACAAAATGCATGAAGAAAATTATGATAGTTATTTAGCTCGCAAGGCTGTGAAAGAGATACATGTAAAAGATGAATAACTCTTGCAAAGCAAGCAGGATTTTTGTATTATCAAAAGGGAATGTATTTTTTGAAAAAGAAGGTAAAAAAATGAAAAATTTAATGGTATTACTAGCAGTCGTTGTGATTGCCTTTGTTGCTGTTTTTGTTTTCCAAAACATTGGTAAAAATACAACAACTGATGAAACAACACAAGAAACAAGTGGACAAACAACAGCATATGTTCCGAGTGGAAGTATTCCAACGGCAACAATCACAATTGAAGGATATGGAGATATTGTTGCTGAATTATATCCTGAAGTTGCACCGAATACAGTGAATAACTTCATTGCATTGGCAGAAGCAGGGTATTATGATGGTTTAACATTTCACCGAATTATCAAAGATTTTATGATTCAAGGTGGTGATCCTGAAGGAACAGGAGGTGGAGGACCTGGCTATGCAATTGCTGGTGAATTTGCCCAAAATGGGTTCCAAGGTCCGACACTATCACACGAAGTTGGTGTGTTATCAATGGCACGGACAAATGATCCAAATAGTGCTGGAAGTCAATTCTTTATTGTAAGTGGACAAGCAGGACATCTAGATGGCCAATATGCTTCTTTTGGAAAAGTTGTTGAAGGTTTAGATATTGTCGAGCAACTGCAAAATGTCGAAACAAATAACAGTGATGCACCAATCACACCAGTTATTATGAGTCAAATTGCAATTGATCTAAATGGGTATACACCGGCAGAAGTGGTTAAAGTAAGTGAATAAATATTAGTATAAGTAAAGAGTTAGTTCTTGCGCATGTGAATGTGTGGAGCTAACTCTTTTTTAGAAGATAGAGAATGAAGAAGTAGTGGGCGTGCACAGCTAATTCTAACTTTCAGTCGTGAAAGTTGAGTGAAATCTCATTGCCTTTACTCTTAAAAAATGGTATAATTTCGAAATGTAAATCAAGAAAAAACTTATTCTTGAACATGTGGAGGTATGCAATGATTACAGTAAGTAATGTCAGTGTCTTATTCTCAGATCGTAAGTTATTTGAGAACGTAAATATTAAATTTGTTCCTGGAAATTGCTATGGATTAATCGGTGCAAATGGTGCAGGAAAATCAACATTTTTAAAAGTATTATCTGGTGATATCGAGTCGACAAGCGGAAATGTGCATATCGCACCTGGACTTCGTTTGGCAATGTTACGCCAAGATCATTTCGCATATGAAGAAATGCAAGTGTTAGAAACAGTAATTATGGGTCATAAACGTTTGTATGATATCATGAAAGAAAAAGACGCTTTATATATGAAACCTGATTTTGATGAAGCAGACGGAATGCGCGCGGCTGAATTAGAAGGTGAATTTGCAGAATTAAATGGTTGGGATGCTGAGTCTGATGCAGCCGTCTTATTGAGTGGATTAGGAATTAAAACAGAGTTACACGATAAATTAATGTCAGAATTAAAAGGTGCTGAAAAAGTAAAAGTATTACTTGCACAAGCTTTATTTGGTAACCCTGATATTTTATTACTCGATGAGCCGACAAACAACTTAGATGTGAAAGCAATTCGTTGGTTAGAGAACTTCTTATTAAACTTTGAAAATACTGTGATTGTTGTATCCCATGACCGTCACTTCTTAAATAAAGTATGTACACATACGGCTGACGTTGATTTTGGGAAAATTAAAATTTATGCAGGAAACTATGATTTCTGGTATCAATCAAGTCAATTAGCACAACGTATGATGCAAGATTCGAACCGTAAAAAAGAAGAGAAAATGAAAGAATTACAAGATTTCATCGCTCGCTTTAGTGCGAATGCTTCGAAATCAAAGCAAGCAACATCACGTAAGAAAATGTTAGAAAAAATTACATTAGATGATATTACACCATCATCACGTCGTTATCCATTTGTTGGATTTACGCAAGAACGTGAGGTTGGAAATGAAATTTTATTTGTTGAAGGATTAACAAAAACAGTTGATGGTGTAAAAGTGCTTGATAATGTTTCATTCCAATTACACAAAGGCGATCGTATTGCATTAACAGGTCGCAATGATATTGCATTGACAACATTATTTAAGATTATCATGGGTGAAATGGAAGCAGATAGCGGAACTTTCAAATGGGGTGTAACAGTAACAACTTCATATATGCCACGTGACAATTCACAATATTTTAATGGGTTAGATATGAACTTAGTTGAATGGTTACGTCAGTATTCACCACTGGATCAATCAGAAAGTTTCTTACGTTCATTCTTAGGACGTATGTTATTCTCTGGAGAAGAAGTACTGAAAAAAGTACCAGTTCTCTCAGGGGGAGAAAAAATGCGCTGTATGTTATCACGTATGATGTTAACAAATGCGAACGTATTAGTATTAGATGATCCAACGAACCATTTAGACCTTGAATCGATTACGGCATTGAATGAAGGATTAACACGTTTCCCAGGAACAATGATTTTTACATCGCATGACCAACAATTTGTAGAATCATTAGCAACACGTATTATTGAAATAACACCGAATGGTCTAGTAGATAAAGAAATGACATACGAAGAGTATTTAGATGATGCAAAAATTCAAGCACAACTTGATGAAATGTACGGCGAAAGCTTATAAAACACTGAGTGCTGAACACGTTGTAACAACAAAGGAATAATAAGGTTCATTGAGACGGTATGACAAATAAGTGAACATTGGTAGCAGGTTGAGACTGCGGCCAACAATGTTTACGATTTGTCGAGTCTCAAAGTGTGAAGCACGTTAAAAACCTGAGTGCCTGACACCGGTGTTTCAAACGAAGAAACTAGAGGAAACATCTCATTCTGGTGGACAAGTGGTAAAAATTGAAGTTTCTGTGAGCACAAAAAACTGAAATTTTGGGCTTGTCGAAGAAGGAGAAGGTGGAAGCACGTTAACCCTGAGTGTCTGACACCGGTTTTGCACCAATAAGAAATAGAGTCAAAAACAGGAGTCCAGAAATAAGCAGAGAAATCTGTCAGAAACTCATTTGGAAAGTTTGAACAGATTTCGGCTTATTTCAAACTCCTGTAGGTGGAAGCACGTTAAAAAGCTAAGCGTTTGAGCACGGTGAAAAACCAAGGACGAGCAGTTTTCATCAGTGTGGTTGAAAAATAATCGCATATTCACAGGCAGCTGAGATGCCGCCCGAGAATATGTGAGTTTTTTCGAGCACTGAAGTGCGAAACGCGTTAAAACACTGAGTGCTGACACCGGTGCCAAAAGCAAAGAATATAGTTGTCAGCAAGACAACATAAAAATAAGCGACGAAAATCAGGTGGCTGAGACACCGCCAGATATTCGTCGTG
>CAMFJD010000021.1 GCA_945956935.1 uncultured Bacillota bacterium | reverse complement strand
ATTTGGAAAGTTTGAACAGATTTCGGCTTATTTCAAACTCCTGTAGGTGGAAGCATGTTAAAAAGCTAAGCGTTTGAGCACGGTGAAAAAACCAAGGACGAGCAGTTTTCATCAGTGTGGTTGAAAAATAATCGCATATTCACAGGCAGCTGAGATGCCGCCCGAGAATATGTGAGTTTTTTCGAACACTGAAGTGCGAAACGCGTTAAAACCCTGAGTGCTGAACACGTTGTAACAACAAAGGAATAATAGGGTTACATTGAGACGGTATGACAAATAAGTGAACATTGGTAGCAGGTTGAGACTGCGGCCAACAATGTTTACGATTTGTCGAGTCTCAAAGTGTGAAGCACGTTAAACCTGAGTGCTGAACACGTTGTAACAATAAAGGAATAATAGAGTTACATTGAGGCGATAGAACAAACAATAACTTTAGTTTTAAAATAAACGCTATGAAACAAAGGTGATGGAAATGATGAAAATAGTAATCGATAGAGAAGTACAACAACTTGTATCAGCATTTGAACAATTTGCGTGTGTTCAGGCCATTGTAATAGGTGGTTCACATGCAACGAATCAGGCAGATACATACTCTGACTATGACATTTATATTTATTATGACCAAGAATTACCAACAATTGAACAGCGGACGGCTATTTTAGCTATGTGTAGTGAGCACTATACCGTACAGTGTGAAGACTTTGGTGTTGAAGATTTTGGTGTGCTAAAAAACGGTATTGCGTATGAACTCATATATTGGAATATGAAAGAAATGGAGAAACAGTTAGCGATAATTCAACAAGGAAACGCATCTTTAGGATATACAACCGCATTTTGGTGGACTGTGATGCAAGGAGTAATGCTATATGAACAAAATCAATGTTATACAAACTTACAACAACGCTATGAAAATTACCCAGACCAAGTAAAATATGCAATCATTACTAAAAATTTACCAATGATTACCGATAAAGACTCGAGTTTGATACAACAATTGGAAAAAGCTATAAAACGTGATGATATCATCAGTATGAATCACCGCTATACGGCTATTATTGCAAGCTTTACCGACATTTTGTTTGCTATCAATAAACACTTTCATCCTGGAGAAAAGCGATTAGGATATTGGATAGATACACTTCCTATTCAACCAACAGCAACACGGATAAGAATTGAGTCAATAACAAAACAACTATACTCTGCACCAAACGAAGCGATCACAGCATTAAAACAGCTAGTTGGAGAGCTTGTCCAGTTATGTGAAACAGAAGCTCATATGCCAACCAAAACAAAGCTTAAATAAGAGAAAAATAAAAATGGATGAACACAAAACAGAATATGAAAAAATGATTGACGGAGAATTGTACTTTTCAGGAGATGAAACATTGGTCGCAATGCGCCTTGCTGCACGAAAGGCGATTCATACGTTTAATACAGCAGCACCTGAAGAGTCGACCTTAAGACAACAAATCATTAAAGAGTTATTCGGTTCAACAACTGATAATTACTTTATTGAACCACCATTTCGTTGTGATTATGGACGAAATATTTATTGGGGTGATAATACATACGCGAACTTTAATCTGACAATTTTAGATGTTGCACCAGTAATAATCGGTAAAAATGTCATGTTTGCTCCCAATGTGAGTATTATGACAGCAACACACCCACTGATTGCGAGTGAGCGGAATAGTGGATATGAGTACGCACAACCAATTACTATTGAGGATAATGTCTGGATTGGGGCGGGAGCAATTGTTAATCCAGGAGTTACGATAGGTGAAAACACAGTTATTGGTTCAGGAAGTGTCGTAACAAAAGATATACCGGCGAATGTTATTGCCGTTGGAAATCCGTGTCGTGTCCTACGCACAATTACTGATGCTGATAAAATGATAGAAATAGCATCACAAATGAATTTGTAAAATATAGTGACAAAGATGTAAAATAAACAAGAAAATATCTAAGTTATGAATACATTGCTCTAAAATTAGATAAATAAGAATAAAAAACTACGTTTAAAACGTAGTTTTTTTGTTATAGT
The DNA here is from genome assembly GCA_945956935.1 of uncultured Bacillota bacterium. GTDB lineage: Bacteria > Bacillota_I > Bacilli_A > Culicoidibacterales > ZOR0006 > ZOR0006. The sequence goes on along the minus strand of CAMFJD010000021.1, from coordinate 29,253 downwards.
ACATTAATTGCAAAAATTATTGATTTATTGTATATTTGGTGGGAATGGCGAAGAAATCGTTTACAAGCAACTTTGTTTCTTTGTATACTGTGGAGGAAACAGGGAGGAATCATTATGAAAACTGTCGGAATAGATATTGGTGGCACACAGACACGTGTCGCTGTTTTTGAACATACTACATGCATCGCTCAAACTCGCTTTGCAACCAATCCAAATAATCCATTGGAACACATGCAAACAATTGTTGATACAATTCAGCAGTTAGCATCGAATACGTATGAAGCAATTGGTGTTGCGTGCCCTGGTCCACTAGATATCAAACAAGGTATCGTGTTAAATCCACCGAATTTACCTGGATGGCATCAATTTCCACTTGTGGAAACATTAAAACACTTGAGTGGAAAGCACGTTGTAATGGATAACGATGCGAATTTAGCTGCTTTTGCAGAAGCATGTATAGGCGCAGGAGCAACATATGATATTGTTCAATATTTTACCGTTTCTACAGGGCTTGGAGGAGGACTCGTCGTCAATGGATCAATTTTCCAAGGTGCACATGGCTTTGCACAAGAAATTGCGAATTGTCTTGTTGATGAAACACAGTATGTCAAAGGGGCAACAATTCAAGGAAGCTTAGAACGCATTTGTTCAGGAACAGGAATTTATGAATTAGGCTTACAAGCTGGACTACCAATTGAAGACACGGCAGATGTGTTTACTTTAGCAGCCGAAGGAAATGAACAAGCACAAGCAGTTATCGATTATGCAGCCTGTAAGCTTGGAAATTTCTGTGCGACAGTCCAAGGAATTATTGATCCAGATATTATGGTTTTTGGAGGAAGTGTCGCAAGACATAATCCAGGCTTCGTCGATAAAGTCGCACAACAAGCCAAAACAAAAGTGTACGATAATGTTGCTCCATTTGTCCGCTGTGAAATTGCACAATGTGGTGATGATGCGGGAATTATTGGAGCAGCGTTATGGGCACAGAATAGTGCAATAAAATAAGGGGAGATTTTTATGGGGATCATTAGCTTACAGCCATATCGGAGTGAAAAAATCTGGGGATATGAAGACTGGCAATTTTCAACACATCCGAATGGTGAAACACGAGTGCAAGAAACAGGCATGCCATTATCAACATATTTTGGAGTTGATTTGCCTATTATGATTAAATATATTGTTGCCAATGAAACGTTGTCTGTGCAAGTTCATCCAGATGATGCCTACGCCAAGGCACATACAACTGATCGTGGCAAAACAGAATGTTGGTATATTACACAAGCAACACCAGGAGCAAAACTCATCTTTGGTCTGGAAAAAGACGTGACGAAAGCTGATATTGAACAAGCATTAAAACATGGAACAATTGAATCATATTTAACGTATGTTGATGTTGCAGCTGGAGATATGCTCTATATCCCAGCTGGGACAGTACATGCGATTATGGGTGGACTTGAATTGTTAGAAATTCAACAAAGTAGTGATACAACCTATCGATTATACGATTGGGGACGTGATCGGCAAATTCATATTAAAGAATCACTAGATGTGATCGATTATGGCCAAACAGCAGGAGCAATGAAAATCCAAGCTGACGAATTTACAGCATTAGTAACACCGTACTTTGAAGTACATGCCCAACACATTGTGGATGAGAAGATATACACGACAACACAAGCGATGACGATGAGTGTAGTGTCAGGCGTGCTGACAATGAGTGATAGTACGAAAACTTACACTCTTACACCATATGAAACACTTTATATCGAAGCAGATACTCCATTGATATTACGTGGTGAAGCAACAGTATTGCTGACAACGTGGGAATAACATTCACTCATTGCATTATTTGAAGCACGTCTATACGTGCTTTTTTATTATCAGGGTACTTATATTTATGGGATTTTTCTTTCTATTTTCAATATGTTTGCGTATAATAAAAGTAATGTGATGAAAGGGGAAAAAATATGGAAAAAAAAAGAAAAGTAGTCATTATAGGGACTGGGCTTGTTGGGTCAAGCTGCGCATTTAGTTTTATTCATCAGCAGCTATGTGAAGAACTTGTTTTGATTGATTACAATCATGAACGTGCTGTTGGAGAAGCACTAGATTTACTCCATGCTTTACCATATGTTCAGGCTAATACACATGTTTTTGCTGGAACATATGCAGATTGCCATGATGCTGATATTATCATTATTGCAGCAGGTGCACCACCGAAAGCAGGAGAAACACGATTAGATAGCTTATATACATCAGCACGTATTTGTGACCAAATTGTACCACAAGTTATGGAAAGTGGTTTTCAAGGTAAATTTTTAGTCATTTCCAATCCAGTAGATATTATGGCATACTATGTATGGCAATTATCTGGGCTGAATCCTGAACAAGTTATTGGTACAGGGACAGCGATTGACACAGCACGTTGCCAACATCTCGTTGGTGAGTACTTAGGTGTAAATCCATCATCAGTGTCAGCAACAGTGTTAGGTGAACATGGTGATTCACAAATGATTGCATGGTCACAAGTGAAAATAGGAGCGTTACCATTGAGTGATTGGTTAAAGCAAAATAATCGTTCAATGAATGAAGAGCAACAGCAAGCAATCCAAGAACAAACGGCACGAGCTGGTTGGGAAGTGTATTTGCGAAAAGGAACAACATACTATGCAATTGCAGCAACAACTGTAGCTATTGCGAAGGCAATATTAGAGGATGCAAGGATTGTATTGCCAGTGAGTACATATATTAAAGATTTATATGGAACAAACGATGTATACTTTGGTACTCCAGCATTGATTGGTTCAACAGGTATTATTCAAGCTTATGAAGTGCCATTATCAAAGGAAGAACAAAGCCAACTTCAGCGTTCAATTCAGATATTACAAGATGTAAAACAAAAACTAAAATAAACGAAAAACAGATTGGTGATTGCGTAGTACACCCGATTATTTGTATTTAAATAATCGGGTGTTTTTTTGTATGGCAAAATTAACACGAGAACAACGAATTGAACTGTGTGGATGAGATAAATCAGGGGAATCGATGAGGCAATTAGGATCTATATACAGAAATTAATAGAAGTATGTTGACTATTTAATAGAGAGTGAAGTTAAAATTTCGATAGGAAAACGCTACTTATCACCAATTCTGAACTTGTATTGTTTGGATATTGTGTTTGTCGTTATTTCAATGGTATCGAAATTTGGTCAAACGATGACAAAGGTTAATATCGCTTTTGAGAAATATCCGATGCTAACTCATTAATTTTTCTAATCAGGGAAAGAGTGGTAATATCAAATGAAACCTTACCGTGAAGCATTACAAAAATGTGAGATTATTCAATCGACAGCTTGAAAGGAAATTACTTGGATAGCTCACCGATGGAAATTTTCTTTAGCCTGTTAAAAAGCGAACTAGTGCATGGTCATATTTTAAACTGATATTACTAGAATAAATGATAAGATTTTCAGATTTCATGTCTAAAAAAGGTCAATAAGTTAATGGTCTATCATATTTTTACTCTCTATGAAAAATAATTGATAATTAAAACAATAATTTTCCGGTATAATAGAATTATAAAGAAAACGCTTACTTTTAGGAGGGGATTACATGTCAGAAGAAAAATATATAATGGCAATAGATCAAGGAACGACAAGTTCACGAGCCATTATCTTCAATAAGAAGGGAGAGAAAGTTAGTAGTAGTCAAAAAGAATTTTTGCAAATTTTCCCACAGCCAGGTTGGGTAGAACATAATGCGACCCATATTTGGAATTCTGTACAATCAGTAATTGCTGGTGCTTTTATCGAATCGGGTATTAAACCGAATCAAATTGAAGCAATTGGAATTACGAATCAAAGGGAAACAACTGTTGTTTGGGATAAGCAAACAGGGATACCAATCTATCATGCTATTGTTTGGCAATCACGACAAACAGTAGCAATTGCTGAACAGCTAAAACAAGATGGCTACACACAGATGATTCATGCTAAAACAGGCCTTGTCATCGATGCGTATTTTTCGGCGACGAAGGTTCGTTGGATTCTGGATCATGTGCCTGGTGCACAAGCACGTGCCGAAAAAGGCGAATTATTATTTGGTACTATTGATACGTGGCTTGTGTGGAAATTAACTGATGGAGCTGTACATGTGACCGATTATTCCAATGCTGCACGTACAATGTTGTATAATATTAAAAATTTGGAATGGGATGATGAAATACTACAATTATTGAACATTCCGAAAATTATGTTGCCAACGGTAAAATCGAATTCAGAAGTGTATGGAAATACAGCAGCCTTTCATTTTTATGGCGGAGAAATTCCAATTTCTGGTATGGCAGGAGATCAACAAGCTGCGTTATTTGGCCAATTAGCGTTTGGCCCAGGCATGATAAAAAATACATATGGAACTGGTTCGTTTATTATTATGAATACCGGAGAAAAAGCACAGTTTTCGGACAATAAATTGTTAACAACAATTGCGTATGGAATTAACGGGAGAATTTACTATGCTTTAGAAGGTTCAATTTTCATTGCTGGAAGTGCGATTCAATGGTTGCGAGATGGATTAAGGATGATTGAGACTACAAATGAATCTGAAGATTTAGCGAAAGCTGCTCAAAGTGATGACGATATTTATGTTGTACCAGCATTTACTGGTCTTGGTACACCGTACTGGGATTCAAATGCACGTGGCTCAGTATTCGGATTAACACGTGGAACAACAAAAGAAGATTTTGTGAAAGCGACGTTACAATCAATTGCATATCAAGTCCGCGATGTAATTGACACAATGCAAATTGATTCAGGAATAGATATTCAACAACTTCGTGTTGATGGTGGGGCATCAATGAATGATGTATTGATGCAATTTCAAGCAGATATTTTAGGAATTGATATTGCTCGAGCGCAACATATTGAAACAACGGCACTTGGTGCAGCATTTTTAGCAGGATTAGCCGTTGGATATTGGGAAAATCAAGATGCTTTAATCCAACTAAATGCGACAGGTAAACTTTTTCAAGCAAGTATGAATGAATCACGCAAAGAAAAATTATATAAAGGTTGGAAAAAAGCAGTGAAAGCAACACAAATTTTTGCACAAGAAGATGTGGAAGAGGGGAATGGACAATGAAATTTTCAAGTGAGACACGACGCATTGCAATCCAAAAGATGCGTGAACGAACGATGGATATATTAATTATCGGTGGAGGAATTACAGGGGCTGGAGTTGCTTTACAAGCAGCAGCAAGTGGATTAGAAACTGCTTTAATTGAAATGCAAGATTTTGCAGAAGGGACATCGAGTCGTTCTACGAAGCTTGTACATGGGGGAATTCGTTATTTAAAGCAGTTTGATGTTGAGGTAGTATCAGATACTGTATCAGAAAGAGGAGTTGTTCAACAAATTGCACCACATATTCCAAAGGCGACAACAATGTTAGTACCTGTATATGAAGAACCCAAAAGTACATTTAGTATGTTTCGTTTAAAAGTTGCGATGGATTTGTACGATTTATTAGCAGGTGTTGCGAATACATCAGTAGCAAATAAAGTCTTAACAAGAGAAGAAGTGCTTCAACATGAACCAGACTTGCAACAAACGGGATTGATTGGTGGCGGGATGTATCTCGATTTTAGTAATAATGATGCTCGGTTAGTCATTGAGAATATAAAGCGTGCGAATCGTGATGGAGCATTCATTGCTAATCATGTGAAAGCTGAAAAATTTCTTTTTGAAGACGAGAAAATTATCGGAGTGATAGCACGTGATGTACTGACTAATGAGATGTTTGAAATAAAAGCGCGTATTGTATTAAATACAACTGGGCCATGGAGTGATGAAGTGCGCAACTTTGCTTATCCAAAAGAGAAAATTCACCAGTTACGTCCAACAAAAGGTGTGCATTTAGTTGTTGATCGACAAAAATTACATGTGTCACAACCAATTTATATAGATACAGGACTTGGAGATGGACGAATGGTTTTTGTATTACCTAGAGAAAATAAAACATATTTTGGTACAACTGATACAGATTATACGGGTGATTTACAGCACCCAACCGTAACACAAGCGGACATTGCTTATCTATTAGATGTTATTAATAGACGTTTTCCAAATTCAAATGTGACTATTCATGATATTGAAAGTAGTTGGGCTGGATTACGACCATTGTTAGATGGTAATAGTGCATCTGATTATAATGGAGGAAATAGTGGGAAGTTGAGTAGTGATAGTTTTGATTATTTAATCGAAACTGTTCAGGCATATGTAAATGAGCAAGGAAGCCGTGAGGCAGTAGAACAAGCGGTTAAACTTGTTGAAACGAGCAACTCAGAAAAGGTGTTGGAGCCATCTGCTGTTTCACGTGGTTCGCAGTTTGTGCGTGATGACAATGGTTTGTTTACATTGACTGGTGGGAAAATTACCGATTATCGTAAAATGGCTGAGGGAGCTATGGAAAAAATATTAGTAGTACTAGCAAGTGAATATGGTCGAGCATTTAAATTAATCAATTCAAAAACATATCCAGTCTCAGGAGGTGAAATTAATCCAGCAAATGTTGATAATGAGTTGGAAGCATATGCTCAATTAGGACCATTAAATGGTATGTCGATAGATGATGCACGTTATTTGGCACATTTATATGGTTCAAATGTGCCAAAAGTATTTGCCTTATCAAGACAGATAACAAAGTCAGAGGGATTGAGTTTAGCAGAAACTTTATCACTTCATTATGCAATGGAATATGAGATGACGTTAAGTCCGACCGATTTTTTCTTGCGTCGAACAAATCATATGCTGTTTAAGCGAGATACGTTAGATACACTTGTTTCGCCTGTATTACAAGCGATGGGGAAATATTTTGAATGGTCTGAAGAAGAATACTTGGCAAAAGAAAATGAGTTGCATGAAGTATTATCAGAAAATGATTTGATATCCTTTAAATTGAATAATTAGGGGGAGCGAATATGGATGTTTTTGGTGAATTTTTAGGAACAGCTTTAATGATTTTACTTGGGAACGGTGTTGTAGCAGGTGTCGTGTTACCAAAAACAAAGAGTAATAATTCAGGGTGGATTGTTATTACGTTAGCTTGGGGTCTTGCAGTGATGATTGCAGTTTTTGTCGTTGGTACTATTTCACCAGCACATTTAAATCCGGCTGTTACACTTGCTTTTACTTTGAAAGGAGATATTCATTGGCTAACTGCCTGTGGGTATATCAGTGCACAAATTGCAGGTGCAATGTTAGGTTCTTGTTGTGTATATATACATTATAAACCACATTATGATGCTGAAAAGAATTCAGCGAATATATTAGCAACATTTGCGACTAGTCCAGCAATTGAAGTGAAACATTCTAATTTAGCAAGTGAAGTTATCGGTACATTTGTTTTAATTCTTTCAATCCTATCTTTTGGATTATATGAGATGGTAAGCGGCTTAGGTCCATTAGTCGTCGCACTACTCGTTGTTGGAATTGGATTGTCACTAGGGGGTACTACAGGGTATGCTATTAATCCAGCACGCGATTTTGGTCCAAGACTCCTTCATTCGCTCTTACCAATCAAACATAAGGGCGATTCTGCTTGGAGGTATGCATGGATTCCAGTGATTGGTCCACTTATTGGTAGTGTACTGGCAGTAGTTGTTTTTCAGCAAATGATTTAATGTATTTGTTAGTGCATAGATTATTGTAATGTACCCATGACAGACTTCAAATACTCGTACTGAGTAGCTTTTAATGCGGTAAATATTCATTTTAATTTTACCAAGTACATAATTTAAATAAGAAAATGTAACAAGGTTTGGACATTGTGTTTGAGCCTTGTTCTATCTATCGTTCACTAAAAAATTAATGAGCTAATCGTTAGATTTGTAATTTACTATTGATTTTCAATATTTTTGAAGATATAGTCAACAATATGAAGGTGAGGATTATGAAGTATTTACATATTGAGATATGTAACATGTCGAGCATTAAAATAGACAGTAAGAAAGGATAATTTATGCAAATATGGCAATTTATGGATAAAGAGGAGCAATACCAATATCAATTGATTTGCTTGGTATATCAACAACCGTTGGGTATATCTTTAAGAGAGGCAATTGAGTGTACAAAACTTTCAAAACAAACATTAAAGAAATATATAAATAATTTGAATGAACGTTTATTAGTTAGTGATTTAGAAGCACAATTTGTTCTAGAAAATGATTGCTTAAACTTTTATATATCCGATGAAACGTCTTGGTCTGAGTTACTCGATCTTCTACTTGAATCATCGTTAGAATATCGAATTGTCATGCATTTATTCAAATATGATTCTTTCCATGTGATGAAAGAATCACAAAAAATGTCAGTGAGTTGTGCGACATTACATAGACATCTAGCAAATTTGAATATATTGCTTGCGGAATTCCACATTAGCATTTCTCAAGGAAAGCAAATAGGAGAAGAATTGCAGTGGAGGTATTTTTATTATGAATTGTTTAGCCAATGTCTCACAACGAAAAAATACGAAAAAATGATACAACGATTACACACAAAACCGCAGTTGAAAAGTATTGAGCGCGTATGTAGTATGGGATTCTCTCAAAATACAGCTAAACAATTACATATTTGGTTAGCAATCAGTCGACAACGACACCTAATGATGAAATATTGTTCGCATGAGCAATTAGAAGAGAAAATGTTTGAGTATTTCCAAAATATTTTCTATATTCGATTGAAAAAAATAATAACACAGTCTTTCGATGGGGAATGTGATTCGACTGAAGCAATGGTACTCTTTGCATTTTTAATTTCGCATAATGTAGTCCCGTTAGAAACAATGATTTATATGCTTGGGTTTGGGGGACCTATATCAAAGTATGTAACACAAGCGTTAGAGGTATTAAGTAGAAGTGGAACTCTAAAAGAGCATACAATGGAACAAGTTATTTATGGTCTTGGAAACGTAATGAGTAAGGCATATTTTTTTCGTGGGAAAATTGTGTCACAACCAGCAAATATTTGTTATATAGAATACATGACAAGTGAAAAATGTAAAGAGATTTTGCTTGATCTTGTAAATGTTATGTGTGTGTTAACACAGCAACATCATTGTGAAACGCTAGATTTATGTATGAGTTGTCAACGTGATTTGTTGGAAATTATTATGTATAGTTATGAAAAATATCCGAAAATCTGTGTCATTGGTCTTGTTCTTGAGAATAATCCAATTAAGCAAGAAATGATACGGTTAAAATTATTACATTATTTTGATAATCACAACTTTGTTCAATTCAAATACTACAATGAACATGATGAATATGATTTTGTTATCGTTGAAGGACAACAATGTTTTGAGAATTTAACGCCCTATTATCGATTGAAACAAGATTTATCAGCCAAAGAATTGTTTGAAATTGATCAAAGAATCAAAGAACTTTTCAGTATCAAAGCAATTTAAATGTTAAAAACAACAGAGCCTGAGATAGCCCTTTCTTTCTTTGTATGCTATACTATATATGTATTTTGAAAAATGCATGATTTAAAGGAGTTTTAAGGGTATGATCAAATTAATTGCAACAGATATGGATGGCACATTGCTGAATAGTGCAGGAGAATTGCCACAAGACTTCGATACTGTTTTTAGACAAATGCAGCAAGCAGGCGTTTTATTTGCTGCTGCAAGTGGCCGACAGTACTATAATTTATTGGCGACATTCGAAGGGTATCATGAAGACATGCTCTTTTTAGCAGAAAATGGCACACTCGTCATGTACAAAGGGGAAGAATTATACGTCCATGATTTACCATTATCAATTGCACATGATTTATTGAAAATTGGTCGCACTGTACCACACACAGCACTCATCTTATGCGGTAAAAATGCAGCATATATTGAAAATACTGATCCAGAATTTATTGCACAAGTTGAAAAGTATTATGAACGTTATGAAATTGTTGAAGACTTACTATTAGTGCAAGATACAATACTTAAAGTTACGTTGTTTGATTTCACCTGTGCACAAACAAATAGTTTGCCGCATTTTAGCAGTTATGTTGATATACTACAAGTCAGTGTTTCAGGACAAAGTTGGCTGGATGTGACAAATAAAGGAGCAAATAAAGGAAAAGCTTTACAGGCGATTCAAACTCGTTTTGGTATGAGTGAAATGGAGACAATGGTTTTTGGTGATTACTTAAATGATTTAGAATTAATGCAAAGTGCTCATCATAGTTATGCGATGAAGAATGCGCATCCAAAACTTAAAGAAGTTGCCCGTTTTGAAAGTGAATTGACAAACGAAGAAGCGGCTGTAACAACAATTATTAAGGATGTTTTAACAACACAATAAAACAATTCAAAATCATTGACAACAACACCCAAAAGCGTTAAAGTGACAGTACAGTCATTATTCAAAGAAACTACGTCAGACATTTTTGAAAACTTTTTTGAAAGTGAGCGGTTTCGATTTGGTAAGTCAATGATAATGCTTGCATATGAAAATTTTTTTTGCTATCATAGGCAAGTACTTGAAAAATTTAAGGAGGTCTTTTTCATGGGATTTTTTGACTTTTTAAAAGGTAAAAAGAAACAAGAAGAAACAGTGGCAGCAACAGTTGAGCAAACACCTGTAGCGGAAGCATTAGTAACATTAGCAGCAGCAATGGACGGAGAAATCTTACCAGTAACAGAAACTCCAGACCCAGTATTTTCACAAAAAATGATGGGTGACGGATATGCAGTTGTACCAGCAAACGGAACAGTTGTATCGCCAGTTGACGGAACAGTAGAGTTAGTGTTCCCAACAAAACACGCAATCGGTTTAAAATCAGTTGACGGGTTAGATATCATCATTCACGTTGGACTTGATACAGTTCAATTACAAGGTGAAGGATTCGAAGTATTCGTAAACCAAGGAGATACTGTAACACGTGGGCAAAAATTACTTGAAGTTGATCTTGAAGCAATTCGTGATAAAGTACCGTCATTAGTAACACCAGTTGTTATTTCTAACCTTGAAGGGAAAGAAGTAGAAGTTGTTACTGGAGAAGCGAAAGCTGGAGATACTGTTGTAACAGTAAAATAATTAGTGAAAAGTAGGTTTATGACAAACCTACTTTTTTTATGTTTTCAGCATACACGTATACATAAATAGGCACGTCATGCGTATTATGCTATGAGGTGATTTTTTTATGCGATTTTTGGAACAATTCTGGCGACAACTTTGGAAAGAAAATAGAAGTTTGGCAGTGATTGGATGTATCGTTTGTGTGAATTGTTTATTGGTCGTAAGCAGTATTGGCTTGACAACGTATACTTATGTATCTACACGACAAATGGTAGCACGAGTACCAACAGTACAACAAAATCAGCAAATTGTGCAAACACAAGCTGAACAGCCATCAGAATTAACTGTCGATTCACAGCCGAGTAGCGCTGATCAAGAGCGTTCTGATGAAGCAATGAATCAAATCTCTGAAAATGAGCAATCTGCTCAAACACAAATAGCAGTTATTGATGGCAAAATTAATATTAATACGGCATCACTTGAATTATTGATGGAATTGACCGGAATTGGACCACAAAAAGCACAAGCGATTATAGACTATCGCCAACACACACCATTTACAACCATAGAGGATATTATGAAAGTGAGTGGTATCGGTGAAAAAACATTTGAAAAAATTCAAGCGATGATTATTGTACAATGATTGCCTTTCTCATTGCAATTGGGGTCTCATTTTGGCAAATTACCCAAACACATACGTGGATTTGGTTATGTGTTATTGGATTATTACTCCTACTATGTTTCAAACGTCAGTGGTTTGAATGCGTGATTGCATGTCTTTTTATTGTACAGCTTGTGACATTTGCGTATGACGAACCAATTACAACTAGAAGTGAACAACAAGCTGTTGTGATTGAGATTCAAACAATCCCGACTCATACACGAATAGGCTGTCAAAGTTATGGTGTTAAGGACGATAAACAATGGCTTGTTATCCAAAAAGGTGAACAATGCGAACTACAATACGGAACAACTATTCAAGCAAATATCGTTCAACAGCCAATCACTGGTCTCCAAAATTATCAATTATTTCAGCGACAACAATTTTATCATCGTCAAAAAAATGTTATTGGTGAAATCTATATTCAAACGATTCAAAGTACAAGCACGACTAATTGGCGGACAAGTGTACAACAACAACTCCTACGTTGGCTAGAAACACGCTACGATGATGAAACAGTAACAATGCTCATCAAAACGTTATTATTTGGAGAAACAACAACATTTGATGAGGATGTTCGAACGACTTGGCAATTTTTGAATATAAGTCATATTTTAGCAATGTCGGGTTTACATGCTTCAATTGTCATTTTACTCCTACGTTGGCTCTGTGCAAAAGCACGTTTATTGAAGCATTGGCATCCATTTATAATTACTATTGTGTTATGTTTGTTACGTATATTTAATTTTGCATCAATTTCCTTTACGCGTGTGATTATTATGTGGATATTACAATTTATGTGTTTTAACCGATTGAATCGCTATGATAGACTCTTACTAGCTAGTGGAATTATTGCGTGTATCTTCCCAAACGAATTGTTAAATGTCGGCTTTTATTATTCGTTTAGTTGCGCTTTTTTACTTATACTTGGCTGGCAGTTTTGGCAAACGCATTGGCGAATTCTTTTACTTCCTTTAACGTTGCAACTATGGCTTTTACCTGTGACATTATGGCAAACAGGTGTCGTTGTTACAATTGCTTTGCTCGCAAACATAGTGGCTATTCCATTTATAACAATACTTGTGCCACTTTTGTTGTTGACAGTACTTGTCCCACAATTTGCACCATTTGTGAGTGGTTTATATCATATCGGTGTTGTTTTTTTTGATTGGCTTGCAGCATTTGATTCTGGAATTGTCATTGGTCAACTTACTTTTATTGGTTGCTGTGGATACTTGGTTTGTTTGTGGGTGAGTTATCGATACTTTGAACAGCGAAGGGTTGGTAAAGGTATATTGTTTATCAGTTGTACATGTCTTATTGTGTGTATGATGTATTGGTATCAGCCACTAGAATTGGCAATGATTGACATTGGTCAAGGTGATGCATTTGTGATGATTGATGGACGAAAAAAAGCCTGTGTTATTGATGTTGGTGGTCCGATGAAACTACAAGACTATCATTATGAGCATTCACCAGTCGTATGGCAATATTTACGTCAACGTGGAATTACGACGATTGAATCATTAATTATTAGCCATGGTGACCTTGATCATTTAGGATATGCATATGGGTTATTTGCTCAGGATCAACTCCGTGTTGAACACTTAATCTTTGCAGCAGCACAGACACTGAATGAAGATGAACAGCGGTTGATTGATATCGCAAAAGAACATGGAACAATTGTTCATTTTGTTCAAGCAGGAGCAACGATTAGCTTTGGAGAGACAATATTTCATGTTTTATCACCAACAACAGATCAGCGTGTTGATATCAATGAACACTCACTTGTGTTATGGGCTGAAATTGCTGGCTTTAATTGGCTTTTTACTGGTGATATTGGGAAAAAAACGGAACAGCAATTAGTTGCAAATTACGCCAATCTTCCTGTTGATATACTCAAAGTGGCACACCATGGAAGTAAAACGTCATCGAGTGAACTCTTTTTAGCAACATTTCAACCAAAATTAGCTCTCGTTTCTGCAGGGTTTGGCAATCGTTATGGTCACCCACATCAAGAAGTCGTTGATCGTTATTATACATATGGCATTCCGTTACTTGTGAGTGCTGAGGTTGGAATGATTCGCATGTTCCCTAATTGGCAAGTGCTGACATGCTTTGCTGATACAACATGCCAAGCACGAGTCAAACGTGTATTTGCTGAGGGGGAGTTTCAGAACTAGCGTATTCATGATATAATACGAAAGAAAAAAGAAAGATGAGAGGAAGGAGGACTTATTTGTGCCAGTTCATGTTATTTTAGGTGAAGAACGATATTTACAAGAAACGACAACTTTGATGTTATGTCAGCAATTTGGTGTTGAGGATGAGTTGAGTACGGTTCATTACTCGCTATTAGAGCATCCGATTCAGACGTTAATTGCTGATGCAAATACAACGTCATTATTTAGTAGTCATAAAATTATTATCGGAACGCATGCGTATTTCCTAACTGGGAAAAAAATGAAACAAACCTTTGATGGTGATCACCAAGTCCAAGTGCTCGAACAATATGTGGAATATCCAAATTCACAAACGTTGCTTATTTTAATTGTACCGACTGATAAATTTGACGAACGAAAAAAAGTTGTCAAATTGTTAAAACAGAAAGCGACGATACACTATGCGCAGCCGTTACAAGAAAAACAATTAGTCCAGTGGGTTGACCAGCAATGCCAAGTCCGTGCAATTCAGTTTGAAGCATCCGCGAAACAGGCATTGATTCAACGTTGTGATGCACAATTGGAAATGTTAGCAAACGAGTTGGATAAATATGCGATTTATGGCAAGCAGGGACGTTACGATTATGATGATGTCATGTTGTTAACGCCAGATAATTTAAAAAGTGATGTTTTCTTATTCATCGATGCATTGTTAATGAAACGTTTTTTCGTTGCTGAACAACAATACAAAAAATATTTAGCTGAAGGTGAAGATGTGTTTGGAATGATTGCGCTCATTAGTGGACAGTTGAAATTGATACTACAAGCACAGTTATTATTAGACAGTGGACTGAGTCAGCAAGCGATTGCAACTCGCTTAAGCATTCATCCATATCGTGTCAAAATTGCATTGCAAAAAAGTCGCCAATATCACTCAAGTCTTGTACAGCAAACGTTACTTTCACTGCTTGCACTTGATGTTGATATTAAACAAGGGAAAATGGATAAAAATTACGGCTTTGAATTATTCATGATTCGTTTTTGCCAAGTATAATCCCCAAAAAACCAGTCTAAATAGAGAAATAAGGTGAGGAGAATGGAAACAATTATTGACAATCCGTAACATAAAAAATATCAAAGAAGGAAAAGTTGAAACAAATGAGACATTTTAAAATTTAGAACAGTCAGATATTCTGGTATTTTATGGTCAGAACGGTTCAGGAAAAACAGCACTCGTTGAGTGGAGAAACACTTAGTAACAAATCAAAGTACAGTATCTTTCATGGAGAAAATACTGCAGAAATAGATGTGCTTTTTTTACTAGCAAACAAGTTTGGCGAATATAAATTGCAGTATACAGTAATTTTGGAATTATGTGAAAATCAACTCGTTGTTCACTCAGAAGTACTCGCTTTTTGTTTTTTGTGAAAACAAGCCAGCAAAACGGAGCAAAGTATTACTTAGTTATCAAAAAGGTGAAATGATAATTCGGAATAAGAATATCTTGAATTTTACCGACCAAGATCAGTTACTATTTCTGATTGCCGATGCATGGGCACAACAAGAAAAAGTGAGTTTTATTTTTCAAGAAAAAACAATTGAACAATTAGCAAAGTTTTTAGTGCCGGAAGAGTTTGCGTTAATCGCATATCTTTATCGGCATTATTCAGCAAATTTGTATATTATCGATAACCAAGAAAATGGCTGTATTTTTGGGAATATGATCATTCTATTCAATGTTCACTATGATCAACATCGCGGCAAACTCGCATTTAATCATGATTGACCAACGGTGATTCCTGAATCAAAGTTGCCATTTGTTCAAAAGATTATTTAACAAACGAATATTATCATGACGAAAATTATACCAGGACTTCAAATTATTTTACAAACGCTCGCTAATGGTGAACAAGGTGTGAGCTTTGAATTGTTAGCAAATAAGTATGGGATTCAACTACCATTTGCGTGTGAATCGGCAGGAACTTTGAAATTAATTTCTATTGTTGGGACATTAATCGCTGTTTTTAACAAACCGAGTGCCTGCGCTGTGATTGATGAGTTAAATTCGGGTGTTTTTGAATATTTACTCGGAGAAATCCTCGAAGTATTAGACTTAGACGGAAAAGGGCAATTTATTTTCACCTCACATAATTTACGGGTACTCAAAGTACTCGAAAATAAAAAACTGTGGTTTACAACAATGAATCCAAACAATCGTTTTGTACAGATGAAAGGAATTCAAAAAAATAGTAATATTCGAGATGTGTATTTACGGACAGTACAACTTGGTGGTCAGTCAGAATCACTGTATTTAGAGACGGATAGTTATGATATCAAAAAAGTATTTCGAAAGGCAGGGAAAATGAAACCGATTATTTGGAAAGCACACAAGTAGATTGAGATGAGTTTGATGAATAACTCAAAAAGTTTCAAAAAGCTATTCGTCGCTAGTATGTAGAAAATAAAATTAAATAATCATTGTAATCGAATTGTTATCAGTAATAGCCACTCTTTTCTGAGTGTTTTTTTGCACTGATAATGCTTTTTTTATCGAAATATCTTAATTATATAAGTAAAAACTTTAAAATATTGTATTTTAACTTAATTTAACATATAATATCTATGAAATAACATATGTTAAATTAAGGAGGAATTTATAATGAAAATGAAAAAAACAAAATTTATCATTAAGACGATTGCGAGCTTTTTTGGGTTTGTATTCGCCTTTTATTTTTTGGGATTTGATGGTGGTTTTTCAGATGAAATCGCGCACTATGAACAACTCGAAGCCCAAGTTGAAGTATTGACACGTGAAGTTGAAAGCTTGGCGACAGCGACGGAAACGCAAGAAGCTAAAGCAAAACTTACTGATTTAACGAAACAACTTGAAAGCGATAAGCGCGAACGTGAGCGTTTACAAGCAGAAGTAGCAGCCCAAAAAACCGAGTTAGGAGAAAATAATTAATGAAATCATCAATGAAACGCATCATTACGAAGTTCAAATCCGTCCCAGTTGGATTAGGGTTATTCTTAGCCATCTTATTTGTTGCTTTCCCAGTTGATTACACAGATGAGATTGCAGAAGCTAAAGCCCAAATTGAAGCGTTAGAAGCCCAACTCGGCGAAAAAACGCAAACTAAGATCCAATTAGGTGAACAATATACCCCGCAATATGAAGCAATTGAGCGTGAAAGCCAACAAATTGCACAACAAATAACGACGTTGACGAGTGAAAAAACAGCCTTGGCAGCGAAAATCAAAACGAAAAATGAGACACTTGCAGCCGAAAAAGCCAATAATCCGTATGCGAATAATACCCTCATTGCAATTGATGCTTGTAATACGAGTGGGAATCGTACGGCACTCGCTAAAGTTGATATTGGCTATGGTGAGCGTGAATATTATGCTTACACGAATGAACATGCACAGCTTGTCCGCGTTGATGCCAAAACAATTCAATTACAATCAACAACTGAAGACTTAACTACAAAAGGAAGATATTGTCATGATGAAGCGAAAGTCAGTGGAACAGAATCAAGTACACTTGACGAAGGGCATGTCATTGCTGACTCACTAGGGGGAACAAGTAATGCTTACAATATCACCCCGCAAAATTCGACTATCAATCGTAGTGGAGCTCAAGCTGATATGGAAGAGACAATGCGAACAGCATTAAAAGGCAATGGAACAGTCTCTGATTTTGTGGCAACGATTACTTATCCAGATACAACAACGCAAATACCATCACATTATAAGTATGAAATGGTCATCAATGGAACGCCAAAAACTTTTGAATTTGAGAATATTGTCGTTGACGAAACACCAGTAGTAGAACAAACGCCGGTCGTTGAAGCACAACCAGAAGCACCAACAACACCACAAGTTCAAAAAGAGTATTTCCAAAACTGTACCGAATTAAAAGCAGTTTATCCGTCAGGTGTCGATGCCTCACATCCAGCCTACCAAAAGAAAATGGATCGTGATGGTGATGGCTATGCGTGTGAATCTTAAACTGATTTGTTGAAACTAGAGCAATAAACAACCACAGAATACGGGAGTTACCTTGAGGAATCAGGGCAACTCCCGTATTTTTTTTGCACCGAAATCGCACGTGCTATTTTGATAGCTCAAAAAACAAAAAAATTTTGGCTGTCCGATTTTTTGGACAACGAAACAGAAGGGATTTGTTATACTCAGAAAGCAAAGAAAAAGTTCATGCGTCGTAATCAGTGTGAACAAGCAAAATAGTGAGGACCAAAAAATGGAACAAACAGATATGAAAAACGGGGGAACAAACATGAATGTGAATCAGGGGAAAAAAGCATGGTACAAACGTTGGTATGTGTTAGCGTTGATGGTTGTTTTTTTAGCGGGATGTAGCAGTGATGCGACAACATCGAGCAGCAGTAGCGAAACACCTACCGAAGAAACGACAACAACACAAACACCAACAGTTGAAGAAACGCCAGCAGAAAAATCAACATTTACGATTGGGGAACAAATTATCGTGACGACGAGTAAAGGTGAGTATAATGTGACGATTACGGGGGTTTCGGAAACAGCGGATCGGAACCAATTCTCAGATACGCAAGCGGATCGCGTCGTCATTATTGATTATACGTATGAAAATGTCAGCCAAGAAGATGACTTGTTTATCTCAGATATGTCATTCAAAGCGTATGATGCCAACGGAACAGCATTAGAAACGTATCCAGCAACAACAACGTATGCGCAAGGAGTGGGTGCCGGACGGAATACTTCAGCACAAATGGCATTTGCGCTCAATAATCCAACGAATGAAATTGAACTGGAATATTATGATAATATGTTCAATTCGAAAAGCGATGCCCTCATTGTCCTCACGTGGTAATCACGGCTAGCAAGAAAAACGAAATGAGTTGAAGGAGTTTATATGAAACATTTTACGAAAATCATTCAAACTATCTTTTTGGTGGCAAGTGTCAGTCTCGTGTTAACCGGTTGTGGAGCGAAAAGTCCCACTGCCGTTGTCGAAGCAACCTTAGCGGAGGTTGCTCAAGGTGAAAATGGCGATATGGCACAGTATCTCTTTGAGACCTTGCCAACGGAAGAAACAGCAACAGCAGAATTAACGGCAGAACAAAAACAAGTCCAGGAGCTTTATTTTTCGCAATTTTCCGGAAAAGTTTTGTCAGAAACAATTGATGGTGACAATGCGAGCGTGACTGTCGAAATTAACAGTCTCAATATGTCAGAAATCATCCTGGCGACGATGGGCCAAGCATTTGGGGCAGCATTTAGTGGGACAGAACTCACTGATGAAGTGGTGAATCAAATCATGCTTGAACAGTTCCAAGCAGCGCAAGTCCAAACACGCACCGGGGATATTGCCCTTAAAAACGTCGATGGCGAATGGAAAATCGATACAGCAAGTGCCGATTTCACGACCGTTATCTTCGGAGAAATTGATTTAGAAAATTAATCAGTAAAAAACGACTTCTGAGCGAACAGAAGTCGTTTTTTGAATTCGGATTTCAAACATAGCAGTAGATAATAATTCGAATTTCTGAAATTAAATCGAAAAAACGATAAAAATTACGATTTTATTGAATTGATTTAGATTTAATAGTATTATATGGAGGAATACTATCAAACTAAACAGTAGGAATAAAGGAATTCGGTGAGCGGTATGGAAACAATTATTAAAGTCAAACAAATGACAATTCGCAATATAAAAAATATCAAAGAAGGAAAATTTGAAACAAATGCGACATTTGAAAATTTAGAGCAGTCAGATATTCTTGGTTTTTACGGTCAGAACGGTTCGGGAAAAACGGCACTTGTTGAGGCATTTTCAATTTTGAAATTATTGTTGAGTGGAGAATCACTGCAGAAAAAATCACAATATACTGTCTTTCATGGAGAAAATACGGCGGAACTCGATGTGATTTTTTTACTAGTAAATAAATTTGGTGAATATAAATTGCAGTATACCGCAGTTTTGGAATTATCCGAAAATCAGCTTGCTGTCAAATCAGAAACGCTTGCTTTTTGTGAAAATCAGCCGGCAAAGCGAAGTAAAGCATTGCTCAGTTATGAAAAAGGTCAAATTAAAATCCGTAATAAAAATGTGATGAATTTCAAGAATCAAGATCAGCTACCATTTCTTATTGGTGATGCATGGTCACAACAAGAAAAAGTGAGTTTTATTTTTCAAGAAAAAACGATTGAACAATTAGCGAAATTTTTAGAACCTGAAGAATTTGAACTAATTTCCAATTTGTATCGGCATTATGCAGCAAATTTGTATATCATCGATAACCAAGAAAATGGCTACATTTTTGGAAATATTATTCTTCCGTTCAATGTTCATTATGGTCAACATCGTGGGAAATTAGCCTTCAATCATGATGGACCAACGGTGATTACCGAAACATCGCTGCCATTTGTTCAACAAGTAATTGAACAAACAAATATTGTCATGACGAAAATTATTCCAGGACTACAGATCATTTTAAATACGCTCGGGGCCCAAACGCTAGACAATGGTGAACAAGGTATACGATTTGAATTATTAGCCAAAAAACACGGAATTCAATTACCACTCGCTTGTGAATCGGCAGGAACATTGAAATTAATTTCAATCGTTGGAACATTAATCGCGGTCTTTAACAAACCAAGCGCATGCATTGTGATTGACGAGTTAGATTCAGGTGTTTTTGAATATTTACTTGGAGAAATTTTAGAGGTGTTAGACCTCGATGGAAAAGGACAATTTATTTTTACCTCGCATAATTTACGCGTGCTTGAAGTCCTTGAAAATAAAAAACTGTGGTTTACAACCATGAATCCAAATAATCGTTTTGTACAAATGACAGGGATTCAAAAAAATAATAATATTCGTGATGTGTATTTGCGAACAGTGCAACTTGGTGGGCAGTCAGAATTACTGTATTTAGAGACGGATAGTTATGATATTAAAAAAGCATTTCGAAAGGCAGGGAGAATGAATGGCTAAAACAAAGCGAGTTGTGATTGTACTTGTTGAAGGCTCATCGGATGAAGAATTACTGATTGAACGTCTAAAAGCAAAATATCAGCAGTTTGATATTCGTTTTGAGTGTCAACGAGGGGATATCTTTTATGAAATAAATCGGAATGTGAACATCAAAAATCGTGTAGGTGATGTGGTTAAAAAAGCAATTCAGACGCGAAAATATCAAGCGAATGATGTTGTAGCAATTGTACATTTAATGGATACAGATGGATGCTTTATTAAGGATGATAATGTCACCATTGATTGTAATCAAAATCAAAAAACATACTACCATCCAACAATGATTAGTGTTGATTGTTTGAGACAACAAGAACTGATTATAAACAGAAACAATGAAAGAAGTCGTAATGTTCAGATTATGGCAACCATACCGAAAATTATTAATAACAAGTACCCATATCAACTTTATTATTTTTCGCGTAATTTGGAGCATGTCGTTTTTGATGAAGCCAATCCAGCAAGTGAAAATAAGTATGAGGCGATTGAAGAACTAGTGGAATCATTATCAGAGCCAGTTGAATTGTTTTTAGCGCAATGGATGCAGCCACTAGAAGGAACATATGAACAACAGTACAAGCAGAGTTGGAAATGTATTCAACAAGAAAGCAATTCACTTAACCGATCAACAAATGTACCATTGTTATTTGATTTTTTGGATGAAACCTTGCCACAGTCGTAAAAATGTAGTAACAAAAGCGAAGGATTTATACACTGTTCAAGGTGATGACAATGTCAGAAAGTGAACAAGGAGAAGACGTAATTAATTGGGGGGAATAAAATGAATACGACGGATTTTTTTACTTTGGCAAAGCAGTGGCAACACTATTTTGCGACGGGACAACAAACACCAATTACAAAATTAGAGTACGAAGCAGTTGATGCACTGTTAAAAAGCAAGGCGGGGTATGGGCTTGATTATACGTTAACAACGCTACCAAAGAATATTGGTGAAGATCAAGCAGTATTAGCAAAATTAAGCGGCCAACTGTCACGGGGAATTTTTTTTGCGCTCGTACGGCGACAATGGCAAACTAAAATTATTGATCAACGCATTGATTTGGCAATGTATCCTTGGTTTGCCTTTGCTTTTACCGAAATTGCGATGTGGTCAGGAACAACACGTTTTGAGCAAGTCGATTTTAGTGGAACAGTGACAAAAATTGCGCTCACAGTGGCGATGCCATTTAGCTACCGCACCGTGCCTGGTGATGAAGTTGCACAAGAATTGGTCATTTATCCTGATGGGCAGTGTTTTTTTGAAACATGGGTTCAAGGTGAAACCGAAAAAATTTTTTTAGCCGGACGCAAAATTGCCAAAAAATTACCACAAACGTTAGCTGAGCAACTGTATCACGATTTCTTTACACATTTTTCAGGGCAATTGAGCGACGAAGAAGCCCAAGGAAGCGGGCGTTGGTATGTGACCTTTATCAATGAGGCGAATCAACGCGTGCAGTTTGAAGGGAATGTACCTTTTAAGGAGCAAACAGTGCCAGCATTTGAGCAACAGATGTCAACGTGGTTGCGCGAACACTTACAAGTTGAGGATTTTATCGGCTTTGATAACCGTTTTGAGCGTCCAAAATTGCTCGGGTTCACATTTTGTTATGAAAGTGAAACCATACAAGAAAAAATTAGCCTTGATTATCTGAAGCAGCAGCTTTGTTATGAACATACGAGCCGTGACTATGACGTCAAGCAGACGTATCGTGGGGAAGAAATCAGTGAGTTCATGGCGGCACTTGATGATCGTCATTTTCAACCGCGAAGTGTACAACAAGCAGAACTCGTGGTGTCACCAAGCACGACTCAGCATTTCCGCTGTGAATTGACATTTGCCGAGAGTATCCGTGCCTTTAGTGGTAATTTTGATGCTGAAGAACTCCCGCGGGGGTACAAGCTATTCGTGAATGGTATTGATAGCTTATTACAAATCAAGAAAACTGGAACGTTGTTTGATTCAGCATTGTATGAACAAAGTAAATTGCGGACAGGTCAACAGATTTTTTTGAAAGTTGAGTTTGAAGATTGGGGTAAAGGGTATCATTATCTGACGGATGATCATACGATTCAAATTGGTGATGAGGTCATTGTCCCGGTAGGGCCAAAAAATGTTGAGCGAATTGCCACAGTCGTAAAAAAGGACTATTGTCTGGCTGAAAAAGCACCGTTTCCAATTAAAAAAACGAAAGCCATCATTCGGAAAGCAACTGAATCAGATTGGGATGAATTTGATGAGTAAGTAAATAATAGATAAAGAACAAAAACGACTTCTGAGCGAACAGAGGTCGTTTTTGGGTTCGAATATTCCAAATTATCCAGACAAAAAAACCAGCTCTTTTTAGAGATGGGCAAAAAATCTTCTTTTTTGCAGTACATCTGTACCTTTACGTACTTTAGATGCTACATAAATTCGCGTGTTTCGTCAATGATTGCCAAATCAGTCCTTAAATATGGTCCGTTCTGAGCTGAAATTTTTAAAAAAAGGATAATTCGTTTTCGCTGTCCATTTTTTTGGACAACGATACCGCAGCCGTTTGCTATAGTAATAATAGATAAACACAGCATATAAAAATCCAACTGTGCTGATATTTCAAGGAAGAAAGTCCTACTTGTGAATAGCAAAAAAATGAAAGGACTGCAAGGTCCTTTTTCGTTCAGCAAGATTAGCAGCAAGGGCAAGGGGAACAACCTGTTAGAGTCTTTATTTTTGCCCACAAAAAAGGTATAATATTAAAGAAAGATGAGAGGAGAGAGTCGGCATGTCGTATCAAAGCGAAGCAGATTTAGAAAAACAGCTGATTGCCCAACTTGTGAAACAAGGGTTTGATCAGATTACAATACCAGATGAAGCGACACTTGAGGCGAATTTTCGGCATCAAGTCCAACTTCATAACGAAGATAAACTTGGTGGGGAACCGTTAACTGATATTGAATTTAACCGTATTTTGGTGCATTTAAAAGGCAAAAGTGTCTTTCGAAGTGCCCAATTATTACGTGAGAAGTATCCTTTAGAGCGTGAAAATGGGCAAACCGTTTATCTTGAATTTTTTGATAGTCAACAATGGTGTAAAAACCGTTTCCAGGTCACAAATCAAACAACAGTTCAAGGGAAGTACGAAAACCGCTATGATGTAACGCTATTAATTAATGGTCTGCCAGTCGTGCAAATCGAATTAAAGCGTCGCGGGATTGAATTGAAAGAGGCCTTCAATCAAATCATGCGCTATAAGAACCACTCATTTACAGGATTATATCGCTATTTACAATTATTTGTTGTTAGTAATGGTGTCGAATCAAAATATTTTGCCAATAACGACAAAGAACTGAATTACCAACAAACATTCTACTGGAGTGATGAAAACAATCAACGCCTCCAGCAATTACAAGAGTTTGCGGCGAGCTTATTAGAACCTTGTCGCTTAGCGAAAATGCTCGCTCGCTATATGGTTATTAACGAAACTGATAAAGCGATTTTGGTGATGCGACCTTATCAAGTGTATGCAGTTGAAGCCCTCGTTAAACGTGCGGAAGAAACGGCCAATAATGGCTATATTTGGCATACAACAGGATCTGGGAAAACTTTGACCTCATTCAAGGCGAGTCAAATCATTTCGCGAATTCCAACAATCAAAAAAGTTTTCTTCCTTGTTGACCGCAAGGATTTAGATGCGCAGACAATTAGTGAGTTCAATAAATTTTCGCCTGATAGTGTCGATACAACCGATAAAACTGATACGTTAGTCAAACAAATCAGTGATCCAACACGGCCCCTAATTGTCACGACGATTCAAAAGATGGCAAATGCTATCAAAAATCAGCGTTATGCAAAGAGTATGGATCAATACAAAGATGAGCGCGTTGTCTTTATCATTGACGAATGTCATCGTTCACAGTTTGGTGATATGCACAAAGCGATTAACTTGCACTTTGCACATGCGCAGTATTTTGGGTTTACGGGAACGCCACGTTTCATCCAAAACCAAAGCCAAGAAGGTCGAACGACAGCGGACTTGTTCCAAACATGTCTGCACACGTATTTGATCAAAGATGCGATTAGTGATGGCAATGTGCTTGGATTTTCAACGGAAATGATTAAGACATTTGATGCTGGGTATGATCCTGATGATGATACGCAAGTTGAAGGCATCGATACGGCTGAAATTTTCGAAAATGAAATCCGTTTAGGGAATGTTGTTCAACATATTTTACAGCATCACGATGTTAAGACGCGAAATCGGAAGTATACAGCAATTTTCACGGTGCCAAGTATTCCAGTTTTGATTAAATACTACGATTTATTTAAACAACATAATGACAAAAATCTCAAGATTGCTGGGATTTTCACCTTTGGTGCCAATGAAGATGCTGAAGGGCGGGATGAACATTCGCGCGATAGTTTAGAACGGATGATTACTGACTATAATGGTCTATTTCAAACGAACTATGCAACTGATACGTTTGCGAATTATTTTACTGATGTTTCGAAGAAGGTCAAGCAAGCCGAAATCGATATTCTCCTCGTCGTCAATATGTTTTTAACTGGGTTTGACAGCAAGCTATTAAATACGTTGTATGTCGATAAAAACTTGAAATATCACGATTTGATTCAAGCGTATTCTCGGACTAATCGGATTGAATCAAGTGAAAAGCCGTTTGGGAATATTGTCAGCTATCGTAATCTTAAGAAACGAACAGATGATGCGATTCGCTTATTTTCGCAAACAGAGACCACTGATATTGTCTTGATGGAGTCAATGTCAACATACGTCCAACAGTGGCAAGAAGTCTTTGCTGAATTACAAATCTTAGCACCAACACCAGCAACAGTTCCTGATTTAATCGATGAAGAACAACAACTCAAGTTTGTAAAATGTTTCCAACAGTTAGCGAAGTTACTCCTCCGCCTCGAAACATTTATCGAATTCAACTTTGATGAAGCGATATTAGGCTTAAGCCAGCAAACATATCAAGATTATCGCAGCCACTACTTTACGTTGTACGAAGAAACGAAGAAGCTCAAAGGGCAAAAAGTCTCGGTGTTACAAGACATCGATTTTGTTATGGAAGTGATGTTCCGTGATAAAATCAATGTCCACTATATTCTTGAGCTGATTAATCAAATTGATCTTGGTGATCCAAAGAAACGCGACTTTGATATTCAAGCGATTTTAGAGAAGCTCAGTAAAAATGAGGATCCACAACTAAAATCGAAGATTGAACTGATTGAAGCCTTCTTGCGTCAAGTTGCCCCAACGCTTGGAGTAGATGATTCAGTCGCAAGTCGTTATCAAGAGTTTATCCAGCAACATCGTGAACAATCACTCCAGTCGTTTGCGCAAGAAATTGGCTTAGCGACAGAAAAAGTCGATACCTATGTGAGTGAATATGAATACTCAGGCCTCATTGATGGGCCAACAATTGATACTGACATTCGCCAAGATTTAAAATTGGGCTTACGAACACGAAAAACACTACGCCAAAAGATTACTGATTTTATCTTTGAACATGTGGAATTATATACTTATTAGTAATTAAAGGAGAAATATATGAGCTTAACAGCAACACAACAACAGCACCAAACAGAACTCCATAGTACTTTATGGGCGATTGCCAATGACTTACGTGGGCAAATGGAGGCCAATGAATTTAAAAACTATATTTTAGGCTTAATTTTCTATCGTTATTTGAGTGAGAAAACAGTCGCAACAGCGAATGCAATTTTATCGGAAGATGAAATGACGTTTGAAGAAGGCTGGGCTGATCCAGAATTCCAAGCCGATATTGCTGAGGAATTGATCGAACAAATCGGATATGTGATTGAACCACATCACTTATTCCATACACTCGTAGCAGCAGTCGAAAATCAAACGTTCAGTATTGAACAATTACAAGCAGCAATCAATGCCGTTACTGAATCAACATTAGGGACAGCAAGCGAAGATGACTTCAATCATCTTTTTGATGACATGGACTTACAGTCAACAAAGTTAGGAAAAGATGTCAGCAATCGTTCACAAACAATTGGGAAAGTAATTGCGAAAATTGATAGCATTAACTTTAACCACGAAGATACAGAAATTGATGTCCTAGGTGATGCCTACGAGTATTTAATCGGACAATTTGCCGCTAACGCTGGAAAAAAAGCCGGTGAGTTCTATACACCACAACAAGTTTCGAAAATTTTAGCGAAGGTTGTGACAACTGGGAAAACTGATTTAAAAAATGTCTATGATCCAACATGTGGCTCAGGATCATTGTTATTACGCGTTGCCAAAGAAGCAAAGGTGCGTAAATTCTACGGTCAAGAAAAGATTGCGACAACGTACAACTTAGCACGTATGAATATGTTACTCCATAATGTTCGTTATGATCAGTTTGATATCCGGAATGACGATACGTTAGAACACCCAAAACACACAGGAATGACGTTCGAAGCGATCGTCGCCAATCCACCATATTCAGCAAACTGGAGTGCCGATGCGAAGTTTCTTGATGATGAACGTTATAGTGGTTATGGGAAGTTAGCACCAAAATCAAAAGCTGATTTTGCTTTTATCCAACATATGATTCATCACCTTGATGATAATGGAACGATGGCTGTTGTTTTACCACATGGTGTACTTTTCCGTGGTGCAGCTGAAGGTCTGATTCGTAAGCATTTAATCGAACAACGCAATGTTCTTGATGCGGTGATTGGATTACCAGCCAATATTTTCTATGGAACATCGATTCCAACAGCGATTTTAGTTTTCAAAAAATGTCGTGAAAATGATGATATCCTCTTTATCGATGCCTCAAATGAGTTTGAAAAAGGCAAAAATCAAAATAACCTGACTGAAGCTCATGTTGAGAAGATTATTGAGACGTATACAAACAGCGAAACAATTGAGAAATATAGTTATGTAGCAAGCTTAGCTGAAATCAAAGAAAATGACTATAACTTAAATATTCCTCGTTATGTCGATACGTTTGAAGAAGAAGCACCAATTGATCTGGTAGCAGTGAAAGCTTCAATCGCTGAAATCGATGCTGAAATCGAAGTAGCAAATGCGAAACTTGCAGCATATTTCCAAGAATTAGGATTATAGGAGGAGAAAGAGTTTGGAAGATTTGCAAAAAAGATTAATTGAAAAAAGTATTGAAGCTTTTATCATGGGACTGGAAGTATATAATAAACCGACAATCCGTTATCGTATCGAAGGGTTTTCATTTTTCATTATCAATGCCTGGGAGTTAATGTTAAAAGCAACACTATTAGCACGCGGTGAAAGTATTTATTATGATGAAAAGCAAGATAGAACACTCTCAATCAATGATGTGATTGGAAAAATATATACCGACAAATCACAACCACTACGCTTGAATTTGGAAAAAATCATTGAACTACGTAATACAAGTACGCATTTTATCACAGAAGATTACGAAACAATTTATGCACCTTTTTTCCAAGCAACTATTTTCAATTTTTCAGAGCAAATCGAACGATTTCATAATGTCGATATTACGAGATATATTGCTCAAAACTTTTTGACGTTGTCAGTGAATATTAATACACTGACAACGGAACAAATTCGGGCTAAATATACAAAAGAAATGGCGGAAAAACTCATCACAGCCAAAAATGACAATGAGTATATTATTGCCAATCATTCATCATCAGACTTGTATATTCCACTACAGCATAATTTTTTTATTACAAAAAAGAAACAAGATGCGGATTTACTTATTGCTGTCACTTCTGGCGCCGATAATAGCATTGCTATTGTGAAAGAATTACAGGATCCAAACGACAAATATAAACTAACCTATAACAATGTGATAAAGAGTGTCGAAAAGCAAATAAAAACGAAAAGAATCCCATTTGAATTTAACAACCAAGATGGGACACAAAAACCATTCAATACTTATGTGCTAAATCTGATTATTAATTTCTATGGGATTAAATCAAATGAACGTTATGCATTTAAATTTGCGGGAGTTTATCGTTATTCACAACAATTAGTTGAATTTATTGTTGAAGAAATAAAAAAAGATGCTCGAATAGTCGAACATCTTTTAGGGAGATAACCCCAGGTGCATATGAATTCTCAGTGCGTAAGCACCTACTCCCATTCGGGAACACAGCCTTTTTCCTTCACAAGTTATCTGATGAGTTAAGTATATCACAATTTAAGTTGGATAAAATTAAAAAATAAGTAAAAGGAGAAATGATATGGAAAAAATAAAGAAATGCCCTAAACTCCGATTCCCCGAATTTAGTGAAACTTGGGAACAGCGTAAGTTGGGAGAAATATTTGAAAAGGTCAATGAAAGAAATGAT
>CAMFJD010000020.1 GCA_945956935.1 uncultured Bacillota bacterium | reverse complement strand
CGTTCACGTTAACTTTTCAAATGCATCTGTGTTCGTTTTTAGAATACCATATACATTCATCAGATTTACATTGTTTTTTACATTCGACACAAAAAAGTAATTGTACAGACATTAAATTCCCTCCGTTTTTGGAGAAAATATACTAATAAAGTCATATGAATTTATGTTAAATGGCAATCCTTCTATCATTCCTGCTCTGTATAGATTTTCGATAGAGTAGTTGCCTCTCTTCGTTGTCGAAATTATTTCTCCATTCATAGTTAAAAAATCTATTGATTTCTTTTTTCCTTTCAGTACTTTCATAGGAGAAACATTATGAGTTGTGAAAATCAATTGTCCTTTTGTTTCTTCTGAAACATATTCAATAAGTTTCATTAAGTAAATATCATTAATATTCGCATCAAATTCATCAATGAACACTATTTTATTATTAGCTGCTGCCTTAATACTATAGTATAGTTCCATTATTTTTTTCACACCTGTACTCTCATATTCATAGTGTACTTTAAAATCATCATAGACAAAATATTTGTCTACTTCAGAAACATTATCACTAACTTCCTTGAACTTAAGTTCTATTTTATTTAAATCAACTTTGAAAAGTTTCACAAATTTTTCGAGAGACTCCATCTGTTTCTTATAATCTTCTATTCTTTCACTAGGTATAAAGTCTCCTGTAAAGTGTAAAAAAGGATACATTGATTTATCATCTTCCTTTAGGAACCATCTTTTTTCATGCTCATCTTCTGTTGTTCGACAGATAAAGATATTTGTAGCAAAATACCAAAATGCTACTAGTCTTTGATCTTTATCGTATTTATCATCTTTCTCAAACAAATCTTGGTAAACCCCAATAATTGATTGATGATCTAATAGATTTGTACTTTTTTCCAGTAGATATTCTGATAATTCACCCTTTACGTACTCACCACCGTTTGAATGAAAAAGAATATATTCTTTACTATTTTTTGAAGTACCTCTAAAACTTAATTGTTCTTCATTGATAATTATACTTCCTGGTTTTCCCTTCATCAAAGTATTTATTTTCAATACAATTTTGTGTCTGTATATTTTGGGTGTCTCATTATCGACAGTAAATAAGAAAGAAACATCTATCTCAAGTTTTTTGCTCTTCTTATTTATCATTTCTTCAATATATCTCACACCATCTTTATCAAATAGCATAGATTTATCTAATAAAATTTTTTTGTATATGTTCATTGCTTGAACAATTCCAGATTTACCACTACCATTCATTCCATAAATAGATTTCACATTATATAACCCTAAATCTGTATTGCTATGTATATTTTTTGGTGCAAATTCCAGAACTATTTCATTTTCTAATTTTTTTGCACCTTTTATTGATAATCTAGTCATATAGGCTTTCAAATTCTCCATTTTCACAACACCTTTCTATATTTAAATAATAACCTAAAAAGTACATTTTGTAAAATTAAATACTTTTATTATTTTCCTAAATCCTTAACCCTTGCAATAACAATTTTCCACTTAAACCATTTCAAATTTTATAAAGGAGCTTTAATAATGGCAATAAAAAAAACTACTAATAAATCTACATGGGAGTTCTGTACTCGCTATACTGATATTAGAGGTGTGCGTAAACAAAAGCGTTTACGTGGTTTTTCTACCAAGCGTGAAGCCCAAGAAGCTGAGCGCGACTTTTTAAACAGCTTAAATTACGGTGTTCTACACACAACAGATATAACTGTAGATGAACTTGCAAAAATATACTTAGAATCTAGACAGAGCGATTTAAAGACTACAACATACTATTATTTAGAATCAGCTTTAAAAAGATACATACTCCCATTTTTCGGTCGCCTCAAAGTATCCGAGATAAATCAAATCAGGGTTAATAAATTTCATAATTTCCTCTTAGATGAACAAAATCTAAGCCTTGCTACTGCTAAACTTACTCATTCTCGTCTTATCACTATGCTAAAATATGCAGAAACGCACTGCGATATTCCACGAATTAGCCATAAACTAAAACCACCAAAGAGAGCAGATTTAATTACATCATCTGAATTGAAATTTTATACTAAAGATCAAATGGACAAATTGTTATCTCATGCTGAATCTACAGATAAATTTATCGCAGATATAATTAAGTTGCTTTATCACACTGGGTTGAGAATAGGTGAGTTGTTAGCCTTAACGTATAATCATATTGACTTTGAAAACAATAAAATTATAGTCAGACAAAATTTAGGATATACGAGAGTAAATGGATCTTTCCAAGATGTTATCATTCCTCCAAAAAACAAATCATCAATTAGAGAAATAGTTATGACAAAAGAAACTGCTACTACAATACAACGGTACTATCAGATAGATAAGTCTGTAATTGGATTTCAAAAAGAATGGTTTATATTTAGCACACATAAAGAGACGCCAACTAGATATCACAAAGTTCTACGATACTTCAATAAAGTCATGCAAACCAGTAACTTACCTAAGATTACAATGCATGATTTAAGACACTCCCACGCTTCGTTACTGATTAACGCTGGTGCTGATCCATTGTTGGTGAGTTCAAGACTTGGACACACTGATGTTACCACAACACTAAATATTTATAGCCATTTCTTTCCAGAACGTGAGAATACCATCATTACAATATTAGATGAATATTTAGGATAAACAAAAAAACACCGTTATTAAACGGTGTTTTTTTACATTAATTCTATGTCATGATTTTCTATTATTACGTCATCAGTTATGCTTGTCCCAATACCCTTCCCCTTAGAAACAACAAATTCCCATGGACTTCCATTTCTATGCGTTATATCTACCAAAGTAGAAGCTTTTTTTGATCCATACTTATTTAAAATAGTTTCAATAGACTTTATCATTTCATCACTATCGTCTGATTTCGATAGTTTTGCAAATGTTGCAGGAATCATTACTTCCCTTTTATCTGTATTTACAGTTATCTCTTTTCGACCATTACATTTATAATAGTCATATACATTAGAAATAACCGGTCCATATTGTAGCGCTATTATTTCATCATCAAATAATTTCTTACCAGTTCTTGTCAAATAATCAGCATAAATAAAATACACGATTTTTTGTAATTTCAAGTTTGACATTGAACATCTTGATAATACGTATTTCGCAATATCTATTGCTGATATTTCCTTTTCTTTTTTTGCTATTGTCAAAAATTCTTTATATTCATCATATGTTTTTAAATCAGCAAAAAAGCTATCTTTTTCTACTATACTAGACCAACTTTGAGAATCAGTTTGTAATTTATGAAATGAAATATCCGAAAATACATCATATTCTATCATTTTACTCTTAAAACCTGAAAGTATTTCTGGGTTTAACTTTTGTTCCGAATAATGCCATGCAATTCTTCTTCCTGTAGTATAAGAGTTAGTTATTGCAACGATATGCTCATACATAGTATCACTCCTTTCAATTATCAGTACTCTATTACCGATTGTATGTGTGTTCGTTTACTTTTATGTAATGCATGAGAACTCTCATTAGAACTCTCATCACTTTGTCTCCATATTTGTATTTCCCACGGAAAATACGAATTACCTTCACCCTTTATATACATATGTAAAGCTTTGTATTCACCATCAGTTCTAACGTAAGTCTGAAAAAGTTTACACTGTAAATCAGCAGAAGATTTAATTTTTTCTTCTAATTCATCATATCCAATTTCTGTATCAATGATTAAGCGTATCCCAAATAAGTCGTTCAAAGATTTTTGTATGGCATACTTACCATCGCCGCTTTTCACCACTCTATATAAATGGATTTTTGATAACGCAGATTCTTTTTGTTTACTTCTATGTCTAACTTCTATTTTAGTCTTATCTACATCTAAGTAATAATCTAAGGAATGAAGGTTTACAGCTTCGATATATTTTATATATAAATGTATAAAGTCAGTATCATACTTCTGTCCACATTCCGACACAATATCTGATATTCTTGTCTTTTTTAAATTCATAGGAATAATAGTAGAATAAAAATTTTCAGAAAAATTTTTGTGATCTATTGATACCTTATTTATAGCATTTACTAACTCTGCAACCATTTTCCACCATTCATCCATTAAATATATTATATATACATAGTATCAAGTATAACTACTTAAGTAAAGAATATGTATCACTTTTTTTGTGACTCCAGTGTGACTTTAGTATTTTAAAACACCTGAATTTCCCTTTATATATAAGCTTTAAAAGGATTTTATTTTAAATGTAAACAATTTGTTCGTCAACTACTTCATGTGTGTCACTTCGATAAAAATACACTTGTATCATTCGTGCTTTACAGTTAATACTTATTTTCACATATGTACCGAATGGATATTTCCCCCTTGGAAATAATGCACTTCCCGGATTAATAAAGATAACCTCTTTGTACACTTTACATAACGGTACATGCGTATGTCCAAAACAAACCATCTGTACCCCTTCGTATTTCGCTTGACGGTGTAACTCTTCCAAGTTCCAATTTACTTGGTATCGGTGTCCATGCGTGATTAATATATCTAGGCAATCTACGTTTACTAGTTGATCCCATACAAAGCGATGATCAGTATCCGTATTTCCCCGAACACACATAAATTGTTGTAATATTTCATGATTTGCTTGCAGCTGTGAATCACCACAATGAAAATAATATGCACACTTTGGATGAACAGCCAAAATTGATCTAATGACGTCACTTTCATAGTGTGTGTCACTTATACAAATAATTTCCATACGAAAACACTCCTTTTTTATTTCTAGTTGCATCGCAATTTTAACATGAAACTCCCTATATAGTAATACGTTCTTTTAACAAACTGAAACACAACATATAAAAACAGGAGTATGCATCAGTAAATGATACAGCCTCCTGTTTTTTAACGACCTATTTTTTTCATAACATCCGCAACATTTAAGCGATTGACTGCTTTTTGCAATTCAATATCTAAAGCCATTAGCTCGGAACGACTTTGTTGCATCCGCTTTTCGCGTTTTAAGTCTTCTACACGCTGTTTCTCAATCAACGTATCAACATTTGCCGCATCAATTGCATCAAGCGTTAATACTTTAATGATATTATCGCTCATTTCTAGCATACCACCTGCTACAGCAAAATAATGAACTGAATCATCCATAAAACGTGCCTGCAGATCACCAATTGTGAGTCGTGCAACAATTGGTAAATGATTCCGTTTCAATCCAAATTTTCCGTGGCGTCCATTAACAACCACTGATTTAATTGGACCATCATATACAACACCATAAGGAGTAACTACACGGAGAATTAACTCTTGTTGATTTTCCATTTTTTGTCCTCCTTACGCTTTTAATTTCTCAGCTTTCGCAATAGCATCTTCAATTGTTCCAACAAGTCGAAATGCTTCTTCTGGTAAATGATCATATTGACCATTTAAAATCGCTTGGAAACTGGCTACTGTCTCTTTTACTGGCACAAACGATCCTGCTTGGCCAGTAAATTGTTCAGCAACATGGAAATTTTGACTTAAGAATAATTGTACGCGTCGTGCACGATGAACTAACAATCGATCTTCAGCTGATAACTCATCCATTCCAAGGATTGCAATAACATCTTGTAATTCACGATAACGTTGTAACACTTCTTGCACTCGTTTCGCCGTTTTATAATGTTCTTCACCAACTATTGTCGGTTCTAATGCACTTGATGTCGAAGCAAGTGGATCAACGGCTGGATAAATCCCTTTTTCAACAATCTCACGACTTAAATTTGTTGTTGCATCTAAGTGGTTAAATGTTGTTGCAGGTGCTGGATCAGTGTAGTCATCTGCTGGTACATATACCGCTTGAATCGATGTGATTGAACCATTTACCGTAGAAGTAATACGTTCTTGTAATTGTCCCATTTCTGATGCAAGTGTTGGTTGGTATCCTACTGCTGATGGTACGCGTCCCAATAAAGCTGAAACCTCAGTCCCTGCTTGTGTAAATCGATAAATATTATCAATGAATAAGAGCACATCTTGATGTTCTTGATCACGGAAATACTCAGCCATTGTTAAACCTGTCAAAGCAACACGCATACGTGCACCAGGTGGTTCATTCATCTGACCAAACACAAGTGCTGTCTTTGCTAATACACCTGAATCTTTCATTTCATGATATAAATCGTTTCCCTCACGTGTACGCTCACCTACACCTGTAAAAACAGAAATACCACCATATTCTTGAGCGATATTATTGATTAATTCTTGAATTAATACTGTTTTACCAACTCCGGCACCACCAAAAAGACCGATTTTACCACCTTTAATATAAGGTGCCAGTAAGTCAATAACTTTAATCCCTGTTTCAAGAATTTGCATTTCCGTACTTAATTCATTAAAGCTTGGTGCCTCACGATGAATTGGCATTTCAGGTGCCTCACTAATTGCTTCTCCCTTATCGACAGCTTCTCCCAAAACATTAAAGAGGCGACCTAATGTTTGTGGTCCAACTGGTGCTTGAATAGGTGCTCCTGTATCATAAACATATGTTCCACGTTGAAGTCCATCAACCGCTCCCATTGCAATTGTACGCACTGTGCGATTTCCAGCATGTCCTGCAACTTCAAGGACGAGTCGATGCGACTCATTATTATATTCATACTCTGCAATTAATGCATTGTAAATATCTGGCAACTGCCCTTCTTCAAACTCAACTTCAATTACTGCATCGAGAATCTGTTTAATTTTTCCTTTTGCCATTTTTTTTCGCACCACCTTTTTGCGCCTTAGAACCGGCAACAATTTCTGTCAATTCCTGTGTAATTGCAGTTTGTCGATATGCATTATAAATCAATGATAACTTTTCAACAATTTCTTGTGCATTATCTGTTGCATTTCGCATTGCATTTACACGCATTGTATGTTCACATAACTTTGTGTTTAATAAAATCGTTTGCATTTCTCCATTCAAATAAAGGGGAACCATTCTTGTTACTAAGCGGTCAGGCTCCTCATCAAAAATATATGTTGGATGTAAACGCTCTTGTTCTTCATCCCTTAATACTTCTCCTGTAATTGGTAAAAGCATCAATTGATGGACATCTTGAACAACACGATTTTTAAATCGATGATAGATGACTTCAACACGACCAACCTCACAATTTAAATATGTCTCAAATGCTCCATTTAACACTTCTTCTAAATCAGAAATTTTAAAGTTATCATGGACATTAATGTAATCATTTTCAATTTTAAAACCTTGGCGACGCATCGCATCATACCCAATTCGTCCTAAAACATAGAGTTTATATTCATCAGGAGATTTATGGCGATCATTGATAATCTGTGTTGTTTTTTTTATTACGGCCGAATTATATGGTCCCGCTAGCCCACGGTCTGAAGAAACCATTATATATGTCGCTGTCTTTTTCTCATAATTCGGTTTAAAAATTTGCAGTACTTCTGAATCAATGCGCGAAGCATTAGCAACTAAACTTTGGAAAATAGCTTCACTCACATTTGCATAGTGCTCAGAGGCATGCATTTTATATTCAAACCCGGCAATACGTGCTTGCGATACCATCTGCATAGAACGTGTAATCTGCGCTGTTTTTTGAATCGAAGCAATTTTACTTTTAATTAATGCTGCATGACTCCCCATAAGCTACACCACCTGTTGTGTGAAAAGTGCCTTGAAATCAGTCATAAACTGTTCAAGGTCTGCTTCACTTGGTAATTCATGTGTTGTTTGAATTGTTTCAAGAATTTGCATTCCAAGCGATGTGGCTTCAAGTTGTTCATACATTTTTTGTTCAAAACGTCCAATTAACTCGAGTGGTAAACTATCAAGATGACCATGAGTCAATGCATATAGAATAACAACTTGTTTCTCAGCACTAATTGTTTCATGTGCTCGTTGTTTCAACACTTCTACAACACGTTTTCCACGTGCTAATTTTTGTTGCGTTGTATCATCTAAATCACTTCCGAATTGAGCAAATGCTTCTAACTCACGGTATGATGATAAGTCAATACGTAACGTACCTGATACCTTTTTCATCGCTTTAATTTGAGCACTTCCCCCAACACGTGAAACTGATAATCCCGCATTAATTGCTGGACGAACCCCAGAGTTAAATAAATCAGATTCTAAGAATATTTGTCCATCTGTAATTGAAATAATATTCGTTGGGATATATGCAGAAATATCACTTGATTGTGTTTCAACAATTGGTAAGGCTGTAATCGATCCCCCACCGTATTCATCTGATAACTTAGCTGCGCGTTCCAATAAACGAGAGTGGAGGTAGAACACATCTCCTGGATACGCTTCACGCCCTGGTGGTCGTCCAAGTAATAATGAAATTTCACGGTAAGCAGTTGCATGTTTACTTAAATCATCATATACGATCAATACATCTTTTCCTTGTAACATAAAATATTCAGCCATCGTTACCCCAGAGTAAGGTGCAACATATAATAATGCTGGTGCATCAGCACTTGAAGCATTCACAACGATTGTATAGTCAAGTGCTCCATGTTCACGCAACGTATTCACAACTGATCGCACCGTCGAATCTTTTTGCCCAATCGCTACATAAACACAAATAACGCCTGTATCTTTTTGATTTAAAATCGCATCAATTGCAATCGTCGTCTTCCCTGTCTTACGGTCACCAATAATTAATTCCCGCTGTCCTTTTCCAATCGGTACAAGTGCGTCAATGGCTTTTTGTCCTGTTTGTAATGGTTGTCGGACACTTTGACGATCCATAACACCATAAGCTGGCTGTTCAATTGCTCGTTGTTGCTTCGTATGAATTTCTCCTAATCCATCAATCGGCTCACCAATTGCATTAACAACACGACCAATTAATTCCTCACCAACTGGTACTGACATGATTTTATATGTTCTCGCCACAATTTGACCCTCTCGGATTCCAGTTGCTTGTCCAAAAACAATAATCCCAACTTGGTCCTCTTCAAGATTACGAGCAATCCCAAACATTCCATTTTCAAAGACAACAAGTTCATTGTACATAATTTCACTTAATCCAGTCGCAAAAACAATTGAATCAGCAACAGCACTTACTTCTCCGATTTCAACAATACCTGCATGTAATTGGAAATCATGCAGTTTTTGATGCAATCGTTGACCAAACTCATCAATTTCAGCATCATCTTCATGTTCGAGATGCAATAAATATTGACGCATTTGTTCTAATTTTGTTTGTAATGAATCGTCAAATAAAAGATCACCGATAACAATTTGTAATCCGCCAATAATTGCCTCATCAACACGTACATCCATTACGATTGGTTTATGATATTTTGCTTTTAAATCATCTGTTAGTTTCACTCGTTGAGCTTGTGTCAGTGCAACTGCTGATGTCACACGTACATGTAGCACTTCAGCATTATGCTCAAAAATAAATTTAAACTCTTGATAAAACTCACTAAAATGATTGAGATTATGCTCAACAATCATCATTTTTACAACATAAATTACGTATGGGTCAATTGGCCCGAATTCACGATGGATATCTTCAACTTGAAAATCACTCATACGCTGTGGATGCGTTTGAAAATATTCGTGAACTTTCTCAATATCAGCAAAAATATCCCCTAAACGATCTAAACGATCATTTAAATGCGATAAAATCGTATCCGCATACGTCTTTCCAATACTAATCATTCAGTTCACCTACTTTTTGTAATGATTGATTAATTAAGTCACTAGCATTTGATGTAGCATGCTCAATCAATAAATTTTTCGTTGCACTCATTGCAAGCTCAACAGCATCTTGATTAAAACGCTCCATTGCTTGATTATAAAGTTGATTCGAAACATTTTTTCCACGTGAAATTTCGTCAGTTGCTTCTTGACGTGCACGTTCAACAATTAATTCATGTTGACGTTTTGCATCAAATTGTGCTGTTTGTAAGATCTTACGTGCCTGTTTTCGTGCCGATTCGTATTCTTCTTTTGTACGTGCGACGTTTTTTGTTGCTTGTTGTTGTTCTATCTTTGCTTTATCAAATTCACTCGTAATTTGTTGCTTACGGCGATTGAGATATTCCGCAAAATTTTTCCATAAAAAGAAATAGAAAATGAGCAATAAAATAGTTAATGACACCGTATGGCCAATCATAATCTGTAGGCTCGGTAAAATATCAATTGAAATATGCATAAACGCTCACCTCCTCTAATCTGTTTTCGATTCTATAAACCAAATGGGTTAACAAATAAGAGTACTAAGGCAATAACGACACCAAATAGTCCAGGTACCTCTGTTAAAGCGGCCCCTAAGATGAATGTACGTGTAATATCCGAGCTTGCCTCTGGTTGACGTGCGATACCTTCTACCGCACCACGTGTTGCATTCCCTAAACCAATACCTACACCAAGTCCTGGTAAAACGGCTAAAGCGGCTCCAATTGCCATTGCTGCATAAATAATTGCTGAATTTTCCATAATAAAGTCCTCCTTATTGCACGCCTTCTTAATGTGCAATTTTCATTTTTGTGAATGTTAATAATAAAAACATAAATACAACTGTCTGTATAAGTGCATCGAAAATATCGAAGAAAAACTGCAATGGCAATGCTGCTATTGGTGCAATCCAAATTCCCGCTAAGAAATAAATTACATCGATAATAACATATCCTGCTGTAATTGCCCCAAATAAACGCATGGCGAGCGATACCATTTTAGACGTCTCACTAATAAGCATAATTGGGAACAATGCTGGAAGTGGCTCGAAAAATGCATGTTTGATTGTTCCGCCCACACCATTGCGTTTCACTCCTGAACCATAAATTATGACAAATGCCATAATTGCAAGTGCACCTGTCACATTAATGTCAGTTGTTGGTGGTTTAATTCCAACAATTAATGGCATCATATTTGCTAAACCTATATAGATACCAAAAAATGCCACGATTGGTATATATGGCGGTGCATCATCGTCTAAGAAGTCATAACATACTCCTTTAAACATATCCATCAACATTTCAAAAAACAATAAAATCCCTTTTGGTTTTTTGGGATCAGCTTTTTTAAATTTTTGACCAATAATAATGAATGCAACTGCCAAAATAACAACTAAAATAACTGACCAAACACCACCTTCGTACATGTGGAAATCACCAATTGTCAGCCCTCTCAAATGTTCTTCCATTTCATTCACCTCCTCATTTGCTGATTAAAAGCATAAGCTTCGATTACAAGCGCTACCTTAGGAATTAGGAAGCCAATAATTACAAAAAGTGGATGGAAAAGTGGTTTTATGACAATCACAATACCAATTGCAACTATATAAAGCGCAAATCGAAATATATAAGATTTCAACTGTGCTGATACAGCGTCTTCTTGACCTAAAGTTATCAGTTGATTTGAACAACGAAACAATAGATATGTTGCAATACAGCTCGTTATTGTCCCCAACAGACCTCCGAAAAAAATCGAAATCCATTGAGTTGGTTGCCAGAGCACACCTAGAATCGTTTGTAAAGTATACAATCCAAAGCTGTATTTAACAACTTTCTTAAAACTTGCTAGCAATGATTGTTCCATACACTCACCTTTCTCCTGTTTACTGAACGATACTACCCCAGAGGATTGGCCAAATTACTGCAAAACGTCGTTCAAATGCAACTTTGCCATAAATAAGTCGTTCGACAACACATCCGTCAATCAAACAAGATAACATGTGAAATATTTCTTTATCACGATCGACACGTTTTAATTGTTTCCATTTTAAAACTGGTAACCGAACTGCATCAATCATAATTTGTCGGTGTTGTTCACGATATTTTTGTTGTTGCAGTCGATATTGTTCGGGTGCATTCATCGCCATTTGATAAAGAAACAAAAAAGATTGTTGATTTCCACACTCAAGTAAGTATTGATACAAGATTCGTTTTGCATCATCAACTGATTCACTCATAACAAGAGTTGCATGAACTCGCTGGCCACGTTGTTGCTCAATTACCATTGCATTTGCTAAGCATTCAAAATATAAATGCTCTTTACTTTGGAAATGTGCATAGATAGATTGCTTCTTAATTCCAACTGTATCAGCGATGAGCGTAAACGATGTCCCGTTGTAGCCAAAACTTGCAAAATACTCTGTTGCTACTTCAATAATTCGTTTCGCAGTCATCAGCCTTCACCTCCCTTACGTTCGTTCGTTTTTCATTTTACTCCTCACTTTTCAAAAATGCAACCTTTTTTTATTTTTTGTTTTTTTTTACGCAAAAAAGGTATTTTTACACCATTTTTTACATTTTTTCATCATCAATAAGTGAAAAAAACTAGATTTAACCAAAAAATAAAAGCACATTTTGTGCTTTTTACAAATATTGATACCATTCAATCATTTCAAAATCATGGTGAATCATCTCTTGAAATGCTTGATGATATGCTATTGCTGATTCTGGTTGAATCAACAGGCTCATATGTAGGGGGTGCATAAATAAAAAAGCCAATGTCATACTTTCTATACTAATTTCACCCATCGAAACTCGATTTGGCTCCTTTTGAAATACTTCTTTTGGAATTTTCAGTGGCATCTGAAACAATGGCATCACTTGTTGAAGTGATATATGTGCTTGAAATTCACAATCAACGAGTAATTCTCTACTCCACGGTAGCAAAAAAAATGAAACTGGCTGTTCGCTAAATAAATTTATTGCTTGTAACTGTGTCATCGTTACATCTGTCATACCAATGCTATGAATAAAATGTGCATCAAATAATTCATTCATCCCCGTACTAATCGATAACGGATCAAAGCAAGGATCATTCCCATTAATAAAACCTATAGCTATATTGGGAGTTCCAAGCTGCTCTTCCACATACATTCTCCGTTGTTGCAATTGTTCCCAACTCGTATGTGTAAACTGAACTCCTTCGATATTTTGAGATAATTCAACGCATAGTTTGATTTGTTGTTGCAAATATGGACGTTGTAAAAATACATCATCTAAAAGTTCTAATGCCATTTGCTCACATGAAATTAAAAACGTATCATATCCATATTCTAGTGCATGCTCAAAAAAATATACTACTTCTGCACTTGTACGTTCGTTACTAAAAAATTTACGTAAATCCTGAATAATACGTGCAATGCTCATCGTTTGTGTCAGTTCAATTCTCGGTAACAAAAAAACCACTCCTTTCTGCTTTAAGTATACAGAAGAAGTGGTGATTTGTGCATTTTTTTCAATTATTTTAACACATTTGCCAAAAATGCTTGTGCACGCTTTGTTTGAGGTTGCTCTATTAACTTCTTCGCAGCAGCTACTTCGACGATTTCGCCATCAGCCATGAAAACGATCCGATTTGCAACTTCTTTGGCAAATCCCATCTCATGCGTAACGACAATCATTGTCATTCCCTGCTCTGCGAGTTCTTGCATCACTTGCAAAACCTCATTGACCATTTCCGGATCAAGTGCACTCGTCGGTTCATCAAATAACAATACCTCAGGCTCCATAGCTAATGCTCGTGCGATTGCCACACGTTGTTTTTGCCCACCCGATAATTGACTTGGGTATGCCTGTGCTTTGTCCGATAGACCCACACGTGCTAACAATTCTAGCGCTTGTTGCGTTGCCTGTTCCTTGTCAATATTTTTAACGTAAATTGGTGAAAACGTAATATTTTCTAATACCGTCATATGAGGAAAGAGATGAAAATTTTGAAAAACCATTCCCATTTTCATGCGTATATCTTGCAGTACCATAGCATTATCGTGTGTTAATACTTCACCATCTAATGTGATTGTTCCACTATCATGAACTTCAAGACCATTTAAGCAGCGTAGTGCCGTTGATTTCCCACTACCCGACGGTCCAATAATTGCAACAACCTCTCCTTGTTCAACATGAAAATTAATATCTTTTAATACATGGTGCTTGCCAAATGATTTATTTACATCTTTAATGTGTAGCATCTTGCTTCATTCTCCCTTCAACATAATTCATAATTTTTGACAACGTAAAAGTCATCACAAAATAAATAACAGCTGCCACAATGAGTGGTTCAAACGGTAAATACGTCGCTGTTCGAATTTGCTGAGCGGCGAACATAATATCGACAATACCTACAACTGAAACAATTGCCGATTCTTTAATAATAACAATAAATTCATTTCCTAGCGCCGGCAAAATATTTTTAATTGCTTGTGGTAAAATAATTTTTCTCATCAATAAAGACTGTGACATCCCTAACGCTAAACCTGCTTCAGTTTGCCCTTTATCTACTGCTTGGATTCCGCCACGAATAATCTCGGCAATATAAGCTGACGAATTTATCACAAGCGCAATCACAACTAACGTATAATCACCAAACTTAGCAATACCAAATAAATTTGGAATATTTACACCAAATGTCGGTAACATATAAAACACGATTAACATTTGTACAAGTAATGGTGTTCCACGTACGATTTCAATATAAGCACTCGCTAATAATGATAACCATTTTCGTTTCGATAACTTTGCAAAAGCGAATAAAATCCCAAATGCAAATCCGAACAATACTGTAAATAATGCTAGTAATAAAGTAACTCCAGCCCCGCTTAAATACATCGGCCAGTATTCAGTAACAAATCCATAATTCATTTTTCTTTTCTTCCTTCCTCAGTTCAAAACAATATTATTGTTGCCCTTGTAATTCCAATGCTTCAACCATAAACTGCTCTAATTGACCATTTGCTTCTAATGTAGCAATAATCTCATTTACTTTTGTCAATAAAGCTTCATGTTCTTTATGAACTGCAATCACATTCCCACCTTCACTTCCTTCAGTAACCTCTTGTGCAATTACATAATCACCTAATCCAACATATGTTTCAGCTACAATCGAATCTACAATCACAACTTCCGCACGACCAGTTTCTAAATACTGAATCATATCATTCATTTTTGGTAAGCTTGTTAGTTGTGTCATCCCTTGATCATTTGCATATGCTTCTTGTACA
Organism: uncultured Bacillota bacterium; assembly: GCA_945956935.1. GTDB lineage: Bacteria > Bacillota_I > Bacilli_A > Culicoidibacterales > ZOR0006 > ZOR0006. Next base: position 19,237 of record CAMFJD010000020.1, on the reverse strand, counting down.
CTGCCCTTTTGAACAACAACACTCGCTGCTTTGACCGCTTCAATATCAGCATATTTCGCTTCATCACCTGCTTTTACTAAGAATGCATATCCAGATTCATAATAACTATCCGATAACCCAAATGATTGTTGACGTTTTTCATCAGATGAAAGTCCTGCAATGACCATGTCAACTTTTTTAGTTGATAGTGCTGGTAATAATCCATCAAAATCAATACTCTCTACTCTCAATTCAACACCTAATTCCGCTGCGATGGCTTCAGCAATTGAAATATCAAATCCTACTACAGTCCCATCTGCTAATGGAAATTCAAACGGCGGATAGTCTGGTGATGTTGCCATAACGATTTCACCTTTTGCTTGAATCTGTTCAATTTCGTTCTCAGAACCACTCGTACTACTCGCGCCTCCACACGCTGTTAATCCTACTACTAATACCATACACATCATCATACTCATAAATTTTTTCATCATTTTTTCCTCCTAGGTTGTGATTATTTGAAGGTATAAAAAAAGCCTGTATTTATCCCTTGAATTGCTTCAAGAGACGAAGACAGACTTCCTTCGCGGTACCACTCTTGTTGTAAAGTTTTTCTTATGTATAACTTTACCCCTCATTTTCCGTTAACGCCGGTCATACGCATTCCCCTACTCTATTTTCAAGGTCTGTTCTCCAAAGTGCGCTTCATTCATGAACTTGTTATAAGGCTCTCACCACCCCTTACTCGCTAGCAACGCTGTTCATTAATTACTCTCTTTTTCATTGAATCAATAGTATATAATTGTTGTTTTTTCCCGAAAAAAAACATCCGTCTTTTGAACTGGCATTAGCCAAGTTCAAGAGACGAATGTCAACATTCGCGGTACCACTCTTGTTGTAAAGTAACTCCCATTTACTTTACCCCTCATTTTTCCGTTAACGCCGGCGACGGAAACCCCTATGTTTATGTTCAGAGTTCCTTCTCAAAGGTGCGGTTCACATACTGTCATCGCTAAGGCTCTCACCAACCCCTAGTCGCTTCACCAAACTGGCATGCTACTCTCCTTCTCTTTGAAGTTCAAATTTATATTTACAAGCCAAATTGTATCAAACACATTTTGACACGTCAAGCTTTTTTTAATAAAGAGCTTATTTTTGTATATCCGAATACAAGCAACAGTAACAAAACCAATGTCACAACAATTGTACCACCACTTGGTAAATTTAAATAGTATGAACTTACCAAACCACTAATCACACCAATTTCTCCAGCAATAATTGCATAAAAAATGGTTTGTCGGAAACTTTTAGCTAACCGAATCGCAATAGCGACAGGTAACGTCATTAAAGCTGATACAAGTAATACACCCACGATTTTCATTGACACAGCCACAACTAAACCAATAAAAACAAAAAATGTACCATTTACTAAGTTAATTCGAAGATTCCGTACACGGATAAAGTCTTCATCAAATACAATCGCAAATAGCTTCCGATACTGAAATTTAACAAAAATGAGCGTTGCGACTGTTAATATGAAAATTAATACTAAATCTTGACGTGAAATAGTGTTGATACTTCCAAATAAATAACTCGTTAAATCCAATTTCACACCTTTAGCCAATGCAATAAAAATAACACTTAAGCCTAAACTTAATGACATCAAAATCGCAATACCTATTTCTTGCACATTATGAAACTGTCGCGTCAGTTGCCATAAAATAATTGCCCCAATAATACTGAAAACAATCCCTAATAACATTGGATTAAACCCAAGCGGTAAAATACCAATACTCATTAAAAATGTTGCAATTGCTACCCCTGAAAGAGATACATGACTTAGTGCATCAGGAATTAATGCAAGTCGTTTTGACACGATAAATACACCGAGTAGTGGTGCAATAAGTCCGATTAGAATACCTGAAATATATGCATTTTGTAAAAATTCATACTGTAATAAATGTTGCCACATTAACTCTCACCACACTCACAATAATTTGCATGATAGCGTCGATACGCCTCATAGTTTCCGTTAAACGCAACTCCTTGATTAATCGCAATTACTTTCGTAATCTCTGCATTCATTAAGTGAACATCATGGCTCACTAAAATAATTGTCATCCCTTCACGATGTAACTGCATCATTAATGCATAGAATTCTTTCACACGCGCTTGATCTATCCCTACTGTCGGTTCATCTAACACAAGTAATCTCGGTTTCATTGCTAAGGCACGAGCAATGAAAACTCGTTGTTGCTGCCCACCTGAAAGCTCACTCAAACGTTTCTTCTCAAATCCGATAAGTCCAACTTTCTCAAGTGCTTGTGCAATTGCTTTTTTTGTACCAATCAAATTTTCACATCCCGTTGCTACGACTTCTTGAACACTCACCGGGATTGAATTATTATATCGTAAACTGTGTTGAGCCACATAGCCTATTTTCTCTCGCTTTAAAAATTGTTTCAATGGCAATTCATCATACAAAATTGATCCTTCGTACTTCGTATTCATACCAAGTAAACATTTAAGTAATGTTGATTTTCCAGATCCATTTGGCCCAATAACCGCTGCGAAATCACCCGTTTCAATCTCAAAATTGACATCATTTAATACAATCTGTTGCTCAATTATATACGTTAAATTTTTCACTGTTAACAAGACAAATCACCTCACTTTTTCTCCTTACTATTCCAACCAAAATATGTTGTTCTAGTCTCAGTTTCAATCAAATTCCATTTGCCACTGAGACGCTTACTGACTGTTGGCGTTACAATAACAGCATACGGCTTCGGTGGACGACATGCGTGATCACTACATCGAATAGCTTGACTAATAACACCACCAACATATAAATCACCATGTGGAGCTTCTATACATGTCGATTGATGATAAACGTATCCACAATCTATTCCAATCCCAAACTGAATAGTTGAGAGTGACTGCGACATTAATCGGTCCTTCAATCGATATTGTTCTGATACAAGTGTCATCAACTGCATCCATACTGTAACTATATCAGTATCTTCCACTATTTCACACACACAAATAATCGCATCACCTTGAACGCTCACTTGTCGAACATGGGGCATTTGATTAATGTAGTGCTTTACATATGCAATAAACTCAACTAGAATCGCCGCTAACTCCTCTTTTGAAGTAGCTAATAACTGCTTGTATCCACGAACGTCGATACAAAAAGCAACAATTTCCATCTCTTTAGGCTGCATCTCGACCACCCATTGTTTGATTACCCATCTGTAATAAGTCACGCATTAAACGAATATTTCCATTCTTTTGATGAATATAAGCAAACGGAGCAACAATTAGACTCCCAGCAGTTCCCATAGTAATATCAATCATCGTATCCCACAAACTATTTCCTTGTGACTGGAAGCCAAATAATGTATCACCTGCAAATTCGAAAATTTCCCAAATACCTGCCATAGCGATACCAAAACAACACACGAAAACAACCAAAAAAACTGGCGACAACTGACGAATAAATTGTCTTGGCACTAACATACCAAGCACGAGTAAAGCAGCTAAGCCAAGCATTACTCCCGATATGGCATGTAAAAATGTATCCCACCAAGGAAAATAGGCATACACATCAAAGAATTTACCAATAAATAATGCTAAGAATATAAAAAACTGTGCTAAAAAATGAACACTGGCAAACTTTATAACACGTAATTGAACAAAAACAATAATTGTCAAAACACTTGTTATAAATAACAACCCACTATCCATAACACGGACTGAATTTCCATTTAAATATGCATATATCCCTATTCCAATAGTTGCTACCAACATCCCAATTGTAAAAAACCAATCATACTTCCACTTCATAAATGAGTATACTCCTTTCGTATTTTTATTCCTGTGCAACATACTCTTCCCATAACTCAAGTGATGCTTCTAATTCAACTTGATGTTCATCAATTTTTGCTTGTACATCCCTTGCGCGCTGATAATCTTGATATACGTCAGGTAATAATAACTGAGCTTGTAGTTGCTCAATTGCATCCTCTAATTCAGCTATTGTTTGCTCAACTGCTTCGATTTTACGTTTCAATTGTTGTTGCTCACGTCGCTTTACTTTAGACTCCGCATAACTCAATTGATTCTTTGTTGGCTCATCTACCTGTAAATCAACTACTTCTGGCTCACATTTTTCTAAATAATAGGCATAATTCCCATGATACGTTGTTGCTTGTGTTGCTGTTAATGCCAATACTTTTGTAGCTAGTTCATTCATAAAATAACGATCATGCGAAACAAATATGACTGTCCCATTATAATTTTTGAGTGCTGTCTCTAACATTGCTTTACTTTCTAAATCAAGGTGATTCGTTGGCTCATCCATAATAAGCACATTAGGTCCTTGTAAAAATAATTTTGCTAATTTCACTTTTGCTTTCTCGCCACCACTCAATTGACCAATTGTTTTTTGTACGTCTTCTCCTGTAAATAATACATTCCCCAGTGCTGTTCGAACTGTCGTTTGTGGCAATAAAGGAAACTCATCCCACACTTCGTCTAAAATTGTTTTTTTCGGATCTAATGACTCATCCTCTTGATCAAAGTAACCATATTCTAAATGGTATCCTTCTTGAATTGTTCCATTCAGTACAGGTAAATGTTTCAACATTGTTTTTAATAGTGTTGTTTTTCCCACACCATTTGGGCCTACTACTGCCACGCGATCTCCACGATAAAAATGACATGAAATATGTTGTGCTAATGGTGTTTTTTCGTCATATCCAATTGTTACATCATCTAAAGTAAGCACATCTTTCCCAGTTTGAACTTTAGCAACAAAACGTACGTGTGCTTGTTTTTCACCACCTAACGGTTCATCAATTAGTTCCATTTTTGCTAATGCCTTTTGTTTACTTTTAGCTGCATTTGAACTTGTTGCGCGAGCAATATTTTTGTCAACAAATGTCTGCAATCGTTCAATTTCCTTTTGTTGTGCCTCGTATTGCTTCACATGTTTCTCGTAATCTTGTTGCTTTTGCTCAATATAACGTGAATAATTCCCATGATATCGTGTCATTTTAGCTCGTGATAATTCATATACTTGTGTAACAATTCGATCAAGAAAGTAGCGATCATGTGAGACAAGTACAAGTGCTCCTGGGTAATTTTGCAAATATGTCTCTAACCATGTCACCGTCTCAACATCGAGGTGATTCGTTGGTTCATCCAAAATAAGTAACTCAGGTTGAGTGAGTAGAAGGCGAACAAAAGCAACGCGCGTTTTTTGTCCTCCACTTAAACTAGTAACTGGTCTATCATAAAATGTTTCATCAAAGCCAAAACCATGTAAAACAGTTCGTGCCTCTTTTTCGTATTGATAACCCCCACGCTCACTAAATTGCTGCTGTAACTGATCGTACTGGTTCATCACTTTCTCTAGGTTTGTTCCCGTTGCTGTTGTAATCTCAATACTCAGCAACTCTAATTGCTTTTCAATTTTTTTTAATTCGTGAAAAACTAGCATTAATTCTTCCCAAATTGTTCGATCACTTTCAAGACCTGTATGTTGATCTAAATAACCAATTGTCACTTGTTTAGGAATCGAAATCGTTCCACTATCATGACTTTCTTTCCCAACAATCATTTTTAATAACGTTGACTTCCCAGCTCCGTTTCTCCCAACGAGTGCAATACGTTGTCCACTTTGAACATCAAAACTAATGTTCATCAGTAATGGAGTTCCTAAAAAACTTTTCTCTACCATATTTGCTTGTAAAACTATCATTTATTTACTCCTTCTTATTCGCTTCCAGCAGTTAATGCCAATTATCACCAAAACTCCACCTAAAACTGTACCAATTGTATTCATTATTACATCATCAATAGTTACAATCCGATAGCGATAACCGAGTAACATGTTCAATAAAAGTTGAGTACTTTCAATTCCAAGTGAAAATAACATTCCTTTTCCAATGACATCCCGTATCAATATTTTATGATGATTCATAGTCTCAAAAATCACGATAAAAACACCAAGTGGTACCGTGAAAATAACATTTAACAAAACAGATGAATCGTAATAATCCCATATCAACTGGTCAAAAAACGATCGGAAAGGAATTAAATTTTTAAATAAAAATGGGTGAACACCGAACTTGGCTGTCAAACTTTCAATCGCTACATTATCATACCCTATATATAATGGTGTACTAAAAAAACCAAAATACACAACATGCAGACAGTATGCAATAAACAAACCACACATGAAATTTTTCCATGAACGTTCTTTCCATAACAAGCAACTAATAATGCAGATACTTCCAAGCACAAATATGATGTATGGTATTTGGATTTGACTGTATGTTCCTACTACATCCACATGCTCCACCTCCATTTATTACTTCCGTTTTTTATTATACTGAAAAACAAGCAAATAACCTATTGCTATCAAACGTTTTTAATTAACTATTCGCTTTTAACAAAAAAAACCTACAATTGTAGGTTTTCATTTATAGAGGTGTCGATGAATTATGTATTCATCCTTCATATCACTCGCTTGGCCAAATAGTAACCCTTGCTTTTCACACTGTTTCATACACTCCATTTGTAGTGATGGCCTTAGCGGAATCATTACACTCGCATACGCACATCCAGAAAATATATCTCGTTGTGCTGTTGCAATCAAGCCTAATAAACGTTCACTATTGATACCAAGTTCTTCTAATTCTGATTGCCGCAAAATGAGTTTATCATAACTACCCGTCATTAATAACTGAGCACCTCTCATATTATTGCGTCGCCAATGATACATCGCTACAGCAAATTGTAACAAGCCGACATAGACGTGACTTTTATCGAGAGTAAGGCTATCTTCGCGCCATAGCTCTTCAAGTAAGTCATGGCAAACAAAATAATCACGCGATGTATGAAAAACAAGGAGAAATGTCATATACTCAGCTGGAAATTCCATTGCCTATTCAACTTCATTAAATTTTTCAGCACTCGCAATTTGCATTGCTTCTAAGCCGGCTAAATTTAAAATATTCCATGGTTTGTTGTAGTGTGGTTGGAAAAAGAAATCAGTAAATGCTAATTCATCGATTGTTACTTCTTTTTGAATTGCTAGTGACACAGTATTGATAATTGCTGTTAAATCAACTTTAGACATTAATTGTGCCCCAACGACAACGTGATCTGCACTTCGATACACAAGTTTCATTGTAATTTCTTCATGTGTTGGCATAAATTCTGGTCGGTATGCATCCGTCACCGTTGCTACTCGCACATCAACACCGGCATCTTGTGCAAGTTCAACCGTTAATCCTGTGCATGCATAATTTTCTTCATAAATTTTAATCCCTGATGTCCCTTGTGTTCCTAAGTAACGGAGTGTTGGTGCCAATAAATTATGTGCAACGAGTGTTCCCATTCGTACCGCATTTGTTGCAAGTGGAATATATTCCCATTTCTTTGTCGGATTATAAAAAATAGTTGCACTATCCCCAGCAGCAAAAATATCAGGATTACTTGAACGCATATATGCGTCCACAACAATAGCACCATTTGCTAACATATCAACTTGTCCTGATAGCAGCCCTGTATTCGGACGGAATCCAATACACATCACAACGAGATCTGCATCATATGTATTTTTATCTGTTATAACCGTAGTCACCTTTCCATGTATTCCATCAAAGCTTTCTACACACTCCCCTAAGGCAAGTGTTACACCACGTTTCGTCATTTCTGCCTCTGCCACAGTTGTAAATTCTTCATCTAGATATTTAGCCAAGACACGTTCAGTAATATCAATTAATGTTACTTTTTTACCCTGCATTTCAAAGGCTTCTACAAGTTCGATTCCGATATATCCTGCTCCTACTACGACAACATTTTGAATCGCATCATCTTGCGTTTTCTCAATAATTGTTTTTGCATGATCATAGTTTTTTGATAACACAATATTTCCCAAATCACTCCCTGGTAAATTTGGTACGATAGGCCATGATCCTGTTGTCATAATTAATTTATCATAACTATCATTTGAAACATCACCCGTTTGTAAATCACGTACTACTAGTGTCTTTGCTTGTGCATCAATACTCGTTACATCATGTTGCATTTTTGTTACAACACCAAGTTCGTTCAATGCCTCTGGTGAACAGTAAAACAATCCATTTGTATCCTTCACAACACCACCTACGCATAAAGCAATCCCACAAGATAAAAAAGAAATTGTTTCATTCCGTTCATAGACTGTAATTTCTGCCTCTGGATATAATTTTTTTGTGTTTAAAATTGCTGCTGTTCCAGCATGCGTACAACCAATAACTACTACTTTCATATGTTTGTCCCCTTAACGTCAAAAAATAATTTGTGCATTCATTCACAAATTCATTATAACGAGTTTATACTTAAAAATACAAATAATATGCACTTAAAAAATAGCGGTTTCATGTGAAAATAAAAAACTTGGAAAATTCCAAGTTTTTTCAAGCTTTATTTTTTACGTGTAATTAGCTTTACAATTTCCATTGCTAATACTGGTAATATTGTAAACACTGCTACAATACACCATTGTTCTACCGTCATTGGTGTTAATTTCATCAATACATTCGCTGGTGTAATGACTAACAATACGTTTAGTACTAACCCTAATCCAATTGCCATCAACAAATTTTTATTTTCAAATACATGTTTTGAAAACACTGAATGTCTTGGCAGACGTAGACTCAATGCATATAGTAGTGGTGCAGTTGCTGTTACAAAAAACGTCATTGTTTGAGCAACATTCGCAGTTGTGTTATCATACATCGATAATCCAACAAAATATGTTGCCAATGAATTCAATCCGACAATGATTGCTCCTGAAACAAGTGCTACACTAATACCTACAAAAATTGTTTCATTTTTGTGACGTGGTTGTTCAAGCATCACTTCTTTACGGCTAACATCCATTCCCATCGGAATTGCAATAAGTGACTCAACAATTAAATTAATCCACAATACGTGTACGGCTGCAAGTGGATCGCCTAATCCAAGAAGGACAGCAATTAAAATAACGAGTGCCTCTCCAAAAATTGTCGTTAAAATGAAGAGTACAGCACGTTTGATTTTATTATAAATATTACGTCCTTCTTCTACCGCATTAACAATTGTTGCAAAATTATCATCAGTTAAAATAATATCTGCTGCACCTTTAGCGACATCTGTTCCAGTAATTCCCATCGCTACACCAACATCTGCTGCACTTAATGAAGGTGCATCATTCACACCATCCCCAGTCATTGATACTACTTGATCATTTGCTTGTAATGCCTTAACAATCCGTACTTTATGCTCTGGTGAAACTCGTGCAAATACACGGAAATTTGGAATAATCTTCATTAATTGCTCATCAGTATATTGATCAAGTTCTGAACCTTCCATTGCTTCATCAATCGTTTCTGTAATACCTAAATCCTTCGCAATTGCAACCGCTGTGATTTTGTGATCACCTGTAATCATAACTGTTTTAATTCCAGCTGCTGTTGCAGTCGCAATAGCATCTTTAACTTCTAAACGCGGTGGATCAATCATCCCAACAAGACCAATAAAAACAAGATTTTCTTCAAATGGCTGTGCCTCATCGTATAATTTATACGCAAATCCGAGCACACGTAATGCTTGTGACGACATTGTTTCAGTCATAGCTAAAATACGTGTGTAATCTTCTGATGTTAATTCTCGAATATGTCCATTTTCAATAATTCGTGTTGTTCGTTTTAATAATTGATCAACACCACCTTTAGTAAAGACATAATTTTGTTCGTCAACAGTATTCACAGTTGACATCATTTTACGCTCCGAATCAAATGGGAGTTCATCAATACGTGGGTATTGATTCCGGACTGCTTGCTCAACTTGCCCATATTTACGCCCAAAATCAACAAGCGCAATCTCAGTTGGATCACCTATTTCACCTTGTTGAGTAATTTCAGCATCACTACACAAAATCATTGCTTGTAACAATAATTGGTTTTCAATACTTTCTTGCACTAATTCTGTTGCTTTTGCATGTTGATTATTCGCATAGAATTCTGTAATTGTCATTCGATTTTGTGTCAGCGTTCCTGTTTTATCTGAACAAATAACATTCACTGATCCTAATGTTTCAACAGACGGTAATTTTTTTACAATTGCATGACGTTTAGCCATCTGACCGACACCAAGTGCTAGAATAATCGATACAATAACCGGTAAACTTTCTGGAACAACTGCAACTCCAACAGCACTTGCTGTAATTAATGCATCTTTCCAATCATTTGCTAGCGTTCCATAAACAAAAACATCGATACAGAAGATTGTCACAGCTAAAACGAAAGCAATAATTGCAATAATTTTACTTAAACTTGCTAAACGTGCTTGTAACGGTGTTTCTGTTTCTTCTTGTTGTGTCATTAAATCCGCAATTTTTCCGATTTCCGTTTTAATACCTGTACCTGTGACAATTCCTAGGCCGCGTCCATTAGTTACCAGTGTTGACATAAATGCCATATTCACTTGATCTCCTAACGCAACATCATCCTTCATAATTGCTTGCACTTGTTTTTCAACCGGTACTGATTCTCCAGTTAAAGCAGATTCATTAATCTGTAAATTACTTGCCTCAATAATACGCATATCAGCTGGAACAAATCGACCCGCATCTAGAATAATAATATCTCCGACAACAATATCACTTGAATCAATTTCAACTGTTTCACCATTGCGGCGTACGTATGCTTTTGGTGCAGCCATTTGTTTTAAAGCAGCTAGTGATTTCCGTGCTTTTCCTTGCTGAACCGTATCAATTGTCGCGTTAAAAATTACAATTAATGCAATAATAATCGTTTCTTTCCATTCCCCGATAAAGAACGAAATAATTGCAACAACAATTAAAATAAGTGTTAATGGTTCTTTAAATTGACCTAGAAAAACAAGCCACATTGGCGTTTGTTTTTCTTCAGGCAAGACATTTTCCCCAAATTTTTCACGATTTCCATTTACTTGAGCGTCATTCAATCCTGTTGCTACTTCACTATCGAATTCTGCAATAACTGTCTCAGGTTGTTGCGTATAATATTTACTCATCTGTCTCTCACCTCTAAAAATCTGACGTTGTTTCAATTATAAGCGACTTTGGGATTCAACACAATCTATTTTCCCAAAAATAGTTAGTGTCACTTTCAAATTCACATTTATAATAAAAGGCATCATAATCAAATCGATGTACTGATGCCTTTTCTCTCTTTATTTTACTGATAATTGTTGCTCATACTTGTCTAACCTCTGAAGTATCGGTGAACGAAATCGTGTCATAAAGTACGCAATTAGTAACATCGCTAACATTCCAAATGATTGTATTGTCAGCAATACTGCAATATCTTGTGTGATAAAACATACGCCAACTGCAAGCAACGTTGGTAAACCTGCTGCCATGATAATCATCGCAATAGCTTCTTTTATAGTATCAATTTCAACCATACGACTATGTTTCATCATATACAAAACAAGTGCAACAAAGCCAAAATACACCCCAAGTGTCACAAAGAGCATCGCTGCTACAGCTATCATCACAACTGGGATTACAACTGGCCGGAACTGACTATACCAAAGTGAGCCAATAACATGACTTACATCTGATTGATTTTCAACATCAAGTTTCGTTACTGTATTTGGATACTTCACTTGAAAACCAACACCATTTTCATCTGTTAAAATAAGCTCATCTGCTGCAAAAATAATGGCATTTTGGATACCGACAACTTGAATATTATTACCTGTGCCCTCTAGTTGGTATGCTTGTTCAGGAGCAATTGCTACAACTCCATTTGTTTTCTCTATCGCTGTCGTTGTACATGACATCACACCTTGATTAAAGGTACAATCAGCTAATGATTTTGCCATATCATCATCTACTAGTTTCATCGCATTTGGAATAAACATTTCCATTTGAAATGATGTCATACTAAAAAACAAAAAACTCACCGGTAAAAAGGTAAATGCAATTGTAAAAATAAATAACATTATGATTTTTGGCCACGTATACTGCTTACGCCAGCGATAAATTTTTGCTGGTTGTACAAAGCTTACAAAATAATTCATTGGAAATTTCATTCCCATTTTCCATACACCACTTTCATTTTCTCTTCCCCGAGCACATCTAGCTAGTAATGCATCATGTGCACTACATTTACTGTAACAACCTTTTGCTAAAAAGTCTAGTTGTTAGCGGTATCATTCATTTACGTAAACTATTTTTGTCATAACAATAAAAAAGCGAGCAGTTTCCTACTCACTTTTTACTCACTCACAATAAACCAACATGCTTCATATGGACGTAGCGTGAGTATACTATCGACGTAATCAAGCGTGTGATAATTATGCAATAGGCATGTGTCAATTGTAAATGGTAATTGAATCTGCTCTTCAGTTTCAAAGAAATTTACCACTACTGCTAGTATTTGATTCTTCCATGTTCTCGTGTACATAAAAACCGACTCGTGTTCAGGTAGTAATAATGTTGTTTTTCCATACGTTAACACATCACTATACACTGATGTCGTACGTAATTCAATTAACTTTTTATAATAAGCTAAAATTGAGTTATCATCGCTCATACTTGTAGCAACATTAATTTGAGCATGATTTTTGTTCACACCAATCCAAGGCTTTACATCGGAAAAGCCACTAAATATAGTATCGTCCCACTGCATCGGCGTTCTCGCATTATCTCTTGAACGTGAGTGAATCATCGCCATTGCCTCTTCATGAGAAACACTCCCTGTTGCTAATGCTTCACGATAAAATGTCTGAATTTCGACATCCCGATATTCCGCTAATGTTTCGAATGCTACATTCGTCATACCAATCTCTTCACCTTGTAACAAATAAGGAGTTCCCCACAACCCATACAATACCGTTGCTAGCATTTTGGCACTTTCTTTATGGTATTCTACATCATTTCCATATCGTGACACAACACGTGGCATATCATGATTATTCCAATATAATGTATTCCATCCCTTGCCATACAATCCATCTTGCCATTTCATCCAACTTGCCTTTATTTCTAACAAATCTGGCTTTTTCTGTGTCCACTTTGGTGGCACAGATGGGTTTAACATCGGATCAATATCAAAACTCGTGGATTCAAATGTAATGATCATATCAAACTCTTGACGACTTGGTGCTGTATAGCGAAGTGCCTCCTCTATGCTCGCACTAGCAGCTTCTCCAACTGTCATAATATCTGTTCCAGCCAATACATGCTGATGAAATTCTTGGCAATAATCATGTACACATTCACGATTCGCATAGTACTGATCAGCCATAACATAGGGTCTCCCTCCATCATTTGCTGCTTGTGGATACGTCGTGTCTTTATCAATATGTACAACTGCATCAATTCGGAATCCATCGACTCCTTTTTCAGACCAAAAATGAGCAATAGCATACATTTCTTGGCGAAGTTTTTCATTTTTCCAATTCAAATCAGGCATTTTTTTACTGAATAAATGTAAATAATATTCATCGGTCATTTCATCATGTTCCCACAAACTACCACCGAAGAATGATTCCCAATTAGTCGGTTCTTTCCCTTCATAGCCCTGCGCCCACAAGTAATAGTCCCGGTATTGATTGTCCTTACTTTTCCGTGCTTCAATAAACCATGGATGCTCATCTGATGTATGATTTAACACAAGATCCATCACGATGCGAATACCGTTTGCTTTCAAAACGGTCACTAGTTCATCAAAATCCTCCATTGTTCCAAATTCTGCCATTATCCCACGGAAATCACTAATATCATATCCGTTATCATCATTTGGTGACGTATAAATCGGATTCAACCAAACTGTATTAATACCTAAATATTTCAAATAATCTATTCGTTGAATAATACCTTGTAAATCTCCAATTCCATCACCATTACTATCTTGAAAACTCCGTGGATAAATTTGATATACAACTGCTTTTTGCCACCATTTCTCCATATATAGGCCACTTCCTTTTTATTTTTATTTTCAAATAATTTTTTGCTATTTTTTCTTGATATTATCATAAATAAGCGTAGAATAATAGTACACAGTATATTCAGAGAGTAGGTGTTATTATGCGTTTTACTACAAATGAATTGAATCGCTTCTGTCTTTTTGAAGAACAAATTCTTGTTGGAACGATCACTTTTCGAATTGATAGTATTCATAATGTTCATATTATCGAACGTGTCGTAATTGAACCTGAGTTTCAAAACCAAGGTTACGGTACTTTATTGATGGATACATACCTCAAACAACTTCATCGTAAAGAAGTTCGAATTGCTCCGCAATGCCCCTATGCAATTCACTATCTTCATTCACATCCTACCGATAATGTCGATTGGCTCTATAATCAACAATCAAAATAAGCCATCAGAATTCCTGATGGCTTTTTATTATGACATCGCTACAGTACACGTATCCGTTAATGTATACGCTACGTCAAATACTTTCACTATCAATGGTTCCCCTGATTCAAGTGTCAAGACAACTGCTTCTTTTGACACAACAATTTTAATCAATGCTTGACGATAATTAATTTTAAAACTATACCCTTCCCATTTTTGTGGTACAAATGGAGCAAAACTGATTGAATCGTTTGCTGTTCGCATTTGTGCAAATCCTTGAACAATGGCTAACCAACTTCCAGTCATTGATGTAATATGTAATCCATCTTCCGTATCATTATTGTAATTATCTAAATCTAACCGTGCCGTACGCTCATACATTTCAACTGCTTTTTCTTCAAAACCTAATTCAGCTGCCAAGATTGCATGAATTGATGGTGATAATGATGATTCATGCACAGTCATCGGTTCGTAGAAATCAAAATTCCGTTGTTTTTGTTCAACAGTAAATTGTTCAGGAAAATAATAAATACCTTGTAATACATCAGCCTGCTTAATAAAGCATGAACGCAAAATTCGATCCCATGACCATTTTTGATTCAATGGACGATCACTTGCTTGTAACTGTGATGTTGGCATTAAATCTTTATCCAGAAATGTATCATGTTGAACAAACACACCGAGTTCATCATCTTCTGGTAAATACATTTTATCAATAATCAATTGCCATTGAGCTAATTCATCTTTACTGAGATTTTGTTGTTGAATACACGCATCTTCTCCTGCTTTTGGCAACTGCTCCAACACTGATAATGTATAGTGTAATGTCCACTGAGCCATAAAATTCGTATACCAGTTATTGTTTACGTTATTTTCATATTCATTTGGTCCAGTAACACCGTGCATCATATATGCATCTTGTCGTTTTGAATAGTGCACTCGATCAGCCCAAAAACGTGAAATCGCCACAAGCACATCTAGTCCATATTCTGATAAATATTTTATATCTCCTGTATAATTTACATAATTATAAATAGCATATGCAATTGAACCATTTCGGTGAATTTCTTCAAACGTAATTTCCCATTCATTATGACACTCGACACCATTAAAAGTAACCATTGGATATAGGGCTCCTTTTAATCCTTGTTGTTTGGCATTGTGAATCGCTCCAGGCAATTGTTCATGACGATATACAAGTAAATTACGTGCAACTTCACTTTGTGCAGTTCCTAAATAAACAGGCAAACAATATGCCTCTGTATCCCAATAAGTCGCACCACCATATTTTTCACCTGTAAAACCTTTTGGACCAATATTCAGACGTGCATCTTCTCCATAGTATGTAGCGAATAATTGAAATAAATTAAAGCGAATTCCTTGTTGTGCCTCACTATCCCCTTTAATTTCAACATCAGCATATTGCCAACGTTCTCGCCACTTCAATTGACTCGACTTCAATTCAGTTTCAAAACCTTTTTGATTTGCTAATACATCATGTGCAGCTGTTAGCACTTGTTCACTTGTGTAATCACGATCAGTTGTTACAGCTACCATTTTTTCAATTTTCGCTGGTTGTGTTGCTGATGCATGCATCGAAATTTCGACACCTACTCGTGTCGCTGAGCATTCAGTCACAGTTTCAATTATCTCTCCATTTGGTATTACGTGCATTGCAGTTGCTACACGGAATTGTGGTGTAGCAAATGGATTTCCAACCGTTTGCATTACAACATGCCCACTAAATGAATTCATATTACTTTCAATTGCTTCCCAAAAACATTCATCGTAATTTGAATCTTCATTCTTGACAAGACCATCTAAATATGGAATAAATGTCACAGTTCCCTCATAATTCAATGGTGTGACAGTATATGAAATACCAGCAAGTTCACGAGTTTCTACGCTCAAAAATCTCACAACTTCACACTTCGTCTGTTTTCCTTCATGTTCAATTGTAAAATACCGTGTTAATGTCCCTGTTTGCATATCTAGCTCACGATAAAAATCAATAACATTTGCTGTGTATAAATCAAGCTCATGATTGTCTATTAGGACACGAATTCCTATATAATTCGTTGAATTAATTACTTTACCAAAATAATTAGGATAGCCATTTTTCCACCATCCTACTCGTGTTTTATCTGGAAACCATACACCTGCAACATACGATCCTTGATGCGAGTCACCCGAATAGTTTTCTTCGAAATTTCCACGCATACCCATATGACCATTCCCAAGTGATGTCATTGATTCTGCTAAGCGAAAATCCTCTTTATGTAATGCTGTTTCTACAATCTTCCAATCATCAATTTCAAATAAGCGTGTATACATGCATATATCCTCCCCAAATAAACGTCTATTGTCGTTTAGAATTGAAACCGCATTCTGCGATACCTTCATTTCGTATGCTAACAATCATTTTGTTTATCGTCAACCATTTATCCGATGTTAACGATACCAATTTTTACAAATTTTTGTTTCCTGAAACTGTTACCGTTAACATCCGTTTTCTATATTTTAAAAGCGCTTTCTCAATGTTACAATAAAAAAGAAAAAGGAGGATTTTATTTATGGGCAATTCACAATTGGCACGTGTTGTTGCATCACTTCATAAGCAACAAAAACGTACAAGCAAAGCTATTTTTAACTATACAATTCCAGATCTTTGGAATTGCTTTGGATTTCAGGCAAATATGCAAACAACTTGGGGGGAATTACTTGTTAATCCGTACAGCTTTTATGCCAGTGTCATTGAAGATTATATTTTTAAAACTGATTCATATAATCCAAATACAAACTACCTTCAATCATTAGGAAAGATATATGACAATGCTGCTGATTACAATGGGGAATGGTTAAAGCAAGCATCCGTCTATTCTATGATGGTTCGAACATCAACGGCATGGGACCATGATCGAAGTGGATTACTTGAAGATGAAAATTTATATGGACTGAAAGAAACAGGGACTTTTATCAAATCACTGGCATTGCTTCCATTATTAAAAAAAATGGGAATTACTACGGTGTACTTACTCCCAATATCACAATTCAGTCTACGTGATAAAAAAGGGGAGTTAGGTTCACCTTATGCAGTCTCGAGTTTTTCAATACTAGATCAAGCGCTATTTGATCCAATTGTTCCTGAACTCACACTTGAGGAACAATTTCAAGCATTTGTTGAAGCTTGTCATATTATTGGACTACGCGTTGCAATCGATTTTATTCCACGCACAAATTCTGTCGAAAGCGAACTTATTTTAGATCATCCAGACTGGTTTTATTGGATTCATCTCGATCAAAAACAACAGTATTTTCCACCTTTTGTACCAAATGTAGGTGAAAATACACAACCAACAACTGAATTATTACCACACGTATATCAATCCGAAGCAGTATGGCAACATTTACGTAAATTTTGCCTTGCACCAAATCTAACCAATCCTGACTTATGGGAAAAATTTGTCGAAACATACAAACAGGAGCCACATGCTGATGGATTACTTTCAGTAATTGAAGCAACATTTAATATAACTATTGCTCCTGCTTTTTCAGATCATATCAATGATCCACAACCACCTTGGACAGATGTCACATTTTTTAGGTTGTATCTTGATCATCCACTTGTTGCACAAACATTCGTTAATGAGCAACAAGCTCCTTATATTTTATTTGATACAATAAAAGGAAATGCATTTAAAGGTGCCCTACCTAACAGTGAGCTTTGGGATACACTCGCCAATGTCTTACCTTTTTACCAACAAACATTCGGTATTGATGGTGCAAGAATTGATATGGGGCATGCATTGCCTAGTGAGCTTGTTACCCAAATTTTAACAACTGCTAGAAAATATGATTCTACTTTTGCTTTTATTGCTGAAGAATTGTATGCACCTAAGGCTTTTGAAGCAAAAGAAAACGGTTATAATATGATTATTGGCCAAGGATTTTTTAAAGAACCACGTATTTGGGACCATCAGATGCACAATTTCATGTTTGAATCTCGTCACTTAGCTTGTCCAGTTTTTGCTGCAGGAGAAACACATGATTCACCTCGATTAGCTGCACGTGATGGTGGTCGAACAACAGCAAAAATGTTGACTGCACTGAACCTTTTTATGCCTAATGGAATTCCTTTCTTAAATTCAGGACAAGAGCTATTTGAAATTCAGCCAATGAATACTGGTTTAGATTGTCGTGAATATGAAGCCTATCTATTACCACAAGACGATCCGTATTATGGAAAACTAGCTTTATTTGATAAAGTTGCTTTCCACTGGATGGATAAACAACGTTGGGAACTTGCCGATATGCTAGAACACCTCAGTGCAATTCGGCATACATACCTTCACGCATTAATGAATCCCGAAGCGTTTTTACCAATAGGATTCGATTCATGGACACCTCATGGTCTTGGTTTTGGTTATGCATTACATGATGATTTCTCAAGTGACTATGATAATATGCTCATTATTTTCGCAAATACAGACGTTTATACATCGCATGATTTTACACTCAATTTAAGTGAAATACGGCATAAAGTAGGGAATAATGCACGACATGCTAAAATTCTTTATTCAACGCATCAGTGGTGTACTGAACTATGGGAAGATTCATTTGATTTCAATTGGAATTTACCTATTTCTCTTGCACCAGGAGAAGTTCGTATTTTCCTCATTTAACATTCAAACGAATCCCTTTACCTTTAGCGGATTCGTTTTTCAGTGGAAAATAATGCTTTCACCTCACTTTTCCACAGGTAAAACCAACAATCCAATACTTTCCCAACTGTATAACCAAAAAAGACGTATTGCGGTGCACCCCATTATTTGGACACAAATAATGGGGTGCTTTTTGTATGGCAAA
>CAMFJD010000019.1 GCA_945956935.1 uncultured Bacillota bacterium | reverse complement strand
TGGTACATATACATTAATGTATACAGTAAGCGATTCAGAGGGATTAACTACGACAACTACGCGTGTAATTACAGTTGTTGAAAAACCAGCCCCAGAACAAAATCAAGCACCAGTATTGAGTGGAATGGGTAATAAAACGATTACAGTCGGTGATTCATTTGATGCATTAGCTGGAGTGAAAGCAACAGATAAAGAAGATGGCGATGTAACGAGTAAAATTCAAGTTACAGGGACTGTTGATACTGCTAAAGTTGGTACATATACATTAATGTATACAGTAAGCGATTCAGAGGGATTAACTACGACAGCTACGCGTGTAATTACAGTTGTTGAAAAACCAGTGGTTGGTAATGATACTTTTGAAATAAATAAAGTATACAATACTGGAGATAAAGTTATTTATAAAGGTATTGAATATACAGCTAAATGGTGGGTACAAGGAGAATATCCAGACCAATCAGCAGCATGGGAACGCAAAGTAGAAATAAATCCTGACGGAAGTCAAGAGTACATTCCAGGTGGAACTTATACGGAAGGTATGGTTGTAAACTATAATGGAGAGCAATACAAAGCAAATTGGTGGACACAATCGATACCAGGAAGTGATTCATCATGGACTCAATTAACAAACAACAATAGTAATGGAAATAATAGCGAATCGACGAACAATGAATATGTACCGGGTGGAACATACGTGGGTGGAGATGTTGTAATGTACCAAGGACAGCAATACAAAGCAAATTGGTGGACACAATCGATACCAGGAAGCGATTCATCGTGGACTAAGTTGTAACAAAAAAAGACTTTAGTGGAATTAATTCCATCAAAGTCTTTTTTGTTATGTTATACATTATAATTCTAGTATAAAATAGTTACTCGGATTTCAAGAAGTGTTTTACAGCAACAAAAGCTCCCCCGATAACAAGAGTAGTTGCAGCACTAGTAGCGGCAACAAAGGCTGCTAACTTCACTTTTTTCTCAGTATCTAATACAAATGGTTCTGGAGTAGTTGGTGCAAAAGCAGTGAGCTTTTGTTGATATGCTGTAGAATAATGTTTTTTATTTGATGATTTTGCCATAAAATATTCCTCCTTTGTTTTATGTATTTTTATTATAACGCTTTTGCATGGAAAAACAAGAAAAAATAGTTGTTTTTTACAAAAAATAAGGGAGGAATAGGATAGTGAAAAAAAGTTTAATTTCTATGAGAAGATAGATTTTTTTTTCAACTTTTTTGAAAAAACCCATAAAATATCCATCAAAAATCCGTAAAAATGTTTACTTTATCAACTTTTTAAGCTAAAGTAAAATCACAAAAAAACTTTTGTAAGGGCAAGTCATGAATGACAAAAAAACGATGTGAAAGAGGGATTGACAGATGAAAACATTTTTTCAAGAATTTAAGGATTTTGCACTCAAAGGAAATGTTATTGATTTATCGATTGCGGTAATTATGGGTGCTGCATTTAAAGCTATTATCGATGCTGTAGTAAATAACTTATTGAGTCCAATTATTGGATTTTTAACTGGTGGAATTGCATTAGCAGATTTAAGTGTTACACTTGGTGAGGTGACATTCCAATACGGGGCGCTTATTATGGCAGTTATTAACTTTTTGATTATTGCATTATTTTTGTTCTTAATTATTCGTGG
Source organism: uncultured Bacillota bacterium (assembly GCA_945956935.1). Taxonomy (GTDB): domain Bacteria; phylum Bacillota_I; class Bacilli_A; order Culicoidibacterales; family ZOR0006; genus ZOR0006. The sequence goes on along the minus strand of CAMFJD010000019.1, from coordinate 32,667 downwards.
AATTAATCACTTCAAAAAAGAACAGCCTGCTGAACCGACACCTGATAGTGATGAATTAGCCGTGTTAAAAGAAATCCGAGAATTACTCAAAAAACAAGCATAAATATGTAGCCCGTATGTATACGGGCTTTTTTTGTGTATCGATAATAGGCGAAATCGCTTTTTTTTGATACAATGGAAAAGCAAATAATGGAGGGAAAAAATATGTTATTAGCTTTTGATATTGGAAATACAAATACTGTTATCGGAATATTTGATGGGAATGAGATGATTGCTAATTGGCGATTATCAACAGATGTGAAAAGAACCTCAGATGAATACGGAGCGAAGATACATTCATTATTTTTGTTTAAACAATTAGAGTTTCAAGAAATTGATGACGTCATCATTTCATGTGTTGTACCAGATGCATTACAACATATTCTCTGGTTTGTAGATAAATATTTGTACTGTGAGCCGATGGTTGTTGGGAGTGGATTAAAGACAGGAATTAATATGAAAATTGATAATCCAAAGTCAAGTGGCGCAGATCTTGTTGTAACAGCAGCAGGAGCATACCATAAATACCATGAAACATTAGTCATTGTTGATATGGGAACAGCGACAACGGTAACGGTTGTGACTAATAAAGGAGAATATTTAGGGGGTGCAATTGCACCAGGTATTCATGTTGCGATGAATGCTTTGTCTGGAAATGCGGCTCAATTACCGCGAATTGAATTAAATGCACCACCAAAAGCAATAGGAACAAACACAGTACATGCGATGCAATCAGGATTAGTATATGGATATGCTGGATTGATTGATCGAATTGTCAGTGAAATCTTACAAGAGGTTCCAAAACCATGTCGAGTTGTGGCGACAGGTGGACAGGCAGGTGTTATTGCTGAACATACGACACAGATTGATTTTATTGATGAAAATTTATTGTTAGAAGGATTATTAACGATTTATTGTTTAAACAAGAAGAAACAAGCGAAATAATAAAGGCTTTTCCCTTGTTTTTTCATGATAAATGAGATACGATACGGTTGATGAAAAATTTTCAGTGAAATAACAATGACAATGACCAGAAAGGTTGGAGAGTATGCGTTTAAGAAATGTACCTCATGCAAAAGAGACAATTAATAATAATCCACACTATGTAATTCCTGAGCCAAAAGATCACCGCGGAAGTTGGCAACAAATTTTTGAAAAAAATCAACCACTTCATATTGAAGTTGGTATGGGACGTGGGCGCTTTTTATATGGGATGGCACAAGCAAATCCACAAATCAATTACTTAGGAATTGAAAAAATGGACAGTGTTTTAATTAATGCATTAGAACGCTTGATGAAAAATCCATTACCAAACTTACGCCTTGTTCGAGTTGATGCAGAACAACTCGATGAAATGTTTGCTCGTGGAGAAGTAGATTTAGTTTATTTGAATTTCTCGGATCCATGGCCAAAGAAAAAACATGCGAAACGTCGATTGACGCATGAAAACTTCTTGAAACAGTACGAAACAATTACCGATTTCGGTGCTATTCATTTTAAAACAGATAATCGCAGTTTATTTGAATATTCGTTAATGAGCATGGCAAATTATGGGATGAAGTATGATTTTATGAGTCTTGACTTACACAATTCAGAGTATGAAGGGAATATCATGACTGAATATGAAGCACGGTTTTCGAAAAAAGGCCACCCTATTTACCGACTAGAGGCACATTTTGTGAATCAGGTACAGATATGCCAAACGATGTTGTGTGAGGAAGAATAATATTGAATACTGTAATTAAAGTAGTTATCATGAATGTTTGATAACTACTTTTTAATTTTAAAATAGTCACAAATAGCTTTTTTTTTAATTTATCTGAATGTATAATGAACGTGAAGATAAAAAATATATTTTTGGTGACAAATTCAATGGATAAGTTATACTAAAAAGTGAAAAAGGAGCGGATTTTATTGAATAAATCATTAAAAAAAATTAGTTTGGTTATAGTGATGACTGTAGGTGTATTCGTTGGTAATATTTTGCTAACTAACAATCATGAAGCTGTTGCTAAAGAAATAACGCAACGAGTTGAAAATCAGCAAAGTGACTTGGAAACAATGGCAACAGCAAAAGTAGTTGCTATTGGAGAGGCACAAAAACAGGCACAAAAACAAGCTATAGCTGAACAACAAGTGCATGTGCAAGAACAAGCCATGCGAGCTGCAGAAACACTTACAGAGCCTAACACTACAGAAACAGAACAGCAATTGCAAGTGAAGAGTGAAAGTAACGAAGAACAACTAGAGACAGAAGTTGTTGTACCGACATTATCTTTTGTAGATGCAGGTCATGTAACTGTGAATCAAGGCTGTAGCGGTTTTTTCATTAATCCCAATGAGATAGTTACAGCGAGTCATTGCGCGTTATCATCATCATCGATTCAATTAATAGCAACAGGTGAAAGTTTTTATGCTACGGTTAGTCAAAATGTACCTGGAAAAGATTTTGCAATTCTTACTGTCGATCATCCAAACACTCAAGCGACTCATTTATATAAACGTGCAGCTATTGCAGGAGAAAATGTCACGATTTATTCTCGTTTAAACGGGGCAGTAAGTGCAATAATTGTCACTCAAGAAATTGGTACGGTTACGGTGTTGGGGAATGGTTCGACACAATTAAATGTAGGTGATAATTCTTTAGAATCAACGATTAATGCTGTGAATGCAGGGGTGTCATTTGGCGATTCTGGGAGTATTGTTATTGGAAGTGACGGAGCGTATTTAGGGGTTGTTGCTGGAAGCGATGGAGCAATGACATATTTTGTATCTTAATTATCAATAGAATGAGGAGCCGGCAAAATGCGGGCTTCTTTTTTAATAGTTTTAAACATGATATAATAAATATGAATATAACTATTTTAAGTAATTATTTAAACAAAGAGAAAATAGGAGGATGTAAGATGTCAAGTATTCCAGAGGATACAAGTATGTATACACCAATGATGCAACAATATTTACAGATAAAGGCTAATTACCAGGATGCTTTTTTATTTTTCCGACTTGGTGACTTTTATGAAATGTTTTTTGATGATGCATTGAAAGCGAGTCAAGAATTAGAAATTGCTTTAACTGGTCGTGAGGCGGGAGGAAGTGAGAAAGTACCCATGTGTGGAGTACCGTATCACTCAGCACAGACATATATTGAGAAACTCATTGATAAAGGTTATAAAGTTGCCGTTTGTGAACAGGTTGAAGAAGCAGGGCAAGGGAAGAAATTAGTGAAACGTGATGTTGTTCAAGTTATAACACCTGGAACAGTTATGACACAAGAAAGTCTATCAGATGAAAAAAGTAATTACTTATTAGCTGTTGACCAATGCGGGAATCAATTTGCTATAGCATATGCTGATATTTCAATTGGAAAAATATATGCTGGTTTCATTCATGCGACAGCAACGAGTTTAGCGAATGAAGTGCTTGGATTGGATGTCAAAGAGCTAGTTGTTAGTGAATCATTACCGCTACATATTTACGAAGCAGTACAGCAAAATTATCGCATGACTGTTTCTTATTGTGATGTATCAGCAAATGTGCCATCAGAACTCGTGCGAGCGATTCCAAATGAATTGATGGGTGCAGTTCAACGCTTGTGGACATATATTATGAAAACACAAAAGCGGGCACTCGATTATTTTCAACCGGTTCAAGTGGTTGAATCAGATCAATATTTACAAATGGATATTTACTCAAAACGAAATTTAGAATTGACACAAACATTACGGAATAGTAGTAAACAAGGCTCATTACTTTGGTTATTAGATAAGACACATACGGCCATGGGAGCACGACTACTCCGTACATGGCTAGAACGCCCACTTGTCGATGAAGGGGTTATATCTCATCGTTTGGACATGGTAGCTGCATTTTTAGAAGATGTAATTGTACGTGCCGAATTAAAAGATGTATTGAAAAATGTATATGATTTAGAGCGACTTGTTGGTCGTATTTCATATGGGAGTGCAAATGCACGTGATTTAGCACAATTACGGTGGTCGTTACAACAAATACCAGGAATTACGTATGTTTTGAATCAACTTCCTGAACAAATTTCGATACAATTACTCGAACAACTTGATGAGTGTCCAGAACTATGTGAATTGTTAACGCGAGCGGTTTTAGAGCAACCAAGTCTTTCACTCAAAGAGGGTGATATTATTGCAGATGGTTATGATAATCAGCTTGACCAATATCGAGATGCCAGACGTAATGGAAAAACCTGGTTGGCACAATTGGAGCAACAAGAACGTGAAGCGACAGGAATTAAAAATTTAAAAGTAGGATATAACCGTATTTTTGGATACTATTTAGAAGTCACGAAAGCAAATATAGGTCAAATACCAGAAAATAGTCGATATGAACGAAAGCAAACTTTAGCAAACGCAGAACGTTATATTACTCCTGAGTTGAAAGAAATGGAAACAATTATTTTACAAGCAGAAGAGAAGATTGTTCAGCTTGAATATCAACTGTTTTTAGAATTGCGTCAAAAAATTCAACCCTACTTACAACGATTGCAACAATTAGCAACACATGTTGCAACAATTGATGTGTATCAGGCATTTGCAACTGTGAGTGAAAATTATGGCTACACACGTCCACAATTGAACACTGAAGGTGTATTGAAAGTATGTGATGGGCGACACCCAGTCGTAGAGCATGTCATCGGTACACATGCATATGTAGAAAATGATTGCGAAATGGATGAAACAAAACAAATTTTATTAATTACAGGACCTAACATGGCTGGAAAATCAACCTATATGCGTCAAGTCGCAATGATTGCTATTATGGCTCAAATCGGTTGTTTTGTACCAGCAAATCAAGCAAATATTCCGATTTTTGATCGTATTTTTACAAGAATAGGTGCAAGTGATGATTTATTTAGTGGGCAAAGCACATTTATGATTGAAATGATGGAAGTGAATAACGCACTTCAACAAGCAACGAAACAGAGTTTAATTTTATTAGATGAAATTGGACGTGGAACATCGACATACGATGGAATGGCAATTGCGCAAGCAATTTTAGAATATATTCATGATAATGTTGGTGCAAAAACATTATTTTCAACTCACTATCACGAATTGACTATCTTAGATAAAACATTGCATCAGTTACAAAATATTCATGTGAGTGCGATTGAAGAAGATCAACATATTGTCTTTTTACATAAGATAAAACATGGAACAGCGGATAAAAGTTATGGAATTCATGTCGCTAAATTAGCACACTTGCCAGATGCCGTAATTACTAGAGCAAATGTTATCTTAGCAACCTTAGAGCAAGGTGGAAATCAAGTAGTAGTACAACAGCCAAAGCGGCGACGTGGTAAGAAGCAAATGTCATTTTTTGATGCCCCTGAGACATTATCGACACCCATACGAGAAGTACCAGTTGAAGTGATTGTTGAAAAACAGTCACCTATTATTTCACAATTACAATCGTTAAATGTTTTAGAATTGAACCCATTACAGGCTCAGCAAATACTTTATGACTTACAACAAGCAGCGATGAATAAAAAATAGGATGTAAGAAATCATCAGTATTCCCGTATTTAATTAATATTGGAACATTGATGGTTTTTTGCAGTTTTAACAGATATCACTGTAGTAGGTGTAGAAATGTGATACAATGAAACATACAGAAATATAAGCGAAAGGAGTAGTGAAATGCCAGTTATTCAAAGAATGAGTGAACAATTAGCGAATAAAATTGCAGCTGGAGAAGTTATTGAGCGGCCAGCGAGCGTTGTGAAAGAACTTGTTGAAAATGCAATTGATGCACAAGCGACAGTTGTTGAGATTACTATTGAACAAGCAGGTACCAAATTAATTCAAGTCAGTGATAATGGAAAAGGTATGGAGTATAATGATGCTTTATATGCTTTTGAGCGTCACGCAACAAGTAAGTTAAAAGATGAGTATGGTCTTTTTCATATTGAAACATTAGGATTTCGTGGTGAAGCATTGCCATCGATTGCAGCAATTGCTAAAGTTACGATGCAGACATCAGTTGGTGATGAAGGAACGAAGGTTGTTATTCATGGTGGTAAATTACAAGAACACGCAACACATGCGGCAAAAAAAGGAACGGTCATTCGTGTTGAACAGTTATTTTATAATACACCAGCTCGATTGAAGTATTTAAAAAGTACCACGACGGAAATGAATCATATTTTAGATTATGTGACTAAAACAGCATTGGCACAGCCACAATTACGATTGAGATTACAACATAATGGGCGTATGCTATTCCAAAGTTCAGGTAATGGGGAGCTGAGACATGTATTAGCAACGGCATATACATTACAAATGGCTAAAACGGCTGTAATATTTGAAGGTGGAACTGATGAAGTGAAAATCAGTGGAATTGCAGCGTTACCAGAGCATCAAAAAACAAATCGTAATGCAATGACAATTGTTATTAACGGACGTGTGATTAAAAATTATGCTATACAACGAGCGATTATCGAGGCATATTATACAATGATTCATGAAAGCCGTTTTCCAATTGTTGTTTTACATATCACAATGGATCCGACATTGCTTGATGTAAATGTACACCCAGCGAAATTAGAAGTACGTTTGAGTCAAGAAGCCGCATTACAACAATTAGTCAAAGATACAATTCGTCAGCAAATACAACAGTATTCACTTATTCCAACAATTGAACAGCAGTCTAAAAAGGTAGCAAAGCAAACAAATCAGACGCAGTTTTGGCAGCCGAATGGACCATCAAAAATGGAAGTTGCACAAGCAATTCAAGCGTATATACCACCAAAAACAGATGATTTAACAAGCGATGCAGAGAGATTCATACATGAGATAGCTACAGATAATCAGAAAATGGAACAGACCATCGATCAGAACGCGTCTATTGCTTCTTTAGTTATGAGTGATCAACTATTTGACGTATATACTGTGTTTGAACCTGCAGGTGAAAAGCGAGTGTTAACTATTGTGACTCAGCAGCAAATTGCTACATATGAACAAGAGCAAATAGCAAAAGCTCTTGTACAAGAGCAGAAACAAATAGGACATGAGCTACCAATGATGCAAGTTATTGGACAATTATTTGGAACATATATTTTAGCTCAAGGAGAAGGTCTCTTTTATTTGATTGATCAACATGCAGCTCAAGAGCGAATTAAGTATGAACAGTTTATGCATGCATTACAGCAGCGCACGATTCAAACACAATTATTACTCGTTCCGTTAACTTTAGAAGTATCTGCAGTTGATTTTCACTTTTTAAGTGAACAGTTAGACATGTTAGCTAAGGTAGGTGTAATTGCTGAATCTTTTGGTGTACAATCATTTATTGTACGAGCGCTTCCGACATTTATTCCAATTGGTGAGGAACAAATCTATATGGATGCGATGTTTGAATTGCTACTACAACAACGTACGATTGATAGTGTAAAGCTACAAGAAGCTGCAGCAATTATGCAAAGTTGTAAAAAATCGATTAAGGCAAACCATTCGCTTTCTATTCATGAAATGCAAATATTAATTCAACAATTGAGCGAGTGCGAGCAACCATACAATTGTCCACATGGGAGACCAATTATTGTTCAGCATCGACAATATGAAATTGAGAAATGGTTTAAACGGGTAATGTAAAGGAGAGAATAACATGATGAAAGTAATCGTTGTTGTTGGGCCAACAGCAAGTGGGAAAAGCCAACTGGCAATTGATATAGCAAAAGTGTGTCATGGTGAAGTAATTAGTGGAGATTCTATGCAAATTTATCGTGGAATGGACATTGGTACAGCAAAAGTAACGGTTGATGAAATGGATGGGGTGCCACATCATCTAATTGATATTTGTGATCCAATTCAAAATTATTCAGTGGCACAATTTCAATCAGATGTACGTGCATTGATTAAGGATATTACACAAAGAGGTAAGGTGCCAATTATTGCAGGTGGAACCGGTTTGTATATTCAAGCCGTGTTGATGGATTATCGTTTTGACGCAGAACAAGACACACAACTTCGCGACGTACTTCAGAAGAAATATGCAGATGTATCAAACGATGAGTTACATGCAATTTTAGCTGACAGCGATATTGCAACTGCAAAAGCTATCCATCCAAATAATCGCCAACGCGTGATTCGTGCACTGGAAATGGTGCAATTAGGGAAAAAAAAGAGCACTGTGCAAACAGCAACGCAGTTTTTATACGATGCTAAAATTATCGGATTAGATGTACCAAGAGAAATGCTGAATGAACGTATAAATATGCGGGTGGATAAAATGATACAAGTAGGACTGGTTGCAGAGGTAGCGAAACTTTATGAAACACATGCACTTGGTGAAACAGCTAGTAGAGCAATAGGATATCAAGAATTTTTCCCATATTTTACACATCAAGTGAGTGAATCATTTGCAATTGAACAAGTAAAGACACATTCAAGACGATATGCTAAAAGACAAATGACATGGTTTAAAAATCAAAAGTTGCCAATAACGTGGTATGAAATGACACCACAGACTCAAAAAAGTGTGACGACAGAAGCGATTACTGAAGTGAAACAATTTTTAAAAGTATAAAAATACGGCTATTGTATGATGAAGTACGATAGCCGTATTTTTGTCAATGAGTGAAAAAGTAAATAATTGATGCAATGATAATAGCTATAAATCCACCACTAAAATCGACAAGGACATCAATGACACTTGAGCTTCGGTTTGGAATGAAGTGTTGATAAAATTCATCAATAACACTTGAAAATAAGACGATGCAGCATGAATAAATGATAATGTTGTAAAACTCAAGTGAGAAAAATGATAGGAAACTAAACCAAGTGAGTCCAAGAAAGAAAAATTGCGTCATATGTGCAGCTTTTCGAACAAGAAAATGAGCAAATGATTTATTGGAACAAGAATGGAGCGTTGGATAAAGAGAAGACCAAAATGGCAAGGTTCTGTGAAGTGTTCTTTTGAGGATATTTTTTAATTGATAGGGTAGCTGTAACGTAGTGATGAAATCTAAAGATTGTTCACTGCGTTCAGCACTTGCTTGACCATGTTGACTTGAGTTATAGGTGATAAAAAGGTGTATTACTATAATAATTCCGAATAAAACTAAAGGTGTGAAAATCATAAAGTGTTCCCTTCTTTCCATATATGTATGTTATTTAAAGTGTATAGCTTTTTATGGACAATGTCACTTAAATACAGAATAAAAAAAGTGAATCTGTAAAATTTGATCAGATAGACTCATAATAGAAAAGTATAATTATTTGTTATTAAATACAAATAAATACATAAAAATAGTTATTTTTTACATAAAAAACGGTTTCTTATTATGGTGTTTTTACATATCGTGTCTATACAATTAAAAATAAAAAATTTTTTTCGTTAAAAAAGCTTGCAACGACAAACCTTTTTGAATACAATAATCAACAAGTGAACAACAGAACTAAATAAAAAGTTGATCACAAAAATAGGAGGGTTTTTTTATGGCAATGACAAAACAAATGATTTTAGATGACGCGATTGCGAATAACGTTCGTTTTATTCGTCTACAGTTTACTGACATGTTAGGAACAATTAAAAATGTTGAGATTCCGTTAAGTCAATTAGAAAAAGCATTAAACAATCAAATGATGTTTGATGGATCATCAATCGAAGGTTTTGTCCGGATCCAAGAATCAGATATGTACTTACATCCAGATTACAGTACATGGAAAATTTTAACTTGGGAACAACCATATGATGGGTCAAAAGTTGCCCGCTTAATTTGTGATATTTACACAGTAAATGGTGAGCCATTTGCTGGTGATCCACGTGGGAATTTACGTCGCATGTTAGCAAAAATGGAGAATATGGGATATGTTGCGTTTAACATTGGATTTGAACCAGAGTTTTATCTGTTTAAACGTGATCAAAAAGGGAATCCGACACTTGAATTTACTGATAATGGAGGATACTTTGATTTATCGCCAGTAGATGGTGCTGAAGATTGCCGACGAGAAATAGTTATTGAATTAGAAAAATTAGGGTATGAGATTGAAGCAAGTCACCACGAAGTAGGGCCGAGTCAACATGAAATTAACTTTAAATATGCAGATGCAATTAAAGCATGCGATGATTTACAAACGTTAAAATTATTAGTACGTAATATTGCTCGTAAGCATAATATGAAAGCGACTTTTATGGCGAAACCAATCACTGGCCAAGCAGGAAATGGTATGCATACAAATATGTCTTTATTTACAAAAGATGGAAAAAATGCGTTCTATGATGAGACAGGTGAGTTGGAATTGAGTGAAACAGCTTATCATTTTGTATCTGGTGTACTAGCAAATGCTCAGTACTTTACAGCAATTACAAATCCGACAGTTAATTCATACAAGCGTTTAGTACCAGGCTACGAGGCTCCTTGTTATGTATCATATTCGGATAGTAACCGCAGTGCTTTAATTCGTATACCTGCAAGTCGTGGTATGAGTACACGCTTAGAATTACGTAGTGCTGATCCAATGGCAAATCCGTATTTAGCATTGGCAGTTGTATTAGCCGCTGGATTGGATGGAATCGAGAAAGCAAATCACCCAGGGGCTCCAATTTATGGCGATATTTTCCACATGAGCGATGAACAACGTGCCGAACTAGGAATTACTAACTTACCAACGGATTTACAAGAAGCATTGAATAATTTTGAAACTAGCGCATTAATGAGAGATGCAGTAGGTGAGCATACATTTGCAAAATTTATCGAAGCAAAGCGCATTGAATGGGACAACTTCCGTACAACGGTACACCAATGGGAAGTAGATAGTTATTTAAAAATGTACTAGAAACATAATAGTAATAAAAATATAGTAAAGTAAAAAGGATAGATCAGGTAGGATCTATCCTTTTTTATCAGGTTTAATTGTAGTTAAAAATTAATAAAACACCTCAATATTAAGACTCAATTCGAAATCTTTCCAATTTAGTCATAATTTGTTATAATCTATTCAGTCTAGTAAGAAAAAAAATACGCTTATTTTGATAGAGAAAGTAGGAAGTAAGTATGAGTCAAAAATTGATCGATCGTATTAATGAATTGTCACGGCTCTCTAAAGAACGTGAATTAACACCGACAGAAGCAAAGGAACGCCAAGAGTTACGTCAAGAGTATTTAAAAATGTTTCGAGCAAATGTTAAAAGTCATTTGTTAAATATTAAAGTAGTTGATGAAACTGGTGCAGATATTACACCTGAAAAACTAAAAATTGCCAAAGCACAACAAAATAATTAGGTGATTTATTTGATGAGTGCGAAATATAAGTTTCCGATAATAAAATGCATACTGCTATGTATAGCAATAGGGGTATGGGTGAGTTTTATTTTTGGGAACTCTTTGCAAACAGGTAATGAATCGGGAGCATTAAGTGGACAGGTTGTGACCATTTTACAAATGTGGTTTCCTTTTGTCAATCAACTGTTCTCATACGAACAACTCCAAGTAGTTGTTCGAAAAGCAGCGCATATTAGTGAGTATGCAATATTAGGTGCCATGTTATGGTCATGTTGGCACTGTATTATAAAATATCAAATATATCAACTAACAAGCCACAAGTATCAGGCAGTTGTGAAGCATACATTTACAAATCGGGAGTGCTTAATTATCAGTCAAATAACATTTGTTTTTGCGAGTTTTACGGGCCTAGTAATCGCCCTTGTTGATGAAACAATTCAAACATTTGTACCCGCAAGAGCAGGTCTTGTGAGTGATGTTTGGATTGATAGTATTGGTATCTTTGGAATACAAATTGTGCTATCCTTATGTTGGTACTATATAAGAAAAAGAAAAGTGGTAGGAAAACTATGAAAAAAAATACAGTAATTGCTATGGTTGCAGTGTTAACATTCACGTTAAGCGCTTGTTCAACACAACCAAAAGCGGAAGAGAAAGCATTAAATGTCGAACAGTCATCGACACCAGTGGTTGAGATGACAGAAGATGATACATTCTTGATGCCTGTAGGACAAGAATATACTGAAAAAAATCCACGAGATAATAAAGAATATAGCATTACCATTGATTTTGTAAATGAATATATTGGTGATTTTAATAGCAATGAAGGCGCAGTAAAAGAAGAGTATAAAGCAGTTGAAATTGATTTTACGGTAACTAATACTGGTGAGGAGCCATTAATATTACCAAACGATGTCTTTATCTCATTAATTGATAAAAGTACGTCTAAAGAATATTCTCGTACACTTGATGCAACAGATGCAACACATCCACAGTTAGGCAATGGGACAATTGAACCAGGCGAAACAAAAACATTTACAAAAGTAACAGAAATTCCACAGGAGTTAAGTATTTATGAATGCATGATTTATTTTGGAGCGACAGTTGGTTTTGTAACATGGGATGTTGAAAATAGTATTACAGGTGGTGAATAACAAAAAAACCGATAGGTCTTCATTAAAGCCTATCGGTTTTTTTGTTATTTTTTGTTTGAATATAATGCAATGTGAATGAGGCAATGAGTAGTAAGATTCCTGAAATAATTCGTCCAGTACAAAATAAAAATACGCCAAAAATAAGGATAATTAAGCGTTGGTGGTGTGTTAAAAGTGCTACATTTTTACGTAAAAACTGGAGTGTTTTAATACTGAAAAAAAGACAGATAGTGTTTACCATTGAAATGATAATACTGCTCATAATAATTGAAAAGCGGACGAAATGATCATTATCAGTGATAAAAGTAGCTAATGTTTGCAGTTGAGTGGTCGAAAGCCAATGAGTAAGAAAGGGGATATTACTCATATCAAGCTGATTGACAAGGAAGTATATACAAACTATGAGCAATGAAATTCCCGCTAGAAGTGCAAATAATGAGGAAAGCAAAGAAAGAACAGACCCTAAAATACCACATATTTGAGCAATTATAAAAGATAGGTGTTGTTGCTTCATTAGAAATACTCCTTTATGTGAAAAGTATGTGAGTGTATTAATAATAATCTATTTTTGGAAGTATGGCAAGGGAATGATTATCAAAAGATTGGATGATAAAAAGGAGTACATGACAAACTATGTGTTTTCCAGTATACTAAAAAGTGTTTAAAATTATAAAGATTTGGGTATGAAAAGGAGTTTCAAAATGAATTTCAAAAATTTATTAGAGTGGAAAAACATTTATCGAGGAATGCTTGTCGGTTCAGCCGATTTAGTTCCTGGTGTAAGTGGAGGAACAATAGCAGTATTATTAGGTATTTACGATGATTTGCTCGATGCGATTGGGAATTTCTTTTCCCATCCAGCAAAAAGTTTACGGTTTTTACTTCCATTAGGAATTGGAATGGGAACAGTCATATTATTATTAAGTCGAACAATTGAGTTTTTATTACATGACTATCCACAACCGACAAATTTCTTTTTCTTAGGATTAATTGTTGGAATTATTCCATTTTTGTTACGTCAAGCCGATCACCGTACAACTTTTAAAATACCACAGTATATAGTTGTGGCAGGAGCAACATTATTTGTTGTTGCACTTGGATTTTTTCAAAATGATAATGCAACAATCATTACCGATTTGACGTTTGCAAGCGGTGTGTTTCTATTTTTCAGTGGTTGGTTAGCAAGTATGGCAACATTATTGCCAGGAATTAGTGGATCATTTGTATTGTTAATTTTAGGAGCATATACAACGATTATTTCGGCAGTATCTAACTTAAATATTGCACTGTTAATTCCGGCAGGTTTAGGAATTGCAGTAGGATTCATTATAAGTAGTAAGGTTATTCGGTACTTGTTACACCGTTTTCCTTCATACATGTATGCTGTTATTATTGGATTAGTATTTGGATCAATTTTCATCGTTTTTCCAGGATTTCAGGCGGGATTTACGCAAGGAATTATTAGTATTTTGACAATGGCAGCAGGATTTTTTGTAGCAACATTACTTGGAGCAAAAGACCATAAGGATACAGATGAACTATAAATGATAAGCATGAAGCAATCGCTTCGTGTTTTTTTATTCTTTGAATAGTTAGAATCTATTTAAAAAATAAAAGTTAATAAAAAAGTTGTTTTTTTCAAAAAAATTCCCTTAATTTTATCAAGAAAAACTATAAAAAGTTCAAATAAGTTGTTACAATCGAAAAGAAATACATGAAAAAAGGTGAAAATATTATGTTTTATGTTTTTGTTGTGAGTAAATTAGCAGTCATTTTCAACTGCCTAGCATTTATTATGTATTATCTTTTACAGTTAACACTGATAGTAACATCTATTTATACTAATCCAACGGAATTGTATTTATTATTACATGAAGTCCCATTTGTGAGTTATGCACAGCAAATTGAAGCGGGGATTAGTTTGACTTTTCCAGGAGCAACAAATCTATTCCATTTATTTATCATTCCAATTATTGTGATTATTGCACTTGTAAGTTTAAACATTATATTTATTGTTTGGGTGAATAATTTAGTAGAAAAAACCTATTCTAGCTATTCACTATCTTTTATATTTTTTGTTTTCATTATGATTTTCTTTTTTGATAAACGAGCATTACTTGGCTTGATTGGAATAATTGGCTTAATATTTGTTGCGAAAGTTCGAGAACAGGATATGAGAACTGCTTCTGAATATAGTTTTTTAATTGGCAGATTGACATTTTTAGTAGCAACAGCTTTTATATGGGGTGATTATTCATATCAAGTTGTATATGAATATATGAAAACATCATCAGGCACTCTTTTTGCACAGCATACGTTTGATTATACTGCTGCTCAAGTAGTACCGAATACTATCGAAACAACAGTTACATACTTATTAGGTACAGCAGTATTTTTTATGTGTTTATTTTTGACGTGGACTGTGATTCGGTATACAAGGCGAAGACATGTGAATAAACTATTTATTTGTGGTGTATTGATTATCGGTGTGCTGGTTATTTTTGATAAGCCCATTTTTGGAACGTTTTTCTTAGGAAGTGGGATAGCCTTTTTAGTATCCCTTAATTCTGATGTCTTGAGAGAGCCATACAGTATTTTAAAAATATTTTTTCTTCAGAAAAAACTAGACAGTGACAAATGAAAATAGCTATAATAGAACAAACATCGAGTAAGAGGGGGCAGTTTAAATGGAAAAAACATGGGATTTAACGGCATTATATACAAGTGAAACCGATCCGGAAATTGTAAAAGATTTACGATTAGTAATTGAATATTATCGTGAGATTGAAAAACTGTTAACAACAACTGAGCAATTTCATAGTACAGTTGTTGCACGGGTATTGGAGATACAACAACAAGCAGCATGTGTGAGTTCAAAATTAGGTGCATTTGCGAATTTATTGAGTTCGGTACAGACTACGAATCAAGCAGCTATTAATTTGTTGAATGAATTGCAAGTTGCTTTCAGTGATTTTGCCAACTTAGATGTACTGTTCTCAGATTATTTAGCAACGGCAAGTGAAGAAGCTTTCGATGAATTATTTGTGATTGGTGGAGAATCTATTGTTGTTGAGCATAGATACCTATTAACAAAATATCGTGAACAAGCAAGATATTTATTGTCTGCTGAAGAAGAGGCCGTAATTGCAAAAATGCAACTAACAGGCAGTCGTGCTTGGTCACAATTACGTGATCAGCTAACATCGACACTACAGTTTGAAATGACTGTAGATGGTGAAGAACAAATGTTACCAATTACAATGGTGAGTAAATTTTTAATGGATAGTGATGCAGATGTTCGACGTGAAGCATACATGAGTGCTGTAGCATCATACGCAACAATTGCACCGAGTGTTGCACAAGCGTTAAATGCAATTAAGGGCGAATCATTAACTGAGAGTCATATGCGCGGTTATACATCGTTACTTGAACAAACGCTATTAGATTCACATATGCAGCCTGCAACGTTACAAACTATGTTTAAAGTAATGGAGAAATCACTTCCGATTTTTCAACGATACTATAAGACAAAGGCTCGTGTATTAGGAACGGTTGATGGGTTGAAACCGTATGATTTATATGCACCAATTGGCAAGGCAAATTTAGCGTATTCAATTGATGAAGGATGCCAATTTGTCGTCCAGACGATGACTAATGTCGATAAAAAAATTGGTACATTTATTCAAGGAGCAATTGACAAACGGTGGGTTGATTTTTTACCACAAAGTGAAAAAGTTGGTGGTGCTTTTTGTCAAAATATACGTGGATTTGGGGAAAGTCGTATTTTGATGAATTATAATGGTAATTTCAATGATGTATCAACACTAGCACACGAACTCGGACATGCTTATCATGGTCACGTTTTACAAAATGAATCAGTGCTAAATACGAACTACCCGATGCCACTAGCTGAAACAGCATCTACATTACAAGAAATTTTTATTGCCCAAGCAATAAAAAGTGGTGCTGATGATCAAACACTTTTTGCGATTTTAAACCAAGAGTTAAGTACATATGCTTTAATTCATAATGGTGTATATGCCCGATTCTTATTTGAGGATGAGGTAATTAAACGCCGCGAAAAAGGGTTGTTAAGTCTTGATGAAATTTGTCAATTATACTGTGAATGTGAGGCGAAAGCATATGGAAATGCAGTGGATTTAACGGAAAGTAAAGGACTTGCGTGGGTGATGACGCCCCATTATTTTATTCCTGGATTTCATTATTATAATTTTCCGTACACATTTGGTTTACTGTATGCAAAAGGATTATATGCCCATTATTTGCAAGATAAATCACAATTCTGTGAACAATATGATGCAATGTTACGTTTAACTGGGAAAGCAGATATTGAGGAAGTAACAAAAACAATGGGAATTGATGTGCAAGATGAGCAGTTTTGGTATGATGCAATTGCTGTCATGGAACAAGATATTGAACAATACGAACAATTAGCAAATAAATTGTACGGTGTCTAGTATGAAATAAATGGATGAGAGCGAGGCTAGCTATTAGGACAACCTCGCTTTTATAACGTTGAGAATACTTGTCAAAGTATGAGAAGTATGATAAAACAAACATGAAAGGATGTTGGAAGACATGAGAATTCTAATTATAGAAGATGATAAAAGTGTTCGTGAGCAACTACAACAATTTATTACTAAATATGGCTATGATACCCAAAGTATTACAGATTTTGTAGATGTGTGTTCACAAATACAACAAATACAACCCGATTTGCTATTGTTAGATGTTAATTTACCTGGACAAGATGGATACACATTGTGTCGTGAGATTAGAAAGACATCTATGATTCCAATCATGATTGTCACAAGTAGAGCAGGTGATGTTGATGAATTAATGGCGATGCATCTTGGAGCAGATGATTTTGTGACGAAGCCATTTAATGCACAGATTTTGATTGCTAGAATTGAGGCGTTATTAAAGCGAACATATACAACTCAAGCACAAACTATAATTACATATGAACAATTGCAGTTAGATATTGCCAAGGGGAGTGTGTCTGCCGCATCAGGTGAGGTAATATTAACTAAAAATGAATTACTTATTTTTCAATATTTATTACAGCATCGTGGGCAGATTATAGCACGTGAGGTTTTAATGGAATATCTTTGGTCGACGCAATCTTTTATTGATGATAATACTCTATCTGTCAATATTACTCGATTACGGAAGAAAATTACGAGTCTAGGTATTGAAAATCCAATTCAGACAAGACGTGGTTTAGGGTACATAATTCGATGACAATACGAACTTTCTTACGGGTACGAATTGGGCGTATTGTTACATTAAGCAGTGGGATAATTGGTATTTGCCTCATTTGTTTTTTAGCAGGATTATCAACAGGATGGATAGTGTTATTTGTAATATGCATGATGACGATTATTACTATAAATTTTATCGATGAGTATCGTCGCGTGTATCCTTTTTATCGACAATTACTATCACAGTATGAACAACTTGACCAGAAATATTTATTAGCTGAGGTAATTGATGAGCCGGATGATTATGAAGGAAAACAGTTATATGAATTGTTACGTAAAACGAACTATTATATGTATCAAGAAGTAAAAAATGCAAAAGTACAAAGTCGTGAGTATCAAGAATATATTGAATCATGGGTTCATGAAATTAAATTGCCAATCGCAGCATTACATTTGATGTTGGCGAATAATGGGCATCAACAAAGTGTGGCAAATATAACTTCCGAATTACAGCGGGTTGAAGAATATGTTGAACAAGTATTATATTTTGCTAGAATAAATGAAGCGAAACCGAGTTTTGTGATTAGAGATTGCGAGATTATTCCACTGATACATACAGTAATTCAAGGACACGCCAAGACATTTATTTATCAAAAAATCCAATTAGACTTACAGTTAGAAGATACCTCAGTTTACACTGATCCAAAATGGCTAGCCTTTATATTGCAACAGTTAATTAGCAATGCTTTAAAATATACACAACAAGGTGGAATTATCCATGTATTTGCTTATGAACAATCAGGAACAGTTGTTATCGAAGTCAAAGATACAGGTGTAGGTATCGATGCTCGTGATGTTCAGAGGGTGTTTGAAAAAGGATACATTGGCGAAAATGGAAAAAACAAAGTGAAATCAACTGGAATGGGACTGTACATCAGTAAAAAATTAGCGATATTACTTGAAATTGACATTCAACTAACATCAGAAATAAATAAAGGAACTATAGTTCGATTGACTTTTAAGCAAAAAAGAGCACATGCAGTATAAGTGTGTGCTTTTCTTGCATTTTCGTAAGGAAGTTGTTAGCTACATCAATAGCAGTAGCAT
The DNA here is from genome assembly GCA_945956935.1 of uncultured Bacillota bacterium. GTDB lineage: Bacteria > Bacillota_I > Bacilli_A > Culicoidibacterales > ZOR0006 > ZOR0006. The sequence continues at coordinate 13,882 of CAMFJD010000019.1, read as the reverse complement.
TTTCCGCATGATATAATAAGGAAAAATAGAGCGAAAAGGGGGGCTGTGAAATGAGTGAAATTTTGCAAGTAAAACAACTTGAAAAATATTATGGCAAAAATGGTGTGTTGACTAAGGCACTTGATGATGTGACATTTAGTGTTGAGCGTGGTGAATTTGTTAGCATAATGGGACCATCTGGTAGTGGTAAGACAACATTACTAAATTGTATTGCGACATTTGATCGCATGAGTGCAGGTGATATTTTGATTGAAGGAGCATCATTAGCAAATATGTCTGCATCTCAAGCTGAAACATTTCGACGGGACCAACTAGGCTTTGTTTTTCAAGAATTTCAATTATTAACGACATTGACAGCATTTGAAAATATTGCTTTAGCTTTGACAATTCAAGGTGTAAAAGAACCCAATGTTACAAAGCGGATCATGACGATTGCTGAGCGATTGGATATTGTTGGTATACTTGATAAGTTTCCATCGCAATTATCTGGTGGACAGAAACAACGTGTTGCAGCAGCTCGAGCACTTGTGACCAATCCAGTACTTATACTAGCAGATGAACCGACGGGAGCATTGGATTCAAAATCGGCAAATCAGCTACTTGAAACTTTAAAATACACGCACGAGCAAGATCAAACAGCTATTTTACTTGTTACGCATGATGCATTAGCAGCAAGTTATAGTGATAGAGTTATTTTTATTAAAGACGGCCAATTTTTCAATGAATTGTATCGCGGAAAAGAGAATCGTAATGAATTTTTTCAACGAATTATGGAAATTCTGATTGTACTTGGAGGACAAAATGGTTAAACAGCTTGCTATTCGTAATTTGAAAAGAAGCATCCAAGATTATCGTATTTATTTGTTTACTTTCACTTTTTCAATCACAATTGTTTACCTTTTTCAATCACTTGTTAATCAACAAACTTCAATTGCTTTAAGCCAAAATCAATTAGGATTAATGAATACAATTTTGCGTGCACTAGAAGGAGTTAATATTTTTGTTGTTATTGCATTCAGTGCACTGCTTGCCGGTGCAAATGGATTTTTGCTTAAAAGACGCCAACAAGAATTTGCTATTTATTATGCTTTGGGTATGAAGCAACATCAAGTTGCACAATTGTTAGCGCTTGAAACGTTTGGTACTGGTGTTATTGCACTGATATTAGGGATTATACTTGGTGTTGCAATATCACAAATAATGATTTTAATGACAGCACAATTATTTCAAACAACTGTAATAAATTATCAATTTTTATTTTCATGGATAGCTATACTAAAAACGAGTGTGTATTTTCTTATTATTATCATTGGTATTTTTTTGTTAAATTATTGGCAATTAAAACGATATCGCATTACAAGTTTGTTGAAAAATAAACAAAAAACGTATGAGTTGAAACGAGTACTTCAGCAGCGACTTGTACTTGAGTGGAGTGGGGCGACGCTACTTATTCTCAGTGGTTATTTCTTTTTGCAATCTACTTGGTTTTCAAAATATTTTTTTGTCAGTATTATTGTGAGTCTATGTATGATTTTAACATGTATTTGGTTAAATATTACAAGTGTTAAATTGGTATTCCAATTACTTATTCGTTCGAAATATCATTATTTGAAACAGCTGCGATTTGTTACCATTCGAACATCATGGCAACAAATCAACGAACATTTATGGAGTATTGTTGGAATGAGTTTGCTTATTGTTAGCGCATGGTCTATTTTAACACTTAGTTTTAGTTATCGTCATACGAGTGAAGCGGTGATACAAACGATTGCTCCTTACGATGCAACGATTGTATTTCATTCTTACGAAAGTGATAAAGTAGCGAGTCCGGTTGATTTATTGTTAGAAAAGGGAGTTGATGTCAAAGCTCTTGGTGATATAACAATGACAAATATTTATACAACCGAAACAACTTTGAACGATTTACTAGCGGAATATAATATGGCGAATGCATCACTCTATACTTTTTTTGATCATGGAGCACCATCTTTTTTAAGGGTCATAACATATGACGACTATGTAAATATAGCACAATTATTAGGCATAGAACCAATACGAACTAGAGGTCATGAAGTGTTATTTTTGACGAATATGGATGATATGTTACCAGTGTTTGAAGACTATTTGCAAACACATGAAACAATTGATATTGATGGTCAACGGTATGGAATAAGGGAAGATGGATATATAAAATTAGGTATTGAGAATGAGGATTTCAGTCGTCAAATGCTCATTGCTGTCGTGCCAGAACGCGAAGCAAAATGGCCACAATATACAACAGTATTAAATGTGATGTACGATCAGAAAAAAAGTATGCAAGCAGAGCAATTGTTAGATGAAATGTATCAAACATTGATAAATTTTGATGAAAAACAAAATCAATATGATACACAGTATGGGAGCTTCAGTGTGTTAACAAAACAACATGTGAGTGAGCAAGTTATTGGTGAAACAGCATTGGTCGTATATATTGGTATGTATAGTAGCATTATTATTTTATTAGCTTGTGCAACACTGCTTTCATTACATCAACTCACTTTTGTGATTGAAAGAAAATCAGAGTATCAGACGTTACTTGATATTGGATCATCAAAAAAACAGATGTATCAACAATTAAAAAAACAAATGATAGTTTATTTTATAGTACCTGTATTACTAGCTTTTCCTCAAGTACTAGCTATTTTATGGCTAATGGTAAAATTAGCACTTGAAATTGAAGCAGGGAGTACAATGATTTCCCTAGCAGTGAGTACAGGAATAATAATCCTAATTATAGGTGGTTATTGTATAGTAAGCATCCAAAGTGGTTGGCGAATGTTTATGAAACAAAAATAATAAAATGGAGGTATGGCGAATGCCGATTATTGCATGTAATAATATTTGTAAGTCTTTTCCCATGGGGAAAGAGAGGGTAGATATTTTAAAAGGAATTAGTTTAAGTGTAGAGGCAGGAGAGTTTGTTGCAATTATTGGTGAATCAGGTTCAGGGAAATCCACTTTTCTCAATGTGTTGAGTGGTATTATGCCAACTGATAAGGGTGAAATGGTAATTGCCGGAGAACATTTGGAAGTAATGGACGAGAATCAACTCGCACTGTTTCGGCGGCAATATCTAGGTTTTATCTTTCAAAGTTATAATCTACTAACACAACTTAGTGCATTAGAAAATGTTGAATTGCCACTTATTTTTGCAGGTGTTCCAAAGCAAAAACGACGTGAACAAGCGAAACGAATGCTTGAAAAAGTGGGTCTAGCTGATAGAATGGATCATTTACCGTCTGAGTTATCTGGTGGGCAGCAACAGCGAGTCGCCATTGCTCGAGCACTTGTTAATAATCCGCAAGTGATATTAGCGGATGAGCCAACGGGCAATCTTGATAGTAAGACATCAATTGAGATATTAGAATTATTAAAGCAATTAAACAGTGAGGAAGGAACAACATTTGTTGTTGTTACACATTCACATGTTGTGTATGACTATGCCGATCGCTTAATTGAAATGAAAGATGGATTATTAGTAACTGAAGGAAAAACGAAGGAGTAGTATAAAGATGAATCAAATAACAAAAAAATTAATGGTAATAAGTATGATGAGTGTGGTAGTGAGTAGTTCATTTATGCAAGTAAGTGCTGAAACAAGTGAGGGGACGACTGGATCTGATACACAGAATCAAATAACGCAAACAAGTAATATTCAATCAAAAAAAATCATGATAAGTAAGGTAGATGTTGTACCGAGTGTAGAACCAGGTCAACCTTTTGCTGTCACATTTCGCATTGAAAATATCAGTGATGGAGCAATTCATGGATTATCATTGAAAATGGTAAATGTTGAAGGTAAAGCAACACTAGACCCTTTTATGCCAGTAGGAACGACAAATGAAATTTACGTGGGAAGAATTGGATACCAAGATGTACGTGAAGTAACTGTAACATTACAAAGTTCACCGACAATACAAGATGGAGTATATAATTTTATTACGAGTGTGATGTTTACGCCAACAGGGGGAAGTGAGGAAGAAATCACTAAAACAATAGGTGTTATGGTACAAAACACCGCAAATGTGAGTTTATCGCAAATACAAGCAATGGATCAAACATTGTCAGCTTCAATTATGAATGAAGGAACAACTAAATTACGTAATGTTAAAGCAACAGTAGTTGTTGATTCACAAACGATTGAGCAATCAATTGGTACAATTGATGTTGAGAGCGAAGGATATATCAGTATTCCACTGCCATATATACAAAATGATACAACTGCAAAAGTAACGGTATCATATCAAGATGCAACTGGACAAACAAGAACATTAGATGGATCAACAACGATTGTCGCTTCAAATCTAACTGAAGGTGAAGAAGTTTCTCCGGAACAACCGCAAAGTTTTTGGGATAAAATCAAAAGTTTCTTTGGATTTGGTAATTAATTATGAAGTTACTTGATTTAATCGAAATTATTTGGCGTAATATGTGGAAACGGCGGACTCGAACAATTTTTACTATGGTCGGTGTCATTGTTGGCTGTTTATCAATTTTTATGATTATTTCAATCACGAATGGATTTGAACAATATTTAACGACGTCAATGCAAGAGATGATGGATACTAGTGTTATCCAAGTGTATCCGAACTATCAATCAAGTGAGGGAGGGGAAGCACGAACGGAGCTAACAGATGAAGATGTAACGAAATTAGAAGAGCTAGGCTTATTTCTTAAGGTAACACCTAAACAATATGCTCATACACTCGTCCAAATGCAACAACTTGAGACATACATAAGTATTTTGGCTGTAGATGATTACAGTAGTATTGATGAAAATAAAATACAGATAGGTCGTCTTCCAAATACAGGTACACGTGAAATAATTATAGGATACGAAATGGCAAAAGAATTGTTAGGTTATAGTTGGGATCAAAAGATTACCGATCAATCAGAACTAGAAAATTTAATAGGACAAAAAATAAAAGTCGGTGGTGGATCATCAATGATTGATGATAAAGGGAATAAAATTTCAATGAAAAAATTTTCGACAGTGATTGTCGGTGTCTTTTCATCACAAGCAAAAGAACATGCATATGGTGCAGTTTCATCATCGAAGTTTGTGAAGACATTATTACGTAGTGAAATTGATTATTATGCAACTATTAACCCAGAAGAAAAGCCTGATATGTCTAGGTTGAAAAAATATGATTCAATTGATGCGAAAGTAACAGACGTTTCACTATTGGCAGATGCTGAATCACAATTAAAAGAAATGGGTTATCAAATATCATCAGCAAAAGAATTTGAACAACAGACAAAATTAATGTTACTAGGAGTAAATACTGTACTTGGGGCATTAGCAGGAATTTCTCTATTTGTCTCAGCTTTAGGAATTACAAACACGATGGATATGGCTATTTATGAGCGAAATAAAGAAATTGGAATTATAAAAGTAATTGGCGGAAGTGTTAACGATGTTATTAAAATATTTGTCGGTGAGGCATGTGCAATTTCGTTACTTGGCGGAAGTATCGCTATTGTATTAGGTTTTATATTTACTTTTATTTTAAATGTGGTTGGTGAGTCAATTACAGCAGATCTGTTAGGCCAATCAATTACTCAAATCGCTATTCCAACAGTTACATTAGTTACAGGTATTTTAATTTTTTGTTTTGTTGTTGGATTTTTAGCGGGAATTATTCCGGCTAAAAAAGCAGCTAAAACAGATATTATTACTGCAATTAAATAAGAATCATCGTTTTACGATTAAAAGTAAAACGATGATTTTTATTATCTTGTTGATTGAGTAGTAGATAGGTATTGAATATGTTGACACGAGTGAAAAATGAGGTGGAATTTAAACTTGGTGAAGAACTAGGAAGCAATACGCGGTATACATTTAAATAAGATTCACTATAATATTGCTACATAGTAGTTACTATGTAAATCAGTGAAACCGGTATATATTTGTGAAGATCACTGAAAAGATTAAGGAGATACGAGTAAAATACATGATTATGACAAAAGTCATGCGAAAACATAGTTTTTTTACTAAAAATCAAGTACAATGATGACAGAAGAAATATTTTCATATTTTGGGAGGAACTGCACATATGGCAATGGAGCAAGTAGCAATTAACAGTATTCGAACGTTAGGAATTGATGCAATTGAAAAGGCAAACTCAGGACATCCTGGAATTGTCATGGGAGCAGCACCAATGGCTTATACGTTATGGTCAAAACAATTAAGAGTCAATCCAACGAATCCAACTTGGTTTAATCGTGATCGTTTTGTTTTATCAGCAGGGCACGGTTCAATGTTATTGTATAGTTTATTACATTTATCAGGATTTGATTTATCGATTGATGATTTGAAAAACTTCCGTCAATGGGATTCAAAAACACCTGGTCATCCCGAATTTGGTCATACAGTTGGCGTTGATGCAACAACAGGCCCATTAGGACAAGGGATTGCCATGGCAGTTGGAATGGCATTGGCTGAAAAACATTTAGCTGCGAAATTTAATAAGGAAAATTTTAATCTTGTTGATCATTATACATATGTTATTTGTGGTGATGGTGATTTAATGGAGGGTGTTTCAGCAGAAGCTAGTTCATTTGCTGGACTACATGATTTAAGTAAGCTGATTGTTTTATATGATTCAAATGATATTTGTTTAGATGGAAATCTAGATGAGGCATATAATGAACAAACAATGAAGCGTTATGAAGCGTACGGATGGCAAACAATTCTAGTAACAGATGGAAGTGATGTAGAAGCATTAACAGAAGCCATTGAACAAGCAAAAGCTGATACAAAACGTCCAACTTTAATTGAAATTAAAACTGTTATTGGACACGGTTCACCAAATAAAGCTGGTTCAAATGCGGCACATGGAGCACCACTTGGAGCAAATGAAGCGACATTAACAAAAGCAAGTTATGGGTGGGAACATGAAGCATTTGAAGTGCCAAATGAAGTATATGAGCATTTTGAAACAACAGTTGCAAACCGTGGTAAAGATGCAAATAATGCGTGGAACGAATTAGTTGTTGCGTATCAAGCAGCATATCCAGCTGAATATATGACATTTATGCAAGCGATTCAAGATGAATTGCCGACCGATATCTTTGCTGAAATGGATGAAATCGAAGCCGGATTTTCACAAGCTACACGTAACTCTAGTCAAGATGCGATTAATGCAATTGCCAAAAAACTTGATTGCTTCCTAGGTGGATCAGCAGATCTTGCTCATTCAAATATGACAGTTATTAATGGAGAAGGACTGTTATCTTCTAATCACTTAACAAATCGCAATATTCAGTATGGGGTACGTGAATTTGCGATGGCAGCAATCATGAACGGAATGTCATTACACAAAGGATTACGTGTGTTTGGTGGAACATTCTTCGTGTTTAGCGATTATTTAAAGGCCGCAATGCGTTTGTCAGCATTAATGCATCAACCTGTTACATATGTACTTACGCATGACAGTATTGCAGTTGGTGAAGATGGTCCAACCCATGAACCAATTGAACAACTAGCGGGATTACGGGCAATGCCAAATATGAATGTGATTCGTCCAGCAGATGCACGGGAGACACAAGGTGCTTGGCAAGTAGCAATTCAGAGTAAGACAACGCCAACTTCACTTGTTTTGACACGTCAACCATTAACAGTGATGGAGACATCATCTGCTCAAAGCGTTGCGAAAGGAGCATACATCATTGGGCATGAACAAGCACGTATCGATGCTATTTTAATTGCTAGTGGTTCAGAAGTGAATCTTGCAATGGAAGCAAAAAAGGTACTTTTTGAACAAGAAATTGATGTACGTGTTGTATCAATGCCATCATTTGAATTATTCAATGCTCAATCAAATGCATACCGTGAGACAGTATTGCCAAATGAAGTACGTACACGTGTTGCAATTGAAATGGGAGCAAGCTTTGGCTGGCATCAATATGTAGGATTAGACGGTACAGTTATTGGTATTGATACATTTGGAGCATCGGCACCAGCTAACAAAGTTATTCCAGCTTTTGGATTTAATGTTGAAAATATTGTTGCACATGTGAAGCAATTAATCAAAGCATAATATACAAGCGAATGAAAATCTACAGGTTCAATGGACTAGAACAAATAACTCCTTTTATTTGTTCTAATTCTTGTGCGGTGTAGGTTTTTTCTTGTTGGTATCTTGTTGGTAGTTATGAAAATTGTTAGAATAAAAGAAGATACTAGAAACGAAAGGTGATGACAAATGAGAAAACAATTCGGATTGATTTGTATATTCATATGTATAGCAGTCATTGCACACCTTCCATGGTTAGCGGACGGACATTTATTTACGACAAGTGATATGATTCAACAACAACTTCCTTTTTACTTAGATGGATATGAAAAATTTCATCAAGGTGAGTTACCGATGTGGGGCTTTAATAATTTGTTAGGTGTAAATTATATTGGTGCAAATAGCTTTTACTTTGTGTTTAGTCCCTTTTTTTTAGTTACGTTACTATTTCCTAAAGGACTATTGCCCTTTATGATGCTAGTGATGAATATTGCTAAATTAGCATTTGCTGGAATCACAATGAGTTGGTTTTTACAAGTATTAAAAGTAAAAAATATGTGGTTATTAGTTATTGGTGGACTGAGTTATGCTTTTTCTGGTCCGCTTATTATGAATTACTGGTTTAATCATTTTAATGACTTTCTTTGTTTAGTCCCCCTTTTTTTTATTGCTATGGAATGGGTAATTATGAAAAAAAGATATTGGACGATGAGTATTGCCGTAGCAGTTAGTGCAATTATCAATGTATATTTTTGTTTAGGACTATCCATCATTAGTTTTTTTTATTTTATTTGGCGAACTGGTTTAGTCGCAAAAAAACAATTATATTTTGATTGGTATGAATGGATTGAACAAATTATTCGTTATTTGGGGGTTTATTTTGTTGGTTTACTTTTGGCATCATTTGCTTTTTTACCAACAGTGTATGTTTTACTTAGTAATCCAAGAATAAATCTTGTTAGCAAAGTAACGCCATTTCAAACAATTATCACGAATTGGTTACAAGTATGGCAAAGTATTTTCCTTGTTCCAGTCACGATGAAGGTACATCCGTTTATTCAATTTAATGAATTTGGTCGTTTAACAACTTGGCAGTCATTTACCGCAGCAGTGAATCCGGTTATTTTATTGGCTCTATTTCAAGGAAGGCGTGTATGGCCAAAGCGTATTTGGCTTATTACTATTCTTGGAGTATGTGGCATTGTGAGTTTGTTTGCAATCCCATTTACAAATAAGTTATTAGCAGGATTTGGTAATGTTACGTATCGGAATTTATATTTACTCAGTTTTTTCCTCATCGTTTATGCAGTGATAACACTATCACGAAGTAAAAGCATACATCGTCGCACCATTTTTTTGAGTGCTTGTACGATTATTGGCTGTTATGTAGTAATCGTCACTAGTGGATATCTGCAATTACCGCTGACAGATAGCGAAGCAGTAACCACATTTTGGCGAGTGATAGTATGGAACATACTTCCAGTTTTAGCTGGAGTGATTGGGAGTGCTCTTTGCTACTATATTAGCAAAAAAAATCGTTCACGGATGTTCTTGGTAGGATTAGTGAGCATGTTAGCAATCTACCAATTTATTTATTTTATTTATTGGTCAGGAAATACAATTCCAAGCTTTGTGAGTGATACGAGTATTCAACGAATTATGGCTCGAACAGATTTATATGATGATTTAAATAAACAGTTAAATACAGATGAACTTCTATGGCGGTATGCTCATGATTTTAGGAGCGATGGGAGTGATTATTTTGCATATAATCAAGGATTGGCATATCAACTACAGACACCGCACATTTATCATTCTTTATATCAGACAAGTACAAATGAATTGTTTAATTTTTTACATGGAATTGACACGCCAAAAGATGCATATTGGCAACGTTCGTGGGTAAAGTCATTCAAATATAACCGTTTAACACATTGGTTGCTCGGAGTAAAATATACAATTTTGCCAACGGTACAATCAAAAAACCAACAACCACTACCGACTGCACAGTATGTCGGTGAGAAAGCAATCGGAGTAATATATGAATATGATAGCCAATTTGCTAAAACGTACGGAGCGTATATTGACCGAGCTGAGATGGAAACAATTCCATGGGTTTTTCGTGATGAAATTGCTAACAAAGTGTTTTTAGGTAAACCACAAACAAAACAAGAACTCATTCACTATGATATTCAGCCGCTTCAACAAAAAGCTACTAAACAGCTTATCCAAGCTGTAAATAAAAGTAAAAACATGAAATTAGAAAAAGATGAATTGCACGTGAATACGACAGCAATGTTACAAATTGATTTCATGCGAAATGAAGGGGAATTGTACATTAGTAATCTTGATAATATGACTATCTATATAGATGGACAAATTTACGAAACAACGAATGATACTGCGCATAGTATGCAAGCAAAAACAATTGCAATTCCGATTCGTGAATCAGTAAAACGAGTAAGTATTCAATTAGAAGCAGGAGTATATCCATTATGGGAAAATAGTAAAGAAAGTTTTCAGATGTACTTCGCAGATGTTGATACATTTGATCCAATTACTATTGATGAAACGGATCCGGTGTATGAGGCAAATCATTGGCAACAATTTTTACGTGTGGAAGATGAGACGCTTGTTGTTTTTCCAATAGCTTATGATGCGGGATGGGAAGTATTTGTTGATGGAAAACAAGAAAATATCCAATCCGTACAAGGTGGTTTAATTGGTGTTGAAATTCCAGGAGGAGAACATCATCTCTATTTTAAATACGAAACACCATTATTGAAAATCGGAATAATGATAACAGTAGTGACAAGTATGAGTATGGTAACCGTTGTCATGACAAAAAGACGAAAAGCATAAAAAAACAGCTGAATTTGTCTTCTCCATAATCAAGGGAGTAATACAAAAGCAGCTGTTTTTTGTATTTGAGAGTTTGAAAGAATTATGAATCATCTTGTATTTTGTTATTTTGCAATTTTTGATCGTGATTCACGATGACATGTGTGATAATTGTGAGAATAGTAATTAATGTAAGAGTGAAGAGAGCGGAGTATGTCGTAAAGAGTGGGAAAGGTAGTACTAATAAAAAAACAAGAATAACACATGTACTAATAGCAGCAATCCGAAAGGATGATAGCAACCATAATGTAAAAAAGATGATGAGAATGATTAAACAAAGTAATGCTTCACTAGCAATCATAGCCTATGAGAGTGCCTGTCACGCAATCTCTTCCCTCCTTTCTCAAGTTATGTGAGTCTACTATAACAAAAAAGATACAAAGAGCAAGGAAATATTACAATATAAACAGAAAATTATCCAAAAAGTTATATTTTGTTTAGAATTAAAAAAAGGTAGAGGAAACTAAAAATATTAGAATTATTCATAAAAAAAACAGAAGCAAAGACTTGTTTTTTCATTCTGAAAGCGATATATTGAAGTTGTAAAAATTACTACGAACTGCAAGTAGTGATACGTTGTAAGCGTATATGGAAAGAGGTGGTAGTTGTTGGAAATCAGCTATCGTCATAAGGCTGAAAAACATAATCACACTATAAAAAAACAAATTAATGTGCTAATGTGGTATTTACATAAGTAATCACATCATTCATCTGGATAATGCACAGATATTTGACTATACAGTAGTTGATTATGACCATTTTCAATCAAGAAGAAAATGGTGAACCTAATAGTTGAGGTGTAAGAATTTTCTAGTCAATATAAAATAAAATTCTATAAAAATTTGTTGCTCCGTGTATCGACGGATAGACGATATGAGTGCAAATAACAATTGAATAAACTGAGTAAAATCATACAAACGTATGAATCCATTGTTAGGACACAAAGGTAAGCGACTAATACAGCGTTATTAGTCGCTTTTTCATTTTCTGATTATGAATAAATGTGGAAATAATTTTAATTTATATGAAAAATTGGTATACTAATAAAAGTGTCAATATTATTGTTAATGTTATCAAATCTGTGTAATATTTTTATGTTAATCGATTAAAAATACAAGGGGACAGATGAGTGGCGTACATAATATATGAGATCAGTAAAAAATAGCCATCGAGTTGTTATTTCATTCAAGGGAAAATGTTAATAATGACTTGCATAATGAACGACGGGAGTATAGTCTAATTAAAATCGAAGTGTTGCATGGACTATCATCATATTTATCTTAGTAAGTCGTTCAAATAATACATAGCACTATGAAAAGATAGGGGTAAAAAGATGAATATGACTTTGACTATGCATAAATATTTTTTTGAACATTCTGCTTGTGGACTACTCATTTGTAAAAATGACCAGTTCTCTACTATTTTGGAAGCCAATGACGCATTTTATCGTTTGATAGGTTATACGAAAGATGAGATGCGTTCATTATTCTATAATCGATTTTCACTTTTAGTTGTGGATGATATTAATACTATGTTACAAAAAGTGCGAGCTAGCATACAGGGAAATCAAGTCATTGATTATGAATTTAGAATACGGAATAAACAAGGTGAAATTATGTGGATTCACGATACGGCGACATACGATTCATATCAAAACATATTTTATGTAGTACTCATGGATGTGAGTTATCGTGCACAAGAATTAGATGCAATTCGGTATGAAGCAAGTATTGATCAAATTACACAGTTACTAAATCGTCAAGCATTTGAACAAGAGATTAGTGCAATAAGAATGCATCAAAAACAAAAACAAGCACTGTTATTGATTGATTTGGATAATTTTAAAGCAGTCAATGATACATATGGTCATCAAAGGGGTGATACAGTTTTGAAAGAGGTCGGCAGACGATTACAACGATTTCAACGAGAAGGAATGTTTATTGGTCGACTAGGTGGTGATGAATTTGTCATCTATTTTCAGTCAGAAGATGCGTTAGCAGAAATATCCTATATTATGCATCAAGTACAAATTGAGTTAATTATACAAGTGAATGAGGTGCTTGTTTCATGTTCGTGTGGAGTAGCATATGATTGTCATAGCATCGCAGACTTTGCACAATTATATACATTGGCTGATAAAGCGTTGTATAATGTGAAAGAGGGCGGAAAAAATCATTATAAGATGATGTGTTTTGCTAAAAAACATGTCTTACAAACAAAAGGAGATAACTATGGAAAAAATTCGTGGATTTGCAATTGTATCTAATTACGAGGAAGTGGCAACGCTGCCAAAAAGACAAACATCGCAAGCAGCAGGATATGATTTTACTGCTGCTGAAACGGTTATATTAGCACCACAACACATTGCATTAATACCAACGGGTATAAAAGCGTATATGCCCAAAAATGAGTTTTTAGGATTATATATTCGTTCGTCGACAGCTGTGAAAAAAGGTTTAATGATGATAAATAGTGTTGGGATTGTCGATGCGGATTACTATAATAATCTTGATAATGAAGGACATATTTTCTTTGCGTTTTATAACAGTAACTCGACACCTGTAACAATTGAAGTTGGTGAGCGAATTGGCCAAGGAATATTCCAACCATTTTTGTGTGCCAGTGAGGAACATGAAAAAAGTATTGAACGTACTGGCGGGTTTGGTAGTACGAATTCATTGTAAAAATGCTGATAAAAGTTTGTTAAATAGTGGACGAAATAAGCAAAGTGTGATAATCTTTATTTAATTAATTTTAAATTAGAGGGAAAACTATGTTTGTAGGGATGATTGTAGTGTGTGGAATTTTTTTATTATCAACATTATATATAACTTGGTTGGAAAAATAAGAGTATAACTATGAATAAAACTATATTCGTCAATAAAAAAGTGTACCACTTGCTAGAAAAATAGTAGGCCACTTTT
>CAMFJD010000018.1 GCA_945956935.1 uncultured Bacillota bacterium | reverse complement strand
TTATTTTCTAGCCACACTGATGGAAAATTTTATGTGTTTTCTCTTTTCCATCGCAGTCATCGCTCTCTTTTTAAATACGATTCATGCTTCAGTGTTCACAAAAACGCAAGGATATACGGGCGGCATCTCAGCTGCCTGTATATCCTTCCTTATTTTCTAGCCACACTGATGGAAAATTTTATGTGTTTTCTCTTTTCCATCGCATTCATCGCTCTCTTTTTATTTACTTACGTTTCCTGCAACGTTTAAGATATCCCATGTTCTTGCAAACGGAGGAGAATAAACTAAATCTAACAATCCTAATTCATCAGTTGTCATTTCTTTATAAATTGCTGCTGCCAAAACATCAACTCGTAGAACAGCATTTTTTGGTCCTACTATTTGTCCACCTAAAAGGACTTTCGTTTGTGCATGATATACTAATTTTACTGTTAACTCAACTGCACCTTTCACATAACTTGTATGATCATTATCTTTTATTACTGTTGTTTTATAATCTATCCCCTTCAGTTGAGCCATTTGCTCTGTTAATCCTGTAGCTGCTGCTTCAATTCCTAAGAAACGTATCGCTGAACTTCCAAGCATACCTGGAAAAGCACTATCTAGTCCACCAATCACTTCTCCTACAATTCGTCCCAATTTATTTGCCGTCGTAGCGAGTGGTAAATACATCGGCTCATTCAACAGTTTATTGTGCACGGTTGCACAATCTCCAACAGCATAAATATCAGGAATAGAGGTTTTTCCTTGCTGACTTACAATAATCGCGCCATTTTCCAGTTGTTCCATACCCAATCCATCAACTAATTGAGTATTTGGCTTGAATCCAATTGCAACAATAACAGCATCCGTTTCATAACGAGCTTTTTTTGTAACAATATGAGTTACTTTCCCCTCACCTTCAAAACCTATAACAGATTCTTCTAAATGTAAATCAAGCCCTTTTCTTCGAATTTCCTGGGCAATATGTTCACTTATTTCAGAATCAAACACTTTTCCCATTACCGTATTACTCAATTCAATAATCCGTACTTTTTTCCCTAGTTCATGAAGTTGCTCCGCCAATTCCAACCCAATAAATCCAGCACCAACAATTGTTACAGTTTCAATTGCATCTAATTGATTTCTCAACATCTCACCATCTTCAAGTTTTGTTGCTGTATATATTCCAGATAGCTGTATTCCTGGCAAATTAGGTAATATTGGCGTTGCCCCTGTTGCAATTAATAATGTATCATATGTTGTTTCAAAAGGTATTTGAGTTGTTAAATCAACTCCATATACACGCTTGTTTTCAACATCTATTTTAGTCACGTTATGTTCTGTTTTGGCGATAATTCCTGTTTTTTCAAATTGTTCTGGTGTACGACTAATCATATTTTGTGGATTGTCAAACTGCCCACCGATAAAATATGGTAACCCACATGCTCCAAATGAAACGTATTTTCCTTTGTCATACATGATAATCTCAGCTTTTTTATTCACACGTTTTAGCTTCGCTGCTGCTGTCGCTCCTGCTGCAATTCCACCAATAATAACTACTTTCATCACTATCACTCATTTCTTTCTAAAATAAAATAGCATCCTTCTACATTTTCAAAACAATGGAGGGATGCTATTATTCATTGATTTTCACTTATTTTATGAAGTTTATGCAACTTCAATATCCTCAGCAAACACTTGATCTTTCGAATGGAATTTCTCAATGTCTAGTGTCCCTAATGATTTATCAACGACTACCGCAGTTACCATTGTTCCATTTACATTTAACATTGTGCGTCCCATATCTAAAATAGGATCAATTCCTAAAACTGGACCAATATAGCTAAATGCTGAGCCAAGACCAACACCATTTAAAGTAACTGACGCTGAGACTGTAGCTGTTCCCGGTATTCCGGCAATACCTACAGATCCTAATGTCACAACGACCACAAGCAACACATAAAATTGTGCATCCATTGGAATTCCTGTCATTCGTGCTAACATGACTGCTAAAACAGCTGGATAAATACCTGCACATCCATTCATTCCCATTGTCGTTCCAAGACTTGATACAAGGTTAGCTGTTGCTCCATTTACACCCAATTTTTCAGTTAGTGTCTCTACTGTTACTGGTAATGTCCCCATACTCGAACGTGATGTAAATGCAAGTACTAATGGTTCATACCCTTTACGTAAATAGCTCACTGGATTTAAACCATGTACTGAAAGTATACCCATATGAATCATAAATTGAAGCACAATCGCTAAATAAATCACAACGACCACCATTCCAACTGACAAAATCGCATCTAATCCACGTCCAACAATTGTTCCTGCTAGTAAAGCGATGACACCATATGGCATTAATTTAATAATTGTCATCGCAACACTCATAATAATTTGATATGCTGCTTCAATTAAATCTTTAAACGGCGCGATAACTTCCGGTTTGCGTTTTCCCATACGCATCGTCGCAATTCCAATAAATGAAGCAAAAATAACTAAAGCAATGACATTTCCTTCACTCATAATTGCAATTGGATTGCTTGGAATTAAATTCAACATCGTTGTTACAAGTGTTGTTACTTCCTTAGGTTCTACTGATGACGACGCTAATTCTAATCCTTGACCTAGTTGGAAAGCATTTGCTAACACAATTCCGACCACTGCAGCAACAGCCGTTGTTCCCAACATCCAAGCAATTGTTCTTCCAGTCATTTTACCTAGATTCTGACCTTCTAAATTCATAACAACGCGAACAATTGAAATAAATACAATCGGAATGACTAGCATTTGAAGTAACTTTGTAAAACCACTTCCAAATAAGCTATACCATGTTCTGGTTTCATCCAACCACGTTATCGTTGAAGGGTCTGCCGGTAATCCTGCAATTAATTGAAGTGCTACTCCAAGTCCAATTGCTAGTCCTAATGCAATAAACATTCGTGTTGAAAACTTCACACGTTTCTTTTGCAACATAAACATAAATATAAATGCCCCAATAAGTATTGCAATCGCAATGATTGTCATTGGGCTAGTAATAAATAAAAATTGTTCAAAAAATGGTCCTGTAAACATCTTTTTTCCTCTTTTCTATCCTATTTTTAAATCAGATTACATTTACCCTATTTGACAACATCGGTGCTGTGCTCGCATGATACTTGTCAGCATCTTTTGTAAAAAATATTTTTTTCTCATTGCTTTTCCCCTTTTTTTCAAAATTCACTAGCATATATCGTACTAAGCACTTCCAAGCACTGCCATTATATATCAACATCCATCTATGTGTCAAACATTTTACATATTTATTTGTTTAAAACAAATAAAGCAACATTATCTGTTGCTTATTCCATATGGATAATTTAATATTCAAGCATTTCTGGCCAAGCAAATGTTCCACCTTGCACGTTCACCGCATCATACCCCTGTAACAACAATTGCTCTACAACTAGTGCACTTCTTCCGCCAGACTGACACACAATATAATACGTTTCTTCTTTCGAAAATAGCACATCAGCTTGCTGGATGGCTATGCCTACTGGTATATTTTTTGCAGTCGGAATATGTCCACAGTGAAACTCATTTGATTCACGAACATCTATTAATTCTATTATTCCAATCATTTTTTGCAGTGCTTGCACAGTTATTTCTGTCATCTTATCATTCCTTTTATTCTCTTGAAATTTATATTTTTAACTGTAGACTATATTTTCTTTATTATGATATTTTCTATTGGTATTGATTGAATCCCCCCTTGAAGATTGAAAGCATGAAACTCATGTTTTATGAAAATTCTTACTGCTTGTGCTGATCTCATCCCACTTGCACACATAATAATAATTGGTAAATTTTTATCTAATTGATTCACTTGTGACATTAACTGTGATTGCGGTATATTTTGGAAATGTAAAACATGTTTTTTTTCAAACTCTTCTGGTGTACGGACATCAATATATTGAAATTGTTGCGTTTTTTGCTGTTGTACTAATTCCTCCCAAGTCATTTGTGGAACATTTTGAATATTTCGTTGTACAAA
The DNA here is from genome assembly GCA_945956935.1 of uncultured Bacillota bacterium. Classification (GTDB taxonomy): domain Bacteria; phylum Bacillota_I; class Bacilli_A; order Culicoidibacterales; family ZOR0006; genus ZOR0006. The sequence continues at coordinate 31,791 of CAMFJD010000018.1, read as the reverse complement.
TAGAAAAATAAATAATAAAACTACTGTTACACCAATTAAAGCATACATGGAAACACCTCCTTTTGCTCTTGTTTCTGTTTCGTACTAACAGTACTATATGTTTTATATCCACCAGATAGATTAAATACTTGTGTAAATCCAGCATCCTTCAAAATAGACACTGCTGCATGACCACGTAAACCTACTTGGCAGAAAATATACACTGGCATTTCTTTACATACATCTGTCGTTTGAACGAACTCTCGCAAGTCATCAAGTGGCACATTAATAGCTGTTGAAATGCTTCCTTGACTATATTCATTTGGTGTACGGACATCAATAAAACACCCTTTATCCGCAAGAAGATTATCAACTTGATGCCAGTGAATTACGTTCTCACCATCATAAACATTCGTTGCAACATAACCCGCGATATTCACAGGATCTTTTGCACTTGAAAATGGTGGTGCATACGCTAATTCTAAATCTGACAAATCAAAAATAGTCAACTTTCCTTTTATTGCTGTTGAAATGACATCAATCCGTTTTTCAGTCCCATCTCCTCCCACAGCCTGCGCTCCAAGAATAGCACCTGTTTCTGATTGAAACAATAATTTCAACGTAATTATATTCGCACCTGGATAATAACTTGCATGATTAGCACGATGAATATGGATTGCTTTATACGGGATATTTTGCACTTTCAACGCTTCCTCATTTAGTCCTGTTACTGCTGCTGTTAAGGTAAATGCTTTAACAACTGATGTTCCGAGTGTACCACTATACCGTACATTATAACCATTTATATGGTCTGCAACGAGTCTCCCTTGTCGATTTGCTGGCCAAGCCAATGGTATTTTCGTAGCTTGTCCACTAATATAATGCTTAACCTCAATAGCATCTCCTATTGCATAAATAGATGAATTTGACGTTTGAAGTTGTTCATTTACTTCAATTGCACCCGTCACTCCTAACTTAAGGTTTGCCATTTGAGCCAATTTTGTTTCAGGCACAACTCCAATTGCCATAATGACGAGTTGAGCATCAATCACTTGACCAGATGTCAATATCACTTGATTTGCAACAATAGATTCAACCCCATCTTGTAAATGTTGGACAACGCCATGATCTATTAGTTCATTTTCGATAATTGCCGCCATTTCCATATCAAATGGACGTAAAACCTGATTATTTTTATCAACAATTGTCACTTGTAATCCACGTTCTACGAGTGCTTCAGCCATTTCAATCCCGATGAATCCCCCACCTACAACGACAGCAGTTTTGGGTTGTTGTGTTGCAATAAAGTCAAAAATCGCATCTGTATCAGGAATATTACGGACTTTAAAGACATGTGCTTGATCAATACCTGGTAATGATGGCCAAATTGGTTTCGCTCCGGGTGATAATACAAGAATATTATATGTTTCATCATACACTTCTTTCGTTTGATGATTTAACACTGTTACTTTTTTTGCTATTGGATCAATTGCTGTGACTTCACTAAAATTACGGATGTCCAAATTAAATCGTTTACTCATTCCTTCAATACTCTGAACGAGTAGTTTTTCTCGTTCTTCAATTACACCACCAATGTAATATGGTAAACCACAATTTGCAAATGAAATATACTCATCTTTTTCAAAGATAATAATCTCATCTTTTTCATTCAATCGTCGTAAACGTGCTGCAGCCGTGGCTCCGCCAGCTACTCCACCAATAATCACAATTTTTCGTCTGATTTCCATTTTTAATTCCTTCTTTCATTATTTGTGTCCACTATGCCTTTTACTACTGTTTCTTGAATATACCATATTTTCACATAACATATGCGTAGTAAAACTTAACCATATCCTATCTTTTTTTACTTCTACGTTCTGTAACTTTGTCACAGATAAGATTAATTGAAGATTAATTCGACTTAATCATGAGTTTTCTTTAAACTAAAATAAAAGCAGTTTTTATCATGCATACTGAAGCATGTATTTAAGCAATTAACAGCTGTCTAATTTAGACAGTACAGGAGAGTCTCCCTATGTCAGTACATACCTATTTATCTCAACTACCTTTTTTCAATACACTCACTACACTAGAGCAACAACACCTTATTTCGCAAACTAAAATACACTACTATGCAAAAAAAACTCGCCTGCACTTTGATAGCGATGAATGTCATGGACTGATTATCGTCAAACGTGGATTTTTACGTGTCTTTATGACTTCCGAATCTGGTCGCGAGATTACATTATTTCAACTAACTGATACAGATAATTGTATTTTATCGGTATCCTGTCTGTTTGAAAATATCAATTTTGTTACAACAATTGAAGCAATGTCATCACTTGAGCTCATTATTATTCCAACTTATGTCATTGCAAAAATGAGTGAACAAAACATTGCTATCCAGCAACATTTCCTGAACATAAGCCAACAACGCTTATCTGAAATAATGTGGGTGCTTGATCAAATTATTTTTCAAACCTTTGATCGCCGTCTCGCGCTCTTTTTGCAACAACAAGCAAATTATACCAATTCATTAACACTAACACTAACACACGAACAAGTTGCTCAACACCTTGGAAGCGCTAGAGAAGTAGTGAGCCGTATGCTTAAATATTTTGAAAAGGAAGGATATGTCACTTTGAATCGCGGCTTAATTACTCTCCTCAATTTCCCACGCGAACTACAGCAAACATCTTCAACACATACAAAAAAAAAGCACTGAATTCATTTGCTATGCAAAGACTTCTGTGCCTTTTTAATTATTTTTTTTTTGCAATAATTCCTGCCCAACCATTTAAAATGCGGTGTTCAACAATTGTAAATCCTATTTCTGCTAACTGCGCTGAAATTGTTTCGCCTTGCTGTTCATTTAAACCTGATGTAATAAAGTGGCCACCAGACATTAGTTTCTCATAGACTTGTGGAATGAGCATTCGAATAACATCATAAACAATATTTGCCACAATCAGTGTCGGTTCTACAGCAATATCAACCAGTTTATCCGCTTTTACTACCTCAATACTTACTGTATTAATACTCATGTTTTCAATAGCTGTATCGACAGCGACTTGATCCAAATCGCTCGCACATACTGTTTGTGCACCGAGTTTTTTCGCTATAATTGCTAAAATACCAGTGCCAGTTCCAACATCAATAACAACATCTTCATCCGTCACATACTCATCAAGTAATTGTGCACATAACTGTGTCGTTTCATGTGATCCTGTTCCAAATGCCATTTTCGGATCAATCAAAACAACAACTTCTTCATTTTTGGCATCATACTCAATCCAAGTTGGACTAACAACAACTCGTTCACTGAGTTGAATTGGTTGATAATCATCTTTCCAATACTGATCCCAATCAGTATCTGCAACTTCATTATATTCCCAGTAATCAGGTGTTTTATCTAATGGTAGTTGCTCCATTTGCTCTTGAAGTTCTCGGAGATTATTTAATCCATCTTCATTCTCTGGTACATAAAACTTAATTCTCACACCTGTTTCAGGATAATCAGCTGCATTTAATTGATAAATCTCTCCAAATCGGTCTTCAAATTCACGTGTCAGATCACTACTATCTTCAATAATAACACCAAAATTATATTCATTCATAAATGCAACAACAATATCCGTTGCTGCTGTATTCGTATAATAACAACATTCGCGGTAATTCATAAATTATCCTTCTTGCAACATTCCTGCTGCCCTTTCTGCTCTATTCCCTAAATTTACATTTGTCCATTCTACTACTGGCTCTAATGCAACTAGGAGTTCTTTTCCTTGTTGCGTTAGTGCATACTCAACTCGCGGAGGCACTTCATTATATTGATGGCGACTGACAATTCCAACTTCAATGAGTTCTTTCAAACTTTTTGTCAACATCAAATCCGTTACATCGCCAACTTCTCGTTTCAATTCATTGAAACGTAAAACAGGTGTTTTTTCAAGATACCATATAATCCTTAACTTCCATTTTCCACCAATTGCAGTCGCAAATGCCTCTAACGGGCAAAAATATTGATGATCTAAATCGTTCATTTTCCTTGCTCCTATCAAATACTATACTTTTACATAGTTACTTTATTATTTATGCGTACTTGTAAATATAAACTGTGAGGTTATAATAACAGATATCATGTTGCTGGACAAGTGGCACCTGATAAAATACAACAATAAGGATTTTTTTTATATGGCAAAAGTATTATATATACATGCGAATATTAAGCCAAAAGATTCATCTCGTTCTGAATACATTGCAGATACATTTTTAACACAATACAAAGTATTACATCCAAATGATGAAATTATTGAACTGGATTTATATAAAGAAAATATTGACTTTTTACGTCCAGAAGATTTACTCGTGTCCGCACGTGACTTAACAGTTGATCAAAGATCAACAACACACTTAAAATACGCTGATCAATTTGCTAGTGCTGACAAATATATTTTTGCAACACCGTTGTGGAATTTACATATGCCTGCAATCGTTAAGGCATACCTTGATTATGTAACAATTGCTGGTATTACCTTCACATATACAGAGAATGGACCAGTTGGACTACTGAAAAACAAAAAAGCCCTTCACATTACTGCTCGCGGTGGATTTTACACTGACAGCCCCGCTGCTGATTTTGAAATGGGAGATCGTTATTTAAAAACATTACTTGCATTCTTAGGTGTTCATGATTACACAACTGTCGCTGCTGAGGGTCTCGATGCTGGTGGTGATGTTCCAACAATTCTAGCCGAAACAATTCAAAAACTTCCGCTTGATACTTTTTAGTCAGCCCATCATAAAGGAGTTGATTTAAATGTTAACAAAATATCCATATCAATCACATGGACATGTTAATCATGGTTGGCTTGATAGCCATTTTCATTTTTCCTTTGCAGAGTATTACAACCCACATCGAATGAATTTTGGTGTGCTCCGAGTAATAAATGATGATTTCATTCAACCTCGTAATGGATTTGATCTTCACCCTCATCGTGATATGGAAATACTATCATACGTTGTTGATGGTGCACTTACTCATGGTGATAGTATGAACCACAATGAAACCATCTTTGCCGGTGAAGCTCAGTATATGAGTGCGGGAAGTGGAATCTACCATAGTGAATATAATTATAGTGAGGATATTACTCGCATACTGCAAATTTGGGTTTTACCAGACAAAAAAAATGTTCTTCCACAATATGGTGATGTCCGTATGCCACGAGATATACGTGTTAACAAATGGTTTCATCTTGTTTCACCATTACAAAACGAAGCACCAATTGTCATGCATCAAGATGTCAATATGTATGTTACATTATTAGATGAAGGAATGTGTTTATCACTCGATATTCATACGAATCGTCAAGCATACGTCATTCAAATTGAAGGTGATAGTATTGTAAATAATACTGTTGATTTACAATTTGGTGATGGTCTTGAAGCTATCGGTACAAATATAACTTTCCAAGCAAAAACAAAAAGTCATATTTTTGTAATTGAAATGGCTAAGCAATAAAAAGCTGTAACGGCAAAGTGGGGGCACTTGCCATTACAGCTTTTTTATATACCTACATGTTGTTTCACGATTATTTTCACGACGATATAAATCATGCCACTGTGGTATCGGTACAATTCCTTCAAACACACACCCAGCGTTTTGACATGTTTTCTGTGATGCAATATTTGTTTCATCACATGTAATAACAACTTCTGTTAAGTCGTGCTGCTTAGCTAACTCAAATAATAAAACACACGCTTGACTTGCATAATGATTGCCCCGATATTTTGTAAATACTTCATACCCAATATTTCCACCGTAATAGGTGTTTTTGTTATGCCCAATACGTACATCACATCGGCCAACAATTTGATTATCTTCATTCCGACAAATTGCAAAATGATAGGCTGGAACCCATAATTTTTCATCATTACCTTCTTGTGTTTGCCTCAGCAATAAATAAATGTCATTATTTCTTAAATGGGTTGTATCGAAAAACATATCCTCCACGCTCCTTTTGCTGATTGTATCATATTCATACTCCTATGTCTTCACTATATTTTCTATCATCCTCATCATTGTATAAAAAATATAGTGAAGTACGATTTATAGTTAATTTCAGTGAACGAATGGCATCGAAAACTTGAATCTCACAGAAGTACAGCTCTGCATATTTTATATAAATAAATCAATTGATTGCTTTTATTCAATGTTTGAAACAAATAAAAACCACCATAACCCTCTTGCTTTTTTTGGTTTATGATGGATTTCTCTGTTTATTTCTTAATTTTCGTTTTTGCCTTCATTACTTTTATATGCGAAATCAGTGCTAGACACTCATGTTTTAAACATAGTTCTTGCTTCAGTGTTTAAAAAAACGAAAAGATATACGAGTGGCATTTCAGCTACCGGTACATCTTTCCTTATTTTCTAGTCACACTGATGGAAAACTATCTATCCGTTGTTTTTTCACCGCGTTCATCACTCTTTTTTAATTAAATACTTTATCCCACCATGATTTTTCACTTGATGGGTGTCCACCTAACTCTGCATCTAGCTGTTTTAATAAATCTTTTTGTTTACGTGAAAGCTTTTTCGGTACTTCTACTTTTACTTTCACATATTGATCTCCTAAACGCGAGGAATTTAAATTTTGAATCCCTTTACCACGCAAACGGAATTCGGCACCTGGTTGTGTTCCCTCTGGAATGCTAAATTCAACTGTTCCATGTAATGTCGGAACGTCAACTTTCGCACCTAATGCTGCTTGAGCGTAAGACACCGGTACATCTATATGAACATCATATCCTTGACGTTGATATATTTTACTTGGTAATACACGGAATGTAATATATAAATCACCACTCGGTCCACCATTGATACCAGCTTCACCTTGTCCGCTCACACGTAACGTTTGACCATTATCAATTCCTGCTGGAACAGAAACTTCAATCGTTGCTTGACGGCTCACTTGACCAGCACCACGACACTCATGACATGCTTGATCAACTGTCTTCCCTTTTCCATGACATTTTGGACAAACACCCTCTTGTGCAAAACGCCCAAATGGAGTTTGTTGCACAGTTTGTACCGTTCCGCGACCATTACACTGACTACATGTATGTACATCTGTTGGTTTTTCTCCACCGCTTCCCTTGCAATGCCCACACGTTTCTTGTCGTGTCACACGAACATCTTTTTTGACACCAAAAGCAGCTTCTTCAAAACTAATATCCATACTCATTTGCAAATCATTTCCTTGACGCGGGGCATTTGGATTACGCTGTTGACCACCAAATCCGAAACCACCAAAACCACCGCGGCCACCAAATATCTCACTGAAAATATCACCAAAATCGAATCCCGATGCATCAAATCCACCTTGTTGATCAAAAGCGGCATGACCATATTGGTCATAACGAGCTTTTTTATCGTCATCTGATAATACAGCATATGCCTCTTGAATTTCTTTAAATTTTTCTTCTGCACTTGCTTCTTTATTCACATCCGGATGGTATTGACGAGCAAGCTTACGGAATGCCTTTTTAATGTCTTCTTTTGAAGCACCTTTTTGTAAACCTAAAATTTCATAATAATCACGTTGTGCCAACGAAATCACCTCTATTATCTTTCTACTTATTTTCGTTTATTTATTTATTTTACCATGTCTTGCACATGTATATCTAGTGTATCATACCTTTTTAGCACTTTCAATATCGGAGTGCTAGTTATCTTTGTTATTTGTTTACATTTCATCATTTTCTTTTATATTTAGAAAATAAATGATGTTTTTTTTATTAATTACACTGAAAGCGATTGTAAAAAAATTTATTTTTTCGTATAATTTAAACATAGGTTGCATAAACGGGGTAGATTTATGAAAATCATGAAAAGTATTGCTAGGGGTGGTAATACTTTTTTTAGTACATAAAAAATTAAAACACCACAAAATATTTTGTGGTGTTTTGTCATATCATAATTTGATAGTGGAATGTTCACGATCTAGCACAATAACTGTATGCGTTCCACCTAATTTTGTCTCAACTAAATGAGCTAACTCGTGTAATGCTTTTTGAAACTCAGCTTCCCTTGTAATATCGACTAGTTCTAAGCACAAGAAAGCATTCGTCGTATTTGGGGTCAACATTGTTCTAATAGACTCTCGCCAATTCCAACATCTACAAATTGCACCGCAATCATCTTTATACACGATTTCGCCTTCATACGGTGGTGCATCTATTTCGCTTCCAAGTGGAATAAACGCTTCTTTACCATTTGCTTTCGTCAAACAAACATTCCCAACAAACGTATCAATATCTTCTCCACCGCAAGGAAAACCATAGCTTAATGAGATTGAATTGTAAATATCAACTAGTGGATTAATTGTTCCTACACCCTGTCCATTTTGTACACGTTTTAATAACGCTTCAATTGATGAACGAGCACCTTTTTTTGTCTTAAACTGCTGGAATGCTTGTCTCCATACTTTAATACTCGGATTATCACTAAAAACAGCTGCCTGCAAATGTTGTTCCGCAGTAATTTGTGCATCTACTAATAATTTTTTATACTCTGATTCATCATTATTATACATATTTTCAATATCTTTACTTACAATAATTCCTATTTTAACATCAGGAAACACTTCCCAAAACTCTTGTTCAACAATAAATTTTTTCATCGCTATACACTCCCTCTTAAATGAAAAAAAGCTTGAGAAATAAGCGCTATACGCATATCTCCCAGGCTTTTCTCCTTCCGTGTACATAAGACTATATACGTCCTATGCGTTCTCTCTTGGACCAGACCAACAATATTGCGGAACCCTAGAAAACTTTATATTCTTATTCTAACGATATTTATTTATACTGTCAACGGTACGTTTACACCAGTATCAATTACTTAAACATACGTAAAATCGTTCGCGATAATGCTTTCATAATAATAACAATTAAAATAACACCTACAATTAATTCAGGAATCGAATTCGTGACAAATAACGTTGTTAGAAACGGCAATACTTCTACCCCAGTTACTTCTAAAACAAAACTTCCATAGAATAAATAAATCCCTGCAAATACACCTACCGTATTTGTCAAAGTTCCAATGGATGCTGCCATTCCAACTGCCAGCGGTGACAATTCTTTTTTTGATATTTTTGTCATCGCAATATATGCATAACCAGTTGTCAACCCAATTAAAACCCGTGGAACTACAGCTACAATTGGATTTAAGAAAACAGGTGACAGTAATGCTGGATTGACTGTTGCATTAATCACGCTAAAAATACCAAATACTAATCCTACAATCATCCCACTTACAGGCCCTATAACAATTGCCGCAATAATGACTGGGATATGAATAATTGTTACATTTACTACTGGGTTAATTGGAATTAATCCAAGTGGTGTTAAAGCAAGTACCATTGTGAAGGCACTTAAAATTGCTGTTAAAGCAATTTGACGTGTTGTCATGTTCAATTTCATTTTTTTGCTCCTTCTTTGTTTTGGACCCACAGAGTGGTGCCCGTCAAATTGGTCGCTTTTTGTTTTAGTCGCGTTTTAAGACTAAAGCTACCTCTGCTTCAGTGAGACTACGATATGCCCCTAATGGTAATTCAGGATCGAGTACGAGACATCCCATCTGAATGCGCTTTAAGTATATCACAGTTTTCCCAACGCTTTCAAACATCCGTTTTACTTGATGAAATTTCCCCTCTGTTATAGTAACTTCAATCTCACTTGTTTCTTCTACAATATTTGTGCTCAAGACAGTCAGCCCCGCTGGTTTTGCTACATAGTCAGCTTCACCTTTACTCGCATTCCCTTTGAGCACAACCCCTTCCGAAAATGCAAGAATATCAGCTTCAGTGACAATTCCATCAATTTTAGCATAATATGTCTTATCAACATGCTTTTTTGGTGCAAGTACCTCATGTGCAAACTTTCCATCATTCGTTAAAATCAGTAAACCTTCCGTATCTATATCTAATCGACCTACTGGAAATGGTTCGCGACTAAAGTCAGCTTCTGATAATAAATCCAAGACCGTTTCATGGACACGGTCTTCAGTTGCACTTATAACTCCCGCTGGTTTATTCATAAGTAAATAAATAAATTCTTCATACTGGACTTGTTGATCGCCAACAAAAATCATATCTTTCATTTCATCAACATGTAGCGAAGCATCTTTAACAGTAACACCATTCACGATAACTTGTCTATTTTTCAGCAATTTTTTGACATCTTTTCGACTTCCAAAGCCACTATTTGCTAGTAATTTATCAATTCGCATTTTCAATTTATCCTCATTTCTTATCGCTTGAGTTGTTTTAGTAACCCAAAGTAATACGCAATTCCCCCAAAAATTACAACTCCCACACCTGCACTAATGACTACCATTAATAAAGCAGAGATTCTTGTATCCATTGTTAATCCTACCAATGGATACAAGAATTTCGTCAACCAAACTCCAGAAACCATCATCACACTTGCTATTATGGTTAAAATTGCATTTCGCCAAAAACGTTTCGTTGAAAAATGTGTAATTCGATGCAAGTGATAAATATTTAAACCAACATCAGTTGAAAGTGCCAAAATTGAGGCATAAATATCACCTAACGGACCAAATAAATAAATCATTGGAACATTTATTAATAATTTCACTAATACTCCTAACAAAGCATTTCTAATCGCAATCTTTTGATGATTTGTCCCCTGTAAAACGGCAGCTGTTACCATTGATAATGCCAAAAATATTCCGCGAAATGCATCTACACCTAAAATAGTTGGACCATATTCACTTGGGCTATACAAACCTGTATACAGTGGTTCTGAAATTGACAAAATACCAAAAGCTGCGGGAACTGTAAATAGAATAATAATGTTCATCGATTGCAATGTGTAACGACGAACAATTTTGAACTCTTTTTTCGCATAAGCTTGTGTCACGTAAGGAATTAGTGCTAACGATACCCCCATTGATAACGCAACAGGAATAGCTGTAATTTTTGTACCCCATAAATTAATAATAGCTAAAATATTACTCGATTGTTCAAAAGTGTAACCTACATGTTCAAGTGTCGAACTAAATGTTGCATTTGATATCATTGGATAAATATTAGCTGAGACACTTACAATAACAAATGGAAGTGAGAAGATAATCAACTGCTTAAACAACACCCAGCCACTATATTCGTCTTGAACTGTTTGTTTTCTTACTTTTTTACGAATACTCTTAAAATTTTTCAACCAGAAGAATATAAATACTCCAAGTGCTGCAAGTGCTCCCACAAATGAGGCAAATACAACCCATCCAGTTGCCACAACAACGTTACCATCAGGTAAAACACGCATAACATAATATGCCGCTCCAAGTAAAAAAACAATTCGCACAAATTGTTCTAAAAATTGTGAATATGCTGTTGGACGCATTTCTCCATATCCTTGGAAAAAGCCCCTACTCACACCAAGTACTGGTACAATCACTAAAGCTGGTGCTAACATTCGAATAACATATGTAATATCACTAATACTTGATTGTCCTGCACTACTCGAGCCAAAAACTTCAGCCATAAATGGTGCTAGTAAAAAAAGTGCGAAGAAACTCACAATACCGACTACTAGCATATATAAAGTACTGACACGCCAAAGCTTTACCCCTGCACGATAATCACCCTTTGAATTATACATGGCGACGAATTTTGCCATTCCAAACGGTATTCCAGCAGTTGCTATTTCTAATACAATCACATAAATACTATATGCATACTGATATAACGCTCCACCTTCATCACCTATTAAATTTTCGAGTGGAAATGAATACATCATTCCTAAAAACTTTGTTAAGACGATCCCAATTGTGGCTATTGCAGCCCCTTTTGCAAAGTTCGAGTCTTTCATTTTATTACCTCTCATTGTTCAACTTTTCTAGTCTCTTTTTGACCATCACTTTTCATTTTAACACCTTTTATTTAAATTAGCGTCTTTTTTCAATATTTTCTTACAATTATTTTCAAACCATATCGAATCTCTTCATTTGTTAAAATATTATTCAAATCGTTTCTACATCATATTTTAAGGTATTATAATTCTATTTCAAAATTAAGTTGTTATACTTAAAAACGAAAAGGAGTTGTTTTTATGACATCAACAACAATTAAAAAAAACAAATTATCGTATGCTCAGTTGGCATTACTCACAGCTTTTTTGTTGGGAATCTTCATAGGTGCTATGGATACTGGGATCGTTTCACCGGTTCGAACTGTAATTGAAGCAGATTTAAATATTTCTAATGATGCGTCTGTTTGGGTTATTACACTCTATACTTTAATCTATGCAGTAGCTATGCCTATTAGTGGTAAACTTGCAGATTTGTTTGGGAAAAAAAGAATTTATGTTATTTCTATTACTATCTTTATGACTGGATCGCTTCTTTGTGGTTTGTCCAATTACTTTAATAATTTCCCATTATTGCTTATTTTCCGAGCAATTCAAGCAGTTGGTGGTGGTGGAATTATGCCTATTGCAGTTGCATATATTGGTGAAAGCTTCCCAGTTGCCAAACGCGGTCTCGCTCTTGGTTTTGTTGGAGCCATCTACGGAATTGCCACTCTTGTTGGCCCAACTCTTGGTACTGTCTTATTAAATACATTTGGATTTTCTGACTGGGGTGTTATATTCTTTGTTAATATTCCAATTTGCTTAATTGCCATTGGATTAGTTGTTTTTAGTAAATCTAAAGAAACTCTGGCTAAAAAAGTTTCCTTAGATTGGATAGGTGCCACGTTGCTAGGAATTATTATTTCATCACTTATGTACGCTCTCTCAAATTTAAATTTCTACACCTTCAAACAATCAATTACTACTTTTGATGTTTGGTTCTTTTTAGCTATTGGTATTATCTTAGTACCTTTTTTCATCATCCGTGAAAAACGTGCGACTGATCCAATTCTGCCACTTGCATTTTTTCAAACTCGAGATACAAGTTTGACTTTGATTATTGCTTTTCTCGTTGGATGTGGCATGATGGGGCTTATCTTCATCCCACAATTCGCTGAAAACATGTTGAAAATGAAACCTGGTGATGGTGGATATGCTGTAACACTTGTTGCTGTTTTTGCTGGACTCGGAGGTCCAATTGGTGGGCGAATAATTGATAAATTTTCTGCAAAATTTTTATTGATCACAGGATTTACTATCAGTATATTCGCTGCTTTCTTCACTGCTTTTATTGTTATACCATCTTTAAATCAATGGTATATGTACATCAGTTTTGCACTCTTCGGTCTTGGTATGGGTATGACTATGGGAACACCTTTAAATTATTTAATTCAATTATTTGCTAATAAAAATCAGGCAAGTATTGCCCAGGCAACTCTATCCTTAATAAGAAGTATTGGCGTTGCTATTTCGCCGAATATATTAATAAGTTTCATTTCAGATGCTGGGTCAAAAATGCCCACTGCTCTATTGAAAGTAATTCCCCCTATGGATCCTAACACGGCTACTGGTTCGCTATCTGCTACTGTCACTAATCAACTTACGCATGCAAATGCATACAATATAGTATCTACAATCGAAAATATTAGTAAAACTGAAATTTCCTCTGCCTTGGCTAATATTCCTGCTCCAACCGGTATTTCTCATGCCACCTTTATTGCACAAGAGCAAGCAAAATATCTAGATAAACTACATATGGCTGCTCCTACTATTCAAACAACATTTCAACAAACATTAAATACTGGTTTTGCCCACATTTTTATTACAATTGGTATTTTTGCACTCATCGCTTTATTATTCACATTATTTCTAACAGATAAAGAGCGTGAAATCAAACAACAAAGCCTCTTAAATGATATAAATTAATATAAAAATAGCACTCTGCCGCTGAGGCAAGGTGCTATTTTTATATTTCGTTCAACTTTGGCTAACATAGTAGTTTCTTCTTAAAGCTTGAAATAAGTCAGAATCCACCAAGTCTCTCCTAGTTTTTTGAGCTTATAGTGGATTTCTCTATTTATTTCTTAACTATTGTTTTTGCCTTTTTTCGCAAGAGTGGTGTCATCCCACTCTATTTAAACCAAACGACTCCTATGACTGTTGGTCCTGAATGAGCTCCAATCGCTGGTGTTAAATAACGTGCTGTTATTGCAATTCCTGGTAGGGCTGTCCGTAGCATTTTTTCTAATTCAGCTTGGCGCTCTGTATTTAACGCATGCATTAAAACTAAACGCTTCGGCTGTTTTTCAACCATTTGTTCAACAATATAACCTAAAGCACGTTTCATAGTGCGTTGTTTGCTGGTTGAAACGACAAGTCCGTCACGCATTTCAATAATCGGTTTAATATTTAATAACCCGCCGAATAATGCCTGTGCTGAACTCATGCGTCCACTACGTTTTAAATGACCTAAGTCATCAATTGCTACCATAATATTATGATTATCTTTATTTGCATCAAAATATGCTACTGCCTGTTCAATTGTCCAACCATGATCAAAAACTTGTTCAGCAATCTCGCTGATTACTTCACCTGCCATTGGTGATGCTTGCTGCGTATCAACAATCACAATGTTTATTCCTTGAATCATTGCCTTTGCTTGAGTTGCTGAATTATACGTTCCACTAACTTTACTCGAAACCGTAAAGACAAGAACATCTGTATATCCTTGCTCTTTTAAATCTTCATAAACTACTAAAAAATCACCTGGTGCAGGTTGTGAAGTAGTCGCAAATTCGCCAGCTTCAAGACGTGAATAAAAAGTTTTTAAATCCATATCAATATTTTCTTTATATGTTTGTTGTCCAAATGCAACTGAAAGTGCTACCTCATATACGGGATATTTCACTAATGTTTCCGGTAAAATTTGTAATGTTGAATCAGTAATAATCGCTAATTTCATAATTTAACTTTGCCAAATACAAAACGTATTTAGCTCCTCCTTTAAAAGTAAATGCTTGCTACTCTCGCAATCGCTTTCGTTTTACAACTAGTATACAATTTTTCATATATTTTAACAAGTAGTTTTAGATACTACTTGTTAAAACTCTCGAACAAAATTACTTTGAATATAAAAGTATTATAGCTATTTATAAGTATAATTACAACTATATTTAGATTTTTATTACTAAAATTACTTTTATAACGATAAATATGAAATTTGATTCCTTATTTTTTCATCTATCCTTCGTTTTTAAAAAAGAAAAAGGGATAACTGAAAGTTATCCCATCCGGTTAACAACTATGACTTGATATGCGTAACCAATGTGTTATCTTCACAATTGATTACAATCGTTTGCTTTGGTAATACATGACCTGCAATAACTTCACGAGCAACTAACGTTTCAACATGTTTTTGGATAAAACGTTTCAATGGTCTAGCTCCGAATTGCGGCTCATAACCATTTTCGACAATAAATTGTAACGCTGAATCTGTTAATTCAATGTGAATATCTTGCTCGATCATTCGTTTATTCAATAACTGTAATTGTTTACGAACAAGTTCATACATATGTGTTTGAGCTAGTGGTTTAAAGATAACTGTCTCATCAATTCGATTCAAAAACTCAGGCCAGAAATACTGACGTAATTCAGTCTGCACATGACTCGCCGCAAGCATATAGTCTGGTTCTTCTAATAAGTAATGAGAGCCAATATTTGAAGTCATAATAATAATCGTATTCTTGAAATTAACCGTACGCCCTTTTCCATCTGTAATTCGTCCATCATCAAGTACTTGTAATAAAATATTGAATACATCTGGATGTGCTTTCTCAACCTCATCTAATAGAACGATTGAATATGGATTACGACGCACAGCCTCTGTCAACTGACCACCCTCATCATAACCTACATAACCAGGAGGTGCTCCAACTAATCGGCTTACCGCATGCTTTTCCATATATTCTGACATATCAATACGAATCATATGTTCTTGTGAGCCAAATAACGTTTCTGCCAATGTACGGGCAACTTCTGTTTTCCCCACACCTGTTGATCCTAAAAATAAAAATGATCCTATTGGTCTTTGAGGATCTTTTATTCCTGCACGTGCACGAATAATTGCATCACTCGTTAATTCTAACGCTTCATCTTGACCAACAACACGTTCTCCTAATGTTTCCTTTAAGTGTAATAATCGCTCACGTTCACCTTGGAGTAATTTTGCAACCGGTATATTTGTTGCTTTTGCGATAATTTCAGCTATTTCTTCGTCAGTAACAATCTCACGAACAAGTTTATTTGTTTGTTCTTGAACTAACTCAGCTTGTTCTCCAGTAATAATCATTTTTTCTAACTGTGGAATCGTTTCATATTGGATTCTTGAGGCCAATTCATAATCAGAGCGTGCCTGTGCCATTTCTAACTCATGGCGTGCATGCTCAAGATCTTCTTTTAATTTTTGCACTCCACCTATTGCCGCTTTTTCAGATTCCCACTGTTCTTTCATTACTTGCATTGCTTCTTTCGTATTAGCTAATTCTTTCCGTAAATCGAGTAAACGTTGCTTTGAATTTTCATCATCTTCTTGTTTCAATGACACTTCTTCAATTTCAAGTTGCATCACTTTTCGCATAAGACTATCCAATTCTGCAGGCATTGAATCAATTTCAGTACGTATCATAGCACAAGCTTCATCGACAAGATCAATTGCTTTATCTGGCAAAAAACGATCCGTAACATAACGTTCCGACATCACTGCTGCGCTTACGAGCGCTGCATCAGCTATTTTCACACCATGATGAATCTCAAAGCGCTCTTTTAATCCACGCAAAATCGTGATTGTCTCTTCAACAGTTGGTTCTTCAACTAATACACGTTGAAAACGGCGTTCGAGTGCTGCATCTTTCTCCAAGTGTTTTTGATATTCATTTAACGTTGTGGCACCAATTAAGTGAAGGTCTCCTCTTGCCAACATCGGTTTCAGTAAGTTTCCTGCATCCATTGCTCCCGACGTCTGACCAGCACCAACAATCATATGAATTTCATCAATAAACAACAAAATACGGCCGTCACTTTCTTTTACTTCATTCAATACTGCTTTAAGACGTTCTTCAAATTCTCCCTGATACTTTGCTCCAGCAATCAAAGATCCTAGGTCTAATTCAAAAATTATTTTATCTTTTAATGACTCAGGCACGTCTTGACGTACGATTCGACTGGCTAATCCTTCTACAACTGCAGTTTTACCTACCCCTGGTTCACCAATTAAAATTGGATTGTTTTTTGTTTTACGTGATAAAATCTGAATCATACGGCGAATTTCTTCATCTCGACCAATTACTGGTTCAACTTTACCTGCTCGTGCTTCTGCTACAAGGTCACGCCCATATTTTTCTAAGACTTCATATGTTGCTTCTGGCTCTTTTGACGTAATTCGTTGATTCCCACGGATAATTTCTAGTGATTCCTTGATTTTTTTTTGGTCAAGTGATAGCAGATGAAATATCTCTTTAATATGTTGATCACGACTTTTTGTCATAGCCAATAATACATGCTCAATTGCAAGATAATCATCTTTATATTCATTCATATACGTCATTGCTTGCTCGAACATTGTTAACACATTTGCTGCAAAACCGATCTGATTATTTGGTTGTCCAAGTATCGGCAATTGCTGTAACCCTTGCTGTATCAATTGATTAACTTGATTCGTTGAAATATTCGCACGTTCAAAAATTCGTTTGGTTAACGAACGTTCTTGTTCCCAAAACGCTTGAAAAATATTTAATTGGCTAATTTCACTTTGCGCACGTCCTATTGCGCTCGCTTGCGCACTTGCAATCGCCATTTGTAAGTTTGTCGTCCATTTGTTTACATCCATCATCGTATATCCTCCTTCTTAGCACTCTCTTGTTATTAGTGCTAATTTAAATCTTGAATCAATCTTACCACCGAGTTAGCACTCTGTCAACAAGAGTGCTAATAATATTTAATTAAAAAACACGGTTTCACTGGAAATTCCGTGCTCTTATCATTAATTAAATGTAGGTTGTTCTAAATGTAATGATAAACGTAGCCATGTTTCATCAACATACTTACGTGCATCTGCTAAAAACAATGCTTGATCTTCACTAATTTCAGTACCTTCTTTTTGACGTTTATCTAAAATACCGACAGTCATAATTGCATCTAAATTCAAATTATGCTTTTCTTTCACGTATGTACTAATTTTGGCCAACATTTCATAATCAAGTGCCTCATTGGCATCAGCATGATCGATAAAGTACGTATATTTACAAAAGGCTAGCATTGCTTCTCCTTTTTGAAAATATGTCTGTGCACGATCTTTTTTTTGCATAAAATCTGCAAATAATTGTTTTGAACGTTCTGTTTGCATACTTATCCCCCTGAAACTTCCTATATTGTTACGCTCTCATTATACGCAAAAAAATAATAAAAAAAAAGGGCATTTCGCCCTTTCATGTGTGATTTGTGATTTATTTGTGATTTTTTGTGATTTGAAAAATATATAGTTACTTATAATTTGCAGTTGTCAGACAACAACAAGATGATTAACGACGTAATCCTAAACGGTTAATTAATGCTACGTAACGCTCTACGTCTTTTGACTTAACATAGTTTAATAAGTTACGACGGTGTCCAACCATTTGTAATAATCCACGACGTGAGTGGTGGTCATGTTTGTGTTGTTTGAAGTGCACATTTAAGTTATTGATGTTTTCAGTCAATAAAGCGATTTGTACTTCTGGAGAACCTGTGTCTCCTGGTTTCGTTGCATATTCTGCAATGATTTGGTTTTTACGTTCTTTAGTAATTGCCATTTGTAATATCCTCCTTTAATTGTGATAAAAAGTCGCCTTTATCAAAGCAAATCGCCGGAGTGGTCGAAAAGCCTAGAACAAGGTCATAACAGATTATACAACATTGTTCAGCTGGTTGCAATATTTCTTTCTATTACGAATTGATTAAGTCAGAAAAATACTGCTCAACTTCACTTTTATCTTCATGTAGTTGTCGAATTAACCAATCAACTCCTTTAAATTTTTGTTCGTCACGCATTTTTTTGGCGAACTGTACTCGCACACTCTCACCATAAATACTTTGATCAAAATTAAAAATATGAACTTCAATTAAAGGCTCAAATTCATTCCCTAATGATCCGGTTAATTCATTTCGTCGAATTGTTGGTGCATGACCAACATTTGCCATCCCTTTATACCATTTACCATGTACACAAATACGCACTGCATACACCCCTGTACTCGGTAATACATATTGTTCTTGTAATGCTAAATTAACCGTTGGAAATCCTAACTTCCTACCATTTTGTAAGCCATTCATAACAACACCACTTACTTCATAGCAACGACCTAACATTGTATTTGCAAGTTCTATTTCTCCATTACGAATTGACTGTCGTAAGTTTGTAGATCCAATTTTCAAATTATTATAAACGACAGCCGGAACAACATACACCGGATAAGGAATCGCTTGTAAACTCTGTATATTTCCTATACCACCCTTTCCAAAACGAAAATCAAATCCAACAACAATTGCCGCAACTGGCAATTGTACTAAAATATGCTCCATAAATTGTTGTGGTGGGAGCTCTCTGAGCCATTGTGAAAATTCAACAGTAATTAACACATCCACACCATAATGAGCCATCACACGTTCTTTCATTTGTAATGGTGTGATAGCACTTTGATCATCACTTTTCCCTAGTGCAACATTGGGATTCGGCCAAAATGTCACAACAGCAGTAAGTGCATCCTGTTCTTTTGAAACTTTTTTTGCTTCATGAATTAATTGTTGATGCCCTAGATGGACACCATCAAAATACCCCATTGCTATAACTAATCGCTTATTCAATGGATATTGGAATCGTTCACGAAATTTTTGCTCATTCAGTGTTATTACCTGCATATCATTTACTCCTTTTCAGACTGAAAACCACGAATTGCTTTCCATGCATCTGGTTTTGTTGGATGTGGACCATACACGGCTAATGCTTGGTTTCCATCATACACAACTACTTCTGGTGTCGTTAAAGGAAATGGAATTTGATTTGCCCGTAGCACGACTCCATTTCTTACTAATTTAGCAACATGCTCATTCGCTTGAAAATGTGGATATACCCGTAACGCTTCCGCCACACTATAAAAGTTGGGCCCGTTTTCGATAATCTGCGTTAGTGTCTGTGCTTGATCTAATGTAAAAACACCCGAACCCAATCGTCGCAAGTTTGACATATGCGCCGGATATCCTAAGGCTTCACCAATTTGCACTGCCAATGTTCTTACATAGAGTCCCTTTGATGACGTTACCGTAAAACTAAATCGAACTGTATCATTTTCATAAATCAATGTATCTGGTTCCCAGACTAGTGAAAAAACATCAACTTCACGGGTTGGACGCTCTACCTCTATCCCCGCTCGGGCATACTCATACAATTTCTTTCCTTTTACTTTTACTGCAGAATACATAGGAGGTATTTGTGTAATTCGACCAACAAGTGATTGACATACAGCATCAATTTGCTCATCTGTCCATTGGTTTTTGCCAACTACTTTCCTATCAATGACCGCACCGTGAGCATCTTCTGTTTCAGTACTCATCCCAATTGTTACTTCTCCACGATACGTTTTAGTACCTGCCATCAAAAATTGACTTACCTTTGTCGCCGCACCAACGCAAATAACAAGAACTCCATCCACTTCAGGATCTAGCGTCCCCGTATGCCCCACTTTTTTTGTTTGTAAAATTTTACGTAATTTAAATACAACATCATGACTTGTCATGCCTTTATCTTTATTGACAACTAAAATACCGTTCATATATATTACTTCCATTTCTTTCACTAATTACTTTATCTTTCATTTTACCACTTATTACAATAAATTTGAATGTATGATACATTTTTGAGATTAGAAACATGCATTTATCGTTAAGAGTTACTTATAATAGTATAGTTATTGCCAAAAATACGATAAAATAAATATACATTTTTATATAAGGAGTATTTTATGCGTAAAATTTTAGGAAGCTTACGGAAAGCTGACCAAATGTTTGATTTAATTCAAGATGGTGATCGTGTTGCCGTTGGAGTAAGTGGTGGAAAAGATAGTGTTTTATTGTTATGGGCTCTTCACATCTATGCCACTCGATTTCCAGAAAAAAATTTTTCAGTTGTTGGAATCACTTTGAAATTCGGATTTGATGGTATGGATTTTACACCTTTAGAAAAATTTTGTAATGATAAAGGAATCGAATACCATGCTTATGACACTGGATTACGCCAAGTATTAGAAGCAAACGCAGATAAAGAAGGCCGTTTACCTTGTTCACTATGTTCAAAGTTTAAAAAAGCACTTGTTATAGATTATGCAAAACAGCACGGATGCAACAAATTCGCATTTGGTCATCATGTCGATGATGCAATTGAAACAGTATTTATGAATGCAATATTTAATGGAAAACTCGCAACATTTGTCCCTAAAATGTATCTTGATCGCGATGGAATGGAAATGATTCGTCCATTTGCACTTGTACATGAAGCAGACATCATTTCTGTCCATGAACGCCACGATGAATTACCAATCGTTCAATCAATGTGTCCAATGGATAAACATACATCACGCGAAGATGTAAAACATCTCCTCGAAAGTATTTACAAGGAATATCCTCAAGCACGTCACAATTTCGTGAACATGTTAACAAATACAGATAATGTTCAATTATGGCCCCTTGAACAATTTCAATTACCATCTGAAGTAGAATAAAAAAATGACCGCTCTAATGAGCGGTCATTTTTTACAACTATTTTCCTTAACGATCAACACGCTTTCTTTGTCTTGATACTGAATATGATTGTGTATGGTGTATTTGTTTATGTCGTTTCAAGTGTATTTGCTGCGTTTCATACATTGATTGTTTTACATTCTCATCACACTTTTCATTATCGGGGCAAATTTGTTGTGGTAATCGACAACATAAATCATCATTATAACGTAAAATCATATCTATCGCTTCAGCTACATCACTCACAACATAACGAGCATGTTCTTGCACATAATGATCCGCATGATCCATAACAAAGCTATGTTTAACCACTTTTAGTGCAGGAATATCATTTCCTGAATCTCCGATGAATGCAACTTCATCGGGACGTAATCCCTCGATTTTCATAATATATTCAATTGCTGTCCCTTTATTTGCACCTTTTGGACATACTTCAACCGAATATGGAGATGTTTTAAATACTTCAAATCCATTAAAATTATTTTGCAGTTTCAAATCAATAAAATCTGTATTATACTTCGATGCACTTACTAAAATTTTATAAAACGTACGATCGGATGTTATAAACTGTTCTACACTTGTTGAATTAATTTTTTCAGCACGAGTTTTCCAAAAAAACCATAACATCGGATTAAATAAATATCCTATTTTATGAAAAAAGCGTTCTTCATCACTTGTACAAGTTACTAAAAATGAGGTTTGCCGACGTAATTTCGAATCAACATAATCAAAAATAGCACGAGCGTCATTTTCCTCTAGCAATAATTCACGAATCTTTACGTTACTTGGACTATAGATTGTTC
Organism: uncultured Bacillota bacterium; assembly: GCA_945956935.1. GTDB lineage: Bacteria > Bacillota_I > Bacilli_A > Culicoidibacterales > ZOR0006 > ZOR0006. The sequence goes on along the minus strand of CAMFJD010000018.1, from coordinate 9,241 downwards.
CCCCATTCATCCCAATCCGATAACCCTTTTTTTTCAATTGTAAGTAATTCTCTACTACTTGAATATCGCTATCGTACCTTCCAGTCGCAATCGCAATTTGTACACCCTGTTGTTCTAAATGTGCAATCGCCTTTTTACAACGTTCATTCGGATCAACATCACGGACTTTTCGATAAAGTAATGTCCCATCTAAATCCGTTATAAACAATTTAATCATTTTGTTTCCACCTCGAAATTATTGACATTTTATTCCTTACTCTAATACTCAATCATTATACATAATTTAAATTATCAATACTATAGTTTTTTTTGTTCTTATCTAATATTTACCTATTTTGCCTGCTCTAGTAATTCTATAATAAAAAAGACATTCAATCGTGAATGTCTAATTATAACTATTCTCGAATCAACAATTGATATCCAGCACCATATACCGTTTTAATCTCAAGAAACTTAATAAACGGTACTAGTTTTTTTCGTATTCGCCGAATATGATAATCAACCATGCGATAATCTGCATTTACAACTTCCGTAGCTAATATTTCCTGTAATTCATCTCGTGTAACAACAGTATTTGGCTGCTTAGCTAGACGAAAAAAAATCACCATTTCTTTGGGAGAGAATGAAGTTTTTACTTCAGCTATTTTTAATTCATATGTATCCATACTTAATTCCCAATTTTTTGTCTTTATCACTTTTTGTTCACAAACATACGACGATTGAACTGCACTTTCTTGTAATTCTTCAATTAGTTGAACTAGCTTCGCAAATGTAATTGGACGCCGCAATTTGCGAATATACTCTGGTAGGCCATCAGTTAATCGATTATTTTTTTCTGTTAAAATAATCATTGGTATTTGATTCACTACCGATACTTTTTGATAAAAAGCATACTCTCCCTCAGTTAAACATCCCTCATTACAAATCATAATTACTGGTTGTGAACTATCTATCTCATCAAATATTTGCATTTTCTGCTGTAAATCAACAACATGGTACTGTTGTCGTTGAAAACAATCAATCAAAGCCTCTTTTACAATATCTTGTTGTTGTACTAAAATAATTTTCATCACTGCCACCCTTTTCAAAATAAATGAATCATTCTTTATCTCAATAATTGCAAAACGTAAAAACAGACAATTCTAACATATCAATGATTTGCCTCATAATTAACAACTTGTACTCCTACTATTATTTGTAACATAACAGTCTTTCCCCACTGATTAACCTCCACTCGATAATCATCTCCAAATTCAACTGAAATACTCTCCCTTGAGTATATCAGTTACGATTTTATTTCTCACTATTTTTTGGTGTTTTTGTAATTTTACTAATAAAAAGCGATTCTATCTGTCATTTTACTTATACAACGTTGATACTAATAAAAAGAGCGGTGTTTTTCTACACCGCCCTCAGATTATTTATTCACTCACAAATCCATCAATTACCTTTGTTATATATCGCGCATCAATTGCTTCAATAGATGCTCCATCCAATCTCAATGCCTGACTTTCTACTACGGCAGCAAGTGTTGCTTCTAGCTGATCACGATCAACTTCTTTTGGATTTTGAATCGTAATTGTATATTTTTTTTTGTTTAATGGAGCATGAAAACGTAATTCAAGTGTTTTTGTAGTTGTTTGTTGCATGATAAAATCCCCCTCTTCATTTTTTACTGTATACTAGTTTTAGTTGTCACTGTACTCGATACTACTTCAGATGGTAGTACCATATTCAACGCTTCTGCTAATGCCAAAATTTCAACATCACTATATCCATCATAAATATGACGAACAATAATTTGTCGCTCTTTCGGTAACCCTGTTTCGTTTACACCATCTAAAATTTTAAAACTGACTTGTACACTCTCAATTGTTTTTGCCATTTCCTTTTCTCCTCTCAATTTAGTACATTTTTTGCCAGATTACTTTAGGACCATGTTCATCTGACACCTTTTATATCGTATCCATATTCAAAATAGTGACACAGTGCTTTTTAAAATTTTTTCAAACAAAAAAAGATAGTCTCACTCAAAACTATCTCCCATGTTTTCTCTTTATTTATTATTTATCACGCTTAAACTCACTCACTGTACTAAAAAACCCTCGATTTAATACTGCCTCATCTCTTCCATGAGGTTTATGGCCTGTAAATTGCTCATACTGCTCTGGCCATTCATCCATAAATTGTTCTAACTTCTTCTCTGCATCTGCTGAAAATCGTGCTGCGACGACAAGTTGCTCAAATTCCGTTCTATTCATATCTACCACCCCTTTGCAAACCCTTTCAGTTACTATAACAAATTACTATAAAAAATCAAGTTTTTTATAGTAATTTGTTATATATGTAAAAATGTTTCAGCTACGTATTGACCTCCTACTACTAAATGCACACTTATTCTAACACATTAAATAAAATAAAAAAGTCACTCATTGTGACTTAATTCATAAAATATAGAATACTTTTTTGTCCAACAATATAAGTAATAAAAATGACTGTGGATGTGATTATAATATGTATGATAGTTTCCATCAATTTCTGTTTCACCGAATTCATAGAAGTAATTACTTGTACAACTTCGTATATACAAAGGCATACTTCTATTACAATTGCGAGTACAATCATGCTTACTGTAATCATTTTCCAATCTATCATTTTTTTCACCTCTTTTTTATTTTTATCCTCAAAAATAATAACACATACATAAAAAAATCACAATGATAATTTTTAATTAATAAAAGAAGAGCAAAGCTCTTCTTTTATTGCCATTCTGTTATATTTGCAATATCAGGCATTGAGCTTGCTTTAAATACTGGATCTTTTCCTGCTGCTTTTTGATCTTCGTAGTCTTTAAGTAACCTAAATGCATGTTTACCCAACAATACAATGGCACATAAATTCAATAATGCCATAAGCCCCATAAATACATCTGCTAGATTCCAGACTAAATCTAGACCTGCAATTGATCCAAAAAATACCATTAAAATCACAACTGCTCGATACATGTGAACATAGCGACGCTTTGAAGTCAAAAACTCAATGTTTGATTCTCCATAATAGTAATTACCAAATACTGAACTTAGCGCAAAAAGTGTTAGTGATACTGTCAAAAACATTCCAGCCCAAGCACCCAATTCTGTCGTTAAGATTGAATTGACAATTGAAATACCGGACATGCCATTGGCATCAATCACACCGCCTGTTGGTAATAAAATCATAAATGCTGTCGCACTACAGATAAGTAATGTATCTGTAAATACACCTAACGCTTGAATAAGCCCTTGCTTCACTGGATGACTCACATCTGCTGTCGCAGCCACATTTGGTGCACTTCCCATTCCTGCTTCATTTGAGAAAAGACCACGTTTAACTCCAAGCAATACAACTCCACCAAAAGTTCCACCAACAATCTGCTCGAATCCAAAGGCGTTTTTAAAAATAATTCCAAACACTTCTGGCAGTGCAGTAATATTTGTTATTAGAATATAGAGTGCCAGCAGTAAATATGCTCCTGCCATTATTGGTACAAGTACCTCCGATACATGCGCAATACGCTTTACTCCACCGAAAATAACAATTCCCGTGATCATTGCTAACACTATTCCTACCATTATGCGATTAAAACCAAAAGTTGTTTCCATTGACATTGTAATTGTATTTGCCTGCACAGCATTAAAAATAAATCCAAAACAAACTGTAATAAGTATTGAAAAGGCAATTCCCATCCATCTTTTATTTAAACCTTTTTCCATATAAAATGCTGGACCACCGACAAACCCACCTTCAGGTTCTCGCTCCTTATATAACTGTGCTAATGTTGATTCAACAAAACTCGATGCTGCCCCAACTAAAGCTACAATCCACATCCAAAAAACTGCACCAGGTCCACCGGTTACAATAGCAATTGTCACCCCGACAATATTTCCTGTTCCAACACGCGACGCTGTACTAATTGCAAAAGCTTGAAATGACGAGATGCTATTTTTATCTTTCTTTTCGCCTTTTTTACCAATACCACTTCCAAGTAATACAATCATTTCTTTAAATGAACGAATTTGTACTCCTCTCAATTTAAGAGTAAAATAAATTCCTACAGGAATTAAAATAGCAATCAACACATACCCCCATAAAAAGTCATTAACTGCTAATATGACATTGTTAAATGGTGCCGCTGCTTGATTAAATTGTTCAATCCAACTCATTTCTTATCCTCCTCAAAAAGCTTAACTTCCCATAATATTACTTGTTTTCTTTCAAAAGAGCAACAATTTCACCCTAAAAAGTTAGAATTACAAACAAAAAAATGCTCAATAATAGTCGTATTTCACTAAATATGACTATATTGAGCATAGTATTCTACCACTCTGTTATGTTTTCAAGCTCTGGAATTGTCTCTTTTTGAAATACCGGATTTTTTACACCACGTACTTTTTGCATCTCATAATCTTCTAATAACCTAAACGCATATTTACCTAACAATACAATAGCCACTAAGTTTAATAATGCCATGAGCCCCATGAATAAATCTGCCATATTCCATACAACTTCTAGTTCCGCTATCGCACCGAAAAACACCATGAAAACAACGATAAAACGATACAAGTATAGATAGACTCGTTTCGATGTCAAAAACTCAATATTAGATTCTCCATAATAATAATTACCAAACACTGAGCTAATTGCAAATAGTGTTACCGAAAATGTTAGGAAAATACTTGCCCATGACCCTAACTCCGCTGTTAAAATATTATTTACAATTCCAATACCTTGTAATCCATCTGGTTGAATATTGCCAGCTGTTGGTAATAAAATCATAAATGCTGTTGCACTGCAAATAAGTAATGTATCTGTAAATACACCTAATGATTGAATGAGCCCCTGCTTCACTGGATGACTCACATCTGCTGTTGCAGCTACATTTGGAGCGCTTCCCATTCCTGCTTCATTGGAAAATAAACCGCGCTTTACTCCCAACATAACCACGCCACCGAATGTTCCACCAATGATTTGTTCTAAACCAAAAGCATTTTTAAAAATAATTGATACTACTTGTGGAAGCGCCCCAATATTCGTAATCAATATATATATTGCCAATAAAATATATGCTCCCGCCATCACAGGTACAAGAACTTCAGATACATGTGCAATTCTTTTTACACCACCAAAAATAACAATTCCTGTCACAACAGCTAAAATAATGCCAATAATTGCTGGATCAAATCCATACGTTGTTTTAATTGATTGAGCAATTGTATTTGCTTGTACTGCATTGAAAATAAAGCCAAAACAAATTGTGATCAAGATTGAAAAAAGCACACCCATCCAACGTTTTTTCAACCCTTTTTCCATATAAAATGCTGGACCACCAATAAAACCACCATCTTCATCACGCTCTTTGTATAGTTGCGCTAATGTCGATTCAACAAAACTTGAAGCTGCTCCAACTAGTGCTACTATCCACATCCAAAAGACTGCACCAGGTCCACCCGTTACAATAGCAATTGTCACACCAACAATATTTCCTGTCCCAACACGCGACGCTGTGCTAATTGCAAAGGCCTGAAACGAAGAGAGACTATTCTTATTTTCCTTCTTTTTCCCTATTCCATCTCCAAGTAACATGATCATCTCTTTAAAATGCCGTATTTGTACTGCCCTTGTACGCACGGTAAAATAAACACCGAGTGGAATTAAAATCGCAATTAATATGTATCCCCATAAAAAATCATTAATGGCTACTATACCATTACTTAGTGGTTCTACCGCCTGATTAAATTGTTCAATCCATCCCATGAAAAATCCTCCTTAAAATTTTTAATATACGAAAAATATTACTAGAAAAAATATATAGTAACAATGTTTACTTTTTCAACAATATCAATGTTCGTTTCATTTTGAAGGAGCCTTTATCCTTTTCTCATCTATTATTTTCTATTTCTCTAATCAAAAAAACGTTATTTACCTTTTGGCAATAACGTTTTTTAGCTCCCTTTTCCCATTCTATCAAATTATTAAACATATGAATAAATTCATAAATTCAATGAAAATATATAAATATAACACATAAACATATAATATACATATTCTGCACTATTCTAATCAATAACTATTTCAAGAGGTGCTAATAGTCCAATCACATCCGGATAGGAAAAAATTGCTTGCTTTAATTTATTTGTGAAAATATTAATACTATAGCCATGTGCTTCACGAAAAACTGCTTTTTCCAAATTACATTGATCAAAAATTGTTTCATTCAAGTTACATGCTGAAAAATCACTTGCTATTAATTGACATTCTTGAAATTCAGATGATTGAATCGTATTCCCACTGAAACAAAATCGACTGAGATCAAGATTATAAAATGTATTATACTTCAAAAAAGACGCTTCTATTTTATCAATTGGCTGAATATACTGACGTTTATCAATGATTTGTTCCCAAATAATTCCAATGAGTTGACACTCTTGAACCACTATTTGGTTCAAACTTCCAGATTTATACTGAGGATTAATAATAGTACAGCGATGAAACATACATTTTTTAAAACTCACATCAATAAATGTACACGAATCAAATATACAACCATCAAATGTACACTCATCAAATATAACTTCTTCTATAGTGACGTCTATCATTTTTTTATTTTTTATTGTTTCAAAATTATACTGTTTCATTTATATAAGTCCTCCATTTAATCAACAGCTATTTTTTCATGAATAGTGTCGACTATCAATCGCATAATATTCTTGAGTTTGTTGAATCGTTTATACTGAGTTGTCCCAGTCTCATACTTACTTTGTGCCATTGTTGTCTTATACAGAATTTGGTCTTATGTCAATATTTTGGACACAAAAAGTCAAACTTTTTTTATGCTGCACTTCTAGCCATTAATTCACATTGATCTGGAGTCATATAATTAATAGAAGAGTGTAGCCTTTTTCTGTTATACCATGATTCAATATATTTAAAAATAGCTATATTAGCTTCTTCGAAGGTACGGTATTTATTTCTATATATTTCTTCCTTCTTTAAAGATGAATGAAAAGATTCTATACAAGCATTGTCATAAGGACAACCTTTATTGCTAAATGATTGTGTAATATTAAACTCTTTACATATTTCTTTTAAATCATTACTAGTGTATTGAGAGCCTAAATCAGTATGAAATATTAATTTTTTATTTCTATTAGGTAATTGCTTATAATAAGCATTTTTTAAAGCTTTAACAACTAAATCATTAGTCATTCTTTTACCGAATGCGTAGCCAATTATTTTCTTAGAATGTAAGTCAAGAACTGAAGCTAAATAGCACCAACCATCTTTGATAGTATGAATATATGTAATATCTCCTACCCATTTTTCATTAATAGAAGTAGTAGTAAAATCTCTTTTCAAAACGTTTTCTAAATCTTTTTCTATCTTTTTATTTGAATGAGGTCTATATTTTTTTATAGTTGTTGCACAAAGATTAAGTTTTTTCATTAGTCTTTGAATTCTTTTCAAGGATACTTTAAAACCTTCTGTTCCAAGTATATGATGAATCCTAGGGGCTCCATATATGCCTCTATTATCTTTATATATCCTTATAATAGCTGCTTTTAATTCCTCATTTTCTATTTCTCTTTTAGATTTAGTTTTGTCAAAAGATTTATAATATGTGCTTCTGGCTACGCCTAGAACGGCACACATAGTTTTAATATCATGATTAGTTTTATTATTATTTATAAATTCTATTACTTCATCTAATTTTTTGTTGCAAATATGGCCATAGCTTTTTTTAATATTTCATTTTCCTCTTTAATTCTTGCCATTTCTTTTTTTAGCTCTTTAATCTCTTTTAATGTCATAACTTCATTTTCATCTACTTTAATTTCTTTTACGTCTTTAATCCAGCCATTAATTGTTGATTTTGCAATGCCATATTCGCTACTTAGCTCAGCTAAGCTCATTCCTGATTTATATAAGTCTACTATCATATTTTTATATTCTTGATCGTATCTTTTGCCCTTTCCCATAATGGACACATCCTTTCTTAACTAAATATAATTTTACTTAGTTCGGCTTAATGTGTCCACTACTTTATACTAACACCAATTGACTCTAATGGTGTGAGTGCAGATTGAAGTAAATCTATCTCGATATTTTCTGTATCATTAAGTACACTATTTGCTATTTTTAGTGCCTGTATTCGATTCACTAATAATGTATGTTGAGATGTCCCAATCACAAATTTCCCTAGCATTTTTTCGCACCTTCCAATTAAGTTAGTTACATGCTGAATTGCTTCGTAGTACTCTTGCTGTGTATATTTCATCTTATCTCCTCCTATTCTATTATTTTCTGTATCAGTTTCAAATATACTACTAAAAAATAAATTCTATACATCATTATTATAAAATTTGAATTTCTGATTATAGAATCAAATTATACTTACTACTTATTATTAAGACTATTTCCAACCTAAAACAAAAGAAGCATATACACGACTTTTTTGTGTCTATGCTTCTTCAGACTTACATATGTAAATAGTACATATATACATTTAAAGACTATCCATAAATATAGAAATAACAACTAAAACTCAGGATAACACATGGGATCTTTTCTCCCTCTTGAGAACTATTAATAATAACATAACGCCAAAACACTTTCCATCATTGGTGAATTCAGCTACAAGCTTGAGAACTATCGACAATAACATAACGCCAAAACGCCACCTTTGAAGCATTATCTGCTACAGTCGCTTGAGAACTATCGACAATAACATAACGCCAAAACTGCTACACAGAACAAAACGGATACTATTCAGCTTGAGAACTATCGACAATAACATAACGCCAAAACTGAAGTATCATTTCGTTTGGGAAATCATATGCTTGAGAACTATCGACAATAACATAACGCCAAAACAACATCATCGGATGATTATCGATTATCTGTGCTTGAGAACTATCGACAATAACATAACGCCAAAACCCTTGCGGTAAAGCGAATAATTGCACCTCAGCTTGAGAACTATCGACAATAACATAACGCCAAAACGACACCTTCCCCATTCAGTACATCAAACTTGCTTGAGAACTATCGACAATAACATAACGCCAAAACACTCATTAAGGCAGAAGTGAATTGACCGAGGCTTGAGAACTATCGACAATAACATAACGCCAAAACGTTGCCATTAACTGACGTGGTCAAGTCTTTTGTACCACTAATGGATAGTAAAATTTAAAATTATGAT
>CAMFJD010000017.1 GCA_945956935.1 uncultured Bacillota bacterium | reverse complement strand
TTTCTATAAATGGATGTTCTCCAAATACAGAAAAGTCATTATCTGGCATAAATCCGTATAACAATTGATTCAAAATAGCAGTTTGCTTTTGTTGTTCATACAAAGCTCTTTTATTCGCTTTACGCTCAAACTCAAGTTCATTTTTCAATTCTAATACATCTGCTAATTCTAAATCAGCAGATGTATTAGAATTGATTTTTTCATCTATGAGCATCATCATAATTTCACGTCTGGTCATACCAGTTTCCGTTACTAAATGCTCTAATTTTTTCTCATAATTACTAGGAAATCGAAATGAAAATTGTTTCTGTTTGGTCATTTTTATGCCTCCAAATTATTATAGTTATGTTGAATTCTACCAACATAACTATAATAATAAACGAAAATAACGTTTGAAATGTTCCAGAAATGTTCCATTTTTTATTAACTAAAATAAAAAAAGAGTCATAAACTCTTTTTTACAATCCAAATTCTTTTTTGAGTAGTTTTTCTAAAAACCGTGACGCTGTAAGATCTTCTTCCTTTGCTTTTTTTGCTAGCGTATCTGCAACTTTTTTTTGCAACGTATATGATTTTGAAATTCGTGGAATTACAATTTCATCCTCTTTTTCTTTATGTTCTTGCCCAATAATTGATTCCATTTGTTTCATTTTATCTTCAAATGCCATATTACTCCTCCTCTATTTTTACCCGCAGGTCTTCAAAAATTTTATTTATACTTTCAAAAAATTCTTTATTTTTTTGTTTTAACATTGTATTTTTTTCCATGTCACTCAGTGATTCAAAATCCAAAGTACTTCTATTAAATAACTCTTTTTCAGGAACTATAGCGATTATATCTTGTGAATTTTTTATAGCTTCTAAAAATTCTTTTGATGACTTAGTGTTATGTTTAACTCTATTAGCTATAAATTTAAGCTTAGCAGTCACAAAACTTTCTCGAGTAACAACATTAATTGCTTCCGATTTTAGACGTTCAAATCTCAATTCCAAATTTGCTTTTGCAGTAAAACCAAATTCACTCGGTTCGAGTGGACTGAAAATAAAATCTGATACAATTACCATGTTTTGAGTAATTACCGAAAAATCTGGATGACAATCAATCAGAATATAGTCATATTCTTTCAATTTATCTTCATAGTAATCTCTTAACCACATATACATTAGTAGCTCTTTATTTGGCTTTGTGAATATATCATAATTCGCATATTCTAGATCAACATCACCAGCAATTAAGGTAATATTTTTCTTTACCTTTAGAAAATTCACTCGATGACCTTTGTTATAAAAAATCTCACCAATCGTGCCATCTGTAGTGTAAACATTATATGTTTGACTTAGACTACATTGGCTGTCTGCATCAATCAATAGGACATTATATCCTTGTTCAGCCAGCCACTCGCCAAAATTGTATGTCAGCGTTGTTTTTCCAACCCCACCTTTAATTGCTACACAAGATATTATTTTCATATACGTTCCCCCTTATTTATAAAAATTACCATACGAGTTCTCCCCCCCATATCTCATAGCATAGTATAGCATGATATGCTATGATAAAAAATATTTAAATGTTATTTTTGATAATTCCCAACACTTATTAATTAATTGGGGCATATAAGTCGTATAACATTTTAAACACGTTGCGTTGATAGTAGACATTAATTGAAAAAAGCGGTACAATTTGAACATATAAAGGGAAGTTACTCTTCTCAACAAATGATTATACTCATAGAGCATGAGTATCTAAAAATAAAAAAAGCTCAACAAATGATCGAACTCAAGCTGCTTTATGCAGTTTGAGTTTTTATTTTAAGGAGATATAATCATGGATGCAAAATCATATTTGAAAAGATATTTAAAAGATATAATTTACTCACAAGCTTTTTCGGAAGGAATTGCTGCTACATTTCCAGAAACTGAAAGAATCCTAGAAGGAAAATCTGTAGATAGTATTTCTGTAAGTGATATTGAAGTAGTTATTTCTTTAAAGCGAGCGTGGGAATACATATATAATAATCTAGGCAAAGAATTTTATTATGAAGATATTGCATTACTAAATGCGATTGTAAGTGATGCTACAAATGACCACCCCGGTCAAATTAGAACAGGGACAGTCTTTGTTCGAGATAAATATGATACCCGTTGGTATCCAGAATTACCTAAAGAAATTGATGTAAGAGCTGCAATTTTTCAATTGAATCAAATAGAAGATCCCTTTGCGAAAGGATTACAATATTTTGCTTATTTTACTCGTGGTCACATTTTTAATAATTGCAATAAAAGGACATCGTTTTTACTAGCAAATAAAGTTTTTTTAGAACATAATATCGGAATTTTATATCCAACTCCGAATGCGACTAAGGATATTGAATATAAGGCAGAACTAGTAGAGTTTTACAAATCAGAAAATCCAACTAAACTTTTCAAATTACTTATTGAAAATAACCTCCATAATTATGATTTAGATTTTATTCGAAAAAATACATCTTCTGAAATAGTTCCATATGATATTGTTTTAAAAACATTGAATTATGATATTCCAAACAATAATTTAATTCAGGATGTTTAAGAATTTTACGGTGTAGCTGAGAATTAAATAGCACAACATAGCATGCCATGCCATGCTATGTTGTGCTAAAGGAAATAAAATCATGCTCAGAGTGTTTTTAGAATAATTGTATTTAATGAAGCTGCTATTAGCACAGGATCTAACAATTTTGGCTTATTGATAACTTCAAAATTGTTATTCACCTGTGAATACGCAAGGATACCTATCGTTTTGGGTGCGTTTTTAATTGCATACGGAACCAGTTCAGTCGGAATAACCAGCCAAAGATAATGAACAAATTCCGAATACTCCGAATACTTTTGGTCACTAACTAAGTCATGCTTATCAACTTTAATCTCCATACCATGCAAATTCAATTGATAATGATACTTTACAGCTTTATTTTCAGCTACTAGGACATCTATCCGACGACTAATACTAGTTGTACCAGTAAACACAGGAAACTCATTAAAGCAGCGATATTTAGGGCTGAATTCTATTCTTTTTGTGAATACTTTTCCATCTTTATCACGAACACCACGAATAGAATTCAACCAGCTGTCATCATTCGCCAAGGCAGTTACAATTTGTGCTGCAGTAACTTTAGGGTCGCTATATTCGCGCTTAGAGTGATTATCTTCTAGTTCTTTGATGTTTTTTTTTCTCTCCTCATCTCTATTCCCTCGTATAATTTGATATGCAGTTCGCAAATCGTTTCTTGTCATTTCTTTATTCAAAGCCTTTTGGACAAGCTCTGTCTCTAATTCAGGAGCTTTTTTCGCAATTTTATCAATTAACACCAAACTGTCCATTGAAACATTGATTTCAGATAGATCTGCTACTGATTCACCTAGTTTGTTTTTATGCGTCAGAAAACGTTCATATGTTTTCCCAGCCTTCTTACGATTCCAAACGACACTCTCGTGTATTTTATTTTTGATACAAAAGTCTTTCAACCAAGCGGTAAAGCTTCGATGTTCTGGTCTATAAAGCTCATTATCTTCTATTTTCTTCATACTCAAATAAAATTTTATCCAACTTTTTTGATCATAATGCAAATCAGCAACTAATTCCGCTTCGATTTCTGCAAGTTCGTTCATTTGTTCCATAAAAAAAATCCCTCCACAATAAATACTATATTCGTGCTTAGAGTGAATTGCAATATTTTTTTACCATACACAATCAAGCTAGCGTTCATTAAGTAGCCCGATGGGCTGACTAAATTCTCTTGCTTGTTGGACTAGGTTCACTTAAGGGGGAAAACTAAAGTTTACACCCCATTAGCTCACCATAGCCCGTTCCCCCACCAACTGCTAAGAATGCTTACTCTATCGCTAATGCTTTTTTCTTATGTATGCGATCAACCATCCAACCGTAGCGTAGCTAGGTTACAAGCAGAGAGCTATCCCGTTCATAACGATTTTGCGCTCTGCTTTGTTGCAGTTGATCGCATGTTCTTGTTTCGTCTCTCTCACAATCCAAGAGCCTTGTCCGTAACTTTGAGATTGATTAGGTCTAAGCTTTAAAAACACCCACGGACAAGGTAAGAACACCCCTCGCTTCGTCAGCGAATGTGTAAACCCACCCTTACCTTTTTGCTATTTGGGACGTAAACCCCCATACTGACCTTTGACACCCGATTTCTCCTAAAATAGCATGGCGGGGCAACGTACCTGTTCTTAGGCGACTTTGATCCGTGTACAGCATACACTCGTCATTCATCGGCACAGCTAAGACCGCATTTTTTAGCTCAAGTAAGCCGACCGCCTTGTCCTACTATCATCGCTTTTTTTGTATTCACTTGTAAACTTCCAAATAAAAAAACCAGTAACATTTTCCGCTACTGGTTTAATTACATGTTATTTTACAATGGAATACTTTGTCTTACTTCGTATATGATATAGTTCATATCAGTAGTATTGACATTTATAAGTATTTCGCATAAAATAGTTTATGTAATCAAATCGCTAGTGAGGTAGCGGTTTGAATGTGCCACACGGATTGTCGTCAAACAATCTTTGTGGCTTTTTTTATTTGTTTTGTTAATTTATATTATAGTATATATTCTTTCTTTTTTCAACAATTTGAATTATATTGGCGATTTAATTCCTATCAAATATAATTATATCATTCATTTTTAGGGCGAGTGTTCCATTTTTGTTCCATTTTTGTTCCATTAGCAGAAAAACATTGAAAATACATAATATTTGTACTATACTATCTTCACTGCTGATGTCGGGTATACCCCCCATCACTTGCGTTATCAATTGGGATAACGATCTGTAAAGAGGATTTTATTACTTGGTTCTGACCTGTAGGCGTTCCTAAAAAAGATACATCAGCATCAAAAAAAGAGCTTTGCAGCATTGCCTGCGAAGCTCTTTTTTTCTGTTCCGATAATACTCCTTATGTAAACCAGATCATTTTTTGGTTCGTTTTTTATTTATCTAAAGAAGAAAACTTTAACTCGTATTCATCTGTTCCTAGACGTATTCGGCATACTCCAGACTCGATAGATCTGTTCACAAATAAATCTATAAGTTCTACTGGTGTCAGCAACTGCATTTTATTTAGTGCGTTTGTGATTCCAGCAACCGAACCATTTGTAGTAATTAGACTTTTTTTGCCAAAAATATCTATTCTATATAATTCAAATCGGAAAAAATTATTAGTCTTATTCATAATAGAACCTTCTACCGATACTTAACTATCCATTTTTGATAGTTCTATACCAATTCTCTCAACAATTTTTGTAACTAATGCATTTCCCATAAAAAACATTCTCATTCGATCAGATACTTCTTTTTTAGATCCATCAGCTGTTATTTTGTATTTTGTCCAATCAGGTGGGAAATCTTGTAGTAATTCCGCTTCAATCGGTGTAAGCAGTCTAAATTGTTCTCCATATTTGAGAAAGTGCGTTGATCTATTAACTGAACCTTCACTAGTAAGCATTGTTCGTGCTGGTATAGTCAATTCATCAACTTCACTCATTCCACCTTCTGAATAAATCCATTTATGCCCATCAGCTGTTATACGTTCAATTTTTTTTGATCCCCGAAGATATTTGAATTTTGATACTTTCTCCTCATCAACAATATACGATTCAATGTATTTTTTATATTCTTCTGCCCCATATTTTGCAATAAAGTATTGCTTCGCTTCTTCTACGACATCTCCTAGAGTTTTAGGCTGTTCTTTAATAGGCTGTGTATCTATTGTAAAATACTGTCCATTTCGCATTATACCTGTATTCCAAATTGTGCCAGTAAAATTGTCAGAAATATCAATAATATACTCTTCTGAATTAGAATCGTATTTTGAAAGTGTATCTGAATATTTCCGATTTTTATACGCTATATTCTCAACTGGAAATTGTCTTGCAAACAAGCCAGCTTCGAAAATATAATTATCTGTATTTTCTTTATCCCATTTTTTTTCTATTTGTTTAGAAAATTCTGTGTCATTTCGATAAACAAAGAAAAATACACGTCTTCTCTTTTGAGAACAGCCATAATCTGCAGCATTAATCACCCGCCATTCAACAGAATAGCCTAATTGATTAAATGCTCCTAGCATGATCGCAAAGTCCCGTCCACGTTGACTAGATGGTGATTTCAACAATCTATCTACATTTTCTAAGATTAGATAGTCTGGTTGAATATGATTTACTGCGCGAATGATTTCCCAAAAAAGCACACCTTTCTTCCCTTCTATACCTAATTCGTGCTTTTTGCTCCTTGCAACGGAATAATCCTGACAAGGAAACCCACCTACAATCATATTTACGTTTTTTTCTTTTAAGTTATCAAAAAATTGATTTTCTACTTGGAGAATGTCCGTATTGCTATGCTCCATATTTGGATAATTATACAGACCTACTTCATATGCATCTTGTGATTTTCTGCTCGGTTCAAATTGATTTGAACATACTGTTTCAAATATTTTATGATTTATACTATTATTGGCATTGTCTAGTCCTACAATAAAACCACCAACACCGTCAAACATTGAAAATACTTTATATGTAGCCATTTCTTATTCCTCAATTTTTAAAATTTATGATTTATTCGTAGATATATATCCGTTCATATTGTTATATATTAAACTAATCTAGCTAAAAGATCAAGTTAATTCTTGTTATAATATATCATAGCTAAAGAAAAGGAAGTGGCAAAATTGGCTCAACATAAATTTGAAAAAGAAAAATTAATAACAATATTCGATGAAATCATCGGACATACATTAGGAGAAATAGATGTAAATAACGTCTTTGATAAGACTTTAACTAACCCAAAAATTACTGGAATAGCTGGAGATGTCATTGAACAATCTGTATTAGGTTACCCTGCAGATAATAAACAAGAAGCCGATTTGCTTGTTGATGGTATTGCTACAGAATTAAAAACAACTGGTTTAAAGCATACTCGAAACAAAAAACATACTTTTGAAGCTAAAGAACCTATGAGCGTTACTGCAGTTAGTCCAAATAAAATCATACTAGAATCTTTTTATAATTCTACATTATGGCATAAACTTGAGAATATGCTTCTTGTCTATTATCTCTATGATTCAGATCATACCGTTCCTGCATCAGAATATGCGAAATTCCCTATTCAAGGCTACCAGTTCCATAAATTTAGTGATGAAGATATTTCTATTTTGAAAAATGACTGGCACATTGTACGTGATTTTATTGAAGATGTACAAAAAAACAATAAAAATATCAATACTGAATATCCTAAAATTTCTAAATTGCGAGAACAGATGCTTTATTTAGATACAGCTCCAAAATATCCAAATCCTCCAAGATTTCGTTTGAAGAGACATGTTGTCAATACCATAGCCCAAGAGCATTTAGGAAAAGATTTTCAATTGTTGAAAGCTGGAAATACATTTTCTAGTTATAAAGAATTAGATACAATCTTGAATGCATTTACAAAAAAACATAAAGGCAAATCTATTAAACAACTCGCTAGCGAACTTGATTTAGATATTAAAAAAAATAAAGATGGTAAAGTTTCCAAATCAATTGCGGAAAAAATTCTCACTTCCGTTTTTGGTGTTAAATCCGAAAAGCTAAGAAACATTGATACTTTTTCGAAAATTGGGACAATACCAAAAACTCTAACAATTACAAAAACAGGTGGCAGAACTGAAGATACTAAATTTGATACAATTGATTTTTCTGAATGGTTAAATGAAAATATTAGTTTTGAAAAATCGACCTTATATGATTTTTTTGCAAATCAAACATTACTTTTTTCGATTTTTCAAGAAGCATATAATGGTTCACCTTTGGAAGAAAATATCTTTTTAGGATTTAAAAGAATAAACTTTGATGATGATTTTATTGAAAAAAATGTTAAACCAGTATGGGATAATGTTCGTGATCTTGTATGGAATAAACAATTCAAAGTATCACCTGTGTATAATAAAAAAACAGGTGACGTTATAATAAATAAATCGGGAGTTATCAAAGAAAAAACTAATTTCCCTAAATCAAAAGACTATATTGTTTTTTTAAAAGGCACTGGTAGTGATGCTACTGTTAAACCTTTAAATTTAAATGGCTATCAAATATATCCACAACAGTTTTGGATTAAAGGATCTTTTTTAGTTGATGCTTTAGATAAAATTGATTTCATTTAACAAAAAAAAGCCACATACGGCTTTTTTTATTTTTTTGAGAATACCGGTTGGTAATTTATAGATTTCACCTATTCACCCCTAGTTTGAAGGGGTGAAACAGGATAAGGAAGTGGTAGCAACACTTGCTACCACTTGTATTTTCAAAAGTCAGCAGAGCCGACTTTTACCCTTGTTTTTATTGACATATTTTGCTTGGTAGCATAATGCTACCCTTGCTATCAACGTTGCTACCTTTGCTACCATATTGATAGCAACTTTGGTAGCGACATGGTAGCAAAATTTTTAGAATTTTTTTCGCTCATTACGCATCTGATTTTCCCATTTTTCTATAAATGGATGTTCTCCAAATACAGAAAAGTCATTATCTGGCATAAATCCATACATCATTTGATTTAACATTGCTGTTTGTTTTTTTTGCTCATAAACCCAATATTCCTTTGCTCGTTTCTCTAATTCAATCTCTGTTTCTAATTCCTTTATACGCTTTTGAAGTTCTAATGGATTATTATTTTGGTAATGATCAATCAAGAACATTATCAGTTCACGTTGACTAGAACAATTTAATTCTTTTATTAATGCTTGGATTTTTAAAGTATATTGTTCTGGTAGTCTAGCACTTATTTGTCTTTGACTCATATTTTTCTCCTTCCAAATTAATCGGTGTTTTGAATGAAAATTGTTTTTGGAACATATTATTCACGTCCTTCAGTCACTGATTTTGTCTTTGATTCAACTGTTGATGATTGTTTTTCATCTGAAATTTTCTCTTCATTTTGTTTAACAAGTGAGTTTTTTTTATAGAAATCCAGTAAGAAACTTTGGAACTCTACTTCAATTGGATCAATATTTTCACTTAAAATAGTTGTCAACATTTCTTCAATAGACATATTTTTTTGTTCAGATGCAAAGGATAATAATTGAACATCACGTTCATCTAATGTAATTTTTGCGATTGTATCGCCTTTTTTTGTTGTGATAATTTTTACTAAGCTCATATTTTTCTCCTATCGTTCTTGGATTGCTATTGATTTAACATCCTCAAATTCTTTTATTTTTGCAATTAATTTATTACTTTCATGATTGTGTTGTAATGCTTCATCTAGATCTTTTCCAGATTCAAAATTATGAATTACAAAATCAATTTGTTCATCTTCTAATCGTTTTGAAATAACTTCTGTTGCTTTTTTTCCAGCAACATCATTATCTAAAGACAGAACAATTGGTACGTTTAACTCTTTAAATAATTTTATATGGGTATCACTTACTGAACTTCCCAGCAATGATACTGAATTTTTAATACCTACTTCGTGGCATCTCATAACATCAAATACCCCTTCAGTAACAATCAAACAATTTTTATTTTTCGCTTCAATTTCAGCACGATGATAATTAAACAATACGTCTGATTTTTTAAAAACAACTGAATTACTCGAGAGTAAGTATTTAGGTGAATGCTTATTTTCTTTTATCTGTCGTCCATTATAGCCAACAATTTCACCTTTTGGATTATGAATTGGAATCCCAACACGTCCCTCCATTTTAAACCATAAAGATGTATCTTCTTTTCTAAATAGAATGCCTGCTTCTAAAAATTTACCAATAACATCACCTGTTGTTGAATAAACTTTAGGGGCAATTGATGGATCTACAAGTGATAAGTTAAAATCATTGCATGTTTCTTTTGAGATATTTCGCTTTTTCATATATTGAATTGCAGCATTTGAATCTGTACTTGTTGTTAAAGTTGTTATATCTTGATAAAACTGAAGTACTTTTTTTATTGCTTCTTCCCCATATTTACGCTTCTCAACATCCACATTTAACTCAACTTTCCGCTCAAACTTTTCATCTTTTGACCATGCATACAAACATTCCAGTGCTTCTGAAAAATTATAATCATGTTGTTTCTGTAAAAAATTAATAGCGTTTCCTCCTTCATTCGTTCCAAAGTCATACCATGTATTTGTTTTTGGAAAAACATGAAAGCTTGGAGTGCGTTCAGAGCGAAATGGTGAAATTCCAGAGTAGCTTGTTCCAGTTTTCTTCAGAACAACATAGTTTTCTGCCAAACATTTCATATCTACACATTTATCAATTTGTTGCATCATATAGTGATTGATCGTTTTTTTCGCATCATATGGTGAGGTAAATTGAAAACTATATTGTTTATCAGTCTTAAATTCTTTCTTCTCATCTTTAGGAAATTGAAGATATAACTTGCTATCTTTATTTCTTAAAATTGCAGCATCTGCGATTTTCAAAACATTATAGCAATTCAAATTACCAGTCGCTTCAACATATGCATGAGTTTTATATGGTTTAAAATCGGCAAATATCTGATCTGATTGGACATCAAATTCACTTTCTGATTCATTTGAACGGATCATATTAACAATATGTAATTTAAAATCAGTATCTAAAAACTGATAGATACCTTGATTACCTTTTGTTCGAGGGATATCTAATCCCTCTTTAGTTTGATATAAATAAAATTCCACCGTATCATTTAAAGAAAAATGATGGACAACTGAATTTAATTCACCATTATCATCAAAGTGTTTTTCCGTTGTACGCTTTAGCTTCACTTTCATTTAGCTTCCTCCTGATGAAACAAATGAGCAATATTATTTACACGTTGTTCAAAGTGATCATTCAATTCTTTATTTACTCCACCAACATAACCAAATCCTACCGTTCCTTCACCAAGATCAGTGAAGATATACGATTGAGTTTCGTATGTTTTCAAGCCTTCACTCTCATGATGATGAATGAAAAATTCTGTTTTCAATGCATATTGTTCGATAAAATCATGGTTATAAAAATCAAACTCAATTCCATTTTTGATTGGCATAAAATGTACTAATTGAGCATATTGAACTAAATCTGGTCGTTGTTCATAAAAAATCGAATGAGCTAAATAGGGCGCTTTCTGTGCTTCACCATCATAATTCAACGTTTTTTCAAATGCATATGAACTCACACCAGTTGCATTACTGAAGAAAATTCCCCCATCTTCTGTTTCGGAAAATGTCATTTCATTAAATACATTTTCTTGCATAAAAAAAATAAATTCATGTTTTGTACCGATTACTTTATAAAAACGATACATTCCAGATTGAACATTGTAAAATGCAGCATCCCAGAAAATAGAAAAAAATGCTACTTGTTCGTCTTGAATTTGAAATGGTTTTGATTGCATAATTTGCATATAATATCCTCCCTCTACGAATAAATTCTATTCGCAAAACAATATTACTATCAAAAACAAAGTCAATCGTTCCATTTTTATTCCAAAAACGTTCCATTTTTATCCCACAAAAAAAGACACTCAATTGAGTGTCAATATACAATCTGCTATAATGAAAATTATGGAGTAATTTGAAGAAGTAAAGTTCATAAACACTTCTAAACATCTATAATGAATACTATAAAATATTATAAATAAGGAGTAAGAAAATGCATATAAGAACTTATGGTTGGGTTCAAAACCCTTCTGACTTTTCAAAACTAAAACTTGTTGTTCAAATATTTGATAATAAATCAAAGCATTATCAACAATTAAAAAAAAACTTAATACCAAAATATATTCCTTTTGAAGATATTAAAAATAATTTACTTGATAAACTTAATTATGGTACTGAGGAATTTACATATTCTGAATTAGTCGGATCGTCAAAAGATATAAAAGGTAGAAGTATCGGAAGTAAAAGAAGTGATGGTTCTAAAATAAAACGTTCTGATGCAGTCGCTGATTCATTGATTCAAGTAACAATAAAACCACAATCTGCTGATACTAAAGGTAAATTTTGGACAGATAATTGGACTTCTGATGGCTATTTACGATGGGCTTTGAGCCTGAATTTTCTGAAACACAATAGAGATAATGATATCTGTTCAATAACTGAATTAGGTAAACAATTTTCTGAATCTGCTGAAAATTCTGATATCGAGAGATTATTAATCCAAAATGCACTCTTGGCTTATCCTCCAGCAACTCAAGTCTTAAATATCTTATACACAGCTGAAAAACCATTAACAAAATTTTTCATTGGGAATCGGTTAGGTTTTTTAGGTGAAAAAGGATTCACATCATATGATGAATCCTTAATGCTTGAATGGTTTGAAAAAGGAAGCAAGTCTGAACAAAATGATATTAAACAAAACATTGAAGGTACTAGTGACAAGTATGCTCGTATGATTTGTACTTGGCTGGAAAAAATAGGACTAGTTCGTAAACACACAACTAAAGTTCAAACTAATTGTGGCATACGTTCCGGATTTCAAACATATTCAATTACCGGAAAAGGTAAACACTCGTTTAAACAGTCACAAGGGAGTTCTAAAAATAGTCGTATAAAAAAATATTTAACTTGGGAGTTTTTAGCAGTAGATGGTAAAAACAAAAATTATATTCGCTCAAGAAGAGGATATATTCTTAAAATTTTACACGAAACAAACTCATTCGAAAAATTAGTTGAACAACTAAATAAACTTGGCTTTAACGATGATCCGCAAATTATAAAAAATGATATTAATGGATTAAACACTTTTGGTATACGCATTAAGACGACAGGAAATACAGTAAAACTTATTGATCTTATTTCTGATTTTTCAATTCCACCACTAAATCTAACTAAAGAGTTAAAAGATAGTGTATTAGAAAATAAAAAACTTGAGTACCAACAATTAACAAACCTCCCACTAAAATATATTGAATTAATTGAGATAGCTTACGATGGAAAACGTAATCGGGACTTTGAAGTGCTTACAGCAGATTTATTTAAAAATATTTATGGATTTAACTCTGTTTTATTAGGTGGTGGCAGAAAACCTGATGGTTTAATTTTTACTGATAAATTTGGAGTTATTATTGATACTAAATCTTATGGCAATGGTTATGGTAAATCAATAAGCCAAGAAGATGAAATGGTTCGTTATATTGAAGATAATCAATTCCGAGACGAAAAACGAAACTCTATAACATGGTGGGATAATTTCGATGCTTCAATTCCACCTAGTAACTTTTATTTCATGTGGATTTCAAGTAAATTTACTAATAATTTCCAAGAACAATTAGATAGCACTTCACATAGAACAAAAACCTCTGGTGCTGGTCTAAACGTTGAACAATTATTAATTGGTGCTGCTAAAGTGAGTACAGGTTCTTTAGATATATCAACACTTCCTGATTATATTAAGAATACAGAAATATTTTGGTAAAATAAAATGCACCCTCAAGGATGAAAAATCTTTGCAAGGTGCATTTTTATTTTACTTGATTTGTTTGAAAATTTCATAAGATTCTGGATCATAATTAGTAATCAATACTTCAACACTTCCATTACCTTTCGAGTTGTGTGACGAATTATTGTAATTAAAATCGAGATAATTAACTTTAACATTATTTGTTTCGATATATTGTTTCAATAAGTAATTTGTTTTACCCTTATGTTCAATTACATTGCTTAGTGCAAATCTAACTCCTTGAGCTGTTAAAGTGTCCATCAAGTTGTACATTTTCTTTTCTTGCTCTTCGTTCCAATTTACAAAACCTCGATTTCCATCATTGTAATTACCTGTAGTAATTAGATATGGCGGATCTAAATAAACAAAATCTCCTGTTTGTAAATTAGATAAATCTATTTGATCAAATAGGCTATCAGTAAATTCAGCATTTATTGTTCTTAATTTTTTGATAAAATTGCGCAAATTTTTTTCCATATTATCACTGAATTTGCTTCGATTGCGTCCAAATGGATTATTAAATTGCATAGAATTATTAAATCTAATTTGATAATTGTAACTATAGGCTACTAAAACATATAAATCTAAAGGGTTAGGATTCGTATTGTAGTAATTTCTAAATTTTAGATAGCCCTCTTCATTTGTTTTACTTAATTTAAACTTTGAAATCCTAGCATTGATTTTTGAAATTAATTCCTCTTCTTCTTGTTTAGAAAAAAAACGGAACATTTCGTTTATTCTATCATTCATATCGTTGAAAATATATTTTTCGGCATTGACATTAATCCCTACATTTGCACCACCACTGAATAAATCAACGAAAGTATTAATCGACGTAGGAAACAATGGAATTATTTGTTTCAAGAGCCTATATTTCCCTCCAATATAATTAAGTGGGCTTTTTATGTAGGCTTGTTTTTCACCAACCCATTTACTACTTTTTGACGTTTTTTTGATTTCATTTTTTTCAGACTTAATTTTCTTTATTGATTTCTTTTGAATATATATTAACAACTCATAAAGCTCATACGTTTCTGATGGTTTTTTCGATTTATATTTTCTGTAGGGGATTTTCTCGATTTTAACTTGCCCATTAACAGATTGCTCTCTCATCAATTCAACTAAATCATTTTCAGCTATAATACCCTCGTTATTATAGCTGAGTATAATATGTGTTGCATCAAGATTTTTTAACAAATCTGACATTGCAGTAATTGCATTACGTTTCATTGCATAGTCACTCCGTAATGGTGACCAATCAAAAATTCGTGTTACTCCAGATAAGTCAGGCTTATTATTTTTAGCTATATTTTCTAGCAAATGATAGTTCGAAGCATACTGTCGATTATTATAGGGTGTATCAATATAAGCAATATCAACAGAGATAGATTTCACTAACTCATTGGCATCTTTATTAAAAGATTTGTTTTCTTTTTGATTATTTTTCACTTCAAGTGGCGCAAGTTCTAATGCCTTTAATGCTCGTTTATCCCAATGTTTTAGGAACGCACCATAAGTACCTGTAATATTACTCACATATGGAATTGCTTCTATTAAGACAGATATCAAATAATAATATTCACTCTCCGTCAACATTTCTTCAAAATACCACTCATCTATTTTATTTCTTATGTAATCAATTCTTTTTCCATTTTGAACAGTAAGGTACATTGCATCTCCAGTAGGTGTATAGTTTTGTTCATAATATCCTACAACTCCAGTTTCAATATATTTTTCCGCCTCTAGTTGTAGAAAATCTAATGGTGATGCTATACCATTAGATTTTAATCCGTCAAACTTCAAGTCACCGTTATTTTCGATGGTAGCCCTAGCATTGACAAAGCTAAAAAATAAAATATCATTTGAATAAATTAAATATTCATCTTTAAAATAATTTCCTACTACATTTGTACCTGCAAATAAATCAAGGAACGTTTTTTCATTTCCAATTAGATTATTCGTTAATATATTTTCAATGTTTTTTAGCAGGGTTGCTTTTGAACCAATATACCTCATAAATTAACATCCCCTTTCATCCTATGGAAATAGCTTATAATCTTTTTCATAAAAAGTCAATGGAAATATAGTTCTTTTCAAAAATAAAAACACTCTTTCGAGTGTCTTTTTTTCTATTCCGACCACATTTTTGCCAATGCATAATCGCCTTTTTTTAAATGATATTCTATCGTATTTTGTCGCTCTGCTTCCAAATCAAGAAGCATTACTTTTCTTTGTTGACGATAACTTAAAGTAAGCTTGAAATTTATTGCAATAAAAAATATCAGTGCGAAAAAAATAATTAGTTCAAAAAAATTTGCATCCATGAGTATTCCTCTCTACTTTAGCTGATAAGTTTAACTTATTACTTACTTTTCATACTAGCATACATTGATATTATTTACTATAATTTTTGTTCTCGTTTTGAAAATTCTTCGAAAAACCCACGTTTCTCAATCCGATTTACAATAATTGAATCAATGTTATGTTCTATCAGCTCATCTGCTAATCTTTTCAAAAGAAATTGGTTCATATTATGCAGTTTCAATGCGTTAGATCTATATCGGTAGAAAGAGATTGAAACGGCAATAAACCAAATTAAATTTGTTATAAAAAATAATTCCATAGATTAACCTCATTTTGTTATCTTTCTGTTCTTGTATCTGCTAAGATTGCATATAATTCATCATTGGTCACATCACAAAAGGTCATTATATCCGTATTATTATCACCAATTTGCTTTATGACACTTAAAGCGAGTGGCATTTCGTCAATGTTCGGATTACACATTGCGGCATGACGAACAAATGAATTGGTATGGGATAAGAGTTTAAGAAGAACAGCTTCATCGGTTTCTCGCACTGCCATTCTTTCCAAAGTCAATATAGAAGCATTCGCATTTTCTACTATCGCATTGCGTACAGTAGCATCGCTATTAGTGGAAAGTTCATCTAACGTTGTCCAGTGTGTATTAGGGTTATTTGCAATATTTTCAGGTGTATTCTTCATGCAATCAGCCCCCTTTTATCGTTCTTTTTGATTTATTTGTGCAATATCATCCTCTGTCACATTGCAAAACTCATACATTGAGATTTGATCATTCATCTCTTCTTTGAAGGCATCATCAAACTCCAACATAATATAATCAATATCTAGATTGTTCAAAATTGTATCAATTGTTGTTCTCGGCTGACCTTGACCGCCTTTTATATGAATCGAGTGATTTTGCGTAAATGTAAATACTCCCATATCCGATTCATATGTTTTATTTAAATCAAAGTTATAATAACGTTCAAAATTATGTTTTTCCTTTTGAATATTAGTTAAATTGATACTGTAATTACTATTTAAATTTTGAATTAATTCATCAAGCGTTTCAACTTCATTACTAAATGATTCAGCTTCCAATTTAAATACTCCATCTTCAATCAGGTTATTATCTAGATAAATATTATAGCTATGAAAATGTCCACCATTATTATACTCTTTGTGTACCTCTATATCTGTTCTGTTTTGTAATGAAGGCAGTAACGCATTCTTGAAATATGCCATTTCAGATTCAATTGTTGGATATGGTTGAAATTCTTCACCTAATTCATCAACAAATTTAATTGCTTCATTTTTACTCTCAAAAACATATTCAGCTTCCACATAATCTTGATTCTCTGTATTGACATAATAAATTGTTGATAGATGATATAATTTATGATCTACATCTGTATTTTTAAATTTCATGTAGTCTGTGTCATTTTCAAACAAAAAAACCTCATCTGCTAATTCTACAACATATAAATCTAAATCAA
Source organism: uncultured Bacillota bacterium (assembly GCA_945956935.1). Classification (GTDB taxonomy): domain Bacteria; phylum Bacillota_I; class Bacilli_A; order Culicoidibacterales; family ZOR0006; genus ZOR0006. Next base: position 19,330 of record CAMFJD010000017.1, on the reverse strand, counting down.
TTTCAAAAACAGAAGCTAAATTTTCATATACATCATCCCGAAAATATTCATTTGCCTGATGTTCAGAATTGGAACACCCAATTGATACATCATAGAAAGCATCATAAACTTCTGTTTTTTGAATTATATATTGCTCTAATTCATTAAATTTCAAATCACTTCTTAAATTTGGGATTTTACTTTCCACATAATCTGTTACATTCATTTGCTTTTTCATAGTATTCATTCTCCTTTTTATTTTTTACAATTAAATCGTAACAAAATATTTTATGGCATGTATTCCGATTTTATTCCAAAAATGTTCCATTTTTATTCCATAAAAAAAGAGCCTTTTTTCGGCTCTCTTTTTTATATTATCGTTCCTGTTGTTGATTCATTGTTTGGCTGATATCATCAAGTGTGACTCCACAAAAATCCATTAACTGATTAATTAAATGATTACTTGCAGTTTGCCCTACCTTTGAACAGCTATCATTCGAGAGATATTTCAAAATATAATTAGGACAATTCTCGTTTTTAGCAACACTTAGACGAACAAATTCCTCTTCATCATTTGATAAAAATTCTAAAAATTCAACTGAACTTTTTTTATTAGCTGCTACTGCTTCTCGTACATCTTCAACTTCATCATTAGCAAGCGCCTCTAATATTTCAGTTTGGGTATTAGCATTAGAAGCAACCACTATCCTTACTGCTTCAATTTCATCTGTTGCTAGTTTCCATAGCATTTCAGATGTTACATTTTCACGCATCGCAATTGCTTCTCTCACACGTTCATCACAGTCACTTAGTAAATATTCAATGATATCATCTGTTGCTGATTCATTCATCGCTACCGCTTGACGTACTGCATCATCATTATCTTTTGATAATAAAGCTAAGATATCACTCGGTGTATCTTTGAAATAGGCAGCTGCTATTCTATCTTCATCATCAAAACTTTTTGCTTTTTCATATAAAAATTCATAACTATATTCGCTCATGTCTATTACCGCTCTTGATTTTGATTAAATGATTTCACATCTTCCATTGTTACATTACAAAAATCCATGATATCATTAGTAGCTTTTGAATTGTTTAATAACTTTTCAACTGCTTTTTCGATCACTAGAACTAACTCCGGTGTTAAATTAGGTTGTTTAAGATAGATTTCATCAACTCGGTTGTTTTCATTACGCAAGGATATGTCAAAACTATAGTTTAACAAGTCATCTGAATCAGCTGAAACAAATACATCAACATATGGTCTAACATCATCAGCAAGTAATCCTTTAAATTCTTCAATTAATTGGTCTTGATAAACTTCTAGAGGATCTTTTGTTTTTAAAAATTTATCAACTTTTTCACGAGTTGCAAAAAGGTGGATTTCAGCACATTCCCCACAGCTTTCATCAAAAAAAACATAAAATTCATTATCATCTAAATTAATTGTATGAATTTCCAAACACTCACCCGATTTTGTATGATATGTTTCAAAAAATTCATCATTATAGACACAGTAATTATGTAAAACATCTAATTTATAACTACCACTCAATTGATCTAAACGCTCATCTGAAATCACCCCTTCTTCTAATAAAATTTTAGAAACTATTTTATTACATTTAAGCATTATATCGTAATAAGGTTTATTTTCTGAATCAAAGATGGAATACTCACTATCTTCCAACTGTTTAGCTAAGTCAGTTAATGATTCCGCTTCTTCAACTGATTGTATTCCTTTAAATGTTTCAAGTAACATTGATTTCAGTTCATTAATAACCACATTGAAATTGTCAATGATTTCTTCAGTAAACTCTGGATCACCCTCTAATTCAAAATCAACTAGGTTAAATTCTGCATTACATAAAGCATGCATACTCTTATATTCCACATCAACCAACCCTAAGTTGTTCCAAAGCGCAAACTCCTGTACTTCTTTTTGAATGAATTTCGCTGCTTCTATATGCGACTCAACAGGAATAGCATATGTACTCATTAACTCATTCAATTCTGGTGCATATGCATCAACAAACAAGGTAAATCTCGCTTCTTGAACGACTGCATTATCAAGACGATGAAATGTTTTTGGTGTCATCAAGCCTAAATCTCTAATAACTTTGTTTTCATTCAAAATTTGTTTTAACTCATCGTCATCTTGGTAAGCAATTGTTACTAGAACATCTTTCATTTCTGGTAACTTAGAATTTTCGGCTACTGCATAACGGATCATAGCTTCTTCATCTTGTGCGAGTTGATCAATGATTGGTTCATATGAATCAGTTTTTGCCATTTTTACTAAGGTATCAATCGAGGTGTTCGGATTATTCAACACATTTAAACGTACTTTTACAGCTGGAAAAGTAGCCAATTCATTTAATGTACCGTTTGAAGTATATGGATTTCGTGCCATAGCACTAAAAAGTGTTTCTAAATGTTTATTTGAGGTGTTCATTTTTTCTGCAATATAATCTATTACGGTTTCATTCTGACTATATTTCGCAAACTTAGTAAGTGTATCATATTCTAATTCTTTAAAAATTGTTTTGAAAGCTTCAATAGTGTAGGTTTTATTCGTTGCAATCGCTTCGATTTCTGTTTCTGGAAAAAACTGATTCGCAATTAAATAATCATTGATTGCCTGAATATTGGTTGTCGTGTTGAGTCCAAGCTCAAAACTTTGTTGTTCCAGTAAATTTAGGACTTGTTCAAATGTTTCTTCACTTCCTGAAATTCGTCGTAGATTTGACATATTAGTGAGATTTGATATTAATTTGCTGCTTCCCTCTTCTACGAATTTATTAAACAACGTTTTCTTTACATGCTCCATTTTTATAACTCCCTCCTATCGTTCTTGCTCTTGGCTTTGAACAGCCTCTTTCACTTCTTCTTCGCTCACATCACAAAATGAATACAAATCAAAGCCTTCTTCTGCAACCATATCTTTTTCTACTTCTTTTTGTAATAAGTGCGCCAATTCTGGCTCTAAAAATTGAATAAAGTCCTGTGTAAGTTTTCTTACTTCATCAATAACTTGGACTTGTTCTTCAACTTTTTTACCTTTTGCCCAATTCGCAATATATTGAATGCTTTTTTGTTCATGCTCTAAACCAAAATGCTTTGCTGTCAAATATGATACCATTTCAGCTTGGTATTCCATTAGACCACGATCTAAACTCGTATTTTTATGTAGTTGTGTGTGTGCTAATTCATGTAGTGTCGTCAAAATATTTTCTGTCTGTGTATTGTATGGATTCAAATGAATTTCATTCATTTCACCATCATCTTTGACATACCCCTTACTTGTAGATCCAGTTGTTAAATCGAACTCCGCAAAGGTAATATTTTTGCTGGCAACAAGATTCTTCACTGCACCATAGATTGCTTCGAAATTATTCACATCACCACCAATATGTCGGTTTGGGTATAATTCAGGGTATTTTTCTTTTGGAAAATTTGTTTGAGTAATATCAAATACTTTACCAAAAGTAAAGCTTGTTCGCTCTTTATAAGGATATTGATTCTGTTGAATTTTTTCTTTTTGTTCATCTGTTGCACGACTGTATGTTACATAAGTATCTTTTTTTACTTCATACAATTTATATTTTTGTGGAACAAGGATATTAATTGCTTTTTGACCCTTCTGCACACTACAATCATATTCTTTTTGCCACACTGCAAATGGTGCAACTGCTTTTGCACCACTGTATTGATTTTGAATTAGTACCATATTTCGAGTTGAGTAATTGTAAAACCCATCCATAAAATCAAAAAGCTCAAGAAGTTTTTGTGGATCATCAAAATACGTTTGAATTTTCTTGTTGGTTTCAGCAAGAGTGTTTTTAATTGACTCTTGTACTTCTTCATATGTTTTTTTTGTATATTTTGCCATTAAAAATCACCTTCCTCTAGCATAATTACCATCTTTGTATCTTCGTTAAATGGTACAAAGATTGGGTTGTCATCTAATAACTCTTCTTGATATAAACAAAGTGTTGCTGCATCAAGACATTGTAATTCAATAATTTCATTATTGTAAAAAACAATAACTTCTTTTTTTTCGCTATTTACTGCAATAAGCTTTGCAAAATCGTATGCTTTCATTCTTATACATTCCTTATCGTTCAATATTTTGGTTTTTACTCTGATTCTTTACTTCTTCTTCTGTTACATCACAAAATTCATATAAATCTTTTGTAACATCGTAATTCTGATTCATAATTGCTTCATCGCTAATACCGTCTAAATCCATTGCTGCTAATTCTTGTAAAACATGTTCAGGTGTATCAATATCATTAGCCAATTCAAATAATTTCATATAGCGATCTTCAATCAAATTCGCATTTGTAAAATTATCATCATATGCACTTTGAATTGCGATAATTGGCACGTCTGGATATTTTGCTTTTGCATATTCAATATCTTGATCTGGAAAGGCTTTTAATTGTTCTGTCAGCTTCGGTACAGCTTTATCTACATGTAAAGAGCTTAATACCATTTCATCTGTTACATCGGCATATGATGAATAATACTCAAAATATTGCACCGTTTCATCTACAGTTAACTCATTCTGTAAAACTTTTTGTGATACTTCTCCCAGATTCATACCAATTTCATTATCATACAGATAGTCATACCCAACGATAACATTGATATCTCCATTTTCGATTGAAATATCTAGAAATTGTTCGCATACCAGTTCATCAGGAAATGATTTCCATACTTGTTCTAGTAACTCTTGAGTTAATTCAAGTCCAGACTTCTCAAAATAAACTGTAAATTCGTCTTGGAATCCATCTTTTTCAATCCATCCCATAGATTCTCCGTTTTCAATAACACAATTATTAAATGCCATTTTCGGTAAATATTCCTGTGCTTCTTCAACCATCTGTCCAATAATTACACTTGTTACTTTTTCTTCAAAATATTGGATAGCACGATCTTTATCATTTGAAAAATAATTTCCTGTTCCCCAATAATCTTGTTTCAATCCATTTGCATATACGTATTGATTCATCTCTGGTTGATATAATACCGCTTGTGTATTTCCTTTAAATTCAAATTCATGGATAATTTGATAGGTGTTTCCGTTTTCATTTAAAAATTCTTTCATAGCTTTCTACTCCTTTTATTGATTGTTTGTATACCTTAATCTTAAAAGATTTTCGAACTTCATGTGTTCCATTTTTATTCCAAAAACGTTCCAATTTCATTCATACATAAAAATAAGAAGCCTTTCGGCTTCTTATTTATTAGAGTTCATTTGATAATCAAAGACTCGCTCAAGCAAGCTATGATTTTTAAAATGAATCACTTCTTCTACAGTTGTTCGTCTTAATTTTGTTCTTTCAAATTTTATATCTCGAAAGAAAAAATTTAATTCCTTACTTTCAGGATGGCAATGTAAACTAATTTTTGATGATATATTCCAATAATAATGATCTGTTGTTACACGAATAGGACTAAAGCCAAGTTGTTCAATTAATATTCTAAGCATGATTTTCTTTGAAAATAGCTCGTTGATTCATCGCCTTTAAATGAGCTATTTCAGTTTCAAGGTTTTTCACTTCTGTTTCTAGTTCTTTTACTCTTGGAATTTCAGCAATAAAGTCATGATCAGCAATATTCATAATTGCCTGACTATTTTCTACCCATTTCACCTCATCTGGATTGAAGATTTTTGTTAGTATTTGAGTAATCTTTGTGTTATTACACACTGTAGTTGATAGTCCAGTTCTCCCAAACTCATTTTGAATTTGTCTAATTTTTTTATCTAATTCAATTTCATTCCCTGATTTTTCATATATACTCAAGAAAAATTCACGATTAAATTCTCCACTTTGACTTAACTGTATGCCTTGTTGTAAATATCGTTTTATTAATTCTTGCTTTTTATCGCTTGATTCTGTTTCCAAATGCCGATTCCATCCTGAAATATAATCCTTTACATCAATAGGCATCGACAGTGAATGAAATTTACAAGGAACATCTAAAGCTTGAATAACACTTGAAAATGCTAGTAATTCTCCAATCTGTTGTTCGTATGAAAGGAGGGTAATATTTCTGGCACTCAATTGTAAAAACATCACAATTTCATTGTTTTTTGTATAGAGTACATTATTTTCGACTCGGTCATATGGTTGCCAGTCTTGTGCATTTTTTTGTTCAATAATTTTCTTTTGTTCGTCTTTTTTTTGTTTATTAAATAGATTTTTTAACACTATCTTCCTCCACCTTTCCCAAATAAATCTAATTCAAATTTATCAACTCGCAAATGTACTTCCATTCGTCTATCATTTGTAATTGAGAGTAAAAATTGACCACGACTTGGGTATTGTAAGCGATCTCGTTCTGATTGCGATAACTCCATAATGTGAGTAAGTGTATTTACACCTTTCGGTGACTGTTTTCCGATAAATACATAGGTACTTTGTTCAAATAATGCCTCACCATATTTCTTGATATCTTCATAAAAGAAATCTTCAATTTGTTGTGTGATTGTGACAACCGCTGCATTATATTTTCTGGCACGTTTAATAGTTGCTCGCAAGAAATCTAATGAATGTGTGTACTGCGGATCAATAAGTAAATGGGCTTCATCAATAAACAACATTTTTCTCGCTTGCGTATCGTTTCTATCTTTGGCTAATTGTGTCCATGCCCATCCTAATAATAAGTACATTTGCGCATTGCGTAATCGTTCATCTGTATCTAACAGTGAATGAATATCCAATACAATAAAATCTGAATCTGATTTAAGCGTTGTCGGCTGATTCCACATGCGACCTTCAGCACCATATACAAGGTTGTCCAAAAAAGTTTTTATTTTTTCATATCCTGATTTTTCTTCGACTGATAAATCTTGTTGAAGGATTTTTTTAATTGTTGTCAAAACATCAGAAAAAGTCGGATAATCAACTGATTTAAGTTGTGACAAATCAGTATCATCATTTATTCCAAACTCCCAATAGGTTTCACGACACGCACGTTCAAATAATGTTTCTGTATATTGATCTAAACGGAAGAGAATTGCTCCTAATTTTCGTAAAATAGGTAAGTATGCTCGTACAGAAACTTCCTCTACATTTTCATCATCACTTTTTTGAATTTCTAGTGGATTAATTGTTACCCCATGTGCTGATGCTGCATCAATCCATTCACCACCCAAATTTTCACATAATTCTTTATATTCACGTTCTGGATCAATAACAATGATTTTTGTTTTTTGTAAGTTCTGCATTGTCATTAGTTTTTTTGCCAATGTTGATTTACCAGATCCAGAGTTACCTAAGATAACCATATTTCCATTTGTACGTTTAACATTTTTATTACCTGTTTCAGCTAGATTTGAGAATTGATTTAAAAATACATTCCCACCACTACTGTCTTTTCCTAAATACATCGTTGATAAATTATCTGATTGGCTAGCATCTTGTAAAGAATCAAAGATTAATGGGTATGATGAAGCTAATGACTTTGTGGGCATAATACGGCTGATTTGATTTGTCACACCGAAGAAACTCGTTGGTAAATACTGTTTAAACAACTCTTCTTGCTGGTATACAAGCGTTTGAACTGTCATATTATGTTGTGAAAGTATATTGGTTAATTGCATTCGCTTTTGACGTAATTCTTCAGAATCTTCTCCTGAAATTAAGAACATTGGTGAAGCAAGTACCATTTCCTCATTTTTCGTATCCATTTCATTGACTAAATACATTTGCATTTCTAATTCTTTTTCCAAGCGAACCGAATCTGATAGTCCGCCATTTAAATGTTTTTTGGCATTTGTTTCACGAACAGCACGATCTAACAATTGTTTTGCTGTAAAGCGATTCATTTTTTCAATTCCTAACGTCATATCAATACCATGTTCAGCAGCGAAAGATGACAGCCAACCAATATTTGGAACTGTTGTTGGATATGCGCTAATATACATTACTTGCGCATCTTTTCCTGAAAATTGAATTTGTCGTGGACCAAACTGAATAGAACGTGGACTAATTTCATCTTTAAAATCATATTGCATAATTAGTTATCCTTTCTTATCAAGAGAGAAGAGTCTGTTGAATCATGCTCTTCTCATCTTTTTTATGTTTGCTATTTTTCTTCAATATCTACAGTTTTTTCTATATTTTCTCGTACAATATGCATAGATAGTGGCGCAGTTTTATAAATCTTTTGTGACTTATAATAGCTACGAATAATTCTATAGTATGACAATGTATTTTGTTTTGCTGTAATCGGTTGAGTAATTAAACCAGATATCAGCAAGCCAATAGCTAGACCAATTACTCCGACAATTGTATTACCAAGTCCGAGTGTTATACCTAATAAGAAACCAGCTAATGAAGCTCCAGCAACTATACCGATTTCTTTTAAATCTCGCCCTAATAAAATTTCTTGTTTTACTCGTAAATCCTTTGGAATAACACAAATAAATTCCATTAGATCCCTCCTCTCTTCTCATTTGTTCCTTTAATTGAATCTAACGTATTTATCCATTCTCTTTGATTCTTCACTTCCACTTTTGGCAATCCATCTTTTCCTGTTGTTGTATGGAATGTAGGCTTTATCGTATTGCTTATTGCGCCATATTCTGCATTGCGTTTCAAGGATAAATTGTTTACTCTTTTATTAATGCTAGTAATTGCTTGATTCGTACTGTCTAATATATTAGGTAATTGCATACTTGAGCTTCCATATGCGGAAGTATTTGTTTGCTTTGAAAGTGAGTTGCTTTTTTGTGTGGATGATGATAGTGGAGATAGCGAACCAATGGTTGTTCGTGTGCCACTCATTGGATTCACCGTATAACCTGTTGCTCCTCCCACTACACCAAATGCTTTTTGAGCATTTACTTCTTTATTAACATTAGAGCTTTCTTGATGCATACTGCGTGAAACATGAGATGCGTTTATACTTGGATTTCCATATGTTGAAGTATTTGTTTGCTTTGAATTGCTTTTTTGTGTCGGTGATATCGAATCATTTGCGTTATTTGCTCTTCACGCTCCTGTATCAGCTCCACCTTTAGGTGCATTTGCGCTTCCAATGCCATTACTTGCCATTTGAGCGTATGCTAACATAGATCCAAATTTAACAGTATTTGATACTTTATTTAAGCCAGTCCGCTCACCAACACGATTGGCAACAGATTTAAATGCACCAGTTGTTGCTCCTCCAATTGCGTTAGCTCCTGTGCGAGTGGCTGATACAACTCCATTCATTCCACCACCTGATTGAACAAAAGAGTTTGTCATTGCACTTGCTGTATTTACCATATTAGGAATCATTCCTGTTGCTGATGATAATGGTGGTGTAGAAGCATTCGTTGTTTGTGTACCACTTGTTGGATTCGTAGTATAACCAGTTGTTGCTTCTCCTACTGCACCACCTGATGGTGAATTACTTGATGGTGTTCCTGTTGATGATCCACCTAATCCACTACCACCACCTGATCCAAATGCCTTTTGAGCATTTGCTGAAAGTGCTGATAAGCTCTGACCTGTCGCCATTTTAGATAGTGTATTACCACCCATAGCTGCCATACCACCCATAGCTCCTCCAATTGCTCCGCCAACTCCAGTTGCCATACCGCCAAGATTTCTTGCTGCACTTGAAGCACTTCCAAGTGCAACAAGTTCCTGTAAACCTTCAGATATTGATGTTTGACCATCTACAAGTGTGTTAATTGTGTTAGGAGTAAATATGATAAATAACATAATCCCAATTACGAGAAGTACATAGCCATACACAAATGCGCCACCAGTGCCATCAATAACAGTATTCAGTTGTGATAAGACAACGACACCTATTGATATCGCAAATAATTGTCCTGCTGTTGCGAGTAAAACACCTACCGACATTTTTTGCCATGTTCTCGCTCTTTGTGCTTGTGCATCTGAAATCCAACTTGATGCGCACAGTGGGGCAAGTGTCTTTAAAACTACCGTTTCCAAAAGTCGCCTTGCAACTTGAACTCCGACTATTAATGTTAAAAATGATACGATAAATGTTAATAGCCCAATTACCAACATTTTTCCTAAACTGAATACATATGCTTTTTCATCTGTTCCGCTTGGACAAATACCTTTTGAATCTTCACATCGTATAGATGCATCAAAACTACCATCTTGAATTTGTTTGTGAATCTCTGGCTGGTATTTAGTTGGATTACTTGTAGATTGAGCTAATAAACTAGAAGCAATATTTGTAGAAAAATCTAAAGTCCCTTCACTTGGAGTACCACTAATAGATACGGCAGCTTGTGTTAAATAACCTACAATTGGTACAGAGTATTGAAATACTGCTACTGACATAAACATCCAAATGACAGCAAATAATGTTCTCCGATACACAATTGTATTTTGTTGTCCGTCCAATTCAATGATATTTTTAATCATTGTGACTGCAAAGACTAGCGCTATTAAAACACCACCTAAGGTCGTTGTTGCTACTACTACTTGTCGAATAACTTCTAAATCAAGTATTGTTGTTAGCGACTTTGTAGAAGTAAGGGAATACACACCCGACCACATCTCATTTGTCATCCCTACAATTGCATATACTCCATTCCAGATTAAATTCTGTATAAAGTCGAATAACCAATCAAACATCGTATTCCCCCTTATAACATTTCTAATACATTATTGAAATGGATAAATAATAATGTTCCTACAAAGCTCATTGTGTATAGTAATGTAACAATAACTGGAAAATTTGAAAATCGTTCAAGATTCGTTACTTTGTAAGAAATCATTTCATTAATTTTATTTTCTTGTAGTTTATCGACTGTTTCATTCAATTTACGAAGTTTTGTCGTATCTAGTCCAACAGTCGTGAATTGATAGATAACACCCATAATTTGATTTGCTTCTTGGCTACCAACATAGTTTGCAAACTCAATATATGGACGTTGTGTTTTATCAATTTCAATTGCTGCTACCATTTCTTGCACTGCTGTTTTCAATGGTTCATCCGTATATTTAATACTTTCAACAAATGTTTGATAAACATTCCCATTAGTTTCTAAAATATTTAAAAAGTTTTTCAAATATGTTGGGAACATATAGCCACGCATAATTTCATCACGTTTTTTATTTGCCATCATTTGTTGGTATGGATATTTATATCCAATAAGGAAGCCGCCTAGAGGCATCACGAGATATAATAATGCTTCACCGAATAAGATTGAAAAAATTCCTAAAACAATTCCTAACAGAACACCTTGCTTTATTCGATAAAAGCGAAATTCTTTTGGATCATATTTAAAATAATTTAAGTAGAGTTCTTTGTTTTTTTCTAATAAAAGTTCCATATGTTCTCCTTTCTAAATTAAATCAAGTTCAAGTGCTTCACGTTGTGTCTTTGCAGCTAAAACAAAAAATAAAATAAGTACGACTACCGCCATTATTTGACCAAAGATATTCTCTTGGAAAATCAAAAATTCATTTGGAGCAGCATAGCGGACTACTAATGGAATTGCTCCTGCAATCGCCATAATCATAAAAATTTGTTTTCGAACATATTTTTTACGTTTTGAAAGTTCATCATGTTTCACGACATAAAAGTTCAAACTATCGAGTGTGTTATCAAACAAGACTTTAGCATTTCCACCTTGATCACGTTTGATTGCAAGAGTCTGATGAAAAATATCTAATGGCGCAAACCGATATTGTTTCATATGTTCTGTATCTAGTTCTGCTGTTTCTTCTAAAATTTCTACTGTTTTTTGAACCTCTGAAAGTACTGGTTCACGCAAATATTGCGTTGTCATTTGCAATGCATTATATGGATTTTCTCCGGCTTCAAGATTGAATACAACAGTTGAAGCATAATTATTCAATTCACTTAATGTATCTAAGCGATACTGATGTTTTTTCGGTAATACCGCAAAGGTTTGAATCGCAAAAAATGATAAGATAAATCCGGTTACTAATGATAACCAAAAATTAGCTGATAAGATATACACATATACTGCGCCAAGTACTGTAAATAACAATAGCCAAAGAAAATAGTGATACCATTTTACATCTTGTTCGATAGCTTTCATTTCATCTTGGAATTTACCAACAAAATAGGAATGGTTGATTTCGTGGGTTGTTTCTTTCAACTGTTCTAATCGTTCCTGTATTGTTTGTCGTGGTTTAAGTTTAGCGTTTTGTTTCGCCATAAATTACTCTCCTCCTTTGAAAATTTCAGGAAGTTCATGATATGTTTCATAATCTTTAATGCGCTGAATTAGCGTTGATGATAGCTTCCCAAAATGTGCAGTTGTTTCATATTTTCCGTCAATATATTCCTTTTTCCGCTGATATAACATATTGTATTGGACACCAGTATGAATATCATAATCTTGAAATTCGACAACTTCACGAATATATCGTTTAAATAAATATTCACCATTATCAAGAGGTACTTGTTCATAAGCCAAATGAATACCTATTTTCAATGTATCTACAATATCTTTACCTAGCACAGCATCAGAAACTGTATACTCTTGACGAATCATACTCATTAATCGTGATGGGATTGCGGTTGCTCCGTTTGCGTGTAGGGTTGTAATAATCGCATGATCAGTTAGTGCCGCCTGAAGCATATCATAGGCTTCTGAACCACGACTTTCAGCTACAATCACAAAATCTGGATTATTCCGTAGAGCAGCTTTAATCAGTGACGAATAATAAATCCTTTTTGATTCTTCACGACTTTCAGCAGTAAGTGTTCTCCAAGAGTTGATATCTTTACTTGGATATAATATTTTCAAGTGTGAATCCATTGTATCTTCTAACAAACATATTTTTGAGTTATCTGGAATTGATCCTACTAAATACTTTTGAAATTCGGTTTTTCCAGACCCTGTTTTTCCAGAAATAACAATATTTGATTCACTTTTAACAAGTGTATTGAGCAAGTCAATTACTTCTTTGGGCGCTAAATCCGTTGGATTTGTAATACTTAAACGTGGTTTTGATACACGCACAGCCAAAGTAACTCCAAAAGGTGACACAGCACTATGTACGGCATTAATCCGCAATTCAGCGACTTCTGTATCTAAAATCGGCTCTTCTGTCGTAAATGGCTTCCCACATTGATCGGCAATTTTGCGAATAAATAATTCAACATCATTACTCGATAGTGGACGTTGCTTGCTTTCCTTAAACAAATGTCCATTTTCTTCTGTTTCTTCAACATAGGTTATCATGACATTTTCTTTTCTTCGACCAGTCAAGTTATCTTGCACATACAATTCTTTTCCGTTGTAGCTGATATCAGTTATATGCGAATCTTCACCAAGATAAACACCTAAAAAGCTTGTATCGACAATTGCTCGTAATTTTTGTTCCATTGTATTTTGCATTTTCTTCACCTATCGTTTCATAATAATTCCTGATGCGCGTGAAGCCATTTTGTTTTCTTTAAACCATGCTGAATAACTCACACTGACATTGACTTCAAATTCAGTTGAAGGTTGTGCCTTTGCTGCTAATGTACCACCAGATGATTCACTGACACTAACATCTAAATCCATATTTGTTTTCGCATAATGCGCTTCGTTTTTTGCAATCAAATCATTTACACGACTTGATAATCCACCTTCTGTCTCGGTTAAAATTACAACTTCTTGCGCTAATTGTTGGATAGATGAAGCTGTTACTTGTGTCTTTTGAATTTCTAAAAACATTGGTACTGCAAATAAAAGAAAAATCGTTAATCCTGTTAAAAAACCTATTTTATTTCCCATTCACTTGTTACTCCTTTACTGACAATTGAAATTTTTTATGCATTGATGAAACAATATCTTTTCCATTTGATAAATCAATTCTGAATTGAACAAATTCGCAATTCGAATCACAGACACTGCCATCGGCATTGAAAAAGTCATAAGCGACATCGACATTGTAGTTTTGAGTCATTTCACGAGCTAATTCATACGTTAATTCTTCCGCTAAGTTTGAAGCTGTCAATTCTGTTCGATCTCCAAATTGATTTAATACACTCGATACAGTTTCTAACGCTGTATTCTGTGAATCAATTAAGTTTGTTCTGTGAGCAGTAAATCCTTGTGCAATAATGAATGCCAATACAACTCCAATTAATGATAAAGTTACCCATTTAAGCCAATCTAGCATTTTAAATTCCTCCTTTTGATATATTTCTCATCTAGTTTAACTTACAATTTCTAGGTAAACGTTCCATTTTTATTCCAAAAACGTTCCATTTTTATTCCAAAATAAAAAAGAGCCTTACGGCTCTCTTTTAATTGTTATGTGTTGGTAAATCAGGCAATACTGTTCGTAGCGCTTCAGAGCGTTCCCCATGATTTGTTCTCGCCCATGTATGTAAAAACCCTTTACTTAGTTCACTATCTACTTCACGAATAGCTTGACGTTGTTCTGGTGTCATCGTGTAGTGATAACGATAATCAGATACGTCTTTTCTAAAAGGAGTTGCTACTTGAATTAAGTAGTATGGATCATCTAAAATATGCCCAAACATATATGATTCAAAACTAAACTGTTGTTTTTGAATATATGTAATATCACTCAATCCTAATTCACCTAATTGATAAGTAATATCGTATTGTTTGTTTGGTTTCAATGGTGATTCTGCTTCAATTGGAATATAATATGCTCGTTCCCAATCACGCATATAATCTCCTGCTGCATTCCATTCTACACCCTCTGTATATTCAAAATATTCTTTTTCAACATCTTGACCTTCTTTAATTTGGAAAGTTGTCACATGTGCAAGAGCATGATTTCCTAATTGGAATCCTTTGGTTGTATCATATGTTAATGGCATTACATAATCACCATAATTATACGGTGACATATTAAAGTAGTCGTCTTGTAATTCACTCATCACATCTGGCACATAGACATTCGTATTTCCTTCTGTCACATAGAGTGGGTTATTAAAATCTGATACATACGTTGGCTTAATGCTATCCATGTCTATCTTCGTTTGAGTTTTTAACGTTTTATCTGGAGTTTCCACCATAATATATTCAAAATATTCCATAAAATTTCCATCTTTATAGTCTTGCGGTGGTTTTTTTCCATCAAGTTTTTCCGTTTGACCAATAATGAGATCAAGTTCGGCAAAAACACCTTCATTTTCTTTTGGTTGCAATGTATCTCCGTACTTATGATCCGGATCTAACATAACAATTATCTCATCTGTAACTACTTTTGACCAATCCGGTGTTGCTTCAATTTCTTTCCATTCAAAACAGTATTGGTCTTGTCCATCAATACATTCATAATTACGCCAATACCAATTTGTAAATTGGTATCCTGCTTTGTATTCTAAATCAATATTTTTTACATCTATCGGATTTGTTGTTAATTTTAAATCAAAGCCCTTTTCAGATTGACTTGCAATTAAAGTTTTCTTCTCATCTACATTCGTAATTGAACCAAATTCATTCCGCACTGCGTAATGATTACCTACCAAATCTAGTGATTGTTCAATAATAATATCACTTTTCGCAGTTGGATTTGCTTTATTCAATTTCCATTCAACAAAACCTTTAAAGGCTACTTCATTTGTTGGATTTTGAATCTCAACACTGACTGTTGGATCAGCAACTGATAGCTTAAAGTAAAAAATAAATTCTTGATTTTTACTTGTTTTACCTGTATATTTTTGATTTTTTGGTGTTTCAATCCATTCTTTATCCGTTGGTTTATTTGTATCTGCTACCGTATAAGTATAATCATATGCTTCTAATTGCTTTACAGTTCTTTTTGGTGCAATCACTTCATTTACATCTTTTCCGTTGACAGATGTAATTGTATGTGTAAATTCTTTACGATAATCAAAAGTAACTGTTTGAGCGTTCCCATCTCCTGTAACAGTCACGCTTGTTGGTTTATTCGGTTCTTGTTTATACGGAATTGTAGCCCCTTCTACTGTTGTTTTAAAGTAGTCATTTGGTTTTGCGTTTACTGTTGTTGTTGCATTCTTATCCACGACTACAGTTTCGGTTTCTAAAATCGCTCCAGTAACAATATCACGATGATTAATTGTTACTTTTGACTGTGCTTTATAAGTAAAGTCATGATTGAATACCTGTTTATCACCTGATTTTGGTGCAAGTTTCACTTGATAGGCTTCAATGATTCGTTGTGGTGCTACCATATCAATTGCATCGTTTGAAGATGTACTTGTTTTCCAACTTTCCCAGCCATAATTAGCTGTGTATCCACGATACTGTAACGTATATTTATCAGCATCTACTCCTGTTAACCGAATTTGAATATTTGCTAATTTTGCTCCAGCATATCCACTCTGGCTTCCATTCGTCACCCAACTATTCCATTTAGATTGAACACTATCATATGTTCTGTACTCAATATTAACATCTGGAATGTTCTTAAGCTTAATTTGAATTGCTTCAAGTGATTTTGATTGTCCTGTTGTTCCAGAAGGACTATCTTCTCTCCATTCTTGCCATGGTCCCCCCCATGGATGTGCTTTCGTTTGAACTGTTGGAATTGAAACTGTTCCTGAATACGATTGTGTAGTTGGTTCAGCTCTAAAGTTATCAAAAGCTTTTAGTCCATAGGTAAACGTATCACCTTCTTTTTTTGTTTCTGTGATTGTATTTTGTAATTTCACTAATGTATCAATATCAATGTGATTAATGTTAATTGTTGCTTTTTTACGGTAATTCAATGTACACGTTGTATTACTATTTACAGTTACGTTACACGTTTGATTTGGATTGGTTGGTACAAACGTTGTCCCTGATTCATTTGGATTAACAATTTCAGGTTTCACTTTATCTGTCACAACTGTTCCAATATTTACATCTCTTGATTCTGTATGAATAACTTCATTTGTTAAATCATTTACATGATTAATAGTGATTTTTGCAGTACTTACTGGAACAGTAATAGTAAAGTTTCTTGCTACCGATGGATCTTTAAATGCTTGAGGTTTTCCTAGATTCTGTGTTGTTCCTGAACCACCGTATGTAAGCATTACCGCATCACTTTTATTAACAAACTTAACACTCCCTGTTTTATTTCCTGATGTGGCTGTTCCTTTTTTGAAATAAAATTTATTTCCACTAACAACTGCTGTCATCCCACTTGGTGCAGTTACTTGAATATTTGCACCAGTAGGTACATTTGTAACCGTAAACCATCCTGTTTGTCCATCAGTTCCTACCGTTGCACTTGTTCTATCCAAAGTCGGCTGACTATAATCTGCTACATCTAAGGCATCCATTTTGGCTAATAGCCAAGCTACACCAGCATCTGTTTTCATAGTTGCTTGATTAAACGTGCCACTGTAAGCATTATTCAAAGCCATCCACGTCCGAACATATGCTTCTTCATTCGTATAAGTTTTTCCGTTGAAAGTTTTGTTATAAGGAAACCCATTCGATGAAACAGCAGCAATTTTTCTGTCTTTAACTGTTGATTGTTGCTGATAATTTCCTGATGCATTTCCACTATATGGTTGTAAACAATATACATAATCTGATCCGAGCATATACATAGGTGTTGAATATGTATATGTACCCAATCGTAATGATACTTGCCCATTAACAATGCTTACAGATGCACGAGCTAGTGTTGACGTTTCCACTTCTGGTTCATTTGGCTGAAGTGTTTCTTCTGTTAAATCTTGAGAAGAGTACAGAGTCTCGCTTCCGACCTTTCCAACTGGATACATTGTTTCATTATTTTCACCACCTTCTAGGAAAAACGGAGTAATTTCTCCTCTCAATTCAGAAATAGTTTTTGTTGGTTCATTTTCAACTAACTTTTTGGTGTTTTCAATTATTTCTTGAATCTCTTCAGTTGTATATGGTGTATTCTTATCTGCTTCTGTTGCAGAAACATTAATAGTTGTTTTTGCTGATAAAACAATAACTAAACAAACTAATGCAGTACAAATACCTATAATTTTCTTCATGCTGTTTTGCCTCCTTCAATAAAAAAAGAAAGACTTTTACAAGCCTTTCTTCGAAAAATTTATTCATATACACAATAATAATCATTTCCAGTTTCATAATCATAGCACCAGAGTGGATTTTCCATGTCAATTCCACCAAAGATATCTTCTAACTCTTCTGATGTTGGAGGCGTCCATCCACTCCCCTCATTTACTGGCGGATTTACTGGTTGACTCGGTGCAACCACTTCTGGTTCAGGTGTTACTGTTAGTGGCACAGTTGCCTCAACATTAGGAACATATTCTGGAGTTGTTTCTATTACTGATTCACTTGGTGTCACAACATCATTAATAGTTGATTCACTTGGTGTCACAACATCATTAATAGTTGATTCACTTGGGTTGACTACTGCTGTAGACTCTTTTTGAACACTATCGACTGTTGCAGAATCACCTTTTAAGGTTTGAACATTTAACGTACCTTCTGCCATTCCTGATGTGTGCCAAGTTTGTAACTCGCTGAACTCTGTTGGAACACTAGCAGAAACAACACTTGTTCCCACTAATACACCACTTAAAGCTACTGTAACTGCAATCATCCCTAATTTTTTCATAATTTTGTCCCCCTAATTAATTGATTTTATTATTGTATCGAGCTGCTCAATTGAAAGTGTTACTTGTGTTTCTTCTGGCAATTTATTATATAGCAACATTGTAAAAGCATCTATTTCATCAGAATAGCTCATTTTATTTTCTTTCACCATATATCCTTCGTTATCAATATTTTCTTTTTCAAGGTTCGGTAGAAGAGTCCTTACCAAGATAAGATTCATCTTATCAGACAACTTATATGTTCCTGCTTCAATACGATAAATTGTTCGTACACTTACATTTGCTGCTTCGGCTAATTCATTTACCGTTAGCATCGCTCTTTCTCTTAATTTTTTTGAATATCTCATTTCAGAAATCACTTCCTTTAACAAGATTATATCATGGGGTAATAACAAAAACAACATTTTTGTGACAAAAACGTTATTTTCGTGACATTTAAGGCTTTTATTTATTTTTCAAAGAACTAATTCAGCTTTTACACCTCCTTTAACATATGTATTTTGTATCATTTTTTAGTTTACTGTATTTTTTATGTGCAAACGTTCCATTTTTATTCCATTTTCGTTCCATTTTCGTTCCATCTTTAGTCCGACATAAAAAAGCACTCAAACAAGTGAGTGCTTTAGTGACAAATGAATTTATTTATTTTTATTTTTTACGTTTAAGTAAAGGAATTGATCCTAGCGCTGTTACGCTTCCTAAAAGGGTAATCAATTGCGAACTTGCCATACCAGTTTCTGGTAATGTATCTGGTGTTGGTTCCGGATTTGGTGTTGGTTCCGGATTTGGTGTTGGTTCCGGATTTGGTGTTGGTTCCGGATTT